>JAFQKF010000033.1 GCA_017397105.1 Clostridia bacterium | reverse complement strand
GATCATGTTCTTGATATAGTCAGCATGGCCGGGGCAGTCAACGTGAGCGTAGTGACGGGTTTCGGTCTCATACTCAACGTGTGCAGTATTGATGGTGATACCACGCTCTCTCTCTTCGGGAGCCTTATCGATGTTAGCGTAATCAACGAATGCTGCGCCGCCCTTCATAGCGAGGGTCTTGGTGATAGCAGCGGTAAGAGTGGTCTTGCCGTGGTCAACGTGGCCGATGGTGCCGATGTTTACATGGGGCTTAGAACGGTTAAATTTTTCTTTTGCCATTTGAGTTTCCTCCCTTTTAAATAAACAAAATATTTTTCTCCATGCTCACGCATGGTAATATTGTACCAACATAAATCTAAAAAAGCAAGCTTTTTTTTAAAATAGTTGAATTAGTTGGATTTCTTTGTTTCGCCGACAATTTTTTCAGCTATTGAGTTGGGAACCTGAGTGTAATGACTGGGCTCCATAACGTACTGACCTCTGCCCTGAGTCTTTGAACGCAGGGTGGTAGCATAGCCGAACATATTTGAAAGCGGAACGTTTGCGTCAATCTGGACAGCGCCTGTGCGCATCTCAGTGCCCTGAACGGCACCGCGGCGAGAGTTGATGTCACCGATTACGTCACCCATAAACTCATCGGGAACGATAACAGAGGTCTTCATAATGGGCTCCATAAGAACGGGAGCAGCCTTCCTCATTGCATCCTTGAGAGCCATTGATGCGGCAATCTTGAATGCCATTTCAGAGGAGTCAACCTCGTGGTATGAACCGTCGTTGAGGGTTACCTTAACGTCAACAACGTTGAAGCCTGCAAGGATACCTGAGAGCATTGCGCCCTTAAGACCTGCTTCAACAGCGGGAATATATTCCTTGGGAATAGCGCCGCCAACGATGTTGTTAACAAACTCAAAGCCCTTTTCGGGGTTGGGTTCAATTGTAATCTTAACGTGACCGTACTGGCCCTTACCGCCTGACTGACGGGCATATTTGGTATCGGAATCCGCAGATTTCGTGATAGTTTCACGGTATGCAACCTGGGGACGGCCGACATTAGCTTCTACGCGGAATTCGCGAAGCATTCTGTCTACAATAATCTCAAGGTGAAGCTCACCCATACCTGCGATGATGGTCTGACCTGTTTCTTCATCAGTATAGAATCTGAAAGTGGGGTCTTCCTCTGCAAGCTTCATAAGAGCGATGTTCATCTTCTCCTGACCAGCCTTGGTCTTGGGCTCGATAGCAACTCTTATAACGGGCTCAGGGAATTCCATGGATTCAAGAACGATAGGATGCCTTGAATCGCAAAGAGTATCGCCTGTGGTAGTATTTTTAACACCAACGGTAGCTGCGATATCGCCTGCGTAGCAGCAGTCAATATCTTCACGGTGGTTGGAGTGCATCTGAAGAATTCTTCCCAGACGCTCGTTAGCATTCTTGGTTGAATTGTAAACAGTGCTTCCTGCTTCAACCTTACCTGAATAAACTCTGAAGAAGCAGAGCTTACCGACGAAGGGGTCGGTAGCAATCTTGAATGCAAGAGCCGAGAAAGGCTCGTCATCAGAAGAGTTGCGTACTTCATCCACTTCAGTCTTGGGGTTTGTACCGGTAATAGCAGGAACATCGGTAGGTGCGGGCATAAAATCGACAATCGCATCAAGGAGAAGCTGAACACCCTTGTTACGGTAAGAAGTACCGCAGCAAACGGGAACCATATGGTTAGCTATGGTTGCTTTTCTGATGCAGGTTTTGATTTCATCAATGGTGAGTTCTTCACCTTCAAGGTACTTTTCAAGAAGAGCATCGTCAAGCTCTGCTACGTGCTCAACCATTTCATCGTGATATTTCTGAGCAAGCTCCATCATATCAGCAGGAATGGGCTCTCTGCGTACATCAAGACCCTTATCATCATAATAAACATCAGCCTGCATTTCAACAAGGTCGATAATGCCTCTGAAATCAGCCTCTGCACCGATGGGGAGCTGAATGGGAACAGCGTTGCACTTAAGTCTGTCCTTCATCATGTCAACAACATGATAGAAGTCAGCACCCATGATATCCATCTTGTTGACGTATACCATTCTGGGAACATGATACTTATCAGCCTGTCTCCATACAGTCTCGGACTGAGGCTCGACTCCGCCTTTGGCGCAAAGCACCGTAACGGAACCGTCAAGAACTCTCAGCGATCTTTCAACTTCAACTGTGAAGTCAACGTGACCGGGAGTGTCGATGATGTTTATACGGTGATCCTTCCAAAAGCAGGTAGTTGCAGCAGAGGTAATTGTAATGCCTCTCTCCTGCTCCTGTTCCATCCAGTCCATTGTTGCCGAACCGTCATGGGTTTCACCGAGCTTATGAGTCTTTCCTGTGTAGAAAAGAATACGTTCAGTTGTAGTTGTTTTACCGGCGTCAATGTGAGCCATAATACCAATGTTTCTGGTATTTTCAAGTGAAACCTGTCTTGGCATATAATCCTCCGTATTAAATAGAAAACAAATTCGTTAAGCTTAATTAAGCTGCGATTACCATCTGAAATGTGCAAAAGCCTTGTTGGACTCTGCCATCTTGTGGGTGTCTTCGCGCTTTTTGAATGCGGAACCGGTCTGGTTTACAGCATCCATGATTTCGTTTGCAAGTCTTTCCTTCATGGTTCTCTCTGAACGAGCACGGCTGTAAAGTGTTATCCAACGAAGGCCGAGAGTCTGTCTTCTCTCAGGGCGAACTTCGATGGGTACCTGATAGGTAGCACCGCCTACACGGCGAGCCTTAACTTCAAGTACAGGCATAACATTTTCCATTGCTGCTTCGAAAACCTCAAGGGGCTCCTTGCCGGTTTTTTCTCTGATAATTTCAAAAGCATCGTAAACGATCTTCTGAGCTACGCCCTTTTTGCCGTCATACATAACATTGTTGATAAGACGGGTGACAAGGGTTGAATTGTAAAGCGGATCAGGCAAAACGTCACGTTTTGCTATATTGCCTCTTCTTGGCACGTCGCTTCCCTCCTTCTCAATAGTAAAGATATCATAGGTACTCGAGTGACAAAATTCCCCGTGGCGCCAACGTCAAGGCATATACATTATATATATAATACCCTCACATTGGTTAAAAGGTGATTACCTTTCAGCCTGCAAGAAGATTCTGTCGTTTTAAAAAATAGCCGGAATTACTTTTTGGCTGCCTTGGGACGCTTCTGGCCGTACTTGGAACGGGCCTGCATTCTGCCGTTAACACCCTGGGTATCCATTGTACCGCGGATGATGTGGTAACGAACGCCGGGAAGGTCCTTAACACGACCGCCACGAATAAGAACAACTGAGTGCTCCTGAAGGTTGTGGCCAACACCGGGAATGTAAGCTGAAACCTCAATGCCGTTTGTAAGACGAACTCTTGCGATTTTACGAAGAGCTGAGTTGGGCTTTTTGGGGGTTGCAGTCTTAACAGCGGTGCAAACGCCGCGCTTCTGGGGAGACTGAGTATTAGTCACTACATTCTTCTTTGAGTTGAGTCCCTTTAAGAGCGCAGGAGCCTTGGGCTTCTTTTCGAGGGTCTGTCTGCCGTTACGAACAAGCTGATTAAAGGTCGGCAAGCAATATCTCTCCTTTCATAGTTTTTATATATGTCAGAGCCGGCCGGATTAACTGACCGGCTCACAACACGCTACGAGTAAGCATTTTACCACAAACCAAACCGGTTTGTCAACATTTTTTACAAATCTTCACTTAAACTTTCAGCAATATTGCCGAAAATACCTGTGGTGGGGTATACTTCGACGTTATTGTAGCACTTCATACCCGTTCCTGAAGGAAGAAGTTTACCGATAATTACGTTTTCTTTCAGGCCGAGAAGCGGATCGCTCTTGCCCTTGATGGCTGCATCGGTAAGAACTCTTGTGGTTTCCTGGAAGGATGCAGCGGAAAGGAACGAATCTGTAGCAAGCGAAGCCTTGGTGATACCCATAAGAGTGGGCTGAACCTTGATATACTTAGGTTCTTTTCCGTTTGCGGCAGCTTCTCTTTCAATTCTTTCATTCTCAAGGCGAAGCTCTGATTTCTCAATAACAACGCCGGGAAGAATGGTTGAATCGCCTGATTCTATAACCTTAACCTTCTTCATCATCTGACGAACGATAACCTCGATATGCTTATCGTTGATATCAACACCCTGCATACGGTAGGTTCTCTGTACTTCTCTGATAAGGTAATCGTGAACGGCATTTGCGCCGAGGATTGCAAGAATATCGTGAGGATTGTGAGCACCTTCGGTGAGTGATTCACCCTTGGCAATTCTCTGACCCTCTTCAACTCTGATTCTGAAGCCGTAGGGAATAAGGTATGCCTTTTCTTCACCGTCATCGCCTGTAACAACAACGTGCTTGCTCTTTTTAATTTCAGCGAAGGAAACAACGCCTTCGATTTCACTCATGATAGCAAGGGTCTTGGGTTTACGGGCTTCGAAGAGTTCTTCGATTCTGGGAAGACCTTCGGTGATATCGGACTGGTCCTTGGCACCGCCGGTGTGGAAGGTTCTCATGGTAAGCTGAGTACCGGGCTCACCGATTGACTGAGCAGCGATGATACCGACTGCCTCGCCTACGGTTACAGGCTCACCTGTTGCAAGGTGCGCACCGTAGCACTTGATGCATACGCCATGCTCCGCACGGCAGGAAAGCAAGGAGCGGATTTCAATCTGAGCTCTGCTGTCAGCAGGAAGCTCACCGCTTGCAACCTTCTTATCGTGATCAGCATATACATACTGAGCAACCTTTTCTGCAACTTCCTCTGAAAGCATCTCATCCTTGCTTGCAATAAGCTCACCTGTTTCACTGTCAACACAGTCGTTAAGAAGGTATCTGCCTGCAAGACGTTCGGAAAGGCCTACTATCTTACGGTTACCGTCGAAGATATCGTAAACGAAGATACCCTCTGTGCAGCCGCAGTCCTCTTCACGGATGATAACGTCCTGAGAAACGTCAACAAGGCGGCGGGTAAGGTAACCTGAGTCAGCGGTACGAAGAGCGGTATCTGCAAGACCCTTTCTTGCACCTCTGGAGGAGATGAAATATTCAAGAATATTAAGACCTTCACGGTAGTTAGCTCTGATGGGGATTTCGATTGTCTTACCTGCGGTATTGGCGATAAGACCACGCATACCTGCAAGCTGACGAAGCTGAGAGTCGTTACCTCTGGCGCCTGATGCAAGCATCATGTTAATGGGGTTGAACTCTCTGAAGTTCTTCTTGAGCTCATCGGAAACCTGCTTTGTGCATTCTTCCCAAGCTTCGATAACGCCGTCAGTCTTTTCGTCTGCGGTGATACGGCCCTTATTATACAGTCTGGTAATTTTGGCAACCTTTTCATCAGCCTGTGCAAGAAGTTCCTTCTTCTTTTCGGGAATTGATGCATCGCATACGGCTACGGTGATACCGCTTCTGGTTGAATACTTGAAGCCCTGACTCTTAATCTTATCAAGCACTTCGGAGGAAACAGCCGTTCCGTGGGCTTTTATGCACTTATCAATAATCTGACCGAGAGATTTCTTCTTAACGAGGAAGTTAACCTCAAGTTCAAATGCGTTGTCAGGATTGCTTCTGTCAACAAATCCGATATCCTGAGGAATGGGTTCGTTGAAGATAACTCTGCCGAGTGTGGTGGTAACAAGTTTGGTTACAGGCTTGCCGTTAACCTCTTTGGTCATGCGGATTTTAACGTCTACGTGAAGACCGATGTCACCCTCTTCATAAGCCATTACAGCTTCGTCAACACTGCCGAATACCTTATAGCTTCTGTAAAGGAAGTTGCCGTCATCATCAAAAATATCAACGGGAGCGCCGGCCTCTTCGGGGTTGTTGGGGTTATAGTCAACGTTACCCTTACGGTTATTATTAACCATTGTAAGATAATAAGAACCGAGGATCATATCCTGAGTGGGAACCGCAACGGGACGTCCGTCTGAGGGCTTGAGGAGGTTGTTGGATGCAAGCATAAGGAATCTTGCTTCCGCCTGAGCCTCTGCCGAAAGAGGAACGTGAACCGCCATCTGGTCACCGTCGAAGTCAGCGTTGAAAGCGGTACATACGAGAGGATGGAGCTTAATAGCTCTGCCTTCAACGAGAACAGGCTCGAAAGCCTGGATACCGAGGCGGTGAAGAGTAGGAGCACGGTTAAGCATAACGGGGTGATCCTTAATAACGATTTCAAGAGCATCCCATACTGCAGGGTTGGATCTTTCAACCATCTTTCTTGCACTCTTAACGTTACCTGCAAGATCGGTTTCAACAAGGCGCTTCATTACGAAGGGCTTGAAGAGTTCAAGAGCCATCTCCTTGGGAAGACCGCACTGATACATTTTAAGTTCAGGACCTACAACGATAACCGAACGGCCTGAATAGTCAACACGCTTACCGAGAAGGTTCTGCCTGAAACGGCCCTGCTTACCCTTAAGCATATCGGAAAGAGACTTGAGAGATCTGTTGTTGGGTCCTGTTACGGGACGTCCTCTTCTGCCGTTATCGATAAGAGCGTCAACAGCTTCCTGAAGCATTCTCTTTTCGTTTCTCACGATGATATCGGGAGCGCCGAGCTCAAGAAGCTTTGCAAGACGGTTGTTTCTGTTGATAACACGTCTGTAAAGATCGTTGAGGTCTGACGTTGCAAATCTGCCGCCGTCAAGCTGAACCATGGGGCGAAGCTCGGGAGGAATTACGGGGATTACATCCATAATCATCCACTCGGGTCTGTTGCCGGAAAGACGGAAAGCTTCAACAACTTCAAGTCTCTTGAGAGCCTTTGCTCTCTTCTGACCGGTTGTTGTTTCAAGTTCTTCCTTGAGCTGAGCGGAAAGTGACTCAAGGTCAATTTCCGCAAGAAGCTCTTTTATAGCTTCAGCGCCCATGCCTGCTTTGAAATCATCCTCATATCTGAGGCGGAACTCTTCGTAGTTCTTCTCATCGAGAATCTGATACTTCTGAAGAGGAGTATCGCCGGGATCGATAACGATATGAGTTGCAAAGTAAAGCACTTTTTCAAGGTTACGGGGGGTAATATCAAGGATAAGACCTATTCTTGAAGGTATACCCTTGAAATACCAGATGTGGGATACGGGAGCTGCTAGCTCGATGTGACCCATTCTTTCACGGCGAACCTTGGAACGGGTAATCTCAACGCCGCAGCGCTCGCAGACCTTGCCCTTGTAGCGGATTCTCTTATACTTACCGCAGTGGCACTCCCAGTCCTTCTGGGGTCCGAAAATCTTTTCGCAGAAAAGACCTTCCTTCTCGGGCTTTAAGGTTCTGTAATTTATGGTTTCGGGCTTTTTAACCTCGCCGTAAGACCATTCTCTTATCTGTTCAGGCGAAGCAAGACCGATTTTTATTGATTCAAACGCGATGTTATTCTCATTTTCCATCGAATAACGCTCCTTCCGTAGTAATTTTGGCACGAGTTAATTAATCGTAATCTTCGAGGTCGTCCCCGGTGTCCATCATGAAGCTGTCTTCAAAATCGGATGAAAATTCATCATCATAATCACCGTAATCGTCAGACTCAGCATCTCTGATGAAAACATCGTTCGCTTCGCTGTCAGAATCAACGTTGTAGCCCTCGGCACTTTCAGCGTCGTTGACGTTCTGGAATGCACGAGATTCGGGAACAAAGTTGTCATCTGCGTCATAGTCCTCTTTAAGGTCGATTTCCATGCCGTTCTCATCAAGTGCCTTAACGTCAAGCGCAAGCGCCTGAAGCTCTTTGATAAGAACCTTGAAGGATTCGGGAATACCGGGTGTGGGAACGTTCTTACCCTTAACAATTGCCTCGTAGGTCTTTACACGGCCGACAACGTCGTCCGACTTGACGGTGAGGATTTCCTGAAGGGTATATGCAGCACCGTAAGCTTCAAGAGCCCAAACTTCCATTTCGCCGAAGCGCTGGCCGCCGAACTGAGCTTTACCGCCGAGGGGCTGCTGGGTAACGAGTGAATACGGACCTGTTGAACGGGCGTGGATCTTATCGTCAACAAGGTGGTGGAGCTTGAGGAAGTACATAACACCGACTGTAACGGGGTTATCGAACTTTCTGCCGGTTCTGCCGTCTGTGAGCTCGGTTTTACCGTCCTCGCGAAGACCTGCTTCCTTAAGAGCTTCTCTGATGTCAGCTTCGTGAGCACCGTCAAATACGGGAGTCATGAGTTTAAGGCCGAGTGCTCTTGCAGCATAGCCGAGGTGAACCTCAAGTACCTGACCGATATTCATTCGGGAAGGAACACCGAGGGGGTTAAGAACTATATCAAGCGGTGTGCCGTCGGGAAGGAAGGGCATATCTTCCTGAGGAAGAATTCTTGAAACAACGCCCTTGTTACCGTGGCGACCCGCCATCTTATCGCCTACGGAAAGCTTACGTTTCTGAGCGATATAGCAGCGAACCACCTTGTTTACGCCGGGAGAAAGCTCGTCGCTGTTCTCTCTTGTAAACTCTTTTACGTTAACAACGATACCGTATTCGCCGTGAGGAACTTTAAGAGATGTATCTCTTACTTCCTTGGCCTTTTCGCCGAAGATAGCGCGAAGAAGTCTTTCTTCAGCTGTAAGCTCGGTTTCGCCCTTGGGCGTAACCTTACCAACAAGGATGTCACCCGAGTGAACCTCTGCACCGATACGGATAATTCCTCTGTCGTCAAGGTTGCCGAGAGCATCGTCGCCTACGTTGGGAATATCTCTGGTGATTTCTTCCGGTCCGAGCTTGGTATCTCTTGCTTCGATTTCGTATTCTTCAATGTGGATTGACGTGTAAACGTCTTCACGTACAAGCTTTTCATTAATGAGAACAGCGTCCTCATAGTTGTAGCCTTCCCAGGTCATGAAGCCGATGAGAGCGTTCTTACCGAGGCTGATCTCGCCCTTATCGGTTGCGGGACCGTCAGCGATAACGTCGTTCTTCTCAACTCTCTGGCCAACCTTTACGATGGGGCGCTGATTTACGCATGTGCCCTGGTTGGAGCGCATGAACTTGGTGATTTCGTAGCGTCTGTGTTCGCCGGAATCGGACATAACGTCAACGCTGTCAGCGCAGACCTTGGTAACGGTACCTGCTTCTTTTGCAAGTACGCATACACCCGAGTCAACCGCTGCTTTATATTCCATACCGGTTCCTACGATAGGAGCCTGGGGTTTCATAAGGGGAACTGCCTGACCCTGCATGTTGGAGCCCATGAGTGCACGGTTTGCGTCGTCATTCTCAAGGAAGGGAATCATTGCGGTAGCAACCGAAACAACCATCTTGGGAGAAACGTCCATGTAATCAGCCTTGGTGTTTTCGCACTCAAGGATTACGTCTCTGTAACGGGCGTTGATCTGAGGTCTTACGAAACGGTTGTTTTCATCAAGGGGCTCGTTAGCCTGAGCAACAACAAACTCATCTTCCATATCCGCAGTCATGTACTCAACTTCCTTGAGCACTTCGCCTGTGGCTTTGTCAATCTTTCTGAAAGGAGCTTCGATGAAGCCGTATTCGTTAATCTTTGCAAAGGTTGCAAGATAAGATATCAAACCGATATTCGGTCCTTCAGGAGTTTCGATGGGGCACATTCTGCCGTAGTGAGAATAGTGAACGTCACGAACCTCGAAGCCTGCACGGTCTCTGGTAAGACCGCCGGGGCCGAGCGCTGAAAGACGGCGCTTATGCTTAAGCTCTGCAAGAGGGTTGGTCTGATCCATAAACTGTGACAGAGGAGATGAACCGAAGAACTCTCTGATTGCCACGGTTACGGGGCGGATGTTGATAAGAGACTGAGGAGTAATCTTATCGTCATCTTCCTGAGCCTGGAGAGTCATTCTTTCACGGACAACTCTTTCCATTCTGGCAAAGCCGATTCTGATCTGATTCTGAAGGAGCTCACCTACGCAGCGGATTCTTCTGTTGCCGAGATGATCTATATCGTCGAGGTTGCCTACTTTTTTGGTGAGGCAGTTTACGTAGTTGATGGATGAAAGGATATCGTCAACTATAACGTGCTTGGGAATAAGGTCATCAGCGCGCAGTCTGCACTCTTCAAGAAGAGCATCCTTATCGTCGCCGCACTTTGCAAGCACTTCCTGAAGCACGCTGAAGCGTACCTTTTCGTTGATACCTGCATCGAGAAGTTCTTCCTTGGTAATGCTGTCGGGAAGGAAGGGCTCGATATCTGTCATGCCGTTGGAGATGACGAACAGTTCGCTTCCGTTAACGTCAACAACGACTTTCATGATGCCTGCACGCTCGATTTCAAGCGCCTTGGCCTTGGTTATAACCTCGCCGGGCTCTGCAAGAAGCTCGCCTGTAAGCTCAGAGATAACGGGCTGAGCTACAACGCAGCCGGGAAGGCGGTTGAGCATGGACAGCTTTTTGTTGTACTTATATCTGCCGACTCTGGAAATATCGTAACGGTGCGGATCAAAGAATAAATTGTCTATCTGCTGCTTGGCGGATTCAAGAGTTGCGGGCTCACCGGGACGGAGCTTTCTGAACACTTCAAGAAGAGCTTCTTCAGTGTTTCTGGTTTCGTCCTTTTCGAGGGTCGCTTCAATCTTTACATCGTTGCCGAAGAAAGCGCGGATATCTTCGTTACTGCTGAGGTTAAGGGTGCAGTTGTAATTGTGGATATCCTCTTCCTCGTCAGCGCATCTGCCGAGTGCACGGATGAGGGTGGTGATGTAAAGCTTTCTGTTCTTATCGATTCTTACGTAGAAAATATCGTTGGGGTCGGTTTCGTACTCAAGCCATGCGCCCCTGTTGGGGTTGATGGTGCTGTAGAAAAGCTCGATACCTGTTTTGTCGTGCTCCATGTTAAAGTAAACACCGGGAGAACGGACAAGCTGAGAAACGATAACTCTCTCTGCGCCGTTGATAACAAAAGTGCCGCTTTCAGTCATGATGGGGAAATCACCCATGAACACTTCGGACTCTTTGATAACTCCGGTTTCTTTGTTCTGAAGACGAGCGGTTACACGCAGGGGTGCTGCGTAGGTAGCGTCTCTTTCCTTACACTCGCGTACGGTGTACTTGGGCTTATCGTCCATTCGGTAATCAACAAATCTCAATACCCAGTTACCTGAGTAATCGGTAATATCCGCCATATCACGGAAAACCTCTTTAAGACCCTTGTTGATGAACCAATCGTACGAAGCCTTCTGGATTTCTATCAAGTTCGGCATTTCCATAGCCTCGTTGATTTTTCCGTAGCTCATTCTGGTACTGGTTCCGTTTTCCACGGGCTTCAAATTCAGCATAGACATTTCACTCCGTTTCATTAATCTGCGTCCCGGCGAAAAAATTCACCGAATTCTTTGCGGGAAAGTCGGCATAATCGGATGCGCCCTGACAGCGTGCTTATTTTTATACCCTATAAAAGCGAACGGGCTAAAAATCGCAATAGACACATCTTGCCATTATAATCGTGCATCATAGTATACAGCACCGATGTCAATATGTCAAGTAAAAATTTATATTTTTTAAAAATATTTTTTAATAGTGTATTTTATAAAACAAAACCGTTCTCCGACTCTTCACGCAAAATGCGCAAAGTCGAAAAACGGTTTGATTTAACAGAATTGATATTTTTATTTCAGTATGACGGGCGTGAATTTCTGAACACTTGCACAGGCAGCAGGCACAGGAAAACAAAGCGAATGAATATCCGCCGCCCTGCTTTCGAGTTCATAAATGCGTTTTGCTTTATCGTCAAGTTTTTTTACGTCTGAATATTTCATTACAACAGGCAAACCGCAACTACCGTTCACCTGCCTCAACAGTGCCTTTCCGCTCTCTGAAAAACCGAGAACTCTTATATAAGGAGGCACCCCTTCGGCATCCTTTACCGTTATGCCGAGAAAAGTATTCATTACTATTCTGCGAATTCTTGCGTGTGTGTAACGCTTTGTTTTTGCCATTGCATAAACTTCATCAAGCGAGCAAGCCTCCTGCGCCGCAAAAACAATCCTGTTTTCTATCCCCTCGGAAATGTCGGGTGCCTGCGCTATTTCAGCGGCGCATGACGTTCTCAGTTTGTAAAGCACCGCTCTTTCTACGTTTGCAAGAGTTGCCGGCGCTCTGCCGCATTTTTTCTCCTCTTCAATAATCCCCGCTGTTTCTGCCGGCACAAAATCCGCATAATCCTCATCAGCGCGCATCAGCTCCCTGACGGCGCTTGCGGATGCACTTGAGCCGTCAGCGGCGCAGTCGTGCCCAACCCCTTTGCGTCCTACGCAAAAAGGCTCCAGATTCACACCCGTTGATTTAATGGCAGCAAGGTATTCAACAGCAAGTATATCATTAGGATTTCCGAGAATCGAAGCAGCTTCGGGGCATATCCGCTCAACCGCCTTCTGCCTCGCCGCAGCAAAGGGCAATCCCTCCGAAAGGTATTGCTTTAACAGCGGAACAACCTCTTCACTGTTTGCGCATTCGCTGACTTTTTCAAGCAATCCGATATCCGCCGATTCACTGCCGAAAGCAAGATTACGCACTACGCCGAGCGAGCCTAAAACAGCCACTCCGCCTGCCGCAAAACTCTGAGCACCGGACATCGACCACGGCACAGGCAATGCAATCACCAGATCAGCCGAATTCGCAAGCGCAGCCCTCACTCTTGCCTCAGTTGACAAAACAGCAGGCTCGCCTCTTTGCACAAAGCTTGTGCTCATTGCAATTACCGCCGCATCTGAAATTTCACTTTTCACTTTTGAAAGCATATATGCGTGACCGTTATGAAACGGATTGTACTCCGCAATTATCCCTGCCGCCGTCATTCTTACACCTCTTTTTTCACGGATTCTTTAAATATATGAAATTTGCCACTTGCAAAAATTCTGCGATATGTATATAATATAACAGGTTTCAGCCCGTTTCAAGCTGTTAAAGAAAAAAATGTTTGGAGTGTTAAATTTGAAAGTATTAGTTATCAACGCAGGCAGTTCATCACTCAAGTATCAGCTTATTGATATGGATAATGAAAAGATGGTCGCTAAGGGCATCTGCGAACGCATCAAGATTGACGGCCGTATCAGCGGCTCCACCGCAGAAGGTCTCAAATTCAAATACGACGTAACCCTCAAGAATCACACCGACGCTTTCCTTGAGGTTAAGAAAGCTCTCACAAGCGGCGAATGCAAAGTTCTTGACGATCTGAGCGAAATCGCAGCAGTTGGCCACAGAATCGTTCAGGGCGGCGCTCTCTTCAATGAAAGCTGCCTTATCACAGAAGAGGTTATCGCAGGTATCGAAAGCCTTTCCGACCTCGCTCCTCTCCACAATCCTCCCCACATCGAAGGCATCCGTGCCTGCATGGACGTTTTCGGCAAGGACGTTCCCGAGGTTGCTGTTTTTGACAACGCTTTCCATTCAACAATGCCCCCCGAGGCATATCTTTTCCCCATCCCTTACGAGTATTATGAAAAGTATCAGGTTCGCCGCTACGGCTTCCACGGTACTTCCCACCGCTTTGTAAGCGCAGAGTGCGCAAATCTTATGGGTAAGGATATCAAGGATCTCAAGATTATCACCTGCCATCTCGGCAACGGTTCATCAATCACCGCTGTTAAGGGCGGCAAGGTTATCGACACCAGCATGGGTCTTACTCCCCTTGACGGCTTCGCAATGGGCACACGCTGCGGCGGAATCGACCCCTCAGTTGTTACCTTCCTTCAGGAAAAAGAAGGTTGGGATCCCAAAACCACTTCCGACATCCTCAATAAAAAATCAGGCGTTCTCGGCGTTTCAGGCATCTCAAGCGATGACAGAGACGTTCTTGCCGCTCAGGAAGAGGGTAACGAAAGAGCTACACTTGCAAGAAAGATTCAGCAGTATCAGATCCGCAAGTTTATCGGCAGCTACGTAGCAGCCATGGACGGCGTTGACGCTATCGTATTCACCGGCGGTCTCGGCGAAAATACCGAAGACCTCAGAGAAAACGTTTGTGACAACCTCTCCTTCCTCGGCATCGAGATTGACAAGGAAAAGAACGCTGTTCTCCGCAAGGGCAAGGGCGGAGAGCTTTCAACCGCAGCTTCTAAGGTTAAGGTGTTCGTAATCCCCACCGACGAAGAGCTTGTTATCGCAAGAGACACCAAGGCTATCGCAGAATCCCTTTAATTTATCGACTCTACGGCTTGCAGAGTTTTCCTGCAAGCCGTTTTTCTTCACCTTGACTTAATATGCGTGATTGTGTATAATATTTACGCATATAATAAAATATCGTAATAAAAAGTTTCGTATTGGAGCATAAACGCAAATGAGCTATTCTTCCTACGTTTTCAACACCTCCCCTTTGTGGGAGCATACCGAGGCTGCACGTTTATCCTTCTTTCTTTGGGAAAGAGAAGGCTTTTCACGCCCCGAAAGTTTTGTTAAGCTTTGCGCCGTGAAGGATAAAGGTATCTTTGCCCGTATGTGGTCTTTTGAAGATAACCTCAGGTGCGTTTTTTCCGTGCGTGACGACCCCGTTTACAAGGACAGTTGTTGCGAATTTTTCCTTGCCCCCGTATCGGGTGACCCAAGGTATATGAACTTTGAAATCAACCCTTGCGGCGCTTTTCTCTCGCAGATTGGCCCCGTAAGAGAAAACCGTGTTTTTATTAAAGAAATCACAAAACTTGCGCCCGAAGTTACTCCGTTTTCAATTACCGAAAACGGCAAAACAGCCTGGGGATGCGAAATCTTCATCCCCGATGCCCTCATAAGCGAGCTTTACGGCTGCAACTTCCGCTCTCAGGAATGCGAAATGAAAGGCAATTTTTACAAATGTGCCGAAGATTCGCTTTCTCCTCACTACGGCGCATTTTTCCCTGTCGGCAGTGCAACTCCGGATTTTCACAGGCCCGAGTTCTTCGGCAGAATTATCCTCAGAAATTTTGAAGGGTGTGCAATTTTATGAACACATACGAAATCAAAACCATTGACGAAATACTTGAAGCTTTTCCTTTTAACGGCAAATTCACCGGTATGCACCGCATAGAATCCGGCCATATCAACAGCACCTTTGTTCTTGAATTCACCACGGCTGACGGTGCTTTCAAAGAGTACCTTCTGCAGAAAATCAACACCTATGTTTTCAAGAATCCTGACCAGCTTATGGAAAATATCGTAGGCGTTACAGAGCATCTGAGAAAGAAGGTTGCCGAGAACGGAGGCGACCCTAACAGAGAGTCACTTCATGTCTATTTTGCAAAAAACGGGGCACCGTATTTTGTGGATTCTGACAACAATTGTTGGCGTTGCATCAACTATATTTACGATTCATATTCGCTTCAGAACGTAGAAAGTGCCAACGATTTTTATAACGCTGCAAAAGCTTTCGGAAAGTTCCAGAATCTTCTTGCGGATTATCCCATTGATACCCTGCACGAAACAATCCCCAACTTCCACAATACCGAATCAAGAATTGCAGACTTCAAAAAGGCTGTTAAAGACGACCTTGCAGGCAGAGTTAATACCGCGGAAAAGGAAACCGCATTCATCCTTGAAAGAGAAGCTGACTGCAGCGTGCTTGTAAATCTTATAAAAGAAGGCAAGCTTCCCGTCAAAGTCACCCATAACGACACAAAGCTCAACAACGTTATGTTTGATAAAAATACAAACGAAGGAATCTGCGTTGTTGACCTTGATACAGTTATGCCCGGACTTTCCCTCTACGATTTCGGCGACAGTATCCGTTTCGGCGCCAACACCGCAAGCGAAGACGAAAAGGACCTCTCAAAGGTTTCACTCAGCCTTGAATATTTTGAGGCTTACACAAAGGGCTTCCTTCAGTGTGCAGGCAACAGCCTTTGCGAAGAAGAAATAAAGCAGCTCCCCTTCTCTGCCAAGCTTATGACTCTTGAATGCGGAATGCGTTTCCTTGGCGACTACTTCAACGGCAACCTTTATTTCAGGGTTGAATACGAGGAGCACAACCTTATAAGAGCACGCACTCAGCTTGCACTTGTTGCCGATATGGAAAAGAAATTTGACCTGATGCAGGAAATCGTTGAAAAATGCCGCAAGGAGCTTGGTATGTAATGAGCTCAAGTCCGTTTCTCACTGAAGATGAGTTGCGCACAGAGCTTGCCGGATGGCTGTACCGCAACAGAATAACGGCATATTATACTTTCCCCGGCGACCTTGAGGCCTTTTGCCTTTCATTCAGGCTGCCTGAATTTGATTATGAGCACACACGCAGCTGCCCTGATGAAAACGGTGATCTTATTACGTTCCTGAGGGCAAAGGTTCATTTATCCGACATTGAAACCTTCAGCAAAAAAGACGCAGAATTTGTTTTTTATAAAATTCTGTGCACCTACATACAGGTACCCCATATTGTGCCTGATACACTCGGCTATGTGATTTTACACGCCGATTAGGCCATACATATAATTTAGGTACAATATTATTTTAAAATAATAGCGAGGCTGTTTCCTGAGCAAATCACTCAGAACAACAGCCTCGCTTTTTTACTTGTTATCAGTTGATTTCAAGGAAATCCTTAAGACGCTTGCTTCTGCTGGGATGGCGGAGCTTGCGAAGAGCCTTTGCCTCTATCTGACGGATTCTTTCTCTTGTAACGTTGAATTCCTTACCGACCTCTTCGAGGGTGTGAGGATGACCGTCTGCAAGGCCGAAGCGCAGCTCGAGAACCTTAGCCTCTCTCTTCTGAAGCGTTCCGAGCACTTCGTTGAGCTGTTCTTTAAGAAGGAGCATTGCCGCTGCATCTGCAGGTGCCGGAGCATCGTCATCGGGAATGAAATCGCCAAGGTGACTGTCTTCCTCTTCGCCGATGGGCGTTTCAAGAGAAACAGGCTCCTGAGAAACTCTGAGAATCTCTCTTACCTTTTCCGTGGGCATATCAAGCTCTGCCGCTATCTCCTCAGGGGACGGATCTCTGCCGTTTTTGTGGAGAAGCAGACTGTTTGTCTTTTTAACCTTGTTGATTGTTTCAACCATGTGAACGGGGATTCTGATGGTTCTTGCCTGGTCAGCAATAGCTCTTGTAATAGCCTGACGAATCCACCATGTAGCATAAGTTGAGAACTTGAAGCCCTTAGTGTAATCAAACTTATCAACCGCCTTGATAAGGCCGAGGTTGCCCTCCTGAATAAGGTCAAGGAAATGCATTCCTCTGCCTACGTATCTCTTTGCGATGCTTACAACAAGGCGCAGGTTAGCCTCAGCAAGACGCTTTTTGGCGTATTCATCATCATCGGCAATCTTTATTGCAAGCTCAATTTCCTCTTCGGGAGAAAGAAGCTGCACTCTGCCGATTTCTTTAAGGTAAACCTTTACAGGGTCGTCAACGTTCGCATTTTTATCATCGCCTTCAAGGCCGATGTCAAGAGTTCTCGGCACGTCAACGTCAAAATTATCAAGTTCCTCGGCGTTAAGATTGTCAACAATCTCAATATTGAGGCTCTCAAGGGTTTCATACAGCTTGTCCAGCTCTTCAATATCAATATTCAGCTCAATCATGGCTGTATCGATATCCTGAGTGGAAATCTTACCTGCCGCTTTACCTCTTTCGATAAGAGCTTTGAAGGAATTCTTTTTTTCTGCCGGTGCGTTTGCTGTTGTCTTTTCTTCCATTCTGATCACATCCTATGTAAAATTATTTCTTAAACAACTTTAAAAATTCATCGTCACTCAATTGCGACGCTTTGGGCTTTTCACCGCCTGAGCAGGATTTAAGCACCTCGATGCAATCCTCACACTCCTTGAGCGTGTTGCTCAGCTCAACTCCCGAGTGAAAAATGCGGGTTACACTGTCCATCTCCTGCGGATTGAATTCATCGGCAAAGAAGCTCAGCTCAAGCCCTGAATCCGACTTGATTTTTTCGCACAGAGAGCCGAACAGCCTTTTATTGAATGAGGTAACGAACAAATCCGGTGTAAGTTTACCCTCAAGCTTCCTGTAAAAATCGGGATTTCTTGCAAGGGATGCTATAAGAATTTCCTCCGCCCTTGCCGCCTTTATATTATGTTCCCTTTCGGGGTTGTTTTTATCCTTTGCCGAAAACAGCATTTTTTGCTGCTCTATGCGTTTGCCCTCCTGCTCTCGACGCCTGATCGCATTGCCTTTGGATTTTACACGGGTGAGAATCGCTTCCTTGGAAACACCCGTTTCATCCGAAAGCCTGCCTGCGTAAATATCCCGCTCAATCTCGCCGCATGAAGCAAGAATTTCAGATGCCGCATTGAGGAAATTCATTTTTCCGTCATCTGTTGAAACGTCATATTTTCCCCTCTCGCGCAAAAGAGCGTATTCTATACGGTTGGATGCCCCTTCAATCAGATCTCTGAATCTTTCGGGGCCGTTTATTCTTATTATTTCATCGGGGTCTTTTCCTCCCGTAAGCTTTATAACCCTGAGCTTAAGCCCTGTGGTACCAAGCACGGAAAGAGCTTTTCTTGTAGCAGTCTGACCCGCTTCGTCCGAATCGTAGCAGATATAAATCTCATCCGCGTATCTTGAAAGCAGATTCGCCTGCTCAGCGGTGAATGCCGTGCCGAGGCACGCAATGGCATTGCCGAAGCCCGCCTGATGAAGAGCTATAACGTCCATGTAGCCCTCAACAAGAATAAGCTTACCCTCATTTGAATTTTTGGCATAATTCAAAGCATAAACACCCATGCTTTTCTTATACACCAAAGTATCCGATGTGTTGACGTACTTAGGCTTTGAATCGTCAAGCACTCTGCCGCCAAAGGCAATCACGTTGCCGCGCAGGTCGATAATGGGGAACATGGCTCTGTTTCTGAAATTATCGTAATATGAAACTCTGCCGTTTTTGTCACTTCTTCTTGCAAGATTCGCCTCATACAGCTCAAGCTCTGTATATCCGAGCGATTTCATATGCCGTATAAGAGAATCCCAGCTGTCCGGCGCATAGCCGAGGCCGAACTTTACGATAGTTTTGTCCGTCAGCATTCGTGAATGAAAATAATCCAGCGCCCGACTGCCCTGTTCACTCTTGAGGCACTTATGGTAAAAGCGTGCAGCTTCCCTGTTGGCAGAAAGAATTCTTGCACGTTTTTTTGATAAAGTATCGTCAAATCCGTCCTCAGGCATGGACATTCCCGCCATCTGGGCAACGGATTTTACCGCTTCAACGTAATCAAGATTTTCCGTTCTGCGCACAAACGATATAACGTCGCCGCCTGCGCCGCAGCCGAAGCAGTAAAAAGACTGCGTTTCGGGATAAACCGTAAAAGACGGGGTTTTTTCATTATGAAACGGACACAGACCAACAAAGGTTTTACCGCGCCGTTTGAGGTTTACGTAGGAGGAAATAACGGTTTCAATATCCACTTTTTCCTGAAGCTGCTGAATAAACCTTTCACTTATTTTCAAAATCCCGCCTCCTTTCCGGTCAATTTGAAAATCTTATTTTTTCTTTTTTAACAGCACCGTAATCACTGCAGCAATGGCAATAACAAGCGCACCGCAGGCAACGGCAACGGTAACAGTTTTTTTAGTTGCGGTTTTTTTATCTTCTTGCGCTGATTCCGCCACAGTTTCTTCATAAACCGTTGTAACTTCATTACAGGTTGTTGTTTGCGGAAGAGTTGTGGTTGCGGTCGTTGTTGCAGTAGTGGTTGTGGTGGTTGTAGTAGTGGTTGTGGTTGTAGTAGTGGTTGTGGTTGTAGTAGTGGTTGTGGTTGTTGTAGTGGGTTTGGTGGTCGTAGTTGTAGTGGTAGGCTTTGTTGTTGTGGTGGTAGTTGTTGTTTCGTTTTCAACGCCTTTAAGCACAGGGTCGGGAGCAAGACCGAGGCTCACGGGAGTAAGCAGATAATAAGAATCTGACGGGAACTTAATCTGGCGGTTAAGCGCAGCCTTACCGTCCCATATGGTGTTCTGCTCAAACATTGTTATATAGCCGTTGCTGTAATCCTTGACTATTGCCCAATGGTCAGAGCCTGAATTTCTCATGGCTGCGGTAACGTAAATAACGTCGCCCTTTTTCGGCGTGTCGGTTTCAACAAAACCGTAGCCCTCGGTAAGCATCACAAGCCCTGTGTTCATATACGCCAGAACCTCAAGATTGTAAGCCTCTTTGTAAAATCTCATAATCAGTTCGTTACACTGATAGTAATAATCGTTTTCATTATAACGGGCTTCAACGCCGCAGAAGGTATCAACAACAAATTCATTGCCCTTTATTTCAACCCACGTGCAACCGGGTCTGACATCGTCATACCAATCCGCAAAAACGCAGGTGACAGAGCTTGAAATTACAAGCAATACAGAAGTTATAATTAAAGCAATTTTTTTGGCACTCATTTTAAGTCTCCGTGAATATTAAAGAAATGAATCGTTTATTTCGCTCCATGCCTTAGGCACGTAGAGATGATTGAAAATTCTTACCGCATATCTGTCAGTCATACCGGCTATAAAATCGCAGGCGGCGGTACCGATACCGTCCCTCTCAATAGTTTCCTTGAACTGGGCGGGAAGATTTTCGGGCTTCTTTGTATAGTGATAATAAAGGCGCTGAATCATATCAACCGCCTTTCGTTCTTCACTCTTGCAGGCAGGGTTTGTGTATACCCTTGCAAACATAAACGTATGAAGCTCGTCAAACGCCTGCTTTATGCCGCTCTCAAGCTGTATATCATCCTCGCTGTTTTCAATACAGCTGAGAACAAGAGTATTTATTCTTGCGCTTTTGGACGTGCCAAGCTCGTGGCGGATAGCAAGGGGGATATCATCCTCGCTCATTATTCCGGCTATGGTGGCATCGTCAATATCGTGATTTATATAGGCAATTTTATCCGCAAGGCGCACGATTCTGCCTTCAAGCGTTGCCGCCTGCTCGCCGTTGGTATGGCGCTCGATTCCGTTGCGCACTTCCCAAGTAAGGTTAAGACCCTTTCCGTCCTTTTCAAGCACGTCAACAACTCTGAGGCTCTGCTTGTAATGAGCAAAGCCGCCCTCTGCAATTTCATTGAGAGCACGCTCACCTGCGTGACCGAAAGGAGTGTGGCCCAAGTCATGACCCAAAGCAATAGCTTCGGTAAGGCATTCATTAAGCCTCAGCGCTCCCGAGATTGTTCTTGCAATCTGAGAAACCTCAAGGGTATGGGTAAGACGGGTGCGGTAATAATCACCCTCGGGAGATAAAAACACCTGAGTTTTGTGTTTAAGGCGCCTGAATGAGCTGGAGTGAATGATTCTGTCCCTGTCACGCTGAAAAGCAGTTCTCACGGGGCACTCGTCTTCATAACGAAGCCTGCCTTTACTGTTTATGCTGAGCGCCGCTTTGTCAGATAAAATCTGCCTTTCACGCTCCATAGCAAGCTCTCTTAAAGATTTTTCCACGCCTTTCCCCCCCTTTTCAAAAGTGTTTCAATATTTATATACGAGCAAAATCCGCCGATTCCTGCAAATTTTTTGAAAAATTTTAAAAATTCTCAAAAAATTCAGAATCAGCGGTTATTTTCAATCTATATCGGCAAACTCCTCGCTTAAAACCTCGGCGCTGTACCTGCCGTTACTGGCTTCTACGAGCTTTGCGTTAAACTGCTCCGTAAGGTCACTTCTCAGCCTGAATTTCAGCGTAACGGCATCCTCAAACACCGTATCCTCAATTACACCGCCGGCCTCAAGCACCATGGGCGACAGCTTGCCGTAAAAATAATAGTCACACTTAACGCTCATGTGGCTGCACATTGCTCTGGTAACAATTCCGCCGGCTTCGACGGCGATTGAGGCAGAATGGGAATAAGCTCTTACGAGCCCTCCTCCTCCAAGAAGAATTCCGCCGAAATAACGGGTAACCACTACCACACAATCAACAAGACCTGCCTTTTCAAGCACGCTCAGCGCAGGAACACCTGCCGTGCCCTGAGGCTCGCCATCGTCAGAATAACGCTTGAGGTTGCCTTCTCTTAAGATATATGCAGAAACATTGTGCGTCGCATCCCAGTGCTTTGATTTTATCTCAGCAATAAAATCCTGAGCCTGCTGCGCAGTGGTAACAGGGGCAATATACCCGATGAAGCGAGAGCGTTTTTCTACAAACTGGGCGTTTGCGCTTTCTCTTATGGTTTTATAGCTTTCCATAAAAGCCTCCTGAAGAAAAAAGCAAGGCGGCGCACTGGTGCGCCGCCGGACTTTTTTAATTATTTGCCCTGGTTCATGTTGAAACGCTTGTTGAAACGGTCAACACGTCCGCCGGTATCAACGAGCTTCTGCTTGCCTGTGAAATAGGGATGGCACTTGGAGCAGATATCAACACGGATGTTTTCTTTTGTAGATGCGGTCTTAATGACCTCGCCGCATGCGCAGCGGATCTCAGTCTGCTGATACTTGGGATGGATTCCTTCCTTCATTGATGTCACCTCTTTCGATATCCATAACACACGGAATTTTACCACAACATTTTCAAAAATGCAAGTGTTTTTTTCAGATTTTATAAATTTATTCAATCCTTACTGTTTTTGAGAGGAAAAACGAGTAAATCACAGCTTCTTTAACAGGAATTTTAAGCACCTGCTCAAGGCAACGGCGGTAAACCTCAAGCTGAGGAGTATAACGCTCTGCAAGAATGGCATCGGTTACGTTTCTGTCCGTTTTATAATCCACAATCACAAGCGCACCGTCCTCAACAAATGCACAGTCTGCCACACCGTCCACCACAACAGTTTCCTTCGCACTGTCGCCGCAGAGTGCAGAATGGATATCCCCTGCAGGAATTGCGCAGGTAAATCCAATCTCCCTGTAAACCTTATCGCTCGCAAAAATTCTTCCGGCTATATCAGAGGCAAAGAAGCGTTCAAGCTTATCACGCTCAACAGCCTTTGCTTCGATTTCACTCAATTCACCCGTTTCATACAGCCTTGCAATCTCCTTTTCAACGTCTTCCTTAGCCTTTTCAAAATCGGCAAACTGCATGAATTTATGAGTTGCCGTACCGCGTTGGGCAGGTGTCATCTCATCCTTACCGATAAACGCAGGCTTTGACGATGCAAAGAATTCAAAGCTGTGCGACGAATGCGAAAAATCGGACGCAACTCTTTTGGCAAGCACGCCGTCAAGTTCCGCATACGGATATTTAAAGCTGAGGCGCTCTTCAAGCATTGCTTTTTCAGCTTCAAAGCAAATCTCAAGCGCCGATTCAGACTGCTCTTCCTGTTCGCAGTCCTCCTGCGGTTCGCTCACAATAACCTCAAGCCTTTCCCCTGCAGGCAAAACGTCAGCCGAGCCTGCACGGCACATTTCCCTGAGCAAAGCGGCATCGGGATGCCTTATAAGCGCCGAAGCAATGACCTCCGAATAATTTGCCGCACTCAGCACGCTGAAAGCATTTACCTTATCACATACACTGAGCCCTGCACGGGAAAGGAATTTTTCGTTTCCTTCTGTTCCTATTATTATTTCAAGCCTCTCCTTAGCTCTTGTAAGAGCAACATAGAGCACTCTCAACTCCTCCGCACGCTCGGTTGCGAGGGACTCAAGCTTCGCCGCAACTCTTGCAACGGTATCGTAACGCACAAACCCCTCAGGGTCCGAACAACGGATACCTGCGGCACAGTTTTTGGAGATGATAAGATTATCCTTCTGGGCTTCGGTGTTGAATTTTCTCGAACAGTCCGCAAGTATACAAACCGGAAATTCAAGGCCCTTGCTTTTATGAATCGTCATTATTTTGACGCAGGAGCCCGATTGCTCAGGCGAAGCCGCACCCGTAGCCTTTACTCCGCTTTTTTCCGCCTTGTCAACGTAGCGAAGGAAGCCCGAAAGCCCCGTTTTGCCCGTTGACTCATACGAAGCAGCATAGGCGACAAGCTTTTTAAGATTTGCTTTTCTTGTGGCAGCATCCTTCATGGCGGCGGCTATTACGTAATAGCCCGTTTCATCATACAGACGGCGCACAAGCTCACTCACACTTACGGTAAGAGCAATTCTTCTGAGCCTTCCGAGCTCTTCAAGGAAATCGGCGCACCTTGAATCGCCGCTCTGAGCGGCAAAAACAACGGCATGGTAAATGCTGCCCCTGCGCTGAAGAGTTCTTATTTTAGCCATAGCATCGGCATCAAAGCCGAAAAACGGCGACATCATTACAGTAAGCAGTGATATATCGTCAACAGGATTGTCAAGGGTTTTGAGCAAAGCAAGCATCACCCTTATTTCGGGAGCCTCAAAAAAGCTTGAACCCGCCTCACATATTACGGGAATCCCTCTGCTTTCAAGCTCCTTGAGCAAGGGCTGAGCCATATATTTGACACTGCGCATAAGCACGCAGAAATCACCGTAATCAGCAGGACGCTGGCTTGCTCCGTCCTTCACAAGAAATCTGCCGACGTTTTGTTCAATATAATCCGCAATGTATTTTATCTCCCTCTCCTGCCTGCCCTCATCACCGCATTTTACAAGGTGAACGCAGGTATCGGCCTGAGAATGGGGAATATACTGATTTTCATCATACCTGAGCGCATCGGCATCGCCGTATTCAAGGCCGCCGAGTGCTTTGGTCATAAGACGGGAGAAAATAAAATTAACGTTTTCCGTAACACCCTTACGGGAGCGGAAGTTTTTGCTGAGCACCACCGTTGCAGGATAGTCAATTCCGTCATAAGTGCTGAAATTCTCACGCTTATCAAGGAAAATATCCGGCATTGCCTGACGGAAACCGTAAATGCTCTGCTTTACGTCACCTACCATAAACAGATTGCTCTCACCCTTTGAAAGCATTCTGAAAAGCAAATCCTGCGCTTCGTTTACATCCTGATATTCGTCAACGAGTATCTCATCAAAATCCTCGGAAAGCTCCTCGGCAAGCTCGGTTTTTACAAAGTTACCGTTTTCATCCTCACGGGCAAGCAATTTGATTGCAAGGTGAAGAGTATCTGAGAAATCCGCTCCGTTTTCCGCTTTTTTAAGACGGTCAAACTCCGCAGAGAATCTGTTAACGGCATCGGCAAGGCACTCCATGCAAGGAAGCAGACGTGCCGCATCCTCCTCGTGCTCTTTCTGCGTGGCGCAGAACACTTCTTTTACTGCAGAAAGATAAGCATCCTTCGCCTGACCCCTGAGAGCGGCGCAGTATTCTTTCTCTTCGCTTGTGTATCCTCTGGGCGCTCTGCCGAAGCCTGCGAACCCTCCCTTTTCAAGCAGGGCAAAAAAAGCAGCTCTCGCATCGTCCCATTCAATACCGCCCGAAAGCATATCTTCAAGCCTTGTGTATGCCTCAAGGTCGCTTTCGAGAGCAGGCATATATTTTGGGCTCATGGTTTCATCACGGGATATAACTTCAATCGCTTTATTTACACAGTCAATACAGAAAGACAGCATACCCGAAAGATATGAATATATCTCCTTACCCCACGCACTTTTACTCAGCTCGCAGGGATTTCTGTAATTCTCGGCAAGAGAGCTGAGCCATTTTTCAGGGAAAGGATAAGCTCTTGACAGCTCATATATTTTATAAATCGCCTGAATCAGCGCAGAATCATCCCTTGAATCGCACACAAGGTCGCAAAGGTCATGAAAACCCTTTGAATTCTCCGCATAAAGCGACTCAAGCACAGTGCTTACCGCATCATTCTTAAGAATTTTCAGTCTGCTTTCATCAAGAAGCCTGAAATCAGGCGAAGCTCCAACCATGTGGAAATTATCACGCACAAGATTAATGCAAAAAGAATCTATCGTGCTTATTTTTGCAAGGGAAAGCAGAATCTGCTGCCTGCGAAGATGCTCGCTGTGAGGATTCTCAACTATCTTTTTGGTGATAGCCTGTGAAATCTTGGTTTTCATCTGAGCGGCGGCGGCATTTGTAAAGGTTACGATAAGAAATCTGTCTATCGACGAGCCGCTTTCGGAATCGGTTATCCGCCTTATAACTCTTTCAACAAGCACGGCAGTTTTGCCTGAGCCTGCGGCGGCGCTTACAAGGACGGTGCCGCCATTGGCAGATATCGCCCTTTCCTGCTCATCGGTCCAATTAATCTTCGCCATTGCGCTGCGCCCCCTCCGTAAGAATTTCCAGCACCTGTGAATCGGGAATACTCTCATATTCCCTGCGCTCAATGCCCTCCTCGTGGAAACAGATGCCTTTATAATCGCAATAAGCGCACACGTCCTTGTAGGTTTTACTTTTTACAGGGAGCGCTTCTATCTTGCCGTCGTGCAAAGAGCACGCCATGTTTACAAGCAGACTGTCAGCCTTTTTCTTAAGCGCCGCAAACTCTGCAAGCGAAACAAGGCTACCCGTAAGCTCGTCTGTTTTTGCATCAAGCTTTGCAGGAATATACGCGCCTGAAGCGTCGCTGTCCATCGCAAGCACAACGTTTCTGTTTTTCAGAACAACGCCCGTCATACGGCCGCCTTTGATTTTTTCTTTTTGTATGGCGGCTTCATCAAGCCCTCTGTCTACGCTAAGAGTGGAAGTTTTTGCAGGATAGTAGAGAATTCCGGCAGGTGTGATGTCACCGTAATGCGCGGCAGAATTCTCCCACACGGCAAACAGATAAATGAGCATCTGCATATTCAGACCGTTCATTACGTCGCACAGTTGAAAAGCCTTGCCGCCCGATTTATAGTCGATAACTCTGATGAATTTTTCACCGTTTATATCAGCACAGTCCACCCTGTCCACACTGCCGTGGATTTTAAGGCTTTCGCCCTCCGGAAGGCGCAGACGGTAGGCAGGGATTTCGCCGTCATCCTCTATTTTCAATTCAAAATCAACCGGTCTGAATGAGCAGACCCTGAACTCCTCAACAAGTCTCTGCGACATATCGTTTATAGCCCTTGCAAGCAAACGGTAATTGTGCATGAATCTTGGTGATTTGTTCTCTGCACCGCCGAGAAGCTCGGCAAGGTATTCATCCATTATTCCGATGATTATATCAAGACGTTCTTTTTTGCCGAGAGACAGCAGGCTGTCATCTTTATATTCAGACAAAAGCCTCTCCAGCACGTAATGGACTATTGTTCCCCTTTGAAGAACGTCTATCTGAGCAGGCTTTCTCGCCCCTGCCCTCATGCCGTATTCGCAGAAATACTCAAAGGGGCATTTATAATATTTTTCCGCTCTGGAGGCAGAAAGGTACATATTGCTGCCAAAAAGCTCCTTGGCGGTATTTTTATCTTTAATTTCAAACTGTCTTACTCTGCCTGCACGCTCAAGGGCTGCAAGCCTGCCTGCATATTCGGCATCCGAGCCAAAGCGTTCATTGAGCGCAAGATATACCGCGGAGCCGCTGTTTTTTTCAGCAGCGAGGCGTTCAAAAGCGGTTTGTTTACTTTCAATAAAGTACATCGGGTCAAGCTCCGTTGTGTCAACACGGTTGCACTGCGGGAACAGCTTTTCTATTCTGCTTACAAGCTCTGAGGGCTCAAGAGCCTCACCCGAAGCATTTGACGCAGGGCAGCAGACAAACAGTTTATCACTTGCCGCACAGAAGGAATGGTAGGCAATAAGCCGCTCCTCGGCTATTTTATATTCGCCGAAGGAAGCAAGCTCGATGTTCATTGAGGAAAGGATTTTTCTGTCCTTATCGCTTAAAGCGGACGCTCCGCCCGCACCTGCAGGAAAAACGCCATAGTTTGCGCCCACAATAAACACAACCTTAGGGGAAACGAGCCTGATTCTGTCCGCACTGCCGACGGTAACCTCATCAAGCCCCTGCGGAATAGTACCCAGAGTCTGCGCAGAAAACATAATAGAAAGTATGCTGTTCAGATCCTTAGCTTTGAAGGTTCTTTCACCTGCAATACCTGCAAGGGAATCGAGCATTTCCATAAGCGAATTCCACAGCCGCTCCTGCTCAAGCGCAAGAGCCTCATCCCCCTGCTCTGACAGTTTCTGAGCCAAAGATTTCAGATTTTCGGATGCGTTGACCTCACACAAAAGCGCATAAATGGCTTTTGCCGCGTCAGCTGCATTCGCGTTTTCAATCCTGCGTCTGAGGTTAAGCAAGGGAGCTATCGCCTTTTCCCTTGCGGCATTTATATCGGCAAGAGCATCGGCATCGTCCTCATCCATTCTGAAGCCGTAGCCTCTGGGATGGCTGCTCCACTCCTCAAACCATTGCGAACCGTTTATCTGCCAGAGATAAGTATAATTCTCAATGAGCGAAATCTCATCCTCTGAAAGGGAAGTAAGCCCCGTTTTTATGCAGCGCAGAACGTTTTCCGTAGAAAAGCCCTCGCAAACCGCCGCAACGGCAGACTCAACAAAACCGATAAGCGGCGATGCCGTGACGGGCTGACGGTTATCGTCAAACACGCCCACGGCGCATTTTCGCAACGCAGTCCTGAGCACAGCCTCATAGCTCTCGCTGTTGCGTGCTATGACAGCAATATCCCTGCACCTGTACCCCTGCTCTCTTATAAGCTTCTTTGCCGTGCAGGCAACGTACTCACACTCGCTGTAAATATCAGGAGCGGTGCAAAGCGTTATGTTGGCACTTTCCTGCCCATAAACGGGCGCCGCCATATCAAAAAGATTGGTTTCAAGCGCCGCAAGCTCAGGGCAGGAATATCTTTTGGGATTCTTGGGGAAATTATTGAACTTATTGCCCATCGAAAGATTCTGCGGCTTTATGATGCTTATTGAATTCTTCCTTGCAATACCCTTGAGCTTTTTCTCAGTCAAATCCGTATGAGCAAAAAGCTCTGTATCGGAGCCGGCTCCGGGACGCTCCTTGCACAAGGTTACGTAGACAGCCTTTGCATCAATGAGCATACGCTCAATAATTTTAAGTTCAAGGGCGGTAAAGCCCCTGAACGCATCAATAAAAACTATTCTGTTTTTGAAATAACGGCTCTGCACAATCACTTCATGCAGATATTCAAGCATATCGCTTGTATCAAAATAGCTTTGTGCCTGCTCCGCTTCATATGCTTCGCTTACTACCGCAATGTCGCAAAGCTTCCTTTTAAGCTGACCGGATTTAAGCTCCTGCGCCGCCTGCCTTAGAATTTCCGGCGTAACGCAGCTCTGGCGCAATTCGTCATACAGCGATAAAAATCCCTTTATGACACCGGGATTTGCAACCTGCCCCGCATACATCTCAAGCCTGTCCCTTACATCGGCAAGAGCAAGCGACATAAGCGCAGTTTTTGAAGCATCGTCAAGCGGACGTTTTCCGCTTTTTATTTTCTGCGGCACAAGCTTATCCGCAAGGCGCGAAAAGCTGAGCACGTCAACGCTCTGAAAGCCGCTTGCGCCGAGCCTTGAAAGCACCATTCTTTCCGTTTCAAACGAAAACTGCTCAGGTACAATAAGGGTCATCCCCTTTTCGCCGCCGTTTGCAAACTGCTCAATAAGCTCATGTATAAACGAGGTTTTGCCCGAGCCTATGCGCCCCGTAACAAGATACAGCATTTTCACACCTCCGGATTCAGATTTTTCGCTTTACTATTTTGCAAGCATTCCTTTGATTTTATCAACGAAGTAGAACTTTGAAAAAGTTGAAACTATGGGAGCAAGAGTTTTGGTTTCCCTTTCATATTCCATAAACTGAGGGTAAGCGGCATTATCGTGCACGGTAAGCTGACGGTCAGCCGTTACAAGCCAGAGAATAAATCCGTTGAGTGAATCGTTATTGCCTGCGAGGAATTCCGTGTGCTGCATTCCTCTTATAAACCAGGTATGTTCGGGGAAATCACAGGTAGAAGCATCAACCACAAGGTCCTGTGAAACGTGGTCATGACCGCAGGAGGTATTCTTCTGGGCGTAATCCTCACCGAGGGTAAGCTCAAGCCCTGCACAGGTAGCGCCTGCGGAGGTACCGTACGTATCGATAACAGCATCACTGTTGAGATTGTATTCATCAACAAACGGAATCATCTGGCGTCCGTAGGCTGAAAGAATTGTAACGTATACGCCCTTATCAATTGCCTTTTCAAGAATCTGAGTGCAATTTGCAAGAACGTTGTACTGGTATTCTTCAACGTCAGCCATGGTCTTGTTGCCCTCTATACCGTCAGGGAACATGAAGGCTTTTGCCGCTTCATAATCCGCATGGGGAACAAGGCTCCACATACCGCCGAGAGTACCGAAGGTGGGGAAAAGAGTTGTTTCAAATATAATGTCGGACATTTCAGAAATAGGCTTATCGATAACGGGGCCGAGGATATCAAACAGACCGATAAACTCAAGCATATCAATGAGTACGTTGAAACCGTCAGCCTTAGCCTCTGTATCAGCGCCGTCGCAAAGCATCTGCATAACTGCCTCAAGGTCAAAGTTGACTCTGCCTGAGAACAAATCGCCTACCTGCTGGATTCCCTTGAATGCGGAGGAAAGCATTACAACGTTGGCAATATCGTCATAGCCGTAACGGTAAAGGTAGGTTGTGGCAATCGTTCCTCCCTGGCTTATGGGAGCAATGGTTACTTTATCCGCACCGGTATCGCTGAGAGCCTTCTCTATAAGATCGTTAAGCCCTTCAGCGTTGCGGATTGCCGTCATTCTCCAGTCACTTACGTAAACGTATACGTTTTCCGCTCCGATTTCTTCGGCGGCATATCTGCCAAGCTCGCCTGCGGCTGAGAAGAATTCATCGTCATGATTTTCAAGATAATACGCATAGGACTCATCAAACTGTGAGCACGTTACGTTATATACGGATTCATTATCCTTTGAAATTGCAAGTTCGTCAAAAAGATCAACAACAATAGGTGCCATCTTTTCTGCGCAGGCATCCCAGTTATTGCTGATATAGCCGAAAAGCAAATACGGCAGGCATTCAAAAACAGCCTTGACTATATCCTCGGTCTGAGGGCCGAAAACCTGAGTTTCATTTTCGGTATCTTTGTCAAGATAGAGAGGAAGAGTGTTAAGTCCGCAAACGAAAACAAGCGGAGTCTGCTCCTGCTTTGTCTGAGCAAAACCGCTCACAGCGCACGAAAGCACAATAACCGCAGCCAATAAAACACACAGACTTTTTTTGATAAGCTTCATAAAATTACCTCCAAAACTGCAATATATATAATAATACTCCTTATATGGAAAAAAAGCAATATATTGTATTATTTTAATTTAATCATTTACTTTTAAGTCAGCATGTGGTATTCTAATATTAAATATGTAATTTTTCACCCGAAGGGAGATACACAATGGCAAAAAGCAACGAGTACATCAAGTATGCGGCAAGCATAGTGCCCAGCGAAAGGCAGCTTGCGTGGCAGGAGCTTGAATTCTACGCCTTCATTCATTTCGGAATGAACACCTTTACCGACAGTGAGTGGGGCACGGGCGCTGAAGACCCCGAGCTTTTCAACCCCACAAATCTTGATGCACGTATGTGGGCGAGGCTCATAAAGCTTTCAGGAATGAAGGCTATGATTCTCACCGCCAAGCACCATGACGGATTTTGCCTCTGGCCCTCGGCATACACAGACCACAGCGTAAAATACAGCCTGTGGAAAGACGGCACAGGCGACGTTGTGCGTGAATGTGCGGATGCCTGCCGTGAGTACGGGCTCAAATTCGGAATTTACATCTCCCCCTGGGACAGGCACGACCCCCGCTACGGCGAGGGTGAAGCCTACAATAAATTCTTCAAGAATCAGCTCACAGAGCTGCTCACAAATTACGGTGACATATTCTGCGTGTGGCTTGACGGTGCCTGCGGCGAAGGCGCAAACGGCAAAAAGCAGGAGTATGACTGGGAAGGCTATTACAAGCTTATAAGAAAGCTTCAGCCCGATGCCGTTATTTCGGTAACAGGTCCCGACGTGCGCTGGGTCGGCAACGAATCCGGCGTGTGCAGAAAGAGTGAATGGAGCGTAGTGCCCTATTGGTACAGTAACGCAGAGCTTATTGCCGCCGAATCTCAGAAGGACGTTTCAAAGCCTCCTAAAAAAATCAGCCACACCACCCTCGATATAGGCAGCAGAAAGGCAATCAAAAAATGCAACCGCCTCATCTGGTACCCTGCCGAGGTAAACGTTTCCCTGCGTAAGGGATGGTTTTACCATGAAAGAGAGGATTACTCTGTAAAGCCTCTTTCTAAGTTAATGGAGATTTATTTCAATTCCGTTGGTGCAAACGCATCTTTCCTGCTCAATATCGCCCCCAATATGGAGGGCAAATTCAGCGAAAAGGATATAGAAACTCTTCTCTCCGTAGGCGCTCAGCTTGAAATTGAGTTTAACGAGGACCTTGCAGCTTCATCAACCGTTACCGATAACAGACACCTTGACAAAGCCCACTGCGGTCAGATGGCACTTACGGAAAACACGGGCAAATACTGGCACTCGGGCAACGACCCCGAGGGCGCTCAGCTTGTGCTCGACCTCGGCGACGAATACGATATTGACAAGGTCGTGCTTTCGGAGCATATCCGTACCGGTCAGCAGATTGAGGAATTCTCACTTTACATTCAGCTTGACGGCAAATGGAAAAGAGTTGCCAAGGAAACCGTTATAGGTCACAAGCGTATCTGCCGCTTCCGTGAAGCAAGAACACGTTATATAAAGCTTGTTATAGAAAAAGCACGCTGCTTTGCAACAATCGAAAAATTTGAAGCATATTAAAAAATAAAAGCAGAGAATCCTCAAGCAGGATTCTCCGCTCTGAAATCATTCCCAGTTTTTCCACACGTCGGGGCAGTAACCCACGGTTGCCTGCTTTCCGTTGCGTACAATGGGAGTTCTGAAAAGCTCGCCGTATTCGAGCAGCTTTTCCTCCGCCGCTTCCTTTGTGATATACTTCATAAAATGCTTTTCGTATGCCTTGGATTTTTCATTTACCAACGCTTCCATTGAGCCCACCGCAGCCTTGACGCTGTTGTATTCTCCCTTACTCATGTTCTTCTGCGTAAGGTCTATATACTGAAACTTGATGGATCGCTCCTTGAACCAACGCTGAGCCTTTTTGGTATCAAAGCATTTTGAAGTGCCGAAAATCTGAATATTCATAAATCCTTACCTCCTTGGAGTAACATTATGTTAATTGAAATCCCCGCCAATGTCAATAGTGCAATTGAAGCTCTGCTTGATGCAGGGTTTGATGCCTATGCTGTAGGCGGAGCGGTAAGGGATTGCCTTGACGGCAGGCACGCAAACGACTGGGATATCGCCACAAGCGCTCTTGCTCAGCAGACAAAAGAGGTGTTTGCCGGCAAGAGAGTGATTGATACAGGCATCAAGCACGGCACCGTAACCGTAATTATAAACGGTGAACCGATCGAAATTACAACCTTCCGCATCGATGCGGGATATTCTGACAACCGTCACCCTGACAGTGTTGAATTCACAAAGGATATCTGTCTCGATTTATCACGCAGGGATTTCACGGTAAACGCAATGGCCTATAATCACCGTGACGGGCTGGTTGATATTTTCTCCTCGCAGGAGGATTTGAAAAATAAAATCATACGCTGTGTCGGCGACCCTGACACAAGATTCAACGAAGATGCGTTAAGAATCATAAGGGCTTTGCGTTTTGCATCGGTGCTCGGATTTTCAGTTGAAGAAAACACAGCAAAAAGCATACGCAAAAACCGTTTACTGCTCAGAAACGTAGCAATTGAAAGAATAACAAAAGAGCTTTGCAGGCTTATATGCGGAACAAATGCGGCTAAAATAACAAGTGAATTCAAGGAAGTATTCACCTGCATTGTACCCGAATTCGAAAGCGGCATAAACGGACAAGCTCCCGTTATTCTTTCACGCTGCAAGCCCTGTGCAGAGCACGCATTGGCGGCGCTGCTGCTCGACGTGCCAGATGCGGCACCCGAAGTGCTCAGGCGTCTGCGTCTTTCAAATAAATTCATCGCCCTTTGCGGCACACTTATAAAATACGGCAAAACCGATTTATCCGCACTTTCAAAATCCGAATTCAGAAAGCTTGCAGGCATCCTATCGGAAGAATACTTTTCAGAGCTTCTCAGCTTTCAGAAGGCGGTCTTTCCGTCTTTTGATGAAAATCTGTTTTCCGAAGCAAAAAAAATCTTTGAAAACGGAGAATGTGTCAGCATTTCAGGGCTCGCGATAAACGGCAAAAACGTTTCAGACAGTACGGGCGCAAAAGGAGTTCAGGTGGGTGAAATACTGAGCCTGCTGCTCGATTGCGTGCTCAGCGAAGAAATCCCCAACACCACCGAAGCACTTACAGAAAAAGCTAAAGCATTATATAAGGAGAAAAACCATGATTGAGATTGTAAAAATTGACAATGCCGCAGAATTTGACGCGTTTGTAGCATCAAGCCCCAAGGGTCATATGATGCAGGCGAGCGCATGGGGAAAGGTTAAGAATAACTGGAGCTGGCGCGGTATCATCTCAAGGGATGAAAACGGCAGCATAAGAGGCGTTTGCGCAATCCTGCTTCGCAAAATGCCGATGATGCCCTGGTCAATGATGTATGCACCAAGAGGCCCTGTATGCGACCTTGACGATGAAGAAACCGTAACGGAGCTTCTTACCGCCGCAAGAGATTACGGCGTAAAGAACAAGGCCTACGCTTTCACCATTGATACGGACGCTCTTGTTACCAACGAAAAATACACCTCTCTGCTTGAAAAACTCGGCTTTACCTTCAAGGACAGAAACGCCGATTACAACACCATACAGTCAAGGTATATTTTCCGCCTCCCCCTCAACGGCGAAAACGAGGAAGAGGCAATGATGCTTATTCATCCCAAGGCAAGAAATGCCGTAAGATACGCTATAAAGAACAACGTCGAAATCGTTGAAAAGGGTATTGAGTCCGTTGAAGAATTCCACAGAATCATGGTAATCACCGGCGAAAGGGACAACTTCGCAACCCGCGGACCCGAATACTTCAGAAGAGTTATGGAAGCCTACGGCGAAAATGCAAGAATCTGCTTTGCTTACTACGAGGGCGAGGCAATCGGCTGCACTCTCCACGTGCTTTACGGCGACAAGGTGTGGTGGCTTTACGGCGCAAGCTCAAATTCACACAGAAAGCTCCAGCCAAACTATCTGCTTCAGTGGGAGGCAATAAAATGGTCCCTCTCCAAGGGCTGCCGTTATTATGACCTGAGAGGCGGATATCCCGATGAAAATAATCCGCTTCACGGAATTTTCGTTTTCAAGAAAAAGTTCTGCCCCGAATACATGGAATTCATGGGCGAGGCAGACCTTATCATAAACAAGCTCGGATTCTTTGCGGTAAACTTCGCTCAGAAGCTGCTCAAAAAGACCAAAAAGATAAGGGCGAAAATCATTAACAGAAAATAGTTTGTTAAAGTTAAAAGCGACTTGCACGATGCAAGTCGCTTTTTGTTATCCTTTTTACTTTATGCCAAACGTTTTATTAAGCCAAGTCATGCATATATCAAACCAGCCGGAAAGATGCTTGTTGTATTCAAGGGCATCCATGTGGGAATAAACAACGGAATTTGCAAGTGAAAATCCGTGATGACCCTTTGCGTAGATATGCATTTCAAAGTCAACACCCGCTTTTTCAAGGGCATCCGCATAGCGAAGGGAATTCTCTATGGGCACGGCGCCGTCCTCTCTGCTGGAAACAATAAAGGTAGGCGGAGTATTTGCATCAACGTAAGCATCAACGGAAGGTATAGGCTCTGCAAGAATCGAACTCATGGATTCAAGAATGCACGGATAGCAGAGAATTGATGCATTGGGCTTGATATCGGACATTGCGGAAAGCGAGGCGCAAAGATGACCGCCTGCCGAAAATCCGATTGCCGCAATTTTATCAACCTCAATATTCCATTCATCCGCTTTTTCGCGAATCATTGAAAGCGCCTGCTTTGCATCGTCCAGAGGACGGGGGAATGCCGCCTTGCCCTCGCCGATTGAATAGCGAAGCACAAATGCGTTGTAGCCCCTTGCGCAAAAAGCCATGGCTACAGGCTCAGCCTCACGGTCGGAGCAAAACTTGTATGCTCCGCCGGGGATAACAAGAACAGCGGGTCTTTTTTCCCAATTGCTGAGTTCGGGGGATGAATCAAGGATGTAAGCGGTAAGGCTTACGCCTTCGTTTGCAAGCTCTATAAACTGAGTTTTCATGCTGTCACTCCCGCAAAATTATTTTGTTTTAACCTTGAAGCACTTGATTTCAAAGGGATTGATTGCAAAGCTGAGCTTGTTGCCCTCAAAGCCGTCAAATGCCACGTCGTTTCTTTCAAGAAGGTCGCATTCGCTTACTTCTGCAATATCGCTGAAGAAATCAACGGTAACGTCGGTGCGCGCGCCTGTCTTTTCAACAAATCTTACAATGTAAGCATCCTCATCCTCGCACTTCTTGACTGCCTCAAGAGGAACGTTGGATGCAGAAACGCTGATGAAGGACTTGACCGCATCACCCTTGGCATTTTCATCAAGCTCAACAGCCTTCATGGGGTTGTTGATTTCAAGACCTCTTGTGATGGTTTCAGCCTGCTTCCAGCTGCCTGCGTGAGGATAGAGAGAATATGTGAAGTAGTGCTCGCCTCTGTCTGACTTGGGGTCAGGATTCATGGGAGCCTTGAGGAGAGTTATAATCATTCTCTGCTTATCTACCTCATAACCGTACTTGCAATCGTTGAGGATTGAAAGTCCGTAAGCATCTTCAGACATATCAATGAAGTTATGAGCAGAAACCTCAAACTTTGCCTTATCGTAAGGATTGTGGCGGTAGTTGGAGCTTTCGATGGTTGCGTAAGCGATATCTCTTGTGAACTTCTGAGCCTTGATATCAACGTCAAAGCCAACCTTAAGAAGCTTCTCCTGCTCATTCCAGTTGATGTAGGTATCAAAATCAATGCGGTCAAGCTCGTTGTAAAGAAGAATGTTCTGCTTAACCTGTGACTTATTTACATCCTTGAGGATTGTAACGCAGGTGAATACGTCACCGATGCTGACTCCGGCAATCTTACCGGGCTTTGTTTCAAACTCACGGTCAACGTATGTTGCAACGATATCCCATGCATCGTACTTGCCGGGAAGGTCCTCGTAAATGCGGAAAACGTTACCCTTGCCGCAGAGAACTTCGCGTGCGTTTGTCTTATCGTAAACGGAAGTGATTTCAGCAGCCCCGTCAAATACAACCTTGAAGCGGCTGTTCTCAACTTCGTTTGCTTCAACTGCCTTTGCCTCGGCAACAGTGCCGGGCTTGGTGTAGTATACTTTATAACCTACTGCAGGAACGTCCTTTGCTACGAAAACAAGAACTTCGCTGCCGTCAAGCTTAACGTACTTCTGGGCAGGAACCTTATTGCCGTTTTCGTCATAAATTTCAACGTCCTTGTAGGGAAGCTCAACCTTTGAGGTTGCAGCTACGCCGAGGGAGTTGAAGAGAGCGAAGGGCTTGCCGTACTTGGCACTGCCGTCAGCATTGCCTGCGATAACGCCGAGAGCTTCATCCCTTACGGACTCACCGATTTCGATAATGTTATCGTAAATTGCGCAAAGCTCGCCGAAAACTTCGGTAATGTGTGAACCGGGGAGAGAATCGTGGAACTGGTTTGTAAGAATCATCTGCCAGCCTTCGTTGAGTCTGTCAAGAGGATACTTGTAACCGTACTTCATTGCAATGCTTGAGAAAAGCTCTGCCTGACGGTAAAGATTCTCGCTGTATCTGTTGAGCTTCTTAAGAAGAGCCTTTGTTGTATGAACGCCTCTGTGCTCTTCAAGGTAAAGCTCGTCTTTCCAGGTGGGGATATTGGTTTCGGTGGCATTCGCCTTCATTCTTGCAAGAGAATCTTCAATCTTGCTGGGCTTTGCCTCGGGAAGACCGGGGAACTTGCTGTAACGCTTTACGTATTCGAGCATTTCGGTGTCAACACCGCCGCCGCCGTCGCCCCAGCCGTAGCAGTACATGGACTCGCCGATTGTTGCCTTATCGGTATACTTGCTCCAGTTTACCTTGAGGGAGTCAGCCTCTACGGTGCCGATAAAGTGAGTGGGAGGAACAATGGAGAAAATCTTGGAGCCGTCGGGGCCTTCCCACCAGAAGGTATTATACTGCCAGGGGTTTGTATCGTTCCAGATACCCATCTTATGAGTTACGAAATATTCAACGCCTGCCTTCTTGAGAATCTGGGGCATTGCGTAGCCGTTACCGAAAACGTCGGGAACCCAGCAGGTTTTGGGAGTGATGCCGAAGGTCTTTTCAGCATATCTTACGCCGTGAAGAAGCTGACGGGCAAAGGATTCACCTGAAACGAGGTTACAGTCAGGCTCAACCCACATTGCGCCGATGTATTCCCATCTGCCCTCTTCAATGCGCTTCTTAACCTGCTCAAAGAGGTTGGGGTATCTCTTTTCCATTTCGATATATGTAACAGCTGTGCTCTGAGAGAAGATAAAGTCCGGGTACTGCTCCATAAGGCGGAGCATTGTTGCGTGAGTTCTGCCAAGCTTGCGTACGTACTCTTTATATGCCCACATGAAAACGATATCAAGGTGGGAGTTACCTACGAGAGCAAGCTTACCGATTGATGCATAGTTGGGGTTATTGTAAACCTTTTCCTTAAGCACCTTCTGTGCAAGGCGGAGCTCTGCTTTGAATTCCTCACCCTCAAGGTCGAAGTTTACGTGAGTGAACGCTTCCTTGAGAGCGGCTCTGATGAGCTCGCCGAGACCTGTATCAAGAACAGGCATAAAGAGTGCGTTGAAAGCAGCTTTGAAATCCCAGTAAATCTCTTCAATCTCAGGGTCGGAAACACCGATGAAGGAGCAGGAAAGAGTTTTAACCGTGGATTCATTTGAATGCCATACGTAATATGACTCGATATCAATATCGTAATGCTCGTCACCCTTTGCGCAGTTGGTGAGCAATACGGAGTTCCTGAAGGGGTCAAGACCCTGATAGGGTTCGCCGTTTACGGAAAGCAGGGAGTCACCGCCGAAATAAACGTTAAGAGTTACCTTCTTGCCTGCAAAGCGAGCGGGCATATCAAAGGAATTCTTGAAGAATGCGCTCCAGCCGTTGTTGCCCCAGCGGTCACCTACGTTGAGCTCTTTCCACTCGTCATAGAAGAATTCATAATCATCAATGCCTTTATAGATGCATTCCTTCATTTTCCATGCAGGAATGGTTTCGATATCGGTATAAATTCTCTTTTTAAGAGTTTTGAGTTTAACAGTTACAAGGTCGTCAAAGGAGAAAATTCCTCTCTGCTTACCTTTTGTGGCGTCGCGCCAATCGTCAACGTGAGCATCCATCGCTTCAAGGGAAGCAACAGCGTCAAAGTTTTTAATTTCTGCCAAAAATATCTTCCTTTCTTGTTAATCTTTTTTTGCAAAAATTTACACGTATCAAGTATAACACCAACCTTTCACATTTTCAATAAATATATAAAATAATATTTTTTATTTTTCGGTTTACTTTATTATTTCTATGTGATAAAATGTTACCCAATAGTGCAAATTGAAAGGATTTTTTATTATGCTTCTTGACAAAAAAATCATTATCCCCGACCTCGGTGAAATCGGACCCGACAGCGGCTTTCACCTTCTTAACTCCACCGAGGACGGTAAATTTGAAACAGGCAAAAACGGCGTAGACTGCATCGTTGCAACGGGTGACAAGAAGGTTGAATTCGTTTCCTTCGGCTCGCATTCTCTTGCTTGTGTTAAATCCGCAATCGCTTACCCCGTTTATTATCCAGTTTATCCCGTAAAAACCGAGTATCCTCTCAACGCTGTACTTATGGACCTTGACGGCACTACCGTACGCAGCGAGGATTTCTGGGTTTGGATTATCCAGATGAGCACGGCAAGTATGCTCGGTAACCCCAAATTTGAGCTTGAGGAAGCTGACCTTCCCTTTGTTTCCGGCCACAGCGTTTCCGAGCATCTTCAGTACTGCATCGATAAATACTGCCCCGGCGAATCCCTTGAAAAGGCACGTGATTTCTACTTTGAGCACACTCACCGCGAAATGGAAGAAATCATGGCAGGCAGAGGCAAGGACGGCGCTTTCACTCCTACAGAGGGTGTAAAGGATTTCCTGCTTGAATTAAAGAGCATGGGCATTAAAATCGGCCTTGTAACATCAGGTCTTTATGAAAAAGCCTGGCCTGAAATCCTCTCCGCATTCAAAACCCTCGGCATGGGAGACCCCAAGGATTTCTACGATGCAATCATTTCCGCAGGCTTCCCCCTTCGTAAGGGCAGCGTAGGTACCCTCGGCGAGCTTTCGCCCAAGCCCCACCCCTGGCTTTATTCCGAAACCTCAATCGTAGGCCTCGGCGAGGCTTTTGCTGACAGAAGCAGGGTTGTAGGTATTGAGGACAGCGGCGCAGGCGCTTGCTCCGTAAGACTTGCAGGCTACACCACAATCGGTATAGCAGGCGGCAACATCGAATCCAGCGGCACCAAGGCTGTATGCTCCCACTTCTGCAATAACTTTGAAGAAATAATGAAAATCATAAAAGGCTGATAAGGAGGCAAAACATGAGTAACATCAATAATAACGACAAAATCCAGTGCCACTTTATTTCCAACACCCATTGGGACAGAGAATGGCGTTTCTCCGCCCGCAGAACCCAGCATATGCTCGGCTATATGCTTGATATGCTGCTTGATATTCTTGATAAAAATCCCGATTACAAGCATTTCCACCTCGACTCCCAGACAATGCCCATTCAGGATTACCTTGAAGTTTATCCCGAAAAGAAGGAAAAGCTTCAGAAATACATCAAAGAGGGCAGAATAGCTGTAGGCCCCTGGTTCTGCCTGCCCGATGAATTCACCGTAGGCGGCGAAGCTCTCGTAAGGAACCTCCTTCTCGGCCACAAAATCGGCAGAGAAATGGGCGGCATAAGCAAGACGGGCTACTCCCCCTTCGGCTGGGGTCAGATTTCTCAGCTTCCTCAGATTTACTCAGGCTTCGGCATCAACTTCGCTTCCTTCTACAGAGGCATCAATACATATAAGGCTCCCCGTTCCGAATTCTTCTGGGAAAGCCCCGACGGCTCAAGAATCTGGGCATCACGCCTTGGCAAAAGACCCCGTTACAACATCTGGTACGTTGTTCAGAGACCCGTATATTTCAATCAGGAAAACGAAAACAATCGTGATATGCTCTGGAATGACAATAACGGCGTTTTCAAACTCATCGACCGTGACTGGAAGCTCGACTATCAGTACACACATCCTTTCTATGAGTACCACAAGGAAAACATCCGGGCAAGAGCAGAGCAGGCCATCAAAGAGCAGGATAACGACTGGACTACCAATCACCGTTTCTGGTCTGCAGGCCATGACTCCTCCTGCCCCGATGCCCGTGAGGTTCAGCTTATCAATGACCTTAATGCCGCTCTCCCCGAGGCTGAAGTATTCCACAGCACGCTCAAGGAGCTCGAGCAGAGCATCATTGATAATTTCGACCCCAACTCTCCCGTTCTCAAGGGCGAAATGCGTGATCCCTACACCAAGGGCAGCGTAAGCATCCTCTGCGGCTGGATTCTTTCCGCAAGAACATATATCAAGCAGGAAAACTTCGACACAGAAAGAAGACTCATCAACTACGCTGAGCCCTTCGCTGTTTTCGCATCCTTCGCAGGCGCTCCCTATCCTCAGAATTTCATTGACCTTTCATATAACTATCTTCTCCAGAACCACGGCCACGACAGTATCGGCTCCTGCGGCAGAGACGTTGTTTACGAGGACGTTATGTCCCGTTACAGACAGTCGAGAGAGCTTTCAAGCTGCGTATTCGAGCGTGCGTTCATGGATATCGCAGGCGATATCGACCTGCGCTCCTTCAGCCGTGACGATGCAGCGGTAGTTGTTTTCAACCCCGCTCCCTTCAAGAGAACAGAAACCGTAAATCTCCGCGTTGAAATCCCTGCTGAGTGGAAGGCTGACAGCTTCGAGCTTTCAGATGAAGACGGCAACGTTCTCAAGTATCAGATTATCTCTTCCAACAAAGCAAACGCTCAGATTATCCAGAACCCCAACGATACCGCCAACGTTCTTCACACAGAGCAGTATCTTATCAGCGTTGAGGTTTCCGATATCCCCGCTATGGGTTACAAGACCTATAAGCTGAGCCCCCTTTACAATGTAAGAGCCACCACTCCCGTTACTCTTCTCAAGACCAATCAGGCTATGGAAAACGAGCATCTCAGAGTAACCTTCAACTCAAACGGCACTTACAACGTTCTTGATAAGAACACAGGCAAATCATACGAAAACCTTGGTTTCTTCAAGGACGGCGGCGAAATCGGCAACCCCTGGGAGCACTTCGTCCCCGAATTCAACGAGATTTTCACCACCCTCAACGAAAAAGCAACAATCACCCTCCTTCGTGACGGTGAATTTGAAACCGCATATAAGATTTCAATGCGCTGGATGCTTCCCGAAAAGCGTTCCGCTGACGAAAAATCAAGAAGCGAGCACAAGCTTCCCGTTGATATTGACAGCGTTGTTACTCTTCGCAAGGGTGCAAAGTACGTTGAAATCGAAACAACAATCAACAACCGCTGCGAGGACCATTACCTCCAGGTAGGCTTCCCCACAGGCATCAAATCTGAATTCTCCTACGCTCAGGGCCAGTTTGACGTTGTAAAGCGCCCCGTTGCAAAGCCCGATTATTCTCTCTATGACGAAATCCCCATGACCGAGCATCCCATGAACTCCTTTGTTGACCTCACTGACGGCACAAACGGCGTTGCTCTGCTCAACACAGGTCTTAAGGCATACGAGGCTGCAGACGATGAGTGCAACACCCTTTACCTTTCCCTTATCCGTGCGTATCCCCTTCGCATCTGCGTAACCTCCGATATGCAGAATTACAGCGATTGGGACAAGGGCTCACAGTGCATCGGCATCAACACCTTCCGCTATGCATTCATGCCCCACGCAGGCGACTGGGAGCAGGGTAACGTATGGCAGGAGAGTGAGGCATTCAACCTCTATCTCACCGCCGCTCAGATTGCACCCACCGCTCACGGCAAGAATCCCCTCACCCACTCCTTCATTGAGCTCAAGGACGAATGCCTCAACATCAGCGCAGTCAAGAAGAGCGAGGATGGCGAAGGCTACGTAATCAGACTCTTCAACCCCTCCGACAAGGCTGTTAAAACCGCAATCCGTCTTAACAAGGGTATCGCTCCCATCAGCACTCCTCAGTCCCCCGTTGAAAGACAGATGGCTGAATTTGAGCTTCCCGCATATTCAGGCAACGCATGGAAAGAAGCAAAGCTTGTTTCACTTGAAGAATGCGACGTTGCTCCCCTTGCAATAGATGCTGACGGATTCGTTGAATTCGAAATCACAGGCAAAAAGATTCTTACAATCAAGTTTGTAGGCTGATAAAACAATAACCGTGCTTCAGACTGTCTGAGGCACGGTTTTCTTCATCATTGACACGCAGAATAATTTTGTGTAAAATAATAATGATATATTACTAAAAGGAGCTGTTGAAAATGAAAAGATTTCTCGCTGTTGTTCTCGCTGCCGTTATGCTTTTTTCCTTTGCATCTCCCGCATTTGCGGCAAGTATTGATAAATCTGCCTTCGTTACGGATTATCCCTATATTTTCGTCCACGGTATGGGCGGCTGGGGTACCGAGAATAAATTCTACGATATCTCTCCCTACTGGGGCGGCGGCCTCGGCATCGGCTCCGATACAGACCTTATAAAAATCCTCAACGAGCAGGGAATTGAAGCCTACGCACCGAGCGTCGGTCCTCTCAGCAGTGCGTGGGACAGAGCCTGCGAGCTTTACGCCCAGCTTACGGGCACAGTGGTTGATTACGGCGAAGCTCATTCCAAAGCGCACGGGCATGACAGATTCGGCTTCAGCTATGAGGGCAAGGCAACTATGGGAAAGCCCTGGAATCTTAAGGATAAAATCAATCTTGTAGGCCACTCCTTCGGCGGTGCAACGGTAAGACTTCTTGTTTCTCTCCTTTCATTCGGAAGTGAAGAAGAAATAGCCGCAACAGGTAAGGATACAAGTCCCCTTTTCACCGGCGGGCATGACTGTGTTCATTCCTGCAGTACCCTTTCCGCTCCCCACAACGGCTCACCCGTTGCAAACCTGCTTGTTGACCCTCAGGTAACAATGCTTCTCATTTCAGCGGTACTCAACATGATAGGCATGGTTTTCGGCAACGATTTCCTTGTTTTCTCCCTTCAGCTCAGTCACTTCGGCATGACCCCTGCTCAGGACGAATTCAGAGCATGGCCGTCACCCGTGGGAGTTTTCAATTTTTACCGTTACAAAGATAATTGCGGCTATGATATGACTCTTGAAGGTGCTGCAAAGCTCAACGAACAAATCAAGGTTTCACCCGACACCTATTATTACTCATACACAACGGTGTCTACCGAAGAAGGTCTTTTCGGCAGGCAGAAGCCTGTTTCATCCCTAAACCCCATATTCTATATTTCATCCGCAATGATTTCTTTAACCAACGGCTTCAACGTGGACGGAATAAAAATGGAGGGTAACTGGACCGTACACGACGGTATCGTTCCGCTTGCCTCCGCTCTTTACCCTGACAGCAACAAAGACGTTGCCCTCAGCTATGAAAAAGCTCTTGCCGAAAACCGGAAAATCGAAAAAGGCAAGTGGTATTATTTTGAACCCATGTACAACATGGACCACTTTGATTTCTGCGGCACAAAGGATTACCCCGAAGGCTTTGAGGAATTCTACTTCGGTCTTGTTGAAAACGCAAACAGCAGATAACAAAATTGAAAAACGGTTTACAAAGGTAACTCTCTGCAAACCGTTTTTTTCTTTAGAGTGACGGGAGTAATCCGAACTATGCCTGAAAGCGAGTCTTTTTAACGCTTTTCGGCGTTTCGGGTTTGAAAGGCGTCAGCCTTCCTGCTCCCTCAATCGCCAAAAATCATTTGAAAATCTTTCGCTTTCAGGTCGAAGATTTTTTATCGAGAGGATTTTTGGCTTGTCGAGGCACAAAACGCAGCAAATCCTTGACGGATTTGCGAGTATTTTAACGAAGAAAAGGCGGAAATCATCCGATAAAAAACACAGTTCGGATTATTTCCGCCACTCTATATTATGATTCATTGACAAGCTTACCGCAGATATGCTCAGGTGTAAGCTTTAATATCAGCGTTGCCTTTGCATAGCCTGCAATCTCTTTTTGAATATATTCCTCGTCCTGAGTAAATTTAAGGCTCAGACGGGTTGATATATCGGTAATCACGTCCGTATCGTCAACAATTTCCATTCTGCCGAAAACAATAACGCTTTTTACGTTAAGCGCCCAATCATCCCCGTTGCGGATACCTTTGTCAAACACGCAGAACGAAACCTTGTTATTCTTTTCAATGCACTCAAGTCTGTATCCACCCTTGCCGCAGTGAAAATAGATGCAGCCGTCATTCTCATTATAGTAATGATTCATCGGCATCGCATAGGGATATCCGTCATCGCCTGAAACGCTGAGCACTCCCCTTGTTTCGTTTCTGAGCACATCAAAGCAAGCTTCATCGGTAAGCTTCTGTTTTTTCCTTCTCAATTCTCTAAACATAATCACTCACCTCACTTAAATCATATCATATGTTTTTTCACAATTCAACCTACCATCATTTATTACATATCCACGAGGAGGCAACAAATGAACAGTAACAAATATAAAATACTTGTGGTTGACGATGATTCCAACAACCGGAACCTTGTTTGCTCTTTGCTTGAAGCAAACAATTACAGAGCCCTGAGCGCCGAAACCTGCGACATGGCGGTTATGATGTTTGCCTCCCACACACCCGACCTTGTTATTATTGAAACAACACTTCCCGACAAAGACGGAAAGGATTTCATTGTATCTGTGCGGCAGGACAGTTCGGTTCCCGTAATAGTTCTTTCCTCAATAAGCGAAGAAAATGACAAGGTTGAAGCGCTTGACCTGGGCGCAAACGATTATATCACAAAGCCTTTCGGCAGTGCGGAGCTGCTGGCAAGAATCCGCTGCGCGCTTCGTAACAGCCGCTACGGCAGCAGCCGTGATAATTTGCACGGCAAAAAATTCAGGCTTGATTCCCTTGCAATCAATTACGATTCAAGGCAGATTTTTATTGATAAAAAAGAAATTAAGCTTACTCAGACCGAATATAATATAGTTGCACTTCTTGCGGCACATTGCGGCAAGATGCTCACCTACTCCACCATAATAAAAGCCATCTGGGGCTACAACGACTCCGGCAGTATAAAGAAACTGCAAGTCAACGTGGCAAACATACGCAAAAAGCTCGGTATAAAGGCTGACGGCGAGAACTATATCACAAATGAGCTTGGAGTCGGATACATAATGAGAGATAACCGAATCAAGGAGGAATAACGGATTTTATCATTGATATTTTAAGAAAACTTCACATCAAAAATTTTGTTATGCTTACCGTTTCGGGAATAGTAAACGCTTTTGGTATACTTCGTAATAAACCGCTTTCAGGTTACGCGCATGAAGGATATTGTTCACAGAGTTGACCCGAGTGCCTACATTATGATTACCGAAGTTGCAGATATTTTTAAAAACGAATAATCTTTACTGAATCTTTACCGTTCAGGTAGTACAATTAAATAATCAATATATTATTTTATAAAAATAATGTTTTGAATTGTCAAATCAAGGAGGATTTTTATGGACAGCAATACTCTCCAGATTATCATTGCCATGGTTATTTATATGGCAGCGGTAATAGTAATCGGCATTGTATTTGCACGCAAAGCAAACAAAAACTCAGAAAACTATTTCCTCGGCGGACGCTCACTCGGCCCTTGGGTTACAGCAATGAGCGCAGAAGCATCCGACATGAGCGGTTGGCTTCTTATGGGTCTTCCCGGCGTTGCTTACTGGTGCGGCCTGGCTGACGCTGCATGGACTGCAATCGGCCTTGCGGTAGGTACATATTTCAACTGGCTTATCGTTTCAAAAAGACTTCGCCGTTACAGCATCAGGGCTAACAATTCAATCACCCTTCCCGAATTCTTCTCAAACAGATTCCGTGAGAATAAAAAAGTTATTATGACCCTTGCGGCACTTTTCATCCTCGTTTTCTTCACGGTTTATGCATCAAGCTGCCTTGTTACCTGCGGTAAGCTTTTCTCAACTCTGTTCGGCGCATCCTATCAGAGTATGCTTATCCTCGGCGCAGTTTTCGTTCTTCTTTACACAATTCTCGGCGGCTTCCTTGCTGAGAGCGCATCTGACTTTATGCAGGCAATCGTTATGATTGTTGCCCTTTCGGTTGTTGTTATTCTCGGCACCATTAAGGCAGGCGGCCTTGGCGCAGTTATTGAAAATGCACAGTCAATCCCCGGCTTCCTTGAGTTCTTCGGCATTGCACAGCCCACCATTGACGAAGCAGGCGTACAGCTTGTTGAGGCAGGCAAGCCTCTCTTCGGCGAAGCAGGCGAATACAGCCTCCTTTCCGTATTCTCAATGCTTGCATGGGGCCTCGGCTACTTCGGTATGCCTCAGGTTCTTCTCCGCTTTATGGCTATCCGTAAAGAAGGCGAGCTTAAGAGATCCAGAAGAATCGCTATGATTTGGGTTGTTATTTCACTTGCAGTTGCAGTGTTCATCGGCATCGCAGGCAGAGCTCTTTATCCCGATGCTCTTCTCACAAAATCATCTGCGGAAAATATTTTCATCACCCTTTCAACAAGCCTTCTTCCTCCGCTGCTTGCAGGCTTCATTATGGCAGGTATCCTTGCTGCAACAATCAGCTCGTCAGACTCATATCTGCTCATTGCCGCATCAGCTTTTGCAAAGAACATTTATCAGGGTGTTTTCAAGAGGAGCGCTACAGACAAGCAGGTTATGACTGTTTCCCGTCTTACACTTCTTGTTATCGCTCTCATCGCAATCGTTATTGCGCTTGATGAAAACAGCATCATCTTCTCAATCGTTTCATTTGCATGGGCAGGCTTCGGCGCAACCTTCGGTCCGCTGATTATCTTCTCCCTCTTCTGGAAGAGAACAAACCGCGCAGGCGCAATCGCAGGCATGGTTAGCGGCGCAGGTATGGTTTTCCTTTGGAAACTTGTAATCAGCAAGCTCGGCGGCGCATTCGGCATCTATGAGCTTCTTCCCGCATTCATCTTCTCATGCATCTGCATCGTAGTTGTTTCTCTCGTAACCGCTCCTCCCTCAAAGGAAATTGAAGAGGACTTCGAAGCAGTTAAATCTCAGAAATAAACAAATATATTGACAAAACGGCTTACAAAGGTCAATCAACCTCTGTAAGCCGTTTCTTGTTATATATCAAGAGACTTTTTATATATTCCGAAAATAACGTCTTTGCACCCCACGTGCCTGAGCACATAAAAAATCATATAAATATCTGTATAGCTCGATATGCAGGACATAATAAGCAGGTAAATGAAATACAGCCTGAGCAATCCGCCTGTAAATGCAACCAAAAGAGCAAAAACCACCGCAAACACAAGAAACGGAGTAAACAGGCAGATTATTTGCTGAGCTCTCGTCATATATCCGTTATAAACAGCCGATACCGCTCCCTGGCCGTAAGTGATAATGCATCTGTCATCAAGCTTTCCCTTTGACATAACAAGCATATGCAAAAGCTCATGAAGAGGTATGACTACAACAAGCAACGTCAAAAGCGCAGACAGCGCCGCAATAACCACGTTCATCTTTCCGTAACCCGACAGCTCTTCTTTAAAAACCCTTCCGAGCACTAAGAACAAAACAACAAACACGTATTGCAGAATTCTTACGGGAGTTTTAACCTTTTCCCAATGATACCATTTTGTAAAACCGTTTTCTTCGGTTATTCCGTTTGCTTCATAATCATACTGCACTTTTTTCTGAAATTTCATAGCAGACCTCCGTTGAGATATTCACTGAAAAATTTTAATTATATTTTCGAACTCACCGCTGTTTATAAACTCTTCTGTAAAAGAATACTCGTTTAAAAACCTACCCTTCATCCGCTCGCACATTGTTTTACCGTACTTTGTTTTCTTATAAACATAGCCCTCCATAAGCAAAGCACCGTGCTCGCTCTCCTGCGGCATTTCATCGTGCTTTTTTGACTCGGCCGCGCATTTTTCGAGATAGAAAAGAGCCTTCTCTTTTTCGCCGTTTTCAAAGCACAACCGTCCCAGGTCACCGAGCATATATATCACCGAGCGGTAGCAATAGCCGTAATTCCCGTCATCGTAAAATTCATCAAGAATCCTCAGTGCTTTTTCCGCTGCTTTGATTCTGTATTCAACGGTGAATTCATTGTTGTAATTTATCAGATTATTCACCGTACCGAGGAAAATCAGCATCTCGCTGCCCAGAGCGTTTCTGCAGGCATCAAAATGGTCACCCTTCGGAAGATTCATTACCGTCATCAGGTATTCCTTGCTGTTAATCATATTAGGCATTTCATCGGCAATTTTCATTTTCTTTTCAACATATTTTTTATTACCCGTAACGTAACCAAGAGTATTATAATACATACAAACCAGACGCTTTGCCTGAATTCTTATCTGGTCGTCAGTGCAGTAGCTGAGAATTTTACCGTAGATTGCTTCAACCTCTTCAACAATGCTCTCGGAATCCGCATCTGCACTTGATTTTTCTGAAATAAGCAGTTCAAGATAACGCACAAGCAAATCATACTCTCCGGGGAATTCCTTGACAGCCCTGCTCATCTGTTCAAGAACGTAAGGTGTATTTTTCATACGCAAGTCATTGTATTCATCAATATATTTTTTAATTCTTTTCTGCTTTTCAATATCATCCCTGCCCATAAGCTCATCGAAGCTCACGTCAAAAAACGATGCGATTGCAGGCAACAAGGTGATATCGGGATAGCTTTCCCCTCTCTCCCAGCGGCTTACACTCTGAAACGTTACTCCCAAAAATTCAGCAAGCGTTTCCTGAGTGAGTTTTCTGTCAAGCCTTAAACGTTTTATATTTTCGCCAATATTGATCATAGTTTCTACCACCTTAATTAAATATGACTGATCAGCTTGACTTCATAATATACCATAATTTCTCACAAGACAATAACTTATTAAGAGAAACGTATTCACTTATGGAGTGAATTTTTCAATTACTCCGTTTATTCACAGACAAAAAAAGAGCCGAGGTGTAACCTCGACTCTCTGGTGGACGCTAACGGACTTGAACCGCTGACCTCCCGCACGTCAAGCGGAAGCTCTACCAGCTGAGCTAAGCGTCCGTGGCTGAGTTGCAGGAGTTATTATATATTACAATATATTAAATTGTCAATAGCTAATTGAAATATTTTTTCATTTACCGTGAAAACAAAAAATCAGCAAATAAAAGCCCGGCAACGCCCGGTAAACCGCATACAACGGAAGTAGCGATGCTCAGGGTATTAACAGCTATACCGATACCCGTAATGCCTCCAAGCAGGTTTACGGCGGACATAGCCGCTATGCCCTGAAAAGCAGAGAATATAAACGCTTTTCCCCCTCCCCGTTTCATAATCCGCCATATAAGCAGCATACCGCCAAGCATCGCAAAAGCAATCACAAACACCTTTAAACCCGTTCCCATATTTCCTCCCGTGGAATCAGTTAAAAACCGATATAATATCACACTCTATACCCTGCTCCCTTGCAATCTGAAGCAAAAATCTGTACCTCGCCCTGAGGGATTGAATTTCATAAATAACAGAATCAAGCATAACCTCGTTACTTTCATTTTCAAATCTGTTGTACGCTGACTCCAATTCAAGGCGTGTTTTGCGTATTTCCTCAACCATCTGCGCCTCTTTCAGTTCCTCTTTTGTCGGCATTCTTACCTTTTTACGGTAAATTTCTTTTGTTTTTTCTAAAATATTTTTCATTTTTTCGCCCTCCTGTAAATATTACTATGGTAATTGTTGGCGAGGTATGATAAAATAATACAGAATATGAAAAAATCAAGTAAAGGATCAAGGTGTCTGCTATGAATTTTTATCCCTTTAAGCTTAAGCCCTTTGTTTCTGAAACAATCTGGGGCGGAACAAGATTGATTGAAGAATACGGCGTTGTAACGGAAAAGGACAACGCTGCCGAAGGCTGGATGCTTTCCTGCCACGAATCAGGACTCTGCCACATAGACAACGGCCCGCTCACCGGCAAAACCCTCAGGGAAATCTGCATTGAAAATCCTGAAATCTGCGGCGAAAACGCCAAGAATTTTTCTGATTTTCCCATTCTTATAAAGTTTATTGATGCAAGAGACGACTTATCCGTTCAGGTGCATCCCACAGCAGAATACTGCAAGGCAACCGGCAAGGGTGAAAGCAAAACAGAATGCTGGTACGTGCTTGATACCGCCCCCGGCGCAAGCCTTCTGCTTGGATTCAAGGATAAAATCAGCAGTGAAGAATTCAAAACCGCCATTGAAGAAGGCAAAGTGCTTGACTGCATCGAAAGAGTCAACGTAAAGAAGGGTGATTTCTTCTTCATTGAATCAGGCACACTGCACGCTATCTGTAAAGGTGTTTTACTTGCCGAAGTGCAGGAAAGCTCCAACACAACCTACAGAATCTTCGACTATAACAGACCCGGAAAAGACGGTAAACCAAGGGAATTGCACGTTCAGGACGCTGTTGCGGTTACGAAATGCGAACCCTACGCACCCTCAGAGTATTGTAAAGATAATTCACTTTACAACGGCGCAAAAAAAGAGCTTGCAGACTGTCCTCTTTTCAAGGTGTCCGAGCTCAACGTTTACGGCGGATTCTCTCTTGTTGCCGATGAAAAGTCCTTTGTTTCGCTCCTTGTATTGGAAGGCGAAGGCTCTCTTTCCGCTTCTTCGGGTGCTCTTCCTCTCAAGAAGGGTGACAGTGTGTTCATCCCCGCTTCCTCAGGAATTATCAGCCTTGAAGGCGACATGAGAATTTTAGAAACTACAATTTAAGGCAAGGTGCATCATGGCAACAGTCAGCGCACAAAACTTAACAATGGACTTTGCAGGCAAAATCCTTTTTCATGACGTTTGCTTTGAAGTGCATCCGGGTGAGCATGCAGGTCTTATAGGAGCCAACGGTACGGGTAAAACAACGCTTTTCAAGCTTATTAAAGGCGAGCTTGAAGCTACCGAAGGCAACCTTTTCATATCTAAAAACATAAAAGTAGGTTATCTTGAGCAGCACGCCTGCGCAGGCTCAAAGCGTGCTGTTATTGACGAAGCCATAAGTGTTTTTGAGCCGCTTATGCGCATTGAAGCCGAGCTTGATGAAATCGCCCTCTCCATTGATGACAGAATGGGCGATATTCAGACTCTTATTGAGCGTCAGCAGGAGCTTTATGAAAAATTTGAAGCACAGGGCGGTCTTACCTACAAGAGCCGTACCCGCTCCGCTCTGCTCGGCCTCGGATTTGAAGAAAGAGATTTATTTATCCCCTGTGATAAGCTCAGCGGAGGTCAGCGCTCAAAGCTGAGTATGTGCAAGCTTCTGCTCAGCGATTCAGATTTGCTTTTGCTTGATGAGCCTACAAACCACCTTGACATTGCCGCAACGGAATGGCTTGAGAGTTTTCTTCTTGCTTTTAAAGGCTCGGTTATTGTTATATCGCATGACAGATATTTCCTTGATAAGGTCACGGATAAAACTCTTGAGCTCTCACACGGTGTTATGCATTCCTCCAAGGGCGGCTACACAAGATATATGCAGCTCAAGGAAGAGAGAATAGAAAGCGAAAGACGCCGTTACGAAAATGAAATGGCTGAAATCAAGCGCCTTGAAGCAATGATTGCAAAGCAGATTGAATTCGGTCAGGAACGCAATTATATAACCATTGAAAGCAAAAAGAAGATGATTGAGCGCAAAAAAGCGGCATTGGTTGTGCCTGAGGGCAGAAGCGCCGCAGTGCGCATCAAATTTAACCCCGTTGCTCAGACGGGAAACGAAGTGCTCAACGTCACCTCGCTTACCAAATCCTTTTCTGATAAAACTCTCTTTGAAAACGCAGAGCTTCATATAAGAAAAGGTGAAAGAGCATTCATTCTCGGCCCCAACGGCTGCGGTAAAACTACATTTTTGCGCATTTTAACGAAACAGGTATCTCCCGATTGGGGAAGCTTTTCCTTCGGCGCAAACGTTAAAACAGGATATTTTGACCAGAGCCTTGAAAATATAACGGGCGGTAAAACGGTAATTGACGAAATCTGGGATGAGCACAAAAGCTTTACGGAAACCACCGTACGCAATTATCTCGCCATGTTCCTCTTCAGGGGGGATGACGTTTTCAAGCAGGTTGACAATCTCAGCGGCGGCGAAAAAGCAAAACTCTGCCTGCTCAAGCTTATGCTTTCGGGAGCAAACGTACTTTTGCTTGACGAGCCCACCAATCACCTTGACATCCCGTCAAGGGAAGCGCTTGAGGATTCGCTGAGTGATTTTGACGGAACGGTTATTGCCGTTTCACATGACAGATATTTTATAAATAAGCTTGCCTCCCGTATATATCACCTCACAAAAGAGGGATTTGAAAAATCTGACGGCGGCTACGATGATTATATCCAGCGCCTTGCAACAAACGCTCTTGTAAAGGAAACAAAAGCCGCTCCCAAGGTTAACGAATACAAGCTCAGAAAAGAGCGTGAAAGCGAAATCAACCGTCTTAAAGGCAAAATCAGCAGAGGTGAAGCAAAAATTGATGAACTTGATGCTGAGATTTCCGCTCTCAACGATGCACTTTCAACTCCCGAGATTTCATCCGATTACAATAAGCTTATGGAAACCACGCAAAAAATTGAAGAGCTCACCGCCGAGCAGGAAGCTCTTATGAACGAATGGGAGCAATGGAATCTGCGGCTTGGCGAGCTTACAGAATAATTCAGAAGGATTTTTACAATGCTTGAAATTAAACCGTATTGCGATACCTACAAGGAAGATTTGCGTGAGGTTTGCCTTAACACAGCATTCCCGCAGGCTCGCGAGCCGAAATACCGCAATTATCTTTTAAATTCATATTGCGACTATTACCTTGAAAACGAGCCGTCGAGCTGCTTTGCCGCAGTTGATGAAAACGGTGTTGCTCAGGGTTATATTCTGTGCGCTCCGTGCCACAAAAAATACAGCAGGTTTGTCCGCCCCTATGCAAAGCAAGCGGCGAAATCGGGTATTGAAATGGCACTTGAGGGCATAAGCGAGCGTGCCGTGCTTGCGGCTTTTTCAAAGCTTTACCCTGCACATCTTCACATTGACATAAACCCCGGATTTCAGGGTCAGGGCACAGGCGCAAAGCTTATGAGCGCCCTGCTTTCGCATCTCAAAAACACCGGCGTAAAAGGTGTTATGCTCATAGTCGGCTCAGGTAATAAGGGTGCAATCAGGTTTTACCTGAAATGCGGCTTTAAAAAGACCGCTCAGTTAGGCCCCGGCACGGTAATGACTTATAATTTAAGGTGATTGAAATGCTTAAATATGCTGTTATAGGAACAAGCTGGATTACACAATCCTTTATTGACGGCGCAAAGCTTGATAACAAGATGCAGTTGAGCGCCGTATATTCAAGAAGCGAAGAAAAAGGGCGTGAATTTGCTCTGAGGAACGGTGTTGACCGTGTTTTCACCTCCCTTGAGGAGCTTGCAGGCAGTGACGTAGATGCTGTCTATATCGCAAGCCCGAATTCTTTCCACGCAACGCAGAGCGAAATCATGCTCAATGCCGGCAAACACGTTTTGTGCGAAAAGCCGATAACCGTTACCCCCGACGAGCTTGTTTATCTTCAGAATCTCGCCAAGAAAAATTCCGTAATCTATGCGGAAGCGATTATGCATATGTATAATCCTGCAAGAGGGCTTCTTGCTAAGGCTATGGAAAGAATAGGCCGCATCACAAGCGCTCATTTTGATTTTTCTCAGCTTTCGTCAAAGTATCCGGCATATAAAAACGGTGAGCTTCCCAATATTTTCAACCCCGTTTTTGCTACGGGCTGCCTTGAAGACCTCGGCATTTACTGCGTTTACCCTGCCGTTGATTATTTCGGTATGCCTAAGGAAATCAGCGCACTTTCTTACTTTATGGAAAGCGGTGCAGACGGTTGCGGCAGTGCGGCACTGCGTTACGACGATAAGCACGTAACGCTCACCTACTCGAAGCTCGGGCAGAACAGGCTGGGCTCTCAGATTTTCGGCGATGCAGGTACAATTACAATCGGCTCAATTTCGCAGTTTACGGATATCAACATAGTATTCAATGACGGTACGTCCGAAAAAATCATCGGAGACGTTCCTAAAGAAAGACTTATGGGCAACGAAGCCTCACTTTTTGCCGATATCGTTGCCGACCCCGACGGATATTCAGATTTTTATAACGAGCTTTGCGACACCGCTCTTAAAACGAGCAGAATCATGGCTGAAATCCGAAAGCACGCAGGTATCCGATTTGATGAATACAAGGAGATAAAATGAATATTCAGCAACAGTTAAAGGAATATTTACTCTCTCAGGGCGTTTCGGACGTTGGCTTTTCCTTTACCGAAAACGGCGCCCCTGACGGGCTCGGATACACCGTAACAATAGCGGTGCGTCTTTCCCCTGCCATTATAAAAGAAATCGGCTCAGAGCCTACTCATACTTATTTTAACCATTACAGAACGGTGAACGCCTTTATCGACCGTGCTCTTTTGCAATGCGGTCTTTTCCTTCAGCGCAACGGCTACAATTATATAACCGTGGCAGCATCCCAGAGCATCAACGCCGAAGGCTGGAATTACAGCGGAAGATTTTCGCATAAGCAAGCGGCTGTTGCCGCAGGAATGGGCGCAATAGGCAGAAACAGTCTGTTTATACATAAGGATTTCGGCTCACTCGTGCGTCTTGGCACGCTCTTTACCGATTGCCCGTTTGAGGTTGAAAAGACCGAAATCGTTGACGTATGCGGCGAATGCAGAGCCTGCGTTGAAGCCTGTCCCGCTCATGCAATCAAGGGCGGCAAATGGTCACAGGAAACCGCAAGGGAAGAAATCTTTGACCCTGAAAAATGCAGTAACTACATGAAATCCGCTTTCAAGCACATAGGACGCGGTGCTGTTTGCGGAATCTGCATGAGAGTTTGTCCTAAAAACAAGCTCTGATATTTTTACACAACCAATAAATCTGATTAACAGGCGGCGGAGCAAGGCTGAAAATCTGCTCCGCCGTATTTTTTATTTTTTCAAATTCAATCGCTATTTCGCCCGAGCTGTCGCCAAGGCGGTTGGATTGCGAAAGAAAAACCTGCTCACTCTCCGTTTCTCCCTCGCTTATAAGCTGCGTCCTTTCATTTACCGTTATCACCGCCCCTGCAACACTCACGACAACCGCCACGCACGCAACAACGGTGATGTATGCTTTAACAAGTTTCATTGTAAATCTCTTTCTTTCAAGTATATTGCTTTAACAGATTCGCAAGTGAATCCGCAACAAGCGCTCCTGCATAAACAGCCTCCCCGAGTGTATTCGCATCGCTGCCCATTTCAAGCAAAATTCCGCAGTGCGACACATCCATATTGTACTTCCTGGGCGAAAATAAAACGGGGCGCATCAGCCCCTCATACTGATTCTGTGCCTGCTGCTGAAGCGCAAGAGCAAAACGCAGATTCTTTTCCCAATCAGGAAAATCCTCCACCTTCCCCTCTTCAACTCCCGTAATAATCATCACCTGTGCGGATTTTTTACCGTTTATAACTGCTGTAGGGGCAATTTTTTCTTTATCTGAGGGATGTATGGCATCACGGTGAACATCAATCACAACCCTGATGCTCGGATATTTTTCAAGATACTGAGAAACCGTACTTCGCGAATGACCGTATGCACCTGAATAGCTGTCATCATGTATTACCTTATCATGAATCACGCCTATACCGTGTTCTTTCAACACCCTCACGATTTCCGTACCGACTCTTACAACGTTGCGGCTTTCATCGTTGGTTCTGTCCTTGTAGCCTTTAAAAAAGCTTTCATTCTCCGTCATCTGATACCCTTCGGAGGTGTGTGAATGAAAAATCAGGACTGTAGGGTCCGCTATATTCTCTATTTTAAGCTCCGCCTTTTTCGCAAGCTTATTTTCGATATCAAGCGATTGCTGCGTAGCTGTGGTGTTTCTTACAAAAACGTTACCGAAGCTGTGCGTAGCCTGATAATCGGTATAAAACTTCTCTGTGATTTTTCCTGCAACCTTGCTTTTTGCGAGCAGCACAGTATACTTTTTCTCAATTTCAAGCACATCCTCGGGAATACTGAAAGCCTCAACACTCTGCGATAATCCCCGATTGTTATTCACTTGTCCTGTCTGTGCATTTTCCTTTTTTTCGGATGAATCTCCCTTTTCCCGCATAATAAGCGAATACATACCCTCAGGCATTACAAGCCCTGCGGCGGCAAGTGCAATTTTACCCGTAACGCTCGGCACACACATGGCAAGCACGAGGCAGATACTCACAGCACTGCATAAAACCGAGCTTAACGGAAAAGCTTTTTTCATCCTCATCCCCCCTGACATACATAATATATATGTTACCGGGGGCGGTAAAATGCAGAATCAGCCTGACCATGATGCGTTTTTGTAACACTTTTGTATCTTTTTGTAAATCTTTTGAAATTGAAATACTCTGAATTTGGAGTTATAATATGGACAATTCAAGTGTTAAAAATCTTTTATTGTGATATTACTTCCTTTTCATTTTTTTGTTCCACTCATGCAGAAAGCAGGCCGAAGGGTCTGCTTTTTTGCATTTATCAGGAGGTAAGAATCAATATATCCTCTGCACTCAGATGCGGCTGAAAAGCACAGTTGAGAGCGAGAGCGGAAAATTTTGACGCCCTCTCAATAAGCAAATCTATCTCCCTTGGCGTTACAACCATATCGCCGCATTCACCGCCGCCCAGCGCAGACGCATTTATAACCGTAGGCACACCCAAAGAAAAAACAGGCACGCCCAACACGTCAGAATCAATCAAAGCCCGTGAGTTTCCGACCCCCGACCCCGGTATGATGCCTGTATCCGATATCTGCACGGTGCAGCCGAGCCTTGAAACCTCCCTTGCCGCAAGAGCATCAACCGCCACCACCATATCGGGCTTTATTTTTGAAACAATTCCCGCTATTGCCTCAGCGGATTCTATCCCCGTTTCGCCGAGCACCCCTGCACAAAACGCAGAAACACATCTCAGGCTTCCGAGCCCCAGCGATTTTGCAAGCTCAGCTTCAATATGCCGTGTTGGCAAAAGCATTGCGGCGCATTTGGGTCCGAAGGCATCAGGCGTGATTTCAGTATTCCCGAGCCCCGCCACAAGCACGTGACCCTGCTCAGGGAAAATATCCCGAAGCTCCTGTGTAAGTGCCTCAAGCGCACCCGAATCTATCAACTGAGCCTGTCTGTAAAACGGCTCAACCTCCACCGTTATATACTTACCTATCGGCTTTCCTATTGCTTTTGCGGAATCAGAATCCGTAACCTGAATGCGGGTTATCCTTGCTCCGCGTTTCTCCTCACACTCGTAATGCACCCCGTCAGGTGTGTTTTTCCCTAAAATTTCACGCCTTTCGAGGGTCAAATCTGTTCTGAAATCCATATTTTTAATCTCCCGGCATATTATTTTAAAAAAAGCTTGATTTTTTCAAAGCAATTTAGTATTATATTTTAAGCTGAATTCAAATATTTTTTGAATATTTCTTGCAATTGTAAAAAAACTGTGATATTATAATCACCTGTACAACACAAAGGAGGTGTCACGATGCCCAACATTAAGTCAGCAAAGAAGCGCGTTATCGTCAACAAGACTAAGGCTGCAAGAAACAAGTCCCGCAACACAGCTCTCAAGACCGCTATCAAAAAGGCAAACGCTGCTGTAGCAGCTAAGTCAGCAGATGCTCCCGAGCTTGTAAATCTTGCTATAAAGAAGGTTGACCAGGCTGCAGCAAAGGGTCTTATTCATAAGAACAACGCTGCTCACAAGAAGTCTGCTCTCGCTAAGCTTCTCAACGAGGCATAAGTTAACAAAGAATCCTATGCTTTTCGGCTGCAGTTTTTTGGCTGCGGCCGTTAAAATTTATTGACAAACATCCCTTTTAAGTGTATAATTAGAATGATAAATTTTTAACACTTATCAACGGAGGTAAAAAAATGGATTGCTTCAAGAAGGTTCTCAAGGTTATTGCTATCGTTCTCGCTATCGCAGGCGTAGTTGCAGGCGCTTATTTCCTTATCAAGAAAATCTCTGATAAGAAAAAGGCTGAAGCTGACAACGAGGAAAATTACGTTTCCTGCTCCTGCTGCGAAGCATAACAAAATTTCAAACCGCTGCAAAAACACGGAGTGTTTTCACCCCGTGTTTTTTATTTTTCCTTGGGCTTAGCCAGAAACGACGCTATAAGTCCGCTCATCACCGCCGCCGTAATTCCTGCACTTGATGCGGTAAGCGGTCCGGTTATTACCCCGAGCAAGCCGTCTTTTGCAACAGCCTCCTTTACTCCGTTTGCCATTGCGTAGCCGAAGCCCGTAAGCGGCACTGTTGCCCCTGCACCTGCCCATTCAACAAGCGGACCGTAAAGACCCACACCGGTGAGCACAACGCCTGCCGTAACAAACATCACAAGGATTCTTCCGGGGGTCAGCTTTGTCAGGTCAAGGAGTATCTGGCCTGCAACACATATTACTCCGCCAACAAGAAAAGCCTTGGCAAGATTGAGAAAAATCTCCATAATTCTCTCCGTTTCACTCTTATTTACTTTTAGTATCTTTTGCTCCGCTTCGTTTATTCTGTTATTTATTAAGAAAGTAATAAGTTTTTAAAATATTATCAAACTTGCTATTGACAAATCCTTTAAATATTAATAATATAATTTAAGAGCTATTATTGCTTAATTTATTAAACTACCAAATCAATAAACAAATTATAAAAAGGAGTTATTATCATGGTATTTGAAAAAATTAAGAAGATCGTTACAGAACAGCTTGAAGTAGACGAAAGCATCATCACTCTTGACGCTTCCATCACCTCCGACCTCGGCGCAGACAGCCTTGACCTCGTTGACCTTGCTATGTCAATCGAAGATGAATTTGACATCGAGCTCAATGACGACGCTCTTGAAACCATCAAGACCGTTGGCGATATGGTTCGCTTTGTTGAGGACAACACCTAATCTTATTCTCAGTTTTACCGAAAGGAAGTTATCAGTTTTGGCCGATCAGAACAAACTCGTAAAAGAAATCACCTCAATGGATGAAGATTTTGCCAAATGGTACACCGACGTAGTTAAAAAAGCAGAGCTTGCTTCCTACTCAGGTGTCCGCGGCTGCATGGTTATCAGACCCTACGGCACCGCCCTTTGGGAAAATATCCGCAATGACCTTGATTCACGTTTCAAGGCAACAGGTCACGAAAATGTCATGATGCCTATGTTTATACCCGAGAGTCTCCTTCAGAAGGAAAAGGACCACGTTGAAGGCTTCGCTCCCGAGGTTGCATGGGTTACTCACGGCGGTGAAGAGAAGCTTCAGGAGCGTCTTTGCGTACGCCCGACTTCTGAAACCTTGTTCTGCGACCATTACAGTGAAGTCATCCATTCATATAAAGACCTTCCCAAGCTCTACAATCAGTGGTGTTCGGTTGTCCGCTGGGAAAAGACCACACGCCCCTTCCTGAGAACCATGGAGTTCTTCTGGCAGGAGGGTCACACCATGCACGAAACCGCTGAAGAAGCTATCGAAGAAACCGAGCGTATGCTCAACGTTTACGCCGATTTCTGCGAGCAGAGTCTTGCAATCCCCGTTGTAAAGGGCAAGAAGACCGATAAAGAAAAGTTCGCAGGTGCAGAATCCACCTACACTATTGAAGCTCTTATGCACGACGGTAAAGCTCTTCAGAGCGGTACCTCACACTATTTCGGTGACGGATTCTCACACGCTTTCAACATCACCTTTACCGGCAGAGAGAATACAATCCAGTATCCTCACCAGACCTCATGGGGCATGAGCAGCCGCATCATCGGCGCTATCATCATGACCCACGGTGACGATAACGGCCTTGTTCTCCCCCCTGCTGTTGCTCCCGTTCAGGTTGTAATTGTTCCCATCGCCACTCACAAGCCCGGCGTCACCGAAAAGGCTCAGGAGCTTTGCGAGCGTCTTCAGAAGGGCTTCAGAGTTAAGCTTGACCTTTCCGACAATTCAGCCGGTTGGAAATTTGCCGAATACGAGATGAAGGGTGTTCCCCTCCGCCTTGAGATCGGTCCTAAGGATATCGAAAAGAATCAGTGCGTTCTTGTACGCAGAGATAACCGTGAAAAGTCCTTTGTAAGCCTTGATTCGCTTGAGGAGGAGATTACCGCTCACCTTAAGGCTCTCCATGACGCTCTCTATCAGAAAGCTCTTGATCGCAGAGAAGAAATGACTTACACCGTTTCCAACCTTGATGAGATGATTGAAAACGCCACCAACCGCCCCGGATTCATCAAAGCCATGTGGTGCGGCGAGCTTGCTTGCGAAGAAAAACTCAAGGAAGTTGCCGGCGTTACTTCACGTTGCATCCCCTTTGAGCAGGAAGCAATTACCGATACCTGCGTTTGCTGCGGCAAGCCTGCAAAGCACATGCTCTACTGGGGCAAGGCATATTAATAATGTTTTTAACTTCAAGGGGCTGTCACAGCCCCTTGTTTTAATTGAGAGGTATAATAAAATGATTCTTAAAAACGCTTATATTTACAATGCTGATTTTGAAAAAATCAGAGCTGATATCGAAGTAGAAAACGGTAAAATCAAAACAATCGGCGAGAATCTTTCGGGTGCTGATGAATACGATTTCAGCGGTTGCGTTATTCTTCCCGGATTTATTGATATACACACTCACGGCTGCGTCGGTTATGATACAACAGGCGGCAACCCCGAATCTGCCGCAAAAATGTCGGAATGGCTCGTTACAAACGGTGTAACGTCATTCTGCCCCACCTCAATGACAATTGACGTTGAAAGCCTGAAAAAAGCCTTCTCTTACGTTGCTGACACAATGGGCAACGAAAAGGGCGCTTATATCCACGGCATAAATATGGAGGGTCCTTTCATTTGCGAAGCTAAAAAAGGCGCTCAGGCGGCCGAGAATATACTCAAGCCCGATATTGAAGTATTCAACACACTCAATTCAATATGCCCCGTAAAGCTTGTTGACATTGCTCCTGAGGTTGACGGAGCTATAGAATTTATAAAGCAGGCAAAAGAATACTGCACGGTTTCTGCCGCTCATTCCAATGCAACCTACGAGGAAGGCAAGGCAGGTATCGACGCAGGAATCACCCACGCAACTCACCTCTACAACGCAATGCCTCCCTTTGCCTCACGCAAGCCCGGTCTTCCCGGTGCGGTAATTGACAGTGAGGACGTCAGAGCAGAGCTTATATGCGACGGTTTCCACATTGCCCCTGCCGTTTTGAGAATCACAATGAAAGCTCTCGGTGAGGACAGAAGCATAGTAATAAGCGACTCCATGATGGCGGCCGGAATGCCTGACGGAGAATACAGCCTCGGCGGTCAGCAAGTATTTGTTAAAAACGGCGACGCCCTGCTCGCTGACGGCACAATAGCCGGAAGCACAACGAACATATTTGCTGAATTCAAAAATCTCTTAAGCTTCGGCGTAAACGAAAAACAGGTTGTAAAATCCTGCACCATTAACCCTGCAAAAGCAATCGGAGCCGACTCCTTTACCGGCAGTATTGAGGAAGGAAAGAATGCCGATTTGCTTGTTCTTACCAATGATATGCAAAGTATAAAAGCAGTGTTTGTAAAGGGCAAAAAAGCCATATAATTCCACCTTGCAAGACTTCCTGCAAATTGATTTTGCCCCATTTATCTCACATACAGAAAGTGATGCATTTATGCATTATTCAACAGCAAAAATGCTTGTAAAGTAAAAATCTTTACCCTGTGGAAAACCTTGTGGAAAAAGTGGAAAACTTTGATTTTTATTCTTATTCAGCACTAAAACGGTAAAGTTTTTAACTTTACAGCTGCTTTTGTTTCTTTATTCGCAAAATACCGTGGTTGAATATTCACAACAGGTGCATATTGAAAACTGCAGGATTTGCGCTTTAGTCTGGCAAAAATCTTTCTTTTTTCGGCATAAAAAAAGCCGCAGAAACCGAACTCGTGCTCGGATTCTGCGGCCTGTTTTTTTATCTTATTAACCTGCGTTACCTTGCGAATGCCTCGGTGTTACCTTGGGTGGCATTGCAGGTTTTTTACGGGTTTTATTGGGGTTGTATTCAATAAGAGGCTCAGAGCCTTCATTGACACACTTTGCGGTAATGCAAACACGCTCTACCGTGGGATTGGAAGGAACTTCGTACATAATGGGAAGCAATACGCTTTCTATTATGGAGCGCAGTCCTCTTGCGCCGGTTTTCTTTTCAAGCGTCTTTTCTGCCATCGCCTCAATTGCGGACATATCGAAATCAAGCTCAACTTCATCCGCTGCAAACAGAGCCTTGTACTGCTTTATAAGAGCATTCTTAGGCTCAGTCATTATGCGCACAAGAGCATTTTTATCAAGCTCATTGAGAGCGGCAATAACAGGAAGTCTGCCCACCAGCTCGGGAATGATTCCGAAACGAACCAAATCCTGATGAATGGCCTTTGAAAGCAGATTCTCCTTTTCAAGGTCTGCCTTGGTTCGGATTTTTGTTTCAAAGCCAAGAGCAGAGCCGCCGACACGCTTCTCAATAATCTTTTCAATTCCGTCAAATGCGCCGCCGCAAATAAAGAGGATATTTGACGTATTCACCTGAATGAATTCCTGCTGAGGGTGCTTTCTGCCGCCCTGAGGAGGAACGTTGGAAACAGTACCTTCAATTATCTTAAGCAACGCCTGCTGAACGCCTTCGCCGCTAACGTCCCTGGTAATTGAGGGGTTTTCGCTCTTTCTTGCTATCTTATCTATTTCATCTATATAGATAATTCCGCGCTCAGCTCTTTCGATATCGAAATCTGCCGCCTGGATGAGCCTGAGAAGAATATTCTCTACGTCCTCACCAACGTAGCCTGCTTCGGTAAGAGTGGTAGCATCGGCGATAGCAAAGGGAACGTCAAGTATTTTTGCCAGAGTCTGAGCAAGCATTGTTTTACCGACACCCGTGGGGCCAAGAAGAAGAATGTTACTCTTCTGAATTTCCACGTCGGAGTTGTTAATCATGCCGACTCTTTTATAGTGGTTATACACGGCAACGCTCAGCGACATCTTCGCCTCATTCTGACCTATAACGTACTCATCAAGTTTTGCCTTGATTTCCTTAGGCTTCGGGAGGTTATCTACTCTGAAATCCGAGCGGTGCCTGTTGGGTGAAGCCGGTTCCGAATCAAGAATTGATTGGCAAAGCTCAATGCATTCGTCACAAATGTAAACACCCGGACCTGCAATGAGCTTATCTACCTGCTCCTGCGTTTTATGGCAGAATGAACAGATAACCGGTCTTTCCTTTCTGTCATCATCTCTTGGCATTGTTGCCTCCTGTAATTTATCTTGATGCGATTACCTTGTCTACAAGACCGTATTCGCATGCTTCCTGAGCAGTAAGATAATTATCACGCTCGGTATCCCTTGCGATTTCCTCAATAGGCTTTCCTGTATTTTCGGAAAGTATTTTATTGAGCTTATCTCTTGTGCGCAGGATATGGTCGGCAGCTATTTTGATTTCAGTTGCCTGACCTCTTGCTCCGCCGAGAGGCTGGTGAATCATGATTTCACTGTTGGGAAGAGCGTATCTCTTTCCCTTTGCTCCCGATGAAAGCAGGAAAGCGCCCATTGATGCCGCCATACCGACACAAATGGTTGAAACATCGCACTTGATGTAATTCATTGTGTCGTAAATAGCCATACCTGCGGTAACAGAGCCGCCGGGGCTGTTGATGTAAAGGCTGATATCCTTATCGGGGTCCTGACCTTCAAGGAAAAGCAGCTGAGCAACAACAATGCTTGCTGTTGTATCGTTTACTTCATCTGAAAGAACAATGATTCTGTCATTTAAAAGACGGGAGAAAATGTCATAGGAACGTTCTCCTCTGCTGGTCTGCTCAACAACATACGGTACAAGTGCCATTATATTTCATTCCTTTCCTTGTAGCTTTTCTTGTCCAATAACAATTATAGTTTGTTTTACCGGGAATTATTCAGCAGCTTCTTCTTTCTTTTCTGCTGCCTTCTTGGGAGCTGCCTTTTTCTTGGCAGCGGGCTTTGCTTCGCCGTCAGCAGCCTTAGCTGTCTTCTTTGCAGCGGGCTTCTTCTCAGCCTTTTCTTCAGCTTCGCCCTCTTCCTTATCCTTTGCAGCCTTCTTTGCAGCGGGCTTCTTTGCCTTAGCATTGTCGATTACGAACTTAACAGCTTCTTCGCGCTCGATCTGCTCTGCAACGGTCTTGGAAGCGATGATTTCCTTAATCTTTTCAACGTCGATCTGGTACATTTCAGCCATCTTTGCATATTCTTCGTCAATACGCTCGTCAGAAGCCTTGATGCCCTCAAGCTTGATAACCGCTTCAACTGCAAGGTCAAGCTTAACCTGATTTACGGACTGCTCCTTAGCGGATGCCTCAAATGCCTCACGGGTCATGCCCATGTAGGAAAGATATGTATCAAGATCAATACCCTGCTGTGCAATTCTCTGAGCGAAGGAATCAACGTTTTCCTTAGCCTTTGCATCGAACATGCACTCGGGAATTTCAGCCTCAACGTTTTCGGCAAGAGCAGTAAGAACTGCATCTTCAAATGCTCTGTCAGCATCCTCGGTCTTTCTCTTGAGGATATCTTCCTCAACGCCCTTCTTGAGCTCAGCTACGGTTTCGTATTCGCCGAGATCCTTTGCGAATTCATCATCAAGCTCGGGAAGTTCCTTAACCTTGATTTCATGAAGCTTAATCTTGAAAACAGCTGCCTTGGAAGCAAGCTCGGGAGCGTATTCCTCGGGGAAAGTAACGTTAACGTCAAATTCCTCGCCGATTTCGTGGCCGATAATCTGCTCTTCGAAGCCGGGGATAAAGGAACCGGAACCGATTGTAAGGCTGTACTTTTCAGCCTTGCCGCCGTCAAAAGCAACGCCGTCAACAAAGCCTTCAAAGTCGATAACAGCGATGTCGCCGTCTTTTACTGCTCTGTCGTCAACGTCAACGATTCTTGCGCTTCTTTCAAGCATACGGTCAAGCTCTTCGCTGATTTCTTCCTTGGTAACCTTAACGGCTGCCTTCTCTGCGGAGATGCCCTTGTACTGCTTAAGGGTAACTTCGGGCTTAACGGTAACCTTGAACTCGATATCAACGCCTTCGGTAACGTTCATGTACTTAATGTCAAAATCATAGGGTGAGTCAACAGCGTCAATGCCTGCTTCCTCATAAGCTGCCATAACAGCGGGGGAGAATACTGCATCAAGAGCATCCTCATAGAATACTTCGCTTCCGTAGTACTTCTCGATAAGGCTTCTGGGAGCCTTGCCCTTACGGAAACCGGGAAGGTTGATGCTGCCTCTCTGCTTGAGATAAGCGTCGTTAACAGCCTTATTAAAGGTTTCTGCATCAACGGTGATTTCTACTGTGTAAGTGTTAGTGTCGGTTTTGTTTGCAGCTTTTAAGCTCATAGTTTTTCTACCTCCATTATTGCATTAACTCAATCATTATAGCAAATCAATTCAAAAATTTCCATACTGTATTTATATATAATTATTTTTTTATAATCACGCACAATAATTTAAAATAAAAGCGCTTTGTTTTGGTCAATTCACCTGTTTTCCCACACGGGAACAGGACAAAAATCAACAAAATCCGCCGCAATAAGCGAAAATTTTATTGAATCCTTTTCGCCCACAAAGGCTGTAAGATGCGAAAAAGAATGAAGATGACCGTAATAGCAACGCCTTACGTTTTCCTCAACAAGCACGTTATAAATCTCATCACAGCACTGCGTAAGATTAAGCGGAGGATAATGCAAAAACACCACGGGCTCAAGCCCCGTCTGCTTTGCAGCCGCAATGGAAGCCCTCAGCCTGCCTGCTTCCCTGAGAAGAACTTTTTTATCCGCGTCGCTTTCGGCATCAAAAAACCATCCCCTTGTGCCGCATACGGCAAGCGAGCCTTCGGTGTAGGTGTTGTTGTGAAGAATGTTAAGGGTTGTAAGGTTGTTTTTGGCAAAAAACTCATCAGCCTTTTTCTTGGTTGCCCACCAATAATCGTGGTTGCCTTTCATGATAAGCTTTCTGCCCGGCAGACTGTTCAGAAACTTAAAATCTTCAAGACCCTCTTCCATAGTCATCGCCCACGATATATCGCCGGCTATCACCACGGTATCCTCAGGGCGCACAACAGCCTCCCAGTTTTTCTTAAGCTTGTATTCATAATCGCTCCATCCGCGGAAAACGTCCATTTTTTTGCCCGTGGAAAGCGAAAGATGCGTGTCCGCAATCGCAAAAAGAGACATATGCCTGTCCTTTCCTGAAATAATAAGCCGCCCTTTTGTCAATAATACTTAATGCGGATATAAATCCGACAAAATCAAAGGAGCTACCGCTAATGAAAAAGGTTCAGAACAAAGAAATCAGCTGCAATGCCAAAAACTGTGTTTATCACAGCGGAACGGACGGCTGTGTTGCCGAAAAAATCCACGTTGAGCAGCCCTCTGCATGCAACAGCGCTCAGACAAGCTGCTCAACCTTCAAAAACAAAAACAACACTACCTGTTAAATTCCAAGCATACCCATAACAACTTTTTCCATTGAAGAGCTGTCCTTACCGCAGCAATCGGTAAATCTTACGGTCTTATCCCTGAGATTTGCAAGCTGTGCGGGGCAGCTCTCTCCCGTTACCTCGGCAAGACGCTCTACCATTTCAAATTCGTCAAGACCTTCTGCCGTGCCTTCAACGGCCTCAAGCACTGCCTTGCTGAATTTGAAGGGGTTTGCTGTGGAAGCGATAACGGTGGGAGTTGCATCGCCCGTGGATGCCTTGTAATCCTCGTAAACCTTTACCGCAACAGCAGTATGAGTATCACAAAGATAATTATTCTGCCTGAAAACTCTGCTGATTGTCTGCTTGGTCTGCTCATCGTCGCAGTAGCCCGCACTGAAAACAGCAGAAATCTTTTCAAGAATCTCTTTGCTTACTTCATATTTACCGTTCTTTGAAAGCGATTCCATCCACTCGGCAACCTGTTCATCACAGCTCATGGCATAAAGAAGTCTTTCAAGATTGCTCGAAATAAGGATATCCATTGAAGGAGAAATGGTGGTGTAGAAATCCCTGTTACGGTCATAAACGCCTGTGGTAAGGAACTCGGTAAGAACAGAGTTCTTATTGGAAGCGCAGATGAGTCTGTTAACGGGAACACCCATCTCCATTGCGTAGTAAGCGGCGAGAATGTTGCCGAAGTTGCCGGTGGGAACAACAAAATTCACCTTGCCGCCAAGCTCAACCTGACCACTTGTAACCATATCGCAATAAGCGGAAATGTAATATACAACCTGAGGAACAAGTCTGCCCCAGTTGATGGAGTTTGCGGAAGAGAAAGCCATGGAGTTCGATGCAAGGATTTCAGCAACTCGCTTATCGGTAAATATTTTCTTTACACCGCTCTGAGCATCGTCAAAGTTACCCTCAATAGCGCAAACGCCTACGTTTGCACCCTCCTGAGTGCACATCTGAAGCTTCTGCATGGGGCTTACACCGTCGTTGGGATAGAATACGAGAATTCTGGTATTCTCTACATCCTTGAAGCCTTCAAGCGCCGCCTTGCCTGTATCGCCCGAGGTGGCAACGAGAATAACAATCTCTGTACCCTTTGCGGATTTACCTGCAGAAACAGTCATAAGACGGGGAAGAATCTGCAAAGCCATATCCTTGAATGCGCAGGTAGGACCCTTCCACAGTTCAAGAATATTGGTGTTACCCTCAAGGTTTACAACGGGTGCAACTGCAGGAGAAGAGAAGCTGCCTGTTGCATATGCACCGTTTACGCATGAATCAATCTCCTGCTCGGTAAAATCAGTTAAAAACAGAGAAAGAACAGACTTAGCTCTGCCTACATAATCAAGCTTTGAAAGAGCGCTGATATCCTCAAGTGAAAGCTTCGGAAGGGTTTCGGGTACAAAAAGACCGCCCTCTGAAGAAATGCCCTTGGTTATAGCCTGCGAAGCAGAAATGCTGACCTTACTGTTTCTTGTGCTTACATAGTTCATATTCATCATCCTTTTATAAAGCCCGATTGCACGGACTCCCCAATTTATCAATTTTATATTGTATCACACTTTATCCGTTTTGTAAAACATTTATAAAGAAATTCGCCGCATTATCGTAAAAAATTTTTTCGAGCAAAGAATCAGAATAACCCTTGCCTGCAAGAAAAGCTCTCAAATCGGGAATTTTATCAAGTGAATCAAGTTCAGGATTAATGTCACACCCGTCAAAATCACTGCCGACGGCAACGCAATCTTCACCGCCGAGCGACAATATGTGTTCAATATGTCTGTAAACAGCTTCAAATCCGTCATCACCGTAATCGCCCAGAAAGCTGCGGCAAAAATTTATGCCGATGAGTGATTTGCGCGCAATAAGAAGCTTTATCTGCTCATCGTCGAGGCTGCGGCGAAGCGAGAATTCTCTGTCCTCACTCTCAGCCCTTGTGCTGAGCAAAACAGATGAACAATCGGAATGAGATGCAATAACCGGCATACTGTATCCACCCTCAAAAAGCTCATAAAAACACTTTTTGCTGAGATGCGAAACGTCAGCGATAATATTAAGCCTTGAAAGCTCCTTCAAAACCCTTTTCCCTTCATCGGTAAAGCCGATTTTTTCTTCGTCCTGACATCCTCCGCCGATTTCATTGTTCATATTCCACGTCAAGGTGACAAGCTTTACACCAAGCGCTTTCAACCTCTCAAGCCTGCCCTCGCCGCACACCGCAGAGCCGCCTTCAACAGTCAGAAATGCGGCGCATTTGCCGGAAGAAACTGCATCGTTGAAATCGTTCAAATCCTTACACAGCTTGATTTTTGAAGAGTTTCTATTGATTTGCTCAATAAACTCCAAGCTGACTTTATCGAAGTAATCACAGGCTTCTTTTCCTCTGAGCTCATCAGGAATCCAGACAGCAAAAAGCTGAGCCCATTTGTCAAGCTTTCCACCTTTACAAAGCGATATGTTCAGATCACTGTCCGCAAGCTGCTTTTTCTGTAAAAAACACTCGCCTGCAGTGTCACAATGCAAATCAAAATAGTTCATTTTATCCCCCGAAAGCGTTTTCGATATAGTTTATTGAGCTGAGCGAAAGGTCATCGTTAAGATAAACCTCCGCCACATCGAATCTTGGTTGTAAATCCGTATGTACTCTTTTGAGAAAAGTGTTTGCGGTTTTTATAAGACGTTGCTTTTTGCCGCCGTCCACAGCCTCTGCCGCTCTGATATAAGCAGCAACGTTTCTTGTTTTAACTTCAACAAACATTATCAGCTTTCCGTCAGATGCAACTATATCTATTTCACCGTATTGAGTGTAAAAGTTTGAAGCGAGTATATCAAAGCCTTTATCCCGCAGATAACGGGCGGCGTAAATCTCGCCCCATATACCCGTTTTGTTCTTAATCATCAAATCACCACTTCATTTTTTTAAGAAAGCTCGGTCTGTGGTATTCGGATATACCGAATTCTCTTATTTTTTCGTAATGAAGCTTTGTGCCGTAGCCCTTATGCTGCTTGAAGCAATACTCAGGCACTTTCTCATCAACTTTGAGCATATATCTGTCCCTGCTGACCTTTGCGAGCACGGATGCCGCCGCTATGGATGCGCTTGACGCATCACCTTTTATAACGGTGCGCACGTCGCAATCAAGCCCGGGAGACTGATTTCCGTCTACAAGTGCAAGCTGCGGCTGAAGCTCCAACCCCTGCACCGCCCTGCGCATAGCTAAAAAGGTGGCCTGAAGTATGTTATACTGCTCTATCTCCTCAACGCTTGCGCTCGCTATACAGTATGCCGCCGCTTTTTCTTTTATTATATCAAAAAGCGCTTCTCTCTTCTTCTCGGTAAGCTTTTTCGAATCGTTAAGGCCTTCAATCTCAACCCCTTCGGGTAAAATTACCGCCGCCGCAAATACAGGACCTGCAAGCGGACCTCTGCCGGCCTCATCAACTCCGCAGACTATCGAATAACCGTCCTGTTTTGCCAGATTTTCATGCATATACCAATCCATATTTTTCTCCTTATTGAAAAAGGCGGCATCAGCCGCCTTTTTTGTTACATTAAAAATTTACTGTCGATAACGTCAGCCAGCATCTCTTTAAGATAGCTGAGACTGAATTCAGACGTATATCTGCCTACGCCGTGATTGTTGGCAAGCTCCTCGGTATAGTCCTTAAGCATATAGACCCTGATATTTGAGAAATCAGAGGCATAGTGAGTAACAACGCCTGAGAATTTAACATCCTCAATGGAAATTACGCCTGAGCTGTTATTTCTGACGATATTAAAATTAATCATACCGCCAAGCATTCTCGGGCCTCTGTTCTGAGCGGAAATAAAATTACCGAGCGAATAAGCTACAAGAGTTCTTCTGCCGTCGGGTGCAGTAAGGAATTCAACAGGCTGAATAACGTGGGGATGTGTGCCGAGAATTACGTCTGCTCCCCAATCGCAAAGCTTCTGCGCAAGGTCACGCTGAGCATCGGTGGGCTCGTGAGTATATTCTTCGCCCCAATGAGCGTTTACGATTACAGCATCTGCCATTTTCTTTGCCTGCTTGATTTTCGCTTCAAGCAGAGCTTCATCGCTCGCCCTCACAAGCACAACCTCGGAATCCGCAGGAAGATTAAGGCCGTTTGTACTGTCTGTAAATCCTAAATAAGCAAAGGTTATTCCGTTTACCGTCTGTGTAGGGATAACGAAATCCTCTTCGTTAAGATATGCTCCCGTGGTAATGGCGTTGCGCTCTTTCCAATAATTAATGGTGGAAATCAGACCGCTTTCACCCTTATCGAGCGAATGGTTTGTGGAAATATTGAAAACATCAAAGCCGATTCTGAGCATTTCATCACCCAGCTCGGCAGGCGAATTAAAGCAAGGGTAAGTATCAACCTCATGCTCCGTGGAAATAATTGTTTCCTGATTGAGAATGGAAACGTCGCTTGCGGCAATATAATCCGCCACGTTTTCATAAGCAAGGGTAAAATCGTAGGTGCCGTTGGTTGAGCGTGCCGCCGCCTGCTTATAAATATCAACGTGTATAAGATTATCACCAACTGCCGCAAAGTTCACCTTTGAAATAAGCGGCTGAGTGGAGCTTTCCTCTTCAGAAGGCAAGCTTGTTTCTTCTTCAGCAACGGAAATTGAAGACTTTGAGGCTGAAAGATAACGGTCAATCCCGACCACAGCAAGCGCCGCTATATCAAACACCAGAATCATCGCAAGGATAATGGCAAGTTTTTTTCTCAAATCCAAGACCTCCTGTTATTCAAGAGTTATTCTGCCGAGCTTTCCGCCACGGTATTCATCAAGAAGCATTACCGCTGCACGCATTGTATCCGCCTCACCGCGGCTTACAAGCATTCCACGCTTTTTAGCAATAAGCTCAAGCAATTCATAGGGCTCAAGGGATTCAAAATCAGTTATTTTGTAACGTTGTTCAAGGCGGTCAGCATAATCACGCTGCATAACCTCAAGAAATTTAACTGCAATTTCCTCAGTATCGAGAATTTCATCCTTTACCGAGCCGATAAAAGCCAGCTTGAATCCCACCTGAGGGTCTTCAAATTTAGGCCACAAAACACCGGGAGTATCAAGCAGCTCGATACCCGATCCTATTGCAAACCACTGGTTGCTTCTTGTGACACCGGGTTTATCGGCAACCTTTGCAGCATATTTACCTGCCATACGGTTGATAAACGAGGATTTTCCCGTGTTGGGAATTCCGACAACCATAACACGCAGGGATTTACCCGCCATGCCTCGTTTTTCGTTGGCTTCTATTCTTTCCTTTAATGCCTCTTTGACGGCCGCAGGGAATTTATCAAGCCCTTTTCCGCTTCTGCAATCAACGGCAATAGCGGTGACACCCTTGCTTTTAAGCTCCTTTATCTTGGCCTGAGTTGCTTTTTCATCGGCAAGGTCGCATTTGTTGAGCAATACGATTCTCGGCTTGCTGCCTACTATCGCATCTATCTCGGGGTTTCGGCTGCTTTCGGGAATTCTTGCGTCAACCAATTCACAGACTCCGTCAACCAGCTTTAAATTCTCTTTTATTAATCTTCGGGTTTTCGCCATATGGCCCGGAAACCACTGAACCGTTCCTTTTTCATTCATAATTAAAATTCATCAACCTTAAAATCAAGCGAAGGCATTATTCTTACAATTACCTTGCCCATTATATAATCCTGTTCAATAAATCCGATAAGAGGAGATCTGCTGTCAGTAGAATGGAGTCTGTTATCACCCATTACAAAAACACAGCCCTCCGGCACGGTAACGGGGAACTGCAGACCCTCGTTGAGCGTAGTAGGGTCGGCAATATAGCTTTCGCTCAGTTCAACACCGTCAACGTATACTATACCTTTTTCAAAATCAATATTTACCTGCTGACCCTCGGTTGCAATAACTCTTTTGATAAGAGTTTTTTCAAGAGGATTGGGCTGGCTTGCTACAATAATATCACCGTATTCCGCATCATTTATTCCGTTTGTGATAAGCAATCTGTCACCGTCGTAAAGGGTGGGATTCATCGAGCTGCCATCAACACTGACTGTTCTGAAAAAGAAAGTGAAAACAACGGCAATCGCCACAACGGCCATTGCCAGAATGGAAATAACCTCAACCAAAAGGGTTGCTATTTTCAACTGAAGCTTGCTGCCTTTGAACATTGACAAAACCTCCGTTTACTTTATGGGATAAATAGTTCTGAGTGTTTTACCGAGTATATAACGTTCATCAATAAGACCTATCTGAGAAGAGCGGCTGTCGATTGAATTGTTGCGGTTGTCGCCCATCACAAAAAGCTTGCCCTCTTCCACCTGAACAGGGAATTTTACGTCATAAAAAAGATGAGTTGCTTCCGCTATGTAATCTTCGTTGAGTATTTCGCCGTTCACGGATACCTCACCTGAAGAAAAATCGATATCAACAGTATCACCGCCAACGCCTATAACTCGCTTGATGATAGGCACGTTACGCTCCCACGGCTGAACAGCAACAACAACGTCACCATGCTCAACTCCGCCGGGAGTCATTGCGGAAACGATAACCCAATCACCGTCCTCATAGGTAGGAAGCATTGAGCCGCCCTCAACTCCCACCATTCTTACGGCAAATGTAAATATGATCATTACAACAATTACCGCATCCTTAACCGAATCCAGAAAATCCGAAAGAACTCCGAAAGCGGTAAGTTTTTCCTTTTTCTTTTCAGGTTTTTCCTGCTGTGTCTGTTCAAAATTTACCCTGAATTTTTCAACAGTATTCATTCTCTTCACCCACAAACAAAATCTCTAAAAATGCAGAAGAAGGTGTAACAAAAAAAGCTTGTTACACCCTCACTCACAATTATTTCTCTTTAACGATGAGTTCCTTAACCTTGGCAGCCTTACCAACTCTGTCTCTGAGGTAGTAGAGCTTGCTTCTGCGTACGCGGCCGTATCTTACGAGTTCAACCTTAACAACATTGGGAGAATGAACAGGGAAAACTCTTTCAACGCCTACGCCGTAGGAAACTCTGCGAACGGTAAAGGTCTCAGAAACGCCTGAGCCTCTCTTGGCGATAACAATGCCTTCGAAAACCTGGATTCTTTCTTTGTTGCCTTCACGAATCTTAACGTGAACCTTAACGGTAGAACCGATAACAATCTTCGGTGCCTCTGCCTTAAGGGAATCCTGAGCAATTAACTTGAGTGCGTCCATTTGTAATTTCCTCCAAATTTTTTCAGATGTTCGTAACAAAGAAATTGAAAGAGGAACATCAGCTTTAATGTTTTAGCATTAAACCCCGTCTTTGGGACTCGGGAAGGCCCGACCTCTTATGACGGAACACAAATGCTGGAATATAATAACACAAGCTTTCCGATTTTGCAAGTGTTTTTTTATAAATTATTGAAAAACTTTCGCATCCGCTGTTAAAAGCGAAGTTCTTGCTATACTGCGTGTTTCTTCCTCAAAGCCGCACAAAGTGTAAAAACTCTGCAAAAGCAAATCGGGATTGAGATTTTTCTCGCTTCCGCAGGCAAGCACGGTATTTATCTCCGCCGTGTCGCCCTCGCTTTTAACCTCAAACGATTTTATAAACTCGCAGAGGTTTACGGTTTTTATTCCCCTTTTGCTTCGCTTTTCGGCAAGAATTTCTCCGCCCGCCACCGCAGCAGAAGATACCTCGGCAAACTTCTGTGCCAGCGAAGCATCCGAAAAATCAACTGCGATTTTATAGCTTGCCGCAGAAATCTCCGCCGTTTTCATCACGGGCTCGGTAACGTTTACTATTTCTATACCCTGCGGCATTACCGCATTGAGCTTTTCTTTGATTTCTTCAAAAGTTATTTCGCCTACAATTCTTATATCAAGCGGCTCAAGCAAACCAACCTGACCCAAAGGCAGAGGAGCAAGGAAATTGAGATAAGGCTTTGGATTAAAGCCCTCGGTATACCACAGAGGAAGCCTTGCTCTTATGACCGCTCTTGAAAAGCAGCGGTTCATATCAAGGTGGGAAATATAAACGGCAAGCCCTGCCTTCTTAAACCAAATTCTTACCGATTTCACCGCATTCACCTCCGTTGATTTTTGCCGCTCCGCAGCCTGCGCACTGCTCACGGCAGCTCGGCGTAGTCTGCTCTGCATAAGCCTTTTCGTTCTCTCTCATAAGGAACTGCTTTGAAATTCCGTAATCCATGTGATCCCAAGGCAAAACCTCACTGAAATCACGCTTACGAGCAGTATAGAAGAACGGGTCTATGCCGCAGCTTTCAAAGCTCTCCATCCACGTTTCAAATTTCATCTGGTCATCCCAGCCGTCAAATTTACAGCCGTTTTTCCATGCGGTTTCTATAACCGAGCCGAGGCGTCTGTCACCCCTTGCGAAAACACCCTCAAGGAAGCTTGTTTTGGGCACGTGCTTTGAAACGCTGATTTTTCTTGAGCGGACGAAGCTCATAAGCAGCTCCTGACGGGATACGATTTCATCGGGCGTAATCTGAGGCTCCCACTGGAAGGGAGTAAAGGGCTTGGGAACAAGCGAAGCCACGCTTACACTTACGTTTACGCTTTTGCCCTTTGGCTTGTCCGGATTTTTATAGAACTCGTCAACAACAGCCTGAGCAAGGTCTGCAATTCCTTTTATGTCTTCCTCAGTTTCAGTCGGTAAGCCAATCATAAAATAAAGCTTCACGGCGTTCCAACCGCCTGAGAAAGCCCTTGCTACGGTTGTAAGCACCTCTTCTTCGGTGATATTCTTATTGATTACGTCCCTGAGACGCTGAGTGCCCGCTTCGGGGGCAAAGGTGAGCCCGCTCTTACGCACGGCATTGATTTTTTCCATGAGATCCTGAGGGAAATTATCAACACGCAACGAAGGCAGGGCAACGTTGACTTTTTCGGGGATAGTCCAATCGAGCATGGAATTAAGAAGCTCAGGCAAACCCTTGTAATCGCTTGTTGAAAGCGAGCAAAGGGAGATTTCATCATAACCCGTGCTTTCATAAATGGCTCTGCACTGATCCTCGACAACCTTGGGAGATTTTTCCCTGAGAGGTCTGTAAAGGAAACCTGCCTGGCAAAAACGGCAGCCTCTTATGCATCCTCTGAAAATCTCAACGGTAGTTCTGTCATGCACAACGTCTATAAAAGGTACAACAAAGCTTGACGGGGCAAACATAGTGTCAAGGTCACGTACAACTCTTTTGGTTACCTTTTCGGGTGCACCGTCCCTTGCATTGATACTCTTTACCGTGAAATCCTCATTGTAATCAACGTCATAAAGCGAGGGCACGTATACGCCCTTTATTTTTGCCGCCTGACGGAGAAATTCCTGCTTCGAAGAGCCCTTCTGCTTATGGATTTTAATCAGATCAAGCACTTCGTTGAGCACCTCTTCACCGTCACCGAGGAGAGTTAAATCCACAAAATCCGCCATGGGTTCAAAATTGCACACGCAAGCACCGCCCGCAATAACAAGAGGAGTAAGCGAGGGTCTGTCCTCACTGCGAAGCGCAACCCCTGCAAGGTCAAGCATATTGAGAACGTTGGTGTAACCCATTTCATACATAAGGGTAAACGCAATCACGTCAGCATCTTTTACGGGTTCTCCACTCTCAAGTCCGTAAAGGGGGATGCCTTTACTTCTCATCTGCTCCTCCATGTCAATCCACGGGGCAAAAACACGCTCACACCAAGCATCTTCACGAGCATTGATAAGCGAGTAAAGAATTTTCATGCCGAGGTGGGACATACCGATTTCGTAAGTATCGGGGAAGCAGAAAGCAACACGCAAATCCACCTTTTCTTTATCCTTGATTACGCTGTTAAGCTCGCCGCCGGTGTATCTGCCGGGTTTCTGAACTTTAAGCAGGATTTTTTCAATTTCCTTTGGAAACATATTTCTTCTCCTTAAAACCGCAGAATATAACATTTTAATTATACTCTAAAATCAGATGTTTGGCAACCGTTTTTTATTTGCCAGCACCGAAATGATAAGATAAGCCCCGACGGCAACCAGAGAAAAGTTACCTTTGCAGTATATAATTACCCACACTCCTGCAGCAAAGACCGATACAGCCGTTGCCGCAGATACTCTGAATAACGCAGAATCCGCTTTTTCCTCCTCATAAAAACAAGATAGCACAGCCGAGATTGTACGCCCTGCATCAAGCGGTACGCACGGCAGCATATTGAACGCTCCGATAAGGAAATTCACAGCGGCAAAACGGATATCCGCTCCGTTTCTCAAATGAAGCAAAAAAAGAAACAGCCCTGCAACAAAATTCATCGCAGGGCCGCTTAGCGCAACGGCAATCTCATGCCGTACGCAACGCAACTGATTGCTCTGCTCTATACGCATACCGCAAGCAAAAAGCTCCACTTTTTCAGGCGGATATCCGAGGCACAGCATACAAATCAAATGCCCGCACTCGTGAAAAGCGCTCGCTGCAAGCGACACCGCACACACTCCGCTTTCATCAACCGTCAGCAGAGCACAAACCGCCGCCGCAAAGGCAAAGCCTACCGTTACACGGGTTTTACCTATTCTCAGATTCATGCGTCATTATCCTCAAAAAGCAGCTTATAAGGGTCTGCTCTTACTCCGTCTATTATTATTTCAATATGCAGATGCGGCCCCGTTGACCAACCCGTTGAACCTACAAGAGCAAGAGTTTCGCCTTTTCTTATTATGTCGCCGCTTTTTACAAACACCTCGGAGCAATGGCAGTAAAAAGTTTCAAGGGAATCCGAATGCTTAACCTTTACGTATTTTCCCCATTTATCGTCCTCACCCGTTTCTTCCACTACACCGAAAAACAGGCAGGAGATTTCCGTACCCTGCGCCGCCGCTATATCAAGACCCGTATGAAAGCCGTAATTGCCCGAAATCGGATTTGTTCTGTAGCCGAATTCCGACGTAACGTTTCTGCTGTTTACGGGCATTGCAGGCGCTTCGGAAACCGCATAATCCGCAAAGCTTGTTCCCTTGGCCGCTTTCTCCGTTTCTATATCCTTGCCGCCTGCCGACTTTGCAGTTTCAAGCTCGGCGCTTGCAACCGTTTCCCCTGTCTTAGTGCTGATTTCTTCAAGGCTCTGCTCAGATGCAGTTGTTTTCTCAGGGATTATCTGTGCGCTGACCGTCTGAGTTTCCTCTTCCTCGTCCATATATGAAATAACAAACAAAGCATATTCTTTCATTCCCGAAAAAATCTGAGAAAGGCTTTTATCCTCGCTCATTATTCCGTCGTATTGTTTTTTAAGGTTACCGTATGACGACGGGCTGATTCTGCCCATTACAAAAATCGAAGCAAGAGCTGCTGTCACAATTATGACCTGCAGGCAGACAAGCTTCATCAACGCATCGCTGCCTGAACGCTTATGTTTTTTACTGTTTTTCTGCTCAACTGAACGGGAGCGGCGGTGAGGCTCTGCCTGCCTTGTTCTTTGAACGTTAGATTCGTTATTCATGCCCGTTTATCATCCTTTCAGCATAATATACACTGAAATTCTATGCTTTACACACAGGCATTTATGACAAAAACGGGATTGCCTCAAGCAACCCCGTTTAATATCTGATTATTTTATTTTTGTTTCAAAGCAGAGCCAGCCGCCGCTTTCGTGCCTGCCGATTACCTCAAGACCGTTTTTCTCGAACGCATCAAGCACATCCTGCTCTCTGGGAAGAATTATACCCGAAGTGATAAACACTGCATCGGGATTCATATAGTCCTTTACGTTTGCACAAAGGCGGACGATGATATCGGCTACTATATTGGCTACAACAACGTCAAACTTGCCGCTGATTTTATCGGTAAGGTCACCCTGCACGTAGCACAGCTCGGGCTGAGAAAATCCGTTACCCTCTGCATTCTCTCTGGCAGTTTTAACCGCAAGTGCATCAATATCAACACCTGCCGCACTCTGCGCTCCGAGCAGCATCGCCGCTACCGAAAGGATTCCGCTTCCGCAGCCGATATCAAGCACGGTTTTGCCGCTTTCAACGTGATTTTCAAGAGTTTCAAGGCACAGACGGGTTGTATCATGAGTGCCTGAGCCGAATGCAAGACCCGGTTCAAGATTAAGAACAGCCCTGCCGTTTGCTTCAAATTCATCCTCCCATACAGGTCTTATAAGAAGCTTTTCGCCAACGGGAATGGGTTTGAAATACTTTTTCCAGTTATTCTCCCAGTCCGCATTGCGGCACACGGATTCGTCAATTTCATATTCAATTCCTTCAGCGGTATATCTTTCCGTAAGGAATGCAACCGCTTCCGCAGGATTCTCCTGAGGGGAAATATAAATATGAACTATACCCTTGCTTCTGTCCTTTGCAAGAAGATCTTCATCAATAAGGTCGATGCGTGCTATCTCCCAAGCCTCCTGCTCAAGAGAGCTGTAATCCTCTATATAGATGCCGTAGGGCACAACCATATTGGCAATAGCCCCTGCACTGTCAACGTCTTTTACGTCAACGGAAATTTTAATCTCAGTCCAATCGCTCATAATTACCTCTTAATCAATATTTATTGTGAACATCCTCTGCAAAGCAAAGCATATCCTTAACCTCGATAACCGTACCGTCATCAAGAATTGCCTTACCGCTCATTCTGCCGAATACTTGATGCTGGTCGGTAATGATAAACTTAACGTCAATCTTCGCCGCACGGTCAATAATGGGAACAAAATCCATTTCAAATCTGCCGTCACTTGAAGTAAACTTCCAGGGTTTTGTGTAACTGTCCTTAGGGATGTGGAAAGTAACGTCGTCAAGCTTGTGGCACTTGCCATCATAGAAAAGAATGTTTTCACTCGCAGCTGAAGTATCGCCGAAGCCGTAGCCGATATTGAAGCCGAATGCATGGCCGTCAATATCGCAGTTGCCCGAGCCCCAGTACCAGGTGTTGTCATAAGTCCACACACCTCTGCCCCAGTCAAGGGTACCGAAATCGGTTGAAGGGTCAAAAACATAATCCTTGCCGTCAAAGGTCGCCTTGCCGCTTGCTCTCATACAGTTAATCTTCTGATTGTAATAGAAAGCGGTTTTCTTTTCCTTCCACGGAGTTGCGATTACCATAGTATCCATTTCGGGCTGTTCAAGAGTGATATCACAGGTAAAGGGCTTGCCGTCCATAAAATTCTTGAAATCACATACAATGTGACGCTTGCCGGGAGTTACTTTAATTTCAATTTTAAGGCGCTTATCCTTATACACAGTGTCGCCCGTTTCACTGGTGGGCGGAAGTTTCAGCTTGCCCATAGGGAAAGCGTTGAGCACTGTTTCGGTATGCTCCCAAGGCTTTGAAAAATCGAGCAGAGATGCCGACTGCAAGCCGATGTATCCGTCATCGGAAACGGTGAGAGCTACACCAAAATTGTTCTTCTCGGAAATTATAAGATAATAATCCCACTCTTTTATTCTGAACTTAGGAGCTTTAATCATATTGCGGTCATAAATCTGAACAAGCTTTTTGGACCAGCCCGGCTCGCGCAGACTTCCGTCCTCTTTAAGCAAAGGCTGCACTTTTGTAACTTCGTGATTACGCATTTTTACTCCTCCTTATTCGTTTTCACCTATTTCAACTCTGATTTCACCGCTTCTGCCGTGATTGTAAAGCCTGCGGTTATCAAGAGCCCAGTGGCGGCTTGTGAATTCTCCCTGCTGCGTATTTTCGAGAGCGCTCGTCATTTCATACATTCTGGCATCAAGCAAATCAAGCTCCGAAAGAAGCTCCGCCTCAATAAACATAGGCAGCTGCGCTGCGCCGAATTCAGGCTTTCCGTGGTGGGAAATAAGCATATGCTCAACAAGCGTGAGTGTTTCCTCGCTGACACCGAGCTGCCTGCCGATACGGTCAACATTCATAGCGCCCATCACAAGATGGCCGAGAAGGTTACCTTTGGCGGTATACTCGGATGCGATGCCCGTTTTAGAAACCTCAAGCTCATCAATCTTCGCAATATCGTGAAGAATTGCGCCTGCATAAAGCAAATCCTTATTGATAAAAGGATAAACCCTTACAACACCCTGAGCAAGGCGGATAATGCTGAGCGTGTGAAGAAGCAGGCCCCCTCTTACCGCGTGATGAAGCTTCAGCGCAGCAGGCCAGTAAACGATTCTGTCACGGTAAGCATCAATAACGCCGAGCACAAGCTTTTTAAGCTCCTCATCCTCAAAAGCGGCAACGATTTTTTCTATGTAAGAGAGCATTACCTCACCGCTTTCGCCGGCACTCTCAACATAATCTTCAATATTGACACCGTCACTTTCAACAACGTGGCGCATACGGTCAATACGGAATTGGTCAATACCGTTGTAGGTATTATATGCGCCCCTGACCTTAATAAAATCAAAGGCTTCATATTTGACTCCGGGCTCCTTATAGTCCCAGAATTTAGCATTTATCTCGCCCGAAGAATCGCTGAGAGTCATATCAAGATATGCCGCACCTTTGGAGGTGAGCTTTTTTTCAACCGATTTTATAAGGCAATAGCCCTCATAGTTTCCGCTTTGCCCGCAAGGTGTAAAATTCATGGTAAACCTCCGAAAAATCATTCTTTATATAGTATATCACACTCCGCAGGAAAAATAAAGAAAATTTTACTCAGGATGTTGACATTTCGGAGCATTGGTATATAATGAAAATAACAGTTCTCAGGGCGGGGTGAAATTCCCCACCGGCGGTACAGTCCGCGAGCCGCTCAATGCGGTTGATACGGTGAAATTCCGTAACCGACGGTAAAGTCCGGATGAAAGAGATATGTTACACTTTGTTTTTCGCCCTGCTGTATTTGTTTTACGGCAGGGTATTTTTATTTTTGGAGTGATGTAAATGAAAAAGCAGGTTCTTCACACAGTTCAGATGGCAATGTTTGCCGCTCTCTCAATCGTACTTCTTTATGCAGTGCGAATGCCGCTTATCCCTGCCGCTCCGTTCCTTGAATACGATATGGCGGACGTTCCCGTTCTGCTCGGCACGCTGATGCTCGGCTCAGGCTCAGGTCTTCTTATACTGCTCGTTGCCTGCCTCATTCAGGCAATCACCGTAAGTGCCTCAAGCGGATGGATTGGATTTATGATGCATTTCATTGCCTCGGGCGTACTTATTATCACTGCTGATTTAATATATAAGAAGCTTGGCAAAAACACAAAAAGCCTTCTTATAGGACTTGTATGCGCCACTGCCGCAATGACCGTTGTTATGATTCCGCTCAATCTTGTTTTCACCGGAATTTTCACAGGCGCGGGCGTGAAAGCGGTAGTTTCTATGCTTATCCCCGCAATAATCCCCTTCAACCTACTCAAAGCGGGAATAAACTGCGCGATCACATTTATCATTTTCCTGCCGCTCAAAAAGATTCTCAAAAAATTCTCAGTATAACAAAAATGAGCAACCGTCCAAAACGGTTGCTCTCTTTTTATTTTTCGTTATCAATAATTTCCTTAACAATATAAACGGGTCTGCCCTTGCCCTGAACGTAGGCTTTTGCGAGATATTCGCCCATAATGCCCATACAGAAAAGCACCGTGCCGCCAACGAAGAACATTACCGCAATATCAATGAATTCCTTTGCCGCAAAAATGAGGATAACAAAAAGAATCACGGATAAAGCAAGGAATAAAACGCCGAGATAAAGCGGAAGCCTGAGCGGCGCTGTCGAAAAAGACTCTATACCGTCAACCGCGTATCTGAAAAGCTTCCTGAAGGACCACTTTGAATCACCTGCCGCACGGGGTGCCGCCGTGTAAGGCATATACACCGTATTGAAACCTACCCAAGAGAAAAGCCCCTTTGAAAACCGGTGATACTCCTTCATGCCGATAACCGCATCAACCATCCTGCGGCGCATACATCTGAAATCGCTTGCGCCCTGGAAGAACTGAGTGTCGGACATTTTATTGATAAGCTTATAAAAGCTTTTCTTGAAGAAGGCAAGGGGCTTGCTCTCACCCCTGCTCTCTTGAAATGCAGCAACACAATCAACGCTTTCGTCACCTTCAAGTGTTCCGAGCATATCAAGCACCAGTTCAGGTTTTTGCTGCAAATCCGCATCAATAACAACCACATAGTCGCCCTTTGACGCCTCAAGACCCGCCATCATAGCCGCTTCCTTGCCGAAATTTCTTGAGAAATTAACAATTTTCATCGGCACGGGACCCGAGCAAAGCTTTTTCAGGACAGAAAGAGTTGAATCCGTACTGCCGTCATTGACAAAAACGAACTCAAAGCTCATATTGCTGCGTTTGAACGCTTCCATTGCTTCTTTGTAAAAAAGAGCAACATTCCCCTCCTCGTTATAGCAGGGAACAACTACTGAAAGCATCATAGTATTATAACTCCTTAGAGCAAAAATTAAAGATTTGCCGCTTTTCTGATTTCATCAACCTTATCGGTCTTCTCCCAGGCAACGTCAACGTCTGTTCTGCCGATATGACCGAGAGCCGCAAGCTTACGGTAAATAGGCTTTCTTAAGCCGAGAGTTTCAATAATTGAAGCAGGTCTTAAATCAAACACCTTGGCAACAATCTTTGAAATTTCAGAATCGGGAATAATTCCTGTTGAGAAGGTTTCAACAAAAACAGAAACGGGCTCCTCAACACCGATTGCATAAGCAACCTGAACCTCGCACTTCTTTGCAATACCTGCCGCAACTATATTCTTGGCAACATATCTTGCTGCATATGCAGCGGAACGGTCAACCTTTGTGGGATCCTTGCCGCTGAATGCGCCGCCGCCGTGCCTTGAATAGCCGCCGTATGTATCAACGATAATCTTTCTGCCGGTAAGTCCGCTGTCACCGTTGGGGCCGCCGATTACAAATCTGCCGGTGGGGTTGATATGGAAAACAGTGTTTTCATCAAGCAGTTCAGCAGGAATGGTTGCCTTAATAACCTTTTCAGCTATATCCTCACGGATCTGCTCAAGAGTTACCTTATCATCGTGCTGTGAAGAAATAACAACAGCGTCAATTCTTACGGGCTTGCCGTCCTCATTGTATTCAACGGTTACCTGGCTCTTGCCGTCAGGTCTGAGGTAAGGAAGAGTGCCGTCTTTACGAACGTCGGTAAGCTTTGCGCAGAGCTTGTGAGCGAGAGAAATGGGAAGAGGCATAAGCTCCTCTGTTTCATCGCACGCAAAGCCGAACATCATACCCTGATCGCCTGCACCGAGGCGGTCAACACCCATTGCAATGTCGCCGGACTGCTTATCAAGAGCGGTCATAACAGCGCAGGTGTTGCCGTCAAAGCCCTTTTCGGAGCAATCGTAGCCGATATCGCAAACAACTTCTCTTGCGATTTTGGGAATATCAATATTTGCGCTTGTGGTGATTTCACCCATTACAAGCACCATACCCGTTGTGCAGCAGGTTTCGCAGGCAACTCTGCCCATAGGGTCCTGCTCAAGGATAGCGTCAAGCACAGCGTCTGAAATCTGATCACAGATTTTGTCGGGATGTCCGCCGGTTACGGACTCGGAAGTGAAGAAATAATTTGCCATTTTGTTACCTTTCTCTAACCTTTCTTTATAACTTATCAACTAAAGGTCCTTCAATAAAAAAGAACCCGCCGAAGTGTCTTCAGCGGGCGAAAACACCTTATCTTCCGGCATTTCGCCGCAGGATTTAGCACCTTGTATAACACAGGTTGCCGGGCTTCACAGGGCCTGTCCCTCAGCCGCTCTCAATAAGGACATATTCAATTGACAACTAATTATATAACGAACCGCATTTTTTGTCAACAGACAAGAATTAACAAACGGTAAACTTTAATAAAGTTTTATTTATTTTACAAAAGACTGAACTTTTTGCAAACCCTTGTTGTCTATATTAATGCAATGTATTTATGGGCAATACAATGTAACAAAACAAATACACTGAAAGGATGTTGACAACAATGAAAACAGCAAAAAGATTTACCGCTCTTTTACTCTGCCTCGCAATGCTTCTCGGAGCAGGAACTGTCTGTGCAGGTGCAATTGAAAAAGGAAACGAAATTGAGTTTACGCACACGTTTGAAGACGGTGACACATTCAACCGCACTTACATATATCAGGGCACATTAACAGAAGGATTGAACGGCATAGGTTATTCCTCTGAATACGAGGCTTATTCTTTCAATGCCGAAAAAGCAGGATTTTACTACGTTGTCAGTTCAGGTTGTTCTGTTGAAACTGCAAAAACATATGGAAACGGCAAAGCTGACGGTTTCAGAGACAGAGAAGACTGGATTTATGATTCAAAAAACAATCACGGCTCCGTATTTTATCTGAATGAAGAAACCGTTCTTTTCCTCGTTGATAACTACGAACCTTCCCCTTCCGTGTATATAGAATACTACGGTGAAATTGAAAGTGCAGCAGACGCAAGTGACGAAATCTGCTATCTGCTCAATTACGATTTTGAAGAAGTGGATGCAAACGGCAAAGCACAGTATGCATATTTTTCCTACCCGTTTGTTCTGGATATCAATTTCTCAAACGGCAAAACGCTTTCAACCGACACTGAGTTCGGCAGGTATTTTTACTCCGATACTAAAATGATAAACGGCGAAAACGAACTGACCGTTTATTTCCTTGATAACAAACTTCAGATTAAGCTTGATTTATTTGAAATCTCTTATTTTATTGAAAACATTGAAGCTTCAAACGTTGAAAAATATCTTGACGTAAAAGAATACTATGACGGACGGATTGATTATTCCGAATACGGCATCAAAAACCAGGAAACCCTTACGGTCACATTTACCGATTCAACTAAAAAAAGCTTTGTGTATTCAAGTGATTACGAAAGTGATAATTACAGTACAGAAATAACTTTGCCTAACGGAAAGGAATTCACCCCAGTCATCCGTCATATAACTTACAATGACGGCAAAAGAGTATTTGTTGTTGCGGACAGTTACACCGGTTCTTTTGAGTATGACGACGGAATCACTGATGAAGATTTCGGCACAATATATCTCAAAAAAGACTGCAACGTAACAAAAGCATCCCTTGCGGAAAATCTGGAACTGCTCAAAAGCAACGTTATTGATGAGCTTGACAGTATTCCCTTTTTAATGCGCCATTATTTCAATATGACACTTGAAGCAGACGACACAGATTCTGCAATTTACTACTTCAAAATGATTTTTATTGTGCCGATAAACAAAATCGGTTTTGCTTTTGACGAAATTTCCACGTTCTTCAAAAACGCTTTTTAGTGTTCATTAAAATAAGCCTGCGGATTTTAACCGTCCGCAGGCTTTCTTTTATTTGTTAAAACGTAAGTCTGACACTCTCTCCCGCTGCCATTTCAGCTTTGAGAATTCCGTTTTCAACCGAATACTGTTTTTCGTTGGGGGTGCCGACACGGCTGTTGAGCTTGAGCATAAATGCGCCGTTCTCGGCGGCGGTTACCGTTGCATTTTTAAGCATACCGTCTTTCCACTCCATATCAACAGTGAAGTTGCCCCTTGCTTTGACTCCCCTGATGCTGCCGTTTTTCCAGGCATCAGGTAAAGCAGGCAAGAGCTCAGTGATACGTTTATCAAACGAGCCGAGATGACTCTGGATAAGCATCTCCGTTATTCCTGCAACCGCACCGAAGTTGCCGTCAATCTGGAACGGAGGATGAATATCAAAAAGATTATATGCCGTGCAGTGGCAGAGCAAATGCCTGAGATGCGCAGCCGCTCCGTTGCCGTCCTTAAGACGGGCACAGAAGCAAATCATCCACGCTCTCGACCAGCCCGTTGCGCCTCCGCCGTTTTCAATGCGGCGGGCAATCGTTTTCTTTGCCGCCTCATAGATTTCGGGGTCACTTTCATTAATCTGATAATCGGGATAAAGGCCGAAAAGCTGGGAAACGTGGCGATGACCCGGCTCGGTTTCCTCATAATCCTTTATCCATTCCTGCACAGTGCCGTAACGCTCGCTGATACGCATGGGCGGCAGTTTTTCAAGAGTGTCCTCAAGAGTTTTTGCAAAGTCACCGTCAACTCCCAGAAGCTTGCAGGCATAAGCCGTGCGTGTGAAAAGAGCTCTGATAATCTGGAAATCAATCGTTGCGCCGTGAGTGAGCATACTCTCGCATTTATTTCCGTTTGCATCGGTATAATAGAATTCATTCTCGGGAGAATTTGAGGGAGAAGTGACAAGCTGACCGTTCTCATCCTCGATAAGATAATCCTTTACAAACTCGCATGAGCCCTTGATTATGGGATAAATCTCCCTGAGATATTCCGTACTGCCCGTATACTCATAACGCTCCCAGAGATTAAGGCAGAGCCACGGACCTGCCATGGGGAAGAATCCGCAATCCACACTGTCATGCACACCCGTGCGTCCGAAAGCATCGGTGGTATGATTTACAACCCAGCCATTTGCGTTGAAAAGCTCCTTGGCGGTCTTTGTGCCGAAAGCACTTATCATCTTCATAAAATGAACAAAAGGCTTTTCCGCATCCGAAATATTGGCGCAGCCTGCAGGCCAGTAGTTCATCTGTAAATTGATATTGGTGTGGAAATCGCTTCCCCACGGGGGCTTGAAATCGTGGCACCAGATACCCTGAAGATTAGCAGGCAGACGGGCATTTTTACCCGAACTTTCTATAAGAAGATAACGTCCGAAATTGTAATAGAGAGTAATCAGGTCGTAATCAGGCTTACCGTCATAGAAATCGTCAAGACGTTCATCGGCTGAAATATGCGACAAATCCTCGGATTCAAGCTCGAATTTCACTGTGTCAAACCACTTTTTGTGAGCTTCGATATGACGGGCTTTGATTTCTTCATAAGAGGATGAAGAGATTCTTCCGATGCACTCATCAAGCTTTTTTCTGTAATCAACAGTTTCGTCAACGTCGAATTTTTCCGCGTTATAGTTGGTTTCAAATGCACCGTAGATTATGAGATACGTGCAATCCTTGACCGTTATGAAATCATGCGATGCCGAAAGCTCACCGTCAGTTTCAACCCTGAGCTTTGCACCGAAGGACATTCCCTCGCCGCCTTCGCCGTAATGGGGGTTTTCGGCATAAGTTGTGCGTCCGTTGAGGATAACGGTATCTTTGCTGACACAGCCCGTATAAGCATCCTGCTTACGTTTCATAGTTACCGTACACGAAAACGGACGGGAATTGCCCGCCAGCTTATAAACAAGGGCATCGTAATCCTCGCTTATGAAGCACTCGCTTTTGAAATCAATTCCGCTTTTAGTCCACGAGATGCGGTTGATTGCTTCACCCAGTTCAAGAGTCTTGCAGTAATCCGTATAGGGAGATTTATCAAGAAAATCTATAAAGATTTCACCGAAGCTCTCGTATGAGCGCACCACGGGAGGGTCTGAAAGGAAAGTGGCACGGGCAAGCGCCGCCGCTTCCTCAAGCTTTTCTTCAAAAATCAGGCTTCGTATCTGAGCAAGCGCCTCAGGGGAAGCGTGATATTTTTCCCTTATCTGCCTTCCGCTCCATAAGGATTCTTCATTTATTTCAATCTGCTCGCAATCGGGATTACCGTACTGCATGGCGCCTACTCTTCCGTTACCCAACGGAAAAGCGTACATCCAGTCATCTTTGAATTCATTGTGCCAGAGTAAAGTAGACATTTTTTCACATCCTGTTATTCAATATTTTATCAGAGTGTTACGTATTATAATATTACACAATGTCATACAAACCGTCAACCTTATCGGTCAAATAGCGTGCGCCGTGTTCTTCAAGCACCTCTCTGCTCCTGAATCCCCAGGTTACGCCTATACAGTCAAGCCCGGCATTGATTGCGGTTATGCAGTCAACCTCAGAGTCGCCTGCAAAAACAGCCTCCTCCTTTGAAACGCCGAGCTTTCCGAGCGCCGTATACACACAGTCAGGCTCAGGTTTCTGCGGTACACCGTCAACCTGTCCTACGGTAAAATCAATAAGCTCTCCGAAGAAAAACTCCACCGTTTCCTTTGCCGCATCATCGGGCTTGTTGGTAACTACGGCGGTTTTATATCCGTTCGCTTTAAGTGTTTCAAGCAGAGTGATTATGCCGTCATAGGGTCTGGTTTTAACCTTCGAATTAGGAAGATAATATCCCTTGAACACTTTAAGGCACTGTGCGGCGATTGCCTCATCCGAGGAATCGGGCATACTCAGCTCAATCAGCTTTTTTGCTCCGTTGCCGACAAAAGCGCGCACGTCATCAAGATTTCTTTCGGGGAATCCGAATTCCCTCATTGTATAATTGACCGCATCCGCAAGATCCTCAAGAGTATCAAGCAAGGTGCCGTCAAGGTCAAAAATCACAGCTTTATAATTATTCATTCTATCACCTGAAAACGGGCGGTCGAAACCGCCCGTTTGATTATTTTTTGAATTTATCGAAGAATCCGCCCTTCTTTTCACCCGAACCGATAGGTGCACCTCTCTTGACTCCGAGCTCTGCCTCAAGCTCGGTAAGAAGCTGCTTCTGCCTGTCGGTAAGGTTTTTGGGAACGTCAACAACAATCCTTACAAGCTGATCGCCCTTGGATTTGCTGTTTATCATCTGAATTCCTCTGCCTCTCATGCAGAAGACCTCACCGGGCTGAGTGCCGGCAGGAATACGGAATTCAACGTTACCGTCAAGAGTGGGGATCTTTATAGTATCGCCGAGCGCCGCCTGAGTATAGCTGATGGTATATTCACACCATACGTTATACCCGTCGCGCTCAAAGAAGGGATGCGGTCTTACAAAAACAGCAACCTTGAGATCTCCCCTCGGTCCACCGTTGATGCCTACGTGACCCGCTCCGCTTACGGAGAACATCTGCCTGTCGTCAATACCTGCAGGTATGTTGACCTCGATTCTGGTCTTTTTGGAAACCCTGCCGCCGCCTCTGCACTTCTGGCAGGGATTCTCATTGAACTTGCCCTTGCCGCCGCACTTCTGGCACGGCTTGGTGGTTGAAACAACACCGAAAGGTGAACGCTGCTGAACGTTCACGTAGCCGCTGCCGCCGCAGTCGGGGCAGGTTTTGGGACTTGAGCCCTTCTGTGCGCCGGAGCCGGAGCATTCGGGGCAGGTTTCGATTCTTGTAACCTCAACCTCACGCTTGCAGCCCTTTGCCGCCTCTTCAAAAGAAACGGTAACCCTTGCCTGCACGTCGTCGCCTCTTCTGGGGGCGTTGGGATTGGCGTGCCTGCCGCCACCGCCGAAGCCGCCGCCGAAGAAACTGCCGAAAAGGTCACCCAAATCAAAATCAAATCCGCCCGCACCGCCGCCGAAGCCGCCGCCTGCACCGAAGTTAGGGTCAACGCCTGCGTGGCCGTACTGGTCATAACGAGCTTTCTTCGTTTCGTCAGACAAAACCTCGTAAGCCTCGTTTGCCTCCTTGAACTTTGCCTCGGCCTCGGCATCGCCCGGATGCAAATCGGGGTGATACATTTTGGCTGTTTTTCTGTATGCTTTTTTTATTTCATCCTGCGTTGCGCCCTTATTGACGCCGAGGACTTCGTAATAATCTCTTTTATTATCTGCCATATTATCTCCTTATAACAGGCTTAAAGCCCCGTTTAAGACGGAGCTCTTATACCGTACAGAGCAGGCACCCTGCCCTGCACGGCAAAATCGTTTAAATCATTAATCAGCGGGAGGAACGTCATTGAAATCAGCCTGAGTGTAGCCTGCGTTGGGGTCATAGCCTGCTGCGGCGTTGGGGTCAAAGCCCTCGGGTGCACCTTCGGGAGCAGCAGCCTTGTAAAGCTTCTCGGAGATTTCATAGAACTTTGCGGTAAGCTCATCCTTACGGCTCTTGATGAGGTTGATATCCTCACCCTTGAGAGCTTCCTTGAGAGCCTCAACCTTTTCGTTTACGCCGTTCTTATCTTCTTCGGAGAACTTGTCACCGTTTTCACTCATGAGCTTTTCGCACTGATATACCATCTGGTCTGCTTCGTTGCGTGCATCAACCTCTTCACGGCGAAGCTTATCCTCCTGAGCAAAGCGCTCTGCCTCTGCAACCGCCTTATCGATATCTTCCTTGGACATATTGCTGGAAGCGGTGATGGAAATTGACTGCTCCTTGTTTGTGCCGAGATCCTTTGCGGAAACGTGAACGATACCGTTGGCATCGATGTCAAATGTTACTTCAATCTGAGGAACGCCTCTGCGTGCGGGAAGAATTCCGTCAAGGTGGAATACGCCGAGAGTCTTGTTATCCTTTGCAAACTCTCTTTCGCCCTGAAGAACGTGAACCTCAACTGAAGGCTGATTATCAGCTGCAGTGGAGAAAATCTGGCTCTTCTTTACGGGGATAGTGGTATTTCTTTCAATGATTCTGGTATTGATACCGCCCATTGTTTCAATGCCGAGTGAAAGAGGAGTAACGTCAAGGAGAAGAAGACCTGTTACTTCGCCGCCGAGAACGCCTGCCTGAAGAGCTGCGCCGATTGCAACGCACTCATCGGGGTTGATGCCCTTGAAGGGATCCTTGCCTGTAAACTTCTTAACAGCTTCCTGAACAGCGGGAATTCTTGAAGAACCGCCAACCATGAGAACCTTATCGATTTCGGAAACCTTAAGGCCGGAATCAGCAATAGTCTGACGAACGGGACCCATTGTTGCTTCAACAAGGTCTGCGGTGAGTTCATTGAACTTAGCTCTTGTAAGAGTCATTTCAAGATGCTTTGCGCCGGAGATATCGGAGGTGATGAAGGGAAGGTTGATGTTTGCACTTGTAACGCCTGAAAGCTCAATCTTAGCCTTTTCAGCCTCTTCCTTAAGACGCTGCATTGCCATCTTTTCGCTTCTGAGGTCGATTCCGTTTTCCTTCTTGAATTCTTCAACCATCCAGTTGATGATTCTCTGGTCGAAATCGTCGCCGCCGAGGCGGTTGTTACCTGCGGTTGCAAGAACCTCCTGAACACCGTCACCCATTTCGATAATGGAAACGTCGAAAGTGCCGCCGCCAAGGTCGTAAACCATGATTTTCTGGTCGTTTTCCTTATCAATGCCGTATGCAAGAGCAGCTGCTGTGGGCTCATTGATGATTCTCTTTACTTCAAGGCCTGCAATCTTACCTGCATCCTTGGTTGCCTGACGCTGAGAATCGGTAAAGTAAGCGGGAACAGTGATAACAGCCTCTGTTACCTTTTCGCCGAGATATGCCTCTGCATCAGTCTTGAGCTTCTGGAGTATCATAGCGGAAATCTGCTGAGGAGTGTAAGTATCGGTATGGTCATCATACTTGATGCTTACTTTATAATCGGTGCCCATCTGTCTTTTGATGGAAGCAACGGTCTTATCGGGGTTTGTGATAGCCTGTCTTTTTGCTACCTGACCTACCATTCTTTCGCCTGTTTTGCTGAAAGCTACAACTGAGGGAGTAGTTCTTGCGCCCTCTGCGTTTGCTATAACAACAGGCTCGCCGCCTTCAATAACGGCTACGCATGAGTTTGTAGTACCAAGGTCGATACCGATCATCTTTGACATAATTTTTTCCTCCAATATTTAATAAAGTTTTTATTTACAAAATCAGTTTGCAACCTGAACTGCTGCAAATCTTATAACTGTGTTACCGAGTTTATATCCCTTTGCGAAAACCTGAGCAACGGTATTTTCACCGAGAGAATCATCCTCCGTATGCATAACGGCGTTGTGCATATTGGGATCAAACTCCTCGCCTCTTTCGCCGAAGGTTTCAACGCCGATTTTCTTAAGAGTATCAATAAGCTGGATCTGTATCATTTCCATGCCCTTCTGATAATCCTCAAAGCTTGCGTTGGTATTGCCTGCCGCACGTTCGAAATTATCAAGCACGGGAAGTATCTCTTTTACAACGGATGCTCTTGCAAGAGTATGGGCATCCTCTTTTTCCTTCTGTGAACGCTTGCGGAAATTATCGTATTCCGCGCGGAGTCTTAAATATAAATCCTTCTGTTCTTCAAGCTCTTTGACAAGCTGAGCCTCTTTTTCGGAGCTCTTTGTTTTCTTTTCCTTCTTGGTTTCCTTTTTTACTTCCTCCGACATAGCGTCTTCCCAATCCTTCAAAGGGGTTGTTTCTTCCTTTTTCATCTGAACTTTCCTTTCTATTCTTCAAGCGCCTGCTCGATAAGTCTGCCCACAAGCCCCGTAAGATAACGGACGTTCGGGATAACCGTTTCATAGTCCATCCTTTTGGGTCCTATAAGACCTATAGAGCCTGCATCCTGACCTCTTACGCTGTATTTTGCAAGGATTACGCTTGATTTTTCAAGCTGACGGTAAATATTCTCATTACCTATCGTTACATCAAGCTCTCCCTTTGAATTGCTTATAACTCTGTTAAGCGGCTCTTCCTTGTTGAGGAAATTCATAAGCTCCAGAGCATTGTCGCCGTATTCGCTGTTCGCAAGCAGATTTGACTGCCCCTCAAGCAGAATCTGAATCTGCGCCGTGCTCTGCGCAAGCTCACACACCGCCGCCAACATCGGGAACATCGCAAGCACGTCCGAGCCGAGTGACGCCGCAACTGTCTGCATTGAGGCAACGCTGATTTCACTTGCCTGCCTGCCCACAAGAGTTGACTGAGCTATATTGTAAAAGCTCTCGCATATTCTGGCGGTAAGCGGAGTTTCAAGCCTGCAAAGCCTGCTTTTGAGAATACCGTTTGAAGTAAGTATTACAAGCATTGCCGAACGTGTGCTTACAGGCACAAGCTCAATTCTTCGTATCACCGTGCATTCACCGCCGGGGGTTGTGGAAACAGCGGCATAGTGCGTAAGCTCCGAGAGCACCTCGCTTGCGTGCTCAATGAGCTTTTCAGGGTCACCCTGAGCGGAAGCTATACCTGCCTGCATCATGCGTTTGCTGATTTCATCAACCTCTCTGTGATGCATAAGGTTATCAACGTAATATCTGTAGCCCTTATCAGAGGGAACTCTGCCTGCCGAGGTGTGAGGCTGGTCAAGGTATCCCAATGCCGACAGCTCAGACATTTCGTTACGCACCGTAGCCGAAGAAACGCTCAGCCCGGTTTTGGCTATAAGCTCTTTAGAACCTATAGGCTCGCCCGTTTTTATGAAATGCTCAACAACACTTGCAAGTATTATCTTTTTTCTTTCACTCAGCTGTGACATTGTTTCACCTGCCTCTGTTATCGGTTTAAGTGCTAACTTTAGCACTCCTTGTACAAGAGTGCTAACTACGATACATACTATAACTCCAACGGCGCTGTTTGTCAATAGTAAATTTGTAAATTGTTTGTGAAGAGAATTTACAAAAAAGCCCAACGTGTACCATACTTTTTTCTTGACCTCGGCACTATTATTTGATAATATGAATTATATATATTTCAAAATATATTGCAGGAGGTGCTTTATGGGCAATAAAGGCTTCGGCGAAAAGATAAAAGGCGTACTCGGTATTGAGGGAAAAACCTCCGACGTGCTTCGCCCCATGCTCGGCTATGACTGCGCCAACATCACCCTCGGCGGTGCAGGCTATCCGTTAAACCTCTACCATCAGCAATTCCTCACCTTTGTTGAAAAAGTCAGCGTTGAGGCTGCCGGAATGATAGGCATGATTTCAGGCATTGTTGATGCGGTTACGGACGTTGCCATGGGTATCATAACCGACCGTACCAAATCAAAATACGGCAAACACCGCCGTTATCTCCTCTGGGGTATTCTGCCCTTTGTTATTGCATATATTACCAAATGGTCATCCTTCGGTATATCTTCACTCGGCAGGCCGTCGCTCACGTTTATATACTATCTGTTTTCATCCCTGCTTTACAGTACAGGCTACACCATGATGAGCATCCCTCATACAGCCATGCTGCCGACGGTTGCTCCGAAATATTTTGAACGCACTCAATACAAAATAATCGAGTATGCCTTCAACTCCGTGGGGCAGATTGCATCTTTTGCATTCATGGGCATGATGCTCGGCGGAACCAATATGGATAACCCCTCACCTGATGACAGAACAAAATACATGCTCTGCGGTATAGTTCTCGCCTTATGGTTCTGCTGGTCACCCATAGTCTGCTTCTTCAAGACGAAAGAAGAAAGCTCGCTTGAAATGGAAAACGAGCCTTTTGATTTCAGATATCTTGTGAACGAATACGTTCAGGTTTTCCGCAACAAAGCTTTCAGGGAGTATTTTTTCATCAATCTTTTCTACGGGTTTGCAAAGAGCTTTTACTCCTACTCCGACCAATATTTTATTATAAGCATTGCGGAAAGATACAGCGTTTTCAACATCCTCAACGTAATTGCAGGCGTTGCGGAATTCTCAGGTGCGCCGTTCAATTATCTGCTCATCCGATATAAGGGCAAACGTTTATCGGGTCTTACTCTCGCACCCCTTATGATGACGGGTCTGCTTATGAACGCTTTTGTTTCACCTACCACTCCGACGTTCATAATCTACCTTGCGGCAATTCTTTATAACTTCGGTTTCTCCGGCCCCGGATTTGTTATAAACAACATTCAGCCCGATATTACCGACGTTGACGAGCTTATCACAGGCAGACGCAGGGAAGGCGTAATTTCAACGTTTAATTCTTTCGTCAAGAAAACAATCAATTCCTTCGTTTCGGGATTGATGGGCTTCTCGCTCAAATTCTTCGGATACGATACTTCAAAGCAGGCTTACGCTCTGCAGACCGCACGCTCGGTATTCGGATTAAAGCTTAACTTCTGCTATCTCCCCGCAGTATTCACCGCAATTTCCCTTTTCTTTATTATAAGATACACCATGACGAAAAAAGATCACGAAACAATCAAACAAGCTATTGCCGAAAAACGGCAGACGGGGTCTTGCAATCTTGATGAAAAAGAGAAAAAACGCATTGAACGCATCGCAGGTCAGCGATGGGAGGATATGTGGATAGGCAAGCCCGAGCATCAGCGCTCACTTGAAAGTGTACAGTAAAACTTAAACATAATACATGAAAGGAAAATTACCATGAGTGAAATTTATGAATATGCAAAACAGCAGTATGCAGCAATAGGCATTGACACTGAGGCGGCAATCGAAAAGCTTCTCGCCACAAGAATTTCCATTCACTGCTGGCAGGGCGATGACGTAAACGGCTTTGAAGGAGCAAGCGAGCTTTCGGGCGGCATTCAGGCAACCGGCAATTATCCCGGCAAGGCAAGAAATGCAGAAGAGCTTATGGCTGATATTGACAAGCTTCTTTCCCTCGTTCCCGGCATCCACAAAATCAATCTCCACGCATCCTATGCAATCACAGATGAGCCCGTTTCAAGGGATAAGCTTGAGCCCAAGCATTTTGAAAAGTGGGTAGAATTCGCAAAGGCAAGGAATCTCGGCCTCGATATCAACCCCACTCTTTTCTCACACCCCATGGCAGATGACGGTCTTACCCTCTCCCACCCCGATGAAAAAGTGCGCCGCTTCTGGATTGACCACTGCAAGGCAATGCGTAAAGTAGGCGAATACTTCGGCAAAGAGCTCGGCATTACCTGCGTAAACAACATCTGGATTCCCGACGGATACAAAGAAGTTCCTGCTGACCGTTTCGGCCCCAGACTCCGTCTCAAGGCAGCTCTTGACGAAATCCTCAGCGAAGAAATCGATTCAAAGTATCTTGTTGACACCGTAGAATCAAAGGTTTTCGGAATAGGTGTTGAATCCTACACCGTAGGCTCACACGAATTCTATCTCAACTATGCCGCCACAGGCAAGGCTGTATGCCTGCTTGATAACGGCCATTATCACCCCACAGAGGTGGTTTCCGACAAAATCCCATCAATGCTCGCTTTCTACGATAAGGTTGCCCTCCACGTAACCAGAGGCGTACGCTGGGACAGTGACCACGTAGTTGTTTTCGACGATGAACTCAAGGAGATTGCAAAAGAAATCGTCCGCTGCAACGCACTTGATAAGGTTATCATCGGCCTCGACTATTTTGATGCAAGCATCAACCGTGTTGCCGCATGGGTAACAGGCGTACGCAATATGCAGAAGGCTCTGCTTTTCGCCCTTCTTCTTCCCCACGAGCAGCTTAAAGCTTATCAGGACAGCGGCGATTTCACTCATATGCTTGCAATGAGCGAAGAGTATAAATTCTACCCCTACACCATCGTTTGGGATGAAGTATGCAAGCGCGCAGGCGTACCCGTAAGAGAAGGCTGGGTAGCCGAAATTGACAAATACGAAAAAGAAGTTCTTTCATTAAGGTAAGGAGTAAAAAAATTGGCTGTTTCCAAGGATAAAATCCGCAATTTTTCAATAATTGCTCATATAGACCACGGCAAGTCCACCCTTGCCGACCGTCTGCTGGAGATTACAAACTCCGTTTCAAAAAGAGAAATGACCTCACAGATTCTCGACGATATGGACCTTGAAAGAGAAAGAGGCATCACCATAAAGGCCCATGCCGTAAAACTCAATTACACCGCATCCGACGGTGAGGATTACATCCTCAACCTCATCGACACTCCCGGTCACGTTGACTTCAACTACGAGGTTTCCCGCTCACTTGCGGCGTGCGAAGGCGCAATTCTTGTTGTTGACTCCACTCAGGGTGTTGAAGCTCAGACTCTTGCAAACACCTACCTTGCCCTTGACCACGATCTGGAGCTTGTTCCCGTTATCAACAAGGTGGACCTGCCCTCCGCCATGCCCGAGAGAGTTGCAAACGAAATCGAGGACGTTATAGGACTTGACTGCTCCAACGCTCCTCACGTTTCCGCAAAAACAGGACTTAACGTAGAGCAGGTGCTTGAACGCATCGTTGCCGATATCCCTGCCCCCAAGGGTGATGACGCCCTGCCCCTCAGGGCTCTGATTTTTGATTCCGTTTATGACAGTTACAGAGGCGTTATCGTTTACGTAAGAGTTATGGAAGGCAAAATCAAAGCAGGCGACACCATGAGAATGATGGCTACGGGCGCCGAATTCACCGTAGTTGAAGTAGGCTACATGAGAGCGCAATCCCTTGAGCCTGCAGCAGAACTCACCGCAGGTGAGGTTGGTTATATAACCGCTTCAATCAAAACCGTAAGGGATGCAAAGGTAGGCGATACGGTAACAACCACCGCCAACCCTGCAAAAGAGCCTCTTCCCGGCTACCGCAAGGTGCTTCCCATGGTTTTCTGCGGCGTTTATCCTGCCGACGGTAACGATTATGAAGCGCTCAGGGATGCACTCGAAAAGCTTCGCCTCAACGATGCCGCTCTCTCCTTTGAGCCCGAAACCTCGGGCGCTCTGGGCTTCGGCTTCCGCTGCGGCTTCCTCGGTCTGCTCCACCTTGAAATAATTCAGGAGCGTCTGGAAAGAGAGTACGGTCTCGATCTCGTCACCACCATCCCCAGCGTTATCTACAAAATTTATCTTACCGACGGCTCCGTGCTTGAAATCGATAACCCCACCCACTATCCGAGCCCTGCCAACATTGATTACTGCGAAGAGCCCTTCACAAAAGCTCACATCTATTCACCCAGTGAATACGTCGGCACAATCATGGACCTTTGCCAGTCAAGGAGAGGAATATTCAAGGGTATGGATTACATCACCTCTGACAGAGTTGATATCCTTTACGAATTACCCCTCAACGAAATCATCTACGATTTCTTTGATTCCCTCAAATCAAGAACAAAAGGCTATGCTTCCTTTGACTATGAAATCTGCGATTACCGCCGCTCCAACCTCGTCAAGCTTGACGTATTGCTTAACGGCGATATAATCGACGCCCTTTCATTCATCATCCACTCGGATATGGCTTACGGCAAGGCCCGTAAAATCGCCGAAAAGCTTAAGGATAACATTCCGAGGCAGATGTTTGAAATTCCCGTTCAGGTGGCAATCGGCGGCAAAATCATAGCAAGAGAAACAATAAAGGCTATGCGCAAGGACGTTCTTGCCAAGTGCTACGGCGGCGATATTACCAGAAAGAAAAAGCTGCTTGAAAAGCAGAAGGAAGGTAAAAAGCGTATGCGTTCCTTCGGCAGCGTAGAAGTGCCTCAGGAGGCATTCATGGCTGTTCTTAAGCTGGACGATAATAACTAAAAATCACAGACCGTAAAATCAGAAGAGTATTTTGCGGTCTGATTTATTTGCAAAAGAGGTGAGAAAATGCCGAAAGGGCTGTATATCCACGTTCCGTTCTGTAACGGCAAATGCCCGTACTGCGATTTTTATTCGGTATCTCCAACAGATTCGCTCCTTGAACGGTACACTGAAAAAATCTGCTCGGTTTTAAAAGAAAAGAATCACCTCACGTTTGACACCGTCTATTTCGGCGGCGGCACACCGTCACTTCTTATGCCCGAAAGAATCGGCAGAATATTAAATGATATAAATATAAAGAGCGGCGCTGAAATCACCGTGGAGTGCAACCCCTCCGACACAGGCTCAGAATCCGGCCGCTTTGATTTTGAAAAGCTTGCCGAATGCGGAGTAAACCGCATCTCACTCGGTCTGCAATCGGGTAACGACAGAGAAAGGCAATTTCTCGGCAGACGTGCCGGCGCAAAGGATGCCGAAAGAGCAGTCAGAAGAGCGCAAAGCGCAGGCATAACCAACATCTCCCTTGACCTCATGCTCGGAATTTCTTCGCAGACAATGCAAAGCCTTGAGGAATCCTTTGATTTGTGCGTATCTCTCGGCGCAAAGCACGTGAGCGCATATATGCTGAAAATCGAACCCGACACCCCGTATCACAACATCAGAGGCAAGCTCTCTCTGCCTGATGAGGACGAAGTGTGCGATTTATATCTGCGTTGCTGTGAGCTTGCTGAAAAGCATTCAATGTATCAATATGAAATCTCAAACTTTGCTTACAAGGGCTATGAAAGCCGCCACAACTTGAAATACTGGCATTGCGAAGAATATCTCGGCATCGGACCTGCCGCCCACTCCTTTATTAACGGCAAGCGTTTTTATTACGAAAGAAGTCTTGACGGTTTCCTCGGCGGTGCATCACCCGTAGCCGACGGTGAAGGCGGTGACTTCGAAGAATACGCCATGCTTGCTTTGAGGCTGAGCGAGGGGCTGAGCTTGAGTAAAACAAATGAAAGATTCGGATTTCCCGTGCCCGACAGTATAATAAAAAAAGCACAAGCCCTTGAAAAACAAGGACTTGTGCAGATAAACAAAGACAGTATCAGCCTTACAAGAAACGGTTTTTTACTTTCGAACGCCGTTATATCAAGGCTTTTGCTTGAATAGATTATTCAATTACCGCTGAGGATTTCTCCTTGGCGGTTTTGTTTTCCGTAACACCCTCGGGGAGATTAACCTCACTCTTTGCAACGCAAAGGTTGGTAATTGATGAAGCGAGGAAGAGTGCAACTCCGATAAAAAGACCGAAAGCAACTCCGCCGTCTTTTACTGCAGTAACGGTGCTTGAAAGCATGGTGTCCATAAAATCGGCGTAGAAGTATCCGCTCGCCGCCATAAAAATTGCGCCGAACAGGTTTGTGAAAAACAGACCGAGACTGTGAAGATTCTTATAATTGAATATGAGGAAAAACAGGCTTACAATCAGCGTTGCCATGCTGAGAAGCAAGGTTACAAGCGCAAGCAAAAAGCTCATACCTGCCTCACCCGTGATGTCAGAGGTTGCAAAGCCGAACATTCCGCCGATATCGAATTTCATAAACACATTCATTATTATGGTGATAATATTTACGGTGTAATCCTTATCACCCATAAAGGGAAGAGATACGCTGAGCGTGCCGAGAGGAAGTAAAAACGAAAACAGCGGCAACACGCTTATCGGAATCCGTGCAATCCTGAGCTTCGTTCCCACAAAGGCATACTTAAGCCTTGCAAGGGTATTGTTAAGCTTTGCAAAAGCTGCCTCCGCTTTTATCGAATCCTGCTCAAGTCTGTTTTCCCAATCATAGTTGGGGATGTTGACTCCGCACTTAGGGCATTCCGCTTTTACATCCCATATTTTAAGAGAATATCCGCACTTAGGACATTTAGCCATACTGTAATCTCCTTAATATTTAATCAGCCCTGACCGTAATAGGCATTTGCTCCGTGTTTTCTGAAATAGTGCTTACTCTGGATAGCCTTGGATGCTTCGGATGCGCCGAGAGTTTCGCTCATAAGAGCCATTACGGCAACCTCCTCAAGAATTGCGGAATTCTTTGCCGCATCATAGCAATCCTTACCCCAGGTGAAAGGTCCGTGGGAATGAACGAGCACTGCAGGCACGGCATTATAATCGATACCGCCTGTTTCAAAGCGCTCCGCTATAACCTTACCCGTATTAAGTTCATATTCGCCGTTAATTTCTGCCTGAGTCAGATCACGGGTACAGGGAATTTCGCCAAATGCAAAATCCGCATGGGTTGTGCCGTAAGGCTTTATTCCTTTTGCCGCCTGAGCAAAAGCAACCGCACAGGTGGAATGGGTATGTGCAACTCCGCCGATTTCAGGAAAACGCCTGTAAAGCTCAAGGTGGGTAGGAGTATCAGACGAGGGCTTGAGACCCTCAATAAGATTCCCCTCAAGGTCAAGCACGGATAAATCCTGCGCCTTGAGCACCGAATAATCAACGCCTGAAGGCTTTATAACAACAAGCCCTTTTTCACGGTCTATACCCGAAACGTTACCCCACGTGAAGAGAACAAGGCCGTATTCAACAAGCCTGAGATTAGCCTCAAGCACTTGATTTTTAAGTTCTTCAAGCATTGGCTCAACCCTCCGAAGCGATTCTCTTAAGGCGCTTCATAACGTCATTTTCACCTCTGCCGAAATAATCGTGAAGGGTCTTGTATTCTGCATAGAGCTTATCGTAAATATCGGAATTTTCCTCGTTGGGGTAGAAGATTTCATCCTTTACCTTGCCCATTACGGCTGCTGCTTCATAAACGTCGTCATATCCGCCGTTTGCCTTACCTGCCGCAACTGCGCCGAAGATTGCGCTGCCGAGTGCACCGCCCTGGGTTGTACCTGCAATCTTAACAGGCATTCTGAGAACGTCGGCATAAATCTGCATGGTCATGGGGTCTTTCTGAGAAATACCGCCAGCAGCATAGAAGGTGTTTACCTTAACGTTATTCTCATTGAAGGTGTCAACAATCATTCTTGTGCCGTAAGCTGTGGATTCAATAAGAGCTCTGTATATATCCTCAGGCTTCGTCTGAAGAGTCATGCCGAGAATCATACCCGTAAGGTCGATATCACACAAAACGGAGCGGTTGCCGTTAAACCAGTCAAGCGCAAGCAGACCGCTTTCGCCGGGTTTCTTGGCTTCGCATTTTTCTCTGAGGAGCTTGTGGACACTTATATTTCTTTCCTTAGCTTCATTTACAACGCTTTCACTAAGGCAATTATCGATAAACCACTGGAAGGAGTCGCCTACGCAGCACTGACCTGCTTCAAAGCCGAAAAGGCCGGGCATAATGGCATCCTCAACAACGCCGCACATACCGGGAACCTGCTTTTCTTCCTTGCCGAGAAGCATATGGCAGGTGGAAGTGCCCATAATTGCAAGCATCTCACCCTCGCCTGTAATACCTACCGCAGGAACGAAAACGTGAGCATCAACGCTGCCAACCGCAACGGCTGTGCCTTCCTTAAGACCTGTAAGCGCTGCCATTTCGGCAGTGATTTCACCAGCTTTGTCACCGATGGGTCTGATATCTGTAGAAAGCTTTTCCTCTACAACGTTTTCAAGCCTTTCATCAAGAGCCTTGAAGAATGACTTGGGAGGATAGCCGTTTTTCTTGTTCCAGAGAGCTTTATATCCTGCACAGCAGGCATTTCTTGCCTCAACGCCCGTCATCTGCCATACAATCCAGTCAGATGCTTCAATGAATTTATCAGCCTTTGCGTACAAATCGGGGTCTTCATCAAGAATCTGCCAGATTTTAGGAATGAGCCATTCGGATGAAATCTTACCGCCGAAAGTATCAAGCCAGTCAACGTTAAGCTCTTTTGCAACCTCATTGAGCTTGTTTGCATGAGGCTGAGCGGCATGGTGCTTCCAGAGCTTTACGTATGCGTGAGGATTCTCCTCATACTCGGGAAGAAAGCAAAGAGGAGTGGAATCGCTGAGGATGGGGAGCATTGTGCAGGCAGTAAAATCAACGCCAACGCCTATAACGTCAGCTGCGTCAACGCCCGAATCCTTGAGCACCTGAGGAATGGTGTTTGCAAGCACGTCAACGTAATCCTGAGGATGCTGAAGTGCCCAGTCCATGCCGAGCTTTTTGCCGCAGGGAAGATATTCATCCATAACCTGATGAGGATATTCAAAAACAGCGGTTGCAATCTCTTCACCCGTTGCGGTGTTTACAAGAAGTGCTCTGCCCGAGAGAGTACCGTAGTCAATTCCTATTGCATATTTTGCCATCGTAATTTTTCCTTTCGTTATTAAGTAAATAATGAAGCTACTATATTTGCATAAAGACTTACGGGGTCTTTATAGAAATTCGTTTTTATTTTTTCAACCTGAAAATCGTCGGCAGCGTAAACCGTAAGCTTCATAAGCACGTCGTCACCGTTATGCAGGCTGAAGGTTACGTTTGCGCCCTTTTCAAGCCACTCCACGCTTACCTTGTTTTCATTCTCCCTGCGTTCACGGGTCTGAAGCTTTATGGCATCGTTGAGCGCCTTTTCGCGCACCGTTCTCGGTATTTCATTCTCAAGCGCCGCAACGGCATCCCTGCCCTTTTGAGTTATAGTGAGAGTTGAATCCTCGCCGCACTTGAGGCTGCCGATCTTTATCATTTCTTCAACCGCCTGGCTTAAGTCAAAATAGTTTGCAAGGCCGTGAATCTGAAGCGCTTCAATGATTTTATCGCGTGTCATGGGACTTTCCATGCTTTTCACAAGGAAACCTATAAGAATTTTAATCTGCGCCGTGTTTCTTAATCCGCCGAGCTCCACGCCCGCAGAAAAAGCGTCATAGCCCTCAAGCACGTCATTATTCTCGCTTACAGGACTTTCAATATATTCATCCATCAACTGTATCCTTTCTTCTTTCAAAGAGTTCCTCCTGAATCTTCTGCTTCTTCTTGCCCGAATAGTCATTGAAAGCCATGGGAATAGCCGCAAGAGCAAGGCCTGCAAGAGGAATAAGCGTAATCATAATAAATATTCCCTTGCGCACCTCGGGAGTCTGAGTCTGAACAACGTCATTTACGGGCTCCGCAAAGCCTACAACGTCAAGAACAATACTTGTAATAAAGGTTGAAATACCTGCCGTAAGCTTGCTGATAAAGGTCTGCATTGCAAAGCAGGTACCCTCAGAACGCTTGCCTGTTTTATATTCAAGATAATCAACACTGTCAGCAACAAGAGCGTAGGTGATAACGTTGAAAATACCCAAGGGGAATCCGATTAACACAAGCATAATGAGGAGAACGTAGATGTTATCATATCCTGCAAGGTAGAAAACACCGTGAAGCAGCGCGCCCGCAAGGGATGCGCCGATATAAATTGCTTTAAGTGAAAACTTCTTTCTGAGAGCAGGCATTGCCGCCATAGCCGAAAGCATACCTGCACCGATTGCAACCGACATAACGGTCATAACCGCGTCCTTGGGAATGAAGCCTGTGTTTTCAAGAAGATAAGTGGAAACATAGCTGCCTGCGGTCTGCACCATCATCATAGTTGAACCGAGTACACTTGCAAAAATAAGAAGAATGAGGGGCTTGTTCTTAAACAGGGCATTGACAATTTCACCAACGCTTGTTTTTTCTCTGGGAGCTTCAACTCTTTCTTTGGTTCCGAAAAAAGCAAGCAGAGAGAGGGTTGCACCGACAACACCGAAAATAAGACCTGAAACAAAATATCCGTTCTTAACACCAAGCGCCGTTCTGAGAACGGGAACAAGCAAGGTAGGCACAACACCGCCGACCGTGCAGAAAATTCTTGCCGTGGAGATAAACTTTGTTCTTTCGGATTCAATGGGAGATACCGTTGCGCTCATACCCCAGAAGGGAACATCCTGAACAGTAAAGCAGATACCCCAGAGAAGATATGTAACGTAAGCATAAGCAAGTCTGCCCGTATAGCTGAAATCCGGAGCATAGAAGAGTGCTACCGTTGTCACCATAATCAGAACAGGTGAGAAAAGAAGATAGGGGCGCAGTTTACCGAATTTGGTTTTGGTTTTATCAACGATTATTCCCATTATAGGGTCATTGAAAGCATCAAATACTCTTGCCACAAGAATAAGCACACCCGCATCAACAGGCTTTAACTTTGCGGCATCGGTAAAGAAAATGAGCAGAAACATTGACATAATGTTATAAATCATGCTTCTGCCGAATCCGGCTGTTGAGAAGCTTAAAAGCTCACTCGTTTTCAAATACTTTTCTTTCATACTGCACCTCTGTTATTTCTTATTCGCAAGCTCAAATCTTGCAGGCTTTACGGGCTTACCGAACGCGCCCGTTTTAATGAAGTTTTCACTTACAAAACTCTCCTTGGTTGCCGCACGGCCCCACAGATTTGCCCAGCCTTCACAGTAAAGCCAATAATATGAAACTCCTTTTTCTTTGCGCATCCTTACAAATTTAGGAGTATTGCACCATATTACCGACGGCAGCGCTATCACAAAAGGCCACACGGGACCCAGCACAAGGGACTGAATGGTATGACCGTACTCGTGGATTTTCGTATCGTGAAGCCAGTCATCCTTGCGGCTTGCACCGATAAATATAAAGCATCCCAGTGACAGACCACCGAAATTCTTTTTGTCCACGTAGGTTATAACGCTGCGGTGATATTTCTCGGTTTTACAGCTGCGTTTCAGGATAAGATACGCAATCAGACCCACAAGATTCTGCGGTAATCCCCAGGTAAACTGAATAAGATAAAACAAAAAAGCTTTCATCGTCATTCCCCATTTAAAAATACTTTTCTAAATTAGTATTATACTTTATGATAAAATAAAAATCAATGTTTTTTATACAATTAAAATATAATAATTCGGTTGACAATCGCTTTGGCTTGTGATATACTTCAAAACTGTAAAAATAATATCACCTAAAGATATTGACGGAGAGAGTAATCCCTGCAGGGTGTTGCTCAGTGAGTCGGGGGCAGTGTAAACCCGGCGTTCACCGCACGGACGAAAATCACTCCCGAATCGCAAACCGAAAGGCAACAAGTAGGCTTTGACGGCACCCTCCGTTATCAGGGAAGCATAAGAGCAGTATGCGTACGGGTGGTTAATCGGAGTATTTCTCTGTCCTGTTACGGGCGGGGATTTTTTTATTTTAATTCATAAATTTTATTTTCGGAGGTAAAGCGTTATGTACGAAAAAGTATCGTCAAACTTTGATTTTGTAACGCACGAAAAAGCCGTTCTTGATTTCTGGAAAAAGAACAACATTTTTGAAAAGAGCATCTCTCTTCGCGAGGGCTGCCCCACCTACACCTTCTATGACGGCCCTCCCACCGCAAACGGCAAGCCTCATATAGGCCACGTTCTTACACGTGTTATCAAGGATATGATTCCCCGTTACAGAACAATGAAGGGCTATATGGTTCCCCGTAAGGCAGGCTGGGATACTCACGGTCTCCCCGTTGAGCTTGAGGTGGAAAAGCTCCTCGGCATCAACGGCAAGGAGCAGATTGAAGAATACGGCCTTGAGCCTTTCCTCAAGCAGTGCAAGGAAAGCGTATGGAAGTACAAGGGAATGTGGGAGGATTTCTCCGGCACAGTCGGCTTCTGGGCTGATATGGATAATCCCTACGTTACTTATCATAACAGTTATATCGAGTCCGAATGGTGGGCTCTCAAGCAGATCTGGGAAAAGGGTCTTCTTTACAAAGGCTTCAAAATCGTTCCCTACTGCCCCCGCTGCGGCACTCCCCTCTCTTCTCACGAAGTTGCTCAGGGCTACAAGGACGTAAAAGAACGCTCAGCAATCGCAAGATTCAAGGTAAAGGGTGAGGATGCATATTTCCTTGCATGGACCACCACCCCCTGGACTCTCCCCTCAAACGTTGCACTCTGCGTTAACCCCGATGAAAAATACGTTAAGGTAAAGCACGGCGATTACGTTTATTACATGGCTGAGGCTCTTGTTAAAACCGTACTCGGCGAGGGCGCTGAAATTCTTGAAGAATATATCGGCAAAGACCTTGAATATAAAGAATACGAGCCCCTTTTCAACTTTGTAACTCCCAAGGAAAAGTGCTGGTACGTAACCTGCGACAATTACGTTACTCTTACCGACGGTACAGGTATCGTTCACATCGCTCCCGCTTTCGGTGAGGATGACTCCAACGTAGGCAAAAAATACGATCTCCCCTTCGTTCAGCTTGTTGATGCAAAGGGTGAAATGACCAAGGAAACAAAGTGGCCCGGCGTTTTCTGCAAGGATGCTGACAAGGAAGTTCTTATTGACCTTGAGCAGAGAGGTCTTCTCTTCTCCGCTCCCAACTTTGAGCACAGCTATCCCCACTGCTGGCGTTGCGGCACTCCCCTCATCTACTACGCAAGAAACAGCTGGTTTATCAAGATGACTGCCGTTAAGGATCAGCTCATTAAAAATAACGCAAAAATCAACTGGATCCCCGAAAGCATCGGCACAGGCCGTTTCGGCGACTGGCTCAAGAACGTTCAGGACTGGGGTCTCAGCCGTAACCGTTACTGGGGCACCCCCCTCAACATCTGGGAATGCGAATGCGGCCACAGGCACGTTATCGGCTCTATTGCAGAGCTCAGGGAAATGTCCGATAATTGCCCCGAAAATATCGAGCTCCACCGTCCCTTCATCGATGAAGTTACCATCACCTGTAAGGAATGCGGCAAGCAGATGAAGCGCGTTCCCGAGGTTATTGACTGCTGGTTCGACTCAGGCGCAATGCCCTTCGCTCAGCATCATTATCCTTTTGAGAATCAGGAGCTTTTCAAGCAGCAGTTCCCTGCTGAGTTCATCTCTGAGGCTGTTGACCAGACCAGAGGCTGGTTCTACTCCCTGCTTGCAATCTCCACCCTTCTCTTTGATGAGGCTCCCTACAAGAACGTTATCGTTCTCGGCCTCGTTCAGGATGAAAACGGCCAGAAGATGTCAAAATCAAAGGGTAATGCAGTTGACCCGTTCGATGCTCTTCAGGTTCACGGCGCAGATGCAATCCGTTGGTATTTCTACACCAACTCCGCCCCCTGGCTTCCCAACCGTTTCTATGATAACGCCGTTATAGAGGGCCAGAGAAAGTTTATGGGCACTCTTTGGAACACCTACGCTTTCTTTGTTCTTTACGCTAATATCGACAAGTTTGATGCAACAAAATATGAGCTCGAGTATGATAAGCTCTCCGTAATGGATAAGTGGCTCATTTCAAAGCTCAACACTCTTATCAACACCGTTGATAACTACCTTGCAAATTACTGCATCCCCGAAGCAGCAAAGGCTCTTCAGAGCTTTGTTGACGATATGAGTAACTGGTACGTACGCCGCTCCCGTGAGCGTTACTGGGCTCAGGGACTTGAGCAGGATAAGATCAACGCTTACATGACCCTTTACACCGCTCTTGTAACCGTTTCCAAGCTTGCTGCTCCCATGATTCCCTTCATGGCTGAAGAAATCTACCGCAACCTCGTTTGCAGCATTGATTCTTCCGCTCCCGAAAGCGTACACCTTTGCGATTATCCCGTTGCAAACGCTGATTATATTGACAGCGAGCTTGAAAGCTCAATGGCAAGAGTTCTTGATACCGTTGTTCTCGGCAGAGCAGCAAGAAACGGCTCCAACATCAAGAACAGACAGCCCCTTGCAACTATGTACGTTCAGGCTGAAAGCGCACTTGCGGAAAGCTACTGCAGCATAATCCGCGACGAACTCAACGTTAAGGCACTCGAATTCGTAAGCGATGCTTCAGGCTTTGTTTCATACAGCTTCAAGCCTCAGCTCAAGACAGTAGGTCCCAAGTACGGCAAGCTCCTCAACGGCATCAGAGAGCATCTTGCAAACCTTGACGGCACCGCCGCAAAGGCAGAGCTTGATGCAAACGGCGCTCTTAAGTTTGAAGTTAACGGCGAAAGCGTTGAACTCACCGTTGATGATTTGCTTATCAGCACCGTTCAGAAGGAAGGCCTCTTCTCCGTTTCCGATAACGGCATCAGCGTAATCCTTGATACAAACCTTACTCCCGAGCTTATCAACGAAGGTCTTGTAAGAGAAATCATCTCCAAAATCCAGACCATGCGCAAAGAAGCAGGCTTTGAGGTTGTAGACCATATCAACGTTTACTACACTGAGGCTGACGGCAGCGCAGTAAGCGACGCAATCTCCGCAAACGCTGAGGAAGTCTGCTCCAACGTTCTTGCCGAAAGCATTAAAAATGCTCAGGGCAACGGATATACCAAGGAGTGGGATATCAACGGCAAGTCCGTAACTCTCACCGTTGAAAAAATCTGAATTCAATAACCGATAAACAAACTGCGCATACCCACGGGTGTGCGCAGTTTTTGTGCAAAAGTTACACATAGGTTACATTTATTTTTTTAACATTGACACTTTTCACTATAAGTGGTAAAATGATGTTAATCATGCGGTAATAACTTCCTAAGGAGTTTGATTAAATGAAAGGTATAATCCTTGCCGGCGGCTCGGGCACTCGCCTTTATCCGTTAACAATGGTAACAAGTAAACAGCTTCTCCCTGTTTACGATAAACCTATGATATATTATCCACTGTCAACCCTCATGCTTTCAGGAATAAGGGAAATACTTATTATATCAACACCTGAAGATACTCCCAAGTTTGAGCAGCTTCTCGGCTCGGGCAAGCAATTCGGAATCAAGCTTTCCTACGCCGTGCAGGAGCATCCGGACGGCCTTGCTCAGGCATTCATCATAGGTGAAGAATTCATAGGCAACGATTCCGTTGTCATGATTCTCGGCGACAATATCTTTTACGGCAACGGACTCGGTCATCTTCTTCGTCAGGCCTCCAAAAAGAAGAGCGGCGCCACAATCTTCGGCTATTACGTTGAAAATCCGCAGTCCTTCGGCGTTGTTGAGTTTGACGAAAACGGAATCCCTGTTTCTATTGAAGAAAAGCCCGAAGTCCCCAAATCAAACTATGCCGTAACAGGTCTTTATTTCTATGATAACAAGGTTGTTGAATATGCAAAATCCCTCAAGCCCTCCAAAAGAGGCGAGCTTGAAATAACCGATATAAATCAGCTTTATCTTGAAGCAGGCGACCTTGACATCCAGCTCATGGGCAGAGGCTTCGCATGGCTTGATACGGGTACCGTTGAAGCGCTTACTGATGCTTCAAACTTTATCCGTACAGTCGAAAAGCTTCAGGGCATCAAGATTTCCGCCCCTGAAGAAATCGCATATAATATGCGCTGGATAAGCAAGCGTGCATTGCTTGAATCAGCAGAAAAATACGGCAAATCCTCATACGGTCAGCATCTTCGCAGAGTTGCCGAGGGTAAAATTCTTTACGGCGGCAAGCCCGGCGAAAGGCCCCGTTGGGGACGAGAGGAATGATTTCCTATGAATCTTATAAAAACTGAAATTGACGGTCTTTTTATCCTTGAGCCCACCGTACACGGTGACAGCAGAGGCTGGTTTTACGAGTTATATTCTCAGAGAACTCTTGCCGAATTAGGAATAAACACTGTATTCACTCAGGATAACCGCTCATTCTCCGCCGAGGTCGGCACCTTGAGAGGTCTGCATTGCCAGACCGACCCCATGGCTCAGACAAAGCTTATTTCCTGCACCAAGGGTGAAATTTTCGACGTTGCGGTTGATATCCGCGAAGGGTCGCCCACCTATCTCAAATGGGTAGGCGTAACTCTCAGCGAAGAGAACAAAAAGCAGTTTTATATCCCCGCAGGTTTTCTTCACGGATTTGTCACTCTCACCCCCGACGTCGAAGTGCTTTACAAGGTTGACAATTTCTATTCGCCGGAAAATGACCGCAGCATCCGCTTTGATGACCCTGCAATAGGTGTTGAATGGCCCTGTTTAACCCCCATTCTTTCTCAGAAGGATGCCTGTGCGCCCTGTCTTAAAGACAGTGACGTTCATTTTAAATTTTAAAATTCTTCATTTTTTGAATAAAGCTCAGATTTCAGGTTCATACTACTTACGACAAGTATGTAAGGAGTTGAAATCAATGCTTGATAAAATTTCTCTTGCACTCGTCATCATCGGCGCATTGAACTGGGGCAGCATAGGTCTGTTTCAGTTCGACCTGGTTGCCTGGATTTTCGGCGGTCAGGGTGCAATAATCAGCAGAATTGTTTACACAGTTGTTGCTCTGGCAGGCATCTGGTGCATCTCTCTGCTTTTCAGAGATTCGCGAGTTACCGAAGCCATCGAGGACGAATCTCACAACTGAACAAAACTGTATTTAACCAAAAAGGACAGCCGCTCTGTGTTTTACACAAAGCGGCTGTTTCTTTATTTTTTATTCTTTGCAAGTCTTTCGCAAAGCTCTCTTTCAGGCACTGCCCACATCGTATTGTAAGTATGATAAATAACCTTGCCGGGCTTTGCACCTACAGGCTTTTTAAGCTCTCTTACCTCAGTATAATCAACGGGCACTCTTGAAGAATCCCTGCCCGTGCTGTGATAAGCAGCAAGCGCCGCCGCCTGACGAACGGTACTTTCAGGTATAATTTCACCCTCACCGAGCACAACAACGTGCGAGCCGGGCATTTTTGAAGCGTGGAACCACGAATCATCCCTTCTCGCCGTTTTGAAGGTAAGAATATCATTCTGAACGTTGTTCCTGCCTACAAGAATTCTGTAGCCGTCATCAGATATATATTCAAGCGGCGGTAAAGGCTTTGCCTTTTTACCTTTGTCATTTTTAGCCCGCTTAAGATATCCGGATTCATACAGCTCGTTGCGTATTTCCGCAAGCTCCGTGAATCCTTCTGCTCTGTTTACGGCATCAATAACGGTTTCGATATAACTCAGCTCCTGCTCACCGTTTTCTATAAGGTCGCCGAGCATCTGCTGAGCCGTTTTTGCCTTGCGGTATTCCTTGTAATATTTCTGAGCGTTTGCATTGGGAGAAAGCGCAGGGTCTGCTTTTATACGCACCTTTTCGCCCGTATAATAATTATCCAACTCGTAAAAAACAGCACCTTTTTCAAGAGCGTACTGATTTGCCATTATGAGCTCTGCATTGATACGCAGAGTTTCTCTGTCCTCGCACGCTTCAAGCTCGGCTCTCTGCGCCGCAAGCTTACGGGAAATCCTTGCCGTTGTATTGCTAAGCAGCTTCATGAGCGACTGACTGCGCTGCCCCGTACGCTCCCTGCGGTCTTTTTCATAATAAAAATCATCAAGAAGCTTTGAAAAGCTTTCAAACTCAACGCTCTCAACAGAGAATCCATACTGCTCAACATCCATGAATGTAAAGTCCATAAACTTTACACTGTCACTTTTAAGCACGGTCGGCTTTGCTTTCCCTGCGTGCAATATGCTTTTTATCTCTTCAAGCTTAGTTTCAAGGCGTTCTTTATATACGTCACGCATTTCCTCAACGGATATATCGCCGCCGCAGGAATATGCCGCAATTTCCCTTGACACAAGCGGAGAAACACCCTCCAACACTTCAAGTACCGCCGAAGAAAGCCTTTTACCGCTCTTTGAACAAATATCATTCACCGCTTCTTTTGCGGTGATTTCAAACAGATTAAGCTTATTCTGGGTTGGAGGAAGTTCATACCTGAAGGTAGGCAGAATCTGCCTTACAGAGGATTGTGTAAAGTCTACACGCTTTACAGCATCCACGATATTGCCCTGCGAATTTATAAGAATTATGTTGCTGTGCTTCGCCATTATTTCAACAGCAAGCGTAAACTGAGTTTTGTCACCTATCTCATTAGTGCCTGAAAACTCAATAAATGCAACTCTGTCAAGCCCTTTCTGGTTGATGGCGGTAATCGTTGCCCCCGTCAGATTCTTTCTGAAAAGCATACACAGCATAGGCGGAGTTGCAGGATTTTCGGGCGCATGAGAGGTCAGGTGCAACCTCGGGCAATTTGCGCTTGCGCATACAAGCAGACGCATTGTCTTTTCCCTTGTACGCAAAGAAAACACCAGCGAATCCTTTGACGGCTGATGTATCTTCTCCACCCTGCTGCCCACAATCTGAGCGGCAAGCTCATTTTTTAATAAATTAAGCGTAAAACCGTCAAGCGGCACACTTCATCATCCTTTTGAAATAATAGTATAGTACGGTGCTTGCGTCGGCACCGTAACAACCTCAATCCCGAATTTTTCCTCAAGCTTGCGTGCTATCATATCAACCACGGGATTCTCGGTTTCATAATGACCTGCCGTGATAAGAGTAATTCCTGACTGCTTTGCCTGAAGGTATTCGTGATGCTTGGCTTCGCCCGTAACGTACGCATCGCATCCGCAATCTGCTGCAGCCTGCATGAAATCAGCACCTGCGCCGCCGCAAAGGGCAATTTTTTTAATTATCTTACCGCAGTCGCTTACCTGCACCGCCGCCGAAAGTTTTTCGCTGACAAAAGCCGCAAAATCCTCAGCAGAAAGTGCCTCTTCAAGCTCGGCAACTCTCACCATTGTCTCCTCACCTTCATCGGTAAGCGGCTCACCTTTAAGCATAAGCTTTTCGCAAAGCGCATCGTTAACTCCGCTGCTTGCAATATCAAGCGAAGTGTGAGCACAGACAGCACTCATCGAATTCTTTGCAAGCAGGTAAACGGGGTCTGAGCTGTAAACACTCTTTTTTGCTGCAAAAATAACGGGATGATGGCTTACAATAAGGTCAGCCCCTGCTTTAGCCGCATACTCAACGGCATCTGCAGTAATATCGAGTGAAACAGCGATTTTTTTGACCTGCTGCGCAAAATCGCCCACAAGCATACCGCTGTTATCCCACTTTGCCTGCATGCAAAACGGAGCAAAGCTGTTTATATAATCGTAAATATCCTTAACTGTTAACATCCGAAAGCACCTCCGTTATATCCGAAATAACGCTCTGAAGCTCTGCGTACTCTTCACGCAAATCAGGGTTGTTCTCAATGCCTTTTAAATGCTTCTGAAGGCGAGAAAGCTGCTTCTCCACATATTGCACGCTCAAGGTGTCAGTATTCACGGCAAGCTCACCGTAATAGATATATCCTGCAGGATATTCCTTGATTTCGCCCGTATAATGCGCGCTCACCGCGGCATAAATATGCCCCGAATCAACGCACACACTTTCTTTTTCAATTTCGAATCCGTTTTTGATGAAATACCTGCGGATATCGTCAATATGACTCATGGGCTGAACAACAATATGTTTATCGGGATTTTTAAGCCACTCGCATCTGCCGATAAGCTCTGCCATAAGAGTGCCGCCCATGCCGCAGAAAACAAATTCTTGCGCTTCATCCTCACGGATTTCATCGAGTCCGTCGGATAAACGCAGTTCAACCTTATCTGCAATCCCGTAAGCCTCCACGCTTTTCCGGGCATTTTCAAGCGGACCCTTGCCAATATCGCAGGCAAGGGCCGAAGGTGATATTCCGTTTAAGACGAGATAAGCGGGCAGATAGGCATGGTCAGTCCCGATATCGCAGACTCTTCTGCCGGGGCACACCATTTGCGCCGCCATCATCATTCTTGGCGAAAGCTTAATCATTTTTTGATGCAAGATATTCGTTGATTGCGTTTACAAGGCTGTCACAGTCAACACCGTGAACTGCACATGCCTGAGCAACGCTCTCAGACCTTGCAGAGGGGCAGCCGAGGCAATGCATACCCATTGCAAGGAAAAACTTGCTGCAATCTCTGTGCGCATCAAGGATTTCGCCGATTTTTGAATCTTTTGTAATTGCTGTCATAAAAAACATCCTTTCGTTTGATATTTACTTTAAAATTATAACACAATTTTTATTTAATATCAATAACAGAATTCCATTATAAGTTGACAATAATGCACTAAATATTGTAGAATAGATTGATATTTCAGGAGGGCGGATATGGAAAGCTTTGATTTGATTATAATAGGCGGATGTGCTTCAGGGCTTGTTGCGGCTATAAACGCTTCAAGGCTTTATCCCGGCATAAAAATCGCAATTCTTGAACGTATGCCGAGAATCGGCAAGAAAATCCTTGCCACCGGCAACGGCAGGTGCAATCTTTCCAACCTGCACGCCGCAGAGCATCCTTATACAAACGCAGATTTTGCACAATACGCATTAAATAAATACTCAGTTAAAGAAACTCTCCGCTTTTTCGAATCCCTCGGTCTGCTCACTTACTCGGATTCGGAAGGCAGAATTTACCCTCTTAGCAACACGGCAGCAAGTGTGCTCGATGCGTTGCGCTTTGCGGTAAACACAGAAAATATAAACATTTACTGTGACTACGAGGTGAAAACCGTAAAAAAAGCAAAAAACGGATTTACGGTAAATTCTGAATTCTTTTCAAAAAAGCTTATCCTTGCCGCCGGTGGAAAAGCGTCCCCCTCGCAGGGTGCAAACGGCAGCGGATACCTGCTTGCAAAACAGCTCGGTCACTCGTTAACCGACCTTTGCCCTTCACTTACCGCACTAAATGCGGACCAATCCGTCACAAAACCGCTCAAAGGAGTGCGTGTACACTCGGCAGAGCTTTCAATTTATGATTTAGGCGGCAATCAAATCAAAAGAAAAGGTGAATTACTCTTTACCGACTACGGAATTTCCGGAATCGCCGCTATGGAGCTCGCCTCTACCGTAGAGCGTATCAAAGCAAAAGGTGTAAAGATGGATACCTTTACAACAATCGATTTTTTGCCTGATATGTCGCACGAATCGCTTTGTAAATACATCAAAAACCTTTGTATATCAACAGTTTTAAGAGATTTTGACTCTTTGCTTACAGGATTGCTCCCAAAAGCGGTCGGAATTGCAATTTGTAAAGCTGTTTCACTTTACAATTCTTCAAAAAAGATAGCAGAGCTTACAGATTTTGAAATAGAGAATCTTGCTGCAGTTTCCAAGGCTTTTCCTCTGAGAATCACCTCTTCACGAGGTTTTGATACAGCTCAGGTAACCTGCGGCGGCATAAAAGCAGATGAAATCAATAAAAAAACCATGGAATCCGTAATCTGCCCCGATTTGTTTATCGCAGGCGAAATTGCAGACGTTGACGGCAACTGCGGAGGATTCAATCTTCAGTGGGCCTGGTCTTCCGGCCTGCTTGCAGGTGAACTTGGAGGAAAATTATGATTAAAATTAATGAGCTCAAGCTTCCGCTTGACAGTGATGAAAGAGAGCTTAAATCTCTCGCCGCCAAAGCACTCAGGTGCTCCGCCCAAAAAATAACAGATCTTGAGATTACAAAGAAGGCTGTTGACAGCAGAAAAAAAGATAACATCTTCTTCGTGTACAACGTAAACGTAACCCTTGACGGTGATGAGGACAGTGTTCTTGCCTCCTGCCGTAACCCTAAGGCGGAAAAGGGCGAAAAAGTTGTTTACTGTGCCCCTCCACTTCGCAGAACAAGTAAGCTTCCGCCTGTAATCGCAGGTTTCGGGCCTGCAGGTTTCTTTGCCGCACTTATCCTAGCCCGTGCAGGTCTTAAGCCTATTGTGCTTGAGCGTGGAAATGATGTTGACACAAGAACGGCTGACGTAAACCGTTTCTGGACTCAGAAGCAGCTCAATACGCAGTCCAACGTTCAGTTTGGTGAAGGCGGCGCAGGAACTTTCTCCGACGGCAAGCTCACCACAGGCATCAAAGACCCCCTCTGCCGTAAAGTAATAGATGAACTTGCTCTTCACGGAGCGCCCGAAGAAATCAGATATTCCTCCCGTCCCCACATCGGCACCGACAGACTCGGCGCTGTTGTAAAGGCTTTCAGAGAGGAAATTATCTCCCTTGGCGGTCAGGTGCATTTCGGTTGCCGGATGACCGATATTGTTATAGCAAACGGTGTAGTTTACGGTGTTAATTATACCGATTCAAAAGGAAGCATTCACGGTATTGAAACCGACACTCTTTTACTGTGTATCGGTCACTCTGCCCGTGACACCGTGGAAATGCTCTATAAAAAAGGCATCAAAATGATGCAAAAGCCGTTCTCTGTAGGTGTAAGAATCGAGCATCCCCGTGAGCTCATTGATAAAGCCCAGTACGGCTCTTTTGCAGGCCATAAGGCTCTCGGCGCCGCAGACTACAAGCTTTCCTGCCATCCCGACCACGGAAGAGGCGCTTACACCTTCTGTATGTGCCCGGGCGGTACGGTTGTTGCCGCAGCATCGGAGGAAAACAGCGTTGTAGTTAACGGAATGAGCGAATACGCCAGAGACGGCGAAAACTCCAACTCTGCTCTGCTTGTAGGTATCGAGCCAGAACATTTCGGCAGCGAGCATCCGCTTGCAGGCATTGAACTGCAAAGAAAAATCGAGCAGACTGCATTCATCAGAGGCGGCAGCGATTACAGCGCCCCCTGCCAGACGGTCGGCGATTTTCTTAATAATACTCCTTCAACAAAGCTCGGCGGAGTCAAGCCCACCTGCGCAACAGGAGTTACGCCCGATGATATAAGAAAAATCCTGCCCGAGCGTGTTACACAGACAATGGCTGAGGCAATTGTTAAAATGGACAGAAGTCTCAAAGGCTTCGCTCTGCCCGAAGCCGTGCTTACCGCTCCCGAAACAAGGAGCTCCTCGCCCGTAAGAATCCTGCGTGACGATATCTATCAGGCAAACATCAGAGGAATCTACCCCTGCGGCGAGGGTGCAGGCTATGCAGGCGGAATAGTTTCCGCTGCAGTTGACGGAATCCGCTGCGCACACGCAGTAATGATTGATGAAAGTGATGAGTGGTAAATGAACGTATACGATTTTGACAACACAATTTACGACGGCGAAAGTATGCTTGATTTTTTCAAGTTCTACATCAGACGCCACCCCTCTCTGCTCAGACATCTGCCCGGAGTGCTGTATGCATTCGGCAAATACAAGGCAGGAAAAATAACAGTAAACGATTTTATGACCAAATACTCTCCCGAAGTTGAAAAATTCTTCTCCTCAATCCCTGATTTCCATGCCGATGCCGTCAGGTTCTGGGATACGCATATGCATAAAATCAAACCTTTTTACGCAGAGATTCAGAAAGAGGATGACCTCATAATAACCGGCTCGCCCGAAGCCTCAATGAAGGTTATCTGCGAAAGACTCGGAATCAAGAATTATATGGGCTCGCAGTTCGATGAAAAAACGGGAAAAATCACCCGTTTCTGCATCCGTTCCCAGAAGATAAAAGCGTTCTTTGAAACGTATCCCGAGGGAAAGATTGACGATTTTTATACCGATTCCCCCGAAAATGACCAACCTCTCATAGATATTGCAACACGTGCATTCGTTGTCAAAGGGGATAAAATAACTCAGATAAAATAATCTTTAAAAGCTGTTTTTCCCCACGGAAATTCAGCTTTTTTTATTGTTTAAATTTAATTAATTGACATATGAATTACTAAATAATATAATGATTAACAGAAACGGGGTGATTGATTTGGATTTTTCTTGCATATGCGAACGCGCCGGGCGAAGCAATAACGAGGACTGCCTGAGCATAGCACAAAAAGACGGTGCATATTGCTTTACAGTATGTGACGGCCTTGGCGGTCACGGCAAAGGCGAGGTAGCCTCTGCAACAGTTTGCAACTCTTTCAAAGAGCTGTTTGAGGAACACAATACCGATTTGAGCACTTTCCTTGAATCCGCATTTTCTGCAGCCTGCAGCAGAATCCGCCGCGCAGCGCAGGAAAACAGCGAACTTGCCTGCATGAAAACCACAGCGGTTTCCCTTATAATCGATAAAAAACGCTGCAGTTGGGGTCACGTTGGCGATTCCCGTCTGTACGGCTTCAAGGACGGCAAGGTAATCCGAATCACAGAGGACCACAGCGTCCCATATCTGCTTGTAAAATCAGGCAGTATTAAATTCGGCGATATCCGCCGCCACCCTGACCGTAACAAACTTCTCAGAGCAATCGGCCCTGAAGACAGCGAAGAAACGGATTTTGAGGTTGTAAAAGAAGAACGTTCAGAGGATTTTGATGCTTTCCTTCTCTGCACTGACGGGTTCTGGGAATATATAAATGAAAGAAAAATGTGCCGTCTGTTAAGGCACTCTTCCAACGCCTCGCAATGGCTTGCCAAAATGAAAAAAGCCGTTTGCGCCAAAGGAAGGCGTTGCAAAATGGATAATTACACCGCTGTTGCCATTATAACTAACGCAAAGGAGTGCAGTACAAAATGATGTTTCGTTGCCTTGGTTGCATGAGAGAATACGATGATTCTCTTGACACCTGCCCTCACTGCGGCTACGTCCGCAACACTCCCGCAAAAAAAAGCAATGAGCTTTCCCCCGGCACCGTGCTTGCCGGCAGATATATAATCGGCAGAGCGCTCGGAAACGGCGGCTTCGGAATAACCTACATTGCATGGGATTCCAAGCTGAGTAAATCGGCAACAATCAAAGAGTATCTGCCCGGCGCTTTTGCTTACCGTGTTCCCGGTCAGAAAACCGTTGCAAGCTATGACGGCGAAAGCGCTGAAAAGTTCAAGGCAGGCATTGCCAAAACTCTTGAAGAGGGCAACTGCCTTGCAAGAGTAAACAGCCTTGACGGTGTTGTTGACGTATACAACTGCATTGAAGAAAACGGCACGGTTTATATAGTAATGGAGTACCTTGAGGGTCAGACCCTTAAGGAGATTATGGAGCAACGCAACGTTTTTTCGTTTGAAGAAGCGCTCGATTTGCTTACTCCCATTATCGTTGCTCTTTCGGAAATCCACGAAACCGGAATCATTCACCGTGATATTTCGCCCGATAATATTTTTATTTGTGACAACGGCAAGGTAAAGCTGATAGATTTCGGCGCCGCAAGAGTGCTCCTCGGAGAGGACCAGAAGAGTCTTTCAATCGTTCTCAAAAGAGGCTACGCTCCCCGTGAGCAGTATCTCGGCCGCTCCAATCAAGGCTCGTGGACCGACGTTTACGCAACCGCCGCCACAATGTACAGACTTATAACAGGCAAAGTTCCGCCCGAAAGTCTTGAAAGAGAGGCTCAGGATAATCTTATCCCGCCTTCACAGCTCGGCGTTAATATTCCTGCCGCTGCTGAACAGGCAATCCTCAACGGTCTTGCCGTAAAGGAAACAGAACGCACCCGCACCGCAGGTGAATTCTTAAGGCAGCTCAACGCCGCTGTTTATAACTCCGACAGTATTGACAATGAACCAACCAAGTTCATCGAAACTGTTAAAAAACCACCTGTTGAATCAGAGCCCGAGCAGGATAAAAACACCGGCAAGAAAAAGAAAATCATAATCCCGGCAGCTGTTGCGGCAGCCATACTTATTGCTGTTGTCGCAATAATTGCATTTTTCGCCTCCGACCGTGCCACGGTTATCAACAGCGGCACCTGCGGTGAGAGCCTTAACTGGGAGTTTGATTCCGAGGGAACTCTTGAAATCAGCGGTAACGGAAAAATGGCTGACTACGAAAACATCACCGAAGTTCCGTGGTATGAGCACGCCGAGGAAATCACTGCTGTCAGAATCGCCAACGGTGTTGAAAGCATAGGCAACAGAGCTTTTTACGCCTGCTACAACGTTCAGAGCATTGATTTCGGCAATTCTCTTTCAGCTATCAATTCGTTCGCATTCTTCGGCTGCGGCTCGCTCACCGAGGTTATTCTTCCCGAAACGCTTGTTCATCTTGGTGCAAACTCTTTTGCAAGCTGCACGGGTCTTAAATATCTCCACATCCCCTCCGGCGTTACCTCCTTCGGAATAGGTATCCTCTCAGGAACAACGTCAAAAATATGCACCGATTCCGAAACAAGCGACGCCTGCTCCTATGCGCAGGGCAACGGCATTGCCTGCGCCGTCTGCGGACCCGAGCATAACTCACAGAACGGCGAAAACATCAGCGTAACTTCTCCCATATCCAATCCCGACGCCATTGCAAGCGGTACGTGCGGAGATTTGCTCGAATGGTCGCTTGACAACAAAGGTACACTCACAATAAAAGGCGAAGGTCCTATGGCATCTGACTGGGCTCTCAAAGAAGATGAAGAGAACCAGACGGTATTTGCCGACAGCAGCGCACCCGAATGGACGGAGCACAAAGAGATTATCAAAAATATCATTATTGAAGAAGGCGTGCTTGATATAAGCAACTGCGCTTTTGCAGGCCTTACGTCGCTCACAACCGTAACCGTTCCCCAAAGCGTCACCGCCATAGGTGCAGATGCATTCAACGGCTGCATTCATCTTGAACAAATCGTTCTCCCCGAGAATCTCGCTTCCATAGGCGAGCGTGCTTTCAGCGGCTGTGCATCCCTTAAAACGGTAACCGTGCCCGCACTTATCACCTCGCTTCCCACAGGAGTTTTCTCAAAGTGCACGTCGCTCATGAGCGTAACCCTGCCGGATTCACTCAGAAGCATTTCAGAGCACTCTTTCAGCGAATGTAAGAACCTCCTCACCGTTACCGTGCCCGCAGGTGTTACAAACATAGGCGAATACGCTTTCTACAACTGTTCAAGCCTTATCAACGTTTCTCTCCCCTCGGGGCTTACTCAGATTAACAAGGCTGTTTTCTCAGGCTGCGGATTTATCTCCTTTGATATTCCGTCCTCCGTTGAGCTTATCGGCGATTATGCCTTCAGCGGCTGCAAGGCTCTCAAAACAGTAACAATCTCTCGCAGTGTAAAGGCAATTGGTCAGGCAGCATTCGGCAACTGCACGAGCCTTACTTCCGTAGCTCTGCCCTCTTCCGTAACAACCGTGGGCGCTTACGCCTTCTCTGATTGCGCAAGCCTCGAATACGTTCACATTCCCACAAGCGTCAAAAACATCGGCTCAGGCATCCTTGAGGATTCTCCTGCCGTAATCTGTACTGACAGTCTCATCAGCAGTGCAACTACCTATGCCACAAAGAACGGCATACGGTTTGAACGCTGCACCGGCAGACATTAATTAAAATAAAAACGGCTTACAAACTGTAAGCCGTTTTTTGTTGCTTATTATACCATCAACTCGCAAATAAGCGAGCTCATCTCAACGGGATTTTCAACCGCCATTCCGCTGATAAGGCAAGCGGAAGAATAAAGAAGCTTCGCATATTTTGCAAGAGTTTCGTTATCCTTGCCGTAGAGTTCCTTGAGCTTTGCAGCAACGGGATGGTCGCAGTTAATCTCAAGCACCATCTGCGCCTTTATCTTTTCACCCGCAGGCATTGCGTTGATTATTCTTTCCATTTCGCCCGAAATCTCTCCGCCGCTGGTAAGGCATACGGGGTGACTTCTGAGCTTGTTTGTAAACCTTGCCTCGCTCACCTTTTCGGAGAGTGTTTCTTTTATAAACGAAAGCAATTCCTCATTTTCTTTATTCTCCGCGGCAAGCAATTCCTTGTTTTCATCGCCGAGGTCAAGATTATCGGTGCATACGTTTACAAAAGTCTTCGAATCGAAATCACGCATCATCTTAAGCATGAATTCATCAACGTCATCCGTAAGGTAAAGCACCTCAAAGCCTGCATGGTTTACCGCCTCCGTCTGAGGAAGAAGCTTGATTTTATCCACAGTTTCACCGCAGGCGTAATAAATAACCTTCTGCTCCTCCTTCATGCGTGAAACGTATTCCGAAAGAGTAGTGTATTTATCTTCAAACGAGGATTTGAAAATAACAAGATTCTGCAAAGCATCCTTTGCCATGCCGTAGCTTGAATAAATGCCGAATTTTATCTGCAGACCGAAAGCTGAGAAAAAGCTCTCGTATTTTTCACGCTCATCGCTGAGCATCTTTTCGAGCTCGCTCTTAATCTTTTTCTCAATATTTCTTGCGATTACCTTAAGCTGTCTGTCATGCTGAAGAAGCTCTCTTGAAATGTTGAGAGATAAATCGGGGCTGTCAACAAGACCCTTGGCAAAACTGAAATAGTCAGGGAGCAAATCAGCGCATTTTTCGGTAATCATAACGCCGTTTGAATACAGCTGAAGTCCTTTTTCATAATCCTTTGAATAATAATTGAAAGGTGCGTGCGAAGGGATATAAACAAGGGCATCGTACGCAGGCATACCCTCATTCTTGCTGTGGATGACTCTCAGAGGAGCTTCGTAATCGTAGAATTTATCCTGATAAAACCCGTTATACTCCTCTTCGCTTATTTCGTTTTTATTCTTGCGCCAGATAGGAACCATGCTGTTAAGCTGCTCCGGAGCTTTTACGGTTTCATATTCAGGCTCGGAATCCTCTTCGCCCTCCGCCTTTTCAACAGGCACTCTCTTTTCGTTCTCCATCATAATGGGATAGCGGATGTAATCGGAGTATTTCTTTACAAGGCGGCTGATTTCATAGAAATCGAGGAATCTGTCATAATCCTCATCCTCAGCGTTTTCCTTGAGGTAAAGAGTTATAACCGTGCCGTGTTCAAAATCAACAGCGCACTCCTCAACGGTGTAGCCGTCTGCACCGTCTGATACCCAGCGGTTTGCGGTTTCTTCACCGTTTGCACGGCTCTCAACAACAACCTTGTCGCTTACCATAAACGCAGAATAGAAGCCTACGCCGAACTGGCCGATAATTTCAAGCTCGGATTTCTCCTTTTCATCAGAGCTTTTAAAATCAAGCGAACCGCTCTTTGCAATAGTGCCGAGGTTATTGTCAAGCTCCTCTGCGGTCATGCCGCAGCCGTTGTCACTGATTGTAAGAGTTCTTGCCTCTTTGTCTGCCTCGATGCCTATTACGTAATCGTTTCTTGATGCGGCAGACTTTACGGTAAGCGAATTGTAATACTGCTTATCGAGTGCATCACTTGCGTTGGATATAAGCTCGCGAAGGAAGATTTCCTTGTGAGTGTAAATTGAGTTAATCATCATATCCAGCAGCTTTTTTGACTGAGCTTTGAACTGTTTCTTTCTCATTTTTATCACTCCTGTTTTTTATTTTTTGCTTGCATATTTGCTGATACTGTCCTTGATTTTTTCTGCCTGCGTTTCAATATTTTCAATCTGCTGATTTGCATATTCCTTTATGCGCGGGAACTTCATGAACATGGTGTTTTTCTTTTTACCCTTGAAGCCGTAGCGGCTGAGACGTTCAAAATGCGCCTTGATATCTGCAAACTGCTTAGCGCCGTCAGCCTTAAGATTTGCGAACTTTTCAAACAAAAACGCAAACTCATCAAAGCTCAACGCAACTGCATTCTCAACCAGAGTACCTGCAAGCGCTGAAACCGAGCCCGTCATAACGTCCAGCTTATCCATAAGCTTTCTTACGTCGAGCGCTTTTATAACCGCATCCGCCAAGTCGAATACAAAAATAAAAAGAATTATGCCCAGCAGATAATACACGGCTTGAGCAGATAAAAGGCTGAAATACTTATCGATAAACGGATGAAGCACATACAGGAAAAGCACGCTTGATGCGCCCCAATACAAAGAATGCTTGAAGCAGATTCTGCCCTGAATGTTAAGGAATCTGTCAGAATAATCCCACCAACGGGCATGGAAAAGCTTTTCCATAACAAGGCTTACGGTAAATTCAACTATATCCGCAAGCACAAGCCCTGCAAAGAAAACAACAGGTATGGTAAAGCTGATTTCTTTACCGAATACGGGCACCGACAAATCCAGATGCCTGAGAGGCTCAACGCACACAAGGAACACCAACGCTCCGGTGCCGTAAATCGGGCAAAGAGGACCTGTCAAAAAGCCTCTGTTTATCCATTTTTTAGGCTTCACCGAGCAATAGCAGGATTCAAAAAACCACCCTGCCGCACTGTAAAAGAAAAAATACAAAGCGTATCTTGCAACCGTTTCCATATTAACTCTCATTTCATTTTTTTGTTCTTTTTTGTTCCTTGCACGCCTGATACTCCTTGCGGGCGCAATATTTATCCGCAAAGCAGACAATGTATGATTCCTTGTATTTCGGCGGAATCACGGTAAGCGGCCACATATGGCGCTTTATTATATTGAACGTAAGCTTATCAAGCTCGCCGCCGCAAAGCTCAGCCGCATTCTTCACAGCAAAGCCGGGATGACGGTAACCGTGAGGGCGATGGCTCCAATCATTCTCATGCCAATCGTAATAATACAAATCGTGAAGCAGACCTGCCCTTGCCGCCGTTCTGTAATCAAGCGAACGCTCCTTACACAGGCAGTAGCTAATATACGAAACGCTCACCACGTGGCGCAGTCTGTCTATAAAATCGTGCTGAGGGAAAGTGGCAAGGCTCTGCACCTCTTCGCTTTCTAACAAATCCTTTACGCATTCGTAATACTCGGGGGTTGTTTTTTCGCTTATATTAAGTGATTCGTCATAAATAAAACCAAGCTTTTTCAATATATCCTCCGTTTCAGCATTTACGCAATTAAAGAAATAGTATCACAAGACCCTTTTATTTTCAATACATGATAAAATAATTAACCGATTATTTACTTTTTATTCCAAAAAAATCCGCCTGAAGGAAACCTCAGGCGGATAAATTATATTCAGTTCAGAGGCTTACCGCCTCTTGCAAGATAATCGGCATAAAGCTGTGACTTTCTCTCTTCGGTATACTCATAAGTCCAGAGATTGTAAATGCCGTTGAAATCCTCAAAGGTTTCATCAGGCAGAAGCTTCAGCTGACCTCTTTTGTAAGGAAGAGGAATCTCAACCGTGCCGTTTGATGCTATGTGATATTCGTGGCAGAGATTTGCAGCAACCTTGTTTTCTTCATAGATTTCAAAGTCCCTGTCAAACATTATCTGCGTTGTGGGGAAAAGCACCACATCTGCACGGGCAAGCTCATAAAACTCTGCGGTTGCGCCGAAATGAGCATGATGAGCGGACTGAACAACGTCACACTTCAGCCACTCGCCGTAGCGCTTGGTCAGTATATTGCTTTCCTGATGCCCTGCATCGCCGGGGAAAAGCACGGTACTGCCCTGCACCGTCATCCTGATAACGGTTGAAGAATCATTGTAGTTACCAAGGTCGGCGGGGTAAATATCCTCGTGCGTGCACAGCACGTCAAACTCCAGATTGTCAACGCAGAAATGCTGACCTGTGTGAAGCTTTACAAGAGGAATTCCGCTTTCTCCCGCAAGCTTGCGGAAAGAACGTGAAAAGCTGATTTCAGATTCATCCCAATCGCCATTATCCTTATGGTCTTCATCAACCAGATTATAATAAAGGGCTTTGATTTCAACGTCCCTTGTATTGTATCTGAGGAAATCCATGAATTTACAGACGTGGTCGGAATGACCGTGGCTGAAAAACCAACCCTCTATCACGATTTTTTCGTTTTCGGGAGTTCTTTGGCGAAGGAACTGCCAGATTCTGTCATTATCGTTAACGGAATAGGTGTGAGCACTGTCAACAATAAAGAATCCGCCCGATGCGCATCTGACTATATAGCACATTCCGCAGTCAATAAGACTGTGATCAACCTCAAACTGCCAGAGAGTGGTTTCACCCTGTGACAAAGAGGGCTCTGTTTTATAAGGCGCAGTAAATGAATCCGCAACAACGCGCAGAATGCAATCATCTGACGCAAGGAACATATTTACGTTAAGCGCACCTTTTACAAACCGTGCGTGCCTGCAGGAGCAAAGAGCTCTTGCTTCTTTTTTTATAAAGCCTTCCTTCACGAAAGCAGCCTCAGCAGCAAAGAACTCTTCTTCGTTACTTTCAGCATAAGCGAGCTGATAAACACCGTCGCCGCAATAATACTCACCCAAAGGCTGCCTGTGAGGTAAGGGTAATTCTTTAAATATAGCGTTCATTATTTTGCAAAGGGATTGAGGATATCAATATAACCCTTAGCGCCGAAAATCTTATAGGTTGTGTCGCTCATACCCTTGAGAACCTTGGTAAGACCGTCTTCCTCTTCGGGTTCCGGAGCGCCGTAAACGCCAAAATCAACAAGCATCATCTCATACTCATCCATGAGTGCATCGTCAGCGTCACGGTCGTTGATGGTTCTTGCTGTCATAGCATCAACTGCGGCGTTGTTCTTATCAAGAACTGCCTGCTGCTCTGCGGTAAGAGTATTGGTTTCAAGCCATCTTTCAAGATCAGGGATATAGTTTCTTCTCAGACGCTTGATATCTCTTGATTCGTTGAATCTGGGATAAGTATCCTCAGCATCCTCAACGCAGGTAACCTTTCCTGTTGCAAGGTCAAGAGCAAGCTTGAGAGCTGTGTTGTTATTTTCAAGCTCATGCTTCTGCTCAACGAAGAGCCAGCATCTGTCAGGGAAATATGCCTTTGAAATATCAACCGACTTGTCGGGGGAAATATACTTTGCGTCAACGCCTGCAAGGTAATCCTCGCTGAAGGTTGTGCCGTAAAGAACGCTTGTTGCACCGGGAACGGTGGACTCAATCTGAATGATTTCGTCGGAGTTTACTTCGTTTGCACTGTCAAGGAACTGGAAGAAGGAATAATCCGAGCTGTATCCGCCGAATCCGAGACCGTAGCCTGCAATAAAGAAGAAATCAACACCGTAATCTTTATTGAGGGTGTTCATTGTTTTTTCAAGATTAACCTGAGCCTGATAATATTTGTCGGTCTGCTCCATAATGTAAGCAAGGTCAGGACTTTTTGCGAGTCTGTTCTCTCTGATTGCGGGATATCTGTCAGGAGGAATAAGACCAAGGAGTGAGGGGGTCTTGAGAACAAGATTTTCAACGAGACTGTTAAGAATCTCATCAATTACGCTTCTGAGAGTTGCTTTGGGGAAAATACGGATAACGCAGTTTACAAGATAGCCCCAGGGCTCGCCTATAAGCTCAGCTACAAGGCCGTTGTAAACCATTTCGGGAGCGTTTTCATCATACTTGAGCTCAACAAGGTCGGCAAGAACGTCGCTGCCGTACCATGCGCCTACGATGCTTACGATTCTTGCAACCTTGCCGGTTGTGCCGTAATCCTGAAGATAAGCGCTTACTACGGAAGCACCCATGCTCATGGGGATAAGAACTACCTTCTCAGCGCCCGTCTGAGCAAGAACTACGTTATTGATGAAATCGTTAAGGTTTGAAGCGTTGTTGTAAGTAAAGGAGAATGCGGAATAGTTGAAGCAGTAAAGGTCCTCTTCGGTGATTTCGCCGAGAACGTCCTCGCAGGGAATTGTTCTGTAGAAATTATCCTTTGCTTCTTCGTCCATAGCTGCAACGGAGCACTTCTGAAGAGGAGTTACAACGTTTGAGGGAAGCTTGCCCTCTTTATCAACGGTGTTGTATCTGAAAAGAGAGGTGATGAGAGAATCAACCGTTCTTTCGCTGATAAGGTTTACGCCTGTAACCAACGTACCGAGAAGGCCGCCTACAAGGCTGAGGATATCAACGTAAGTGCCGATTTCTTTGAAAAGGAAGCTGAAATCGTTGCAGAAAAGATTCCACTTTGCAATTTCATTGCCTTCATCATCGTAGAGGTAGCTGTAAGACTGGCCGATGCCTGTAACGAAAACGATGGGGTAAGTGCCGTTGCCGAGGTCTGCCGAGGCAAGCTCATCAACACTGTCAAGCACGGTGTAGGATTTTTCATTCTGAACTGCCATGCCGAAAACCGTGCAAACGGATACGAGCATTGCTACGCACAAAATGACGGAAATTACTTTTTTCATCATAATTTTCCCCTTTCAAGTTAAAAGATGTTAATTATTATACTACACTATTTTATAAAAATCAATATTACATTGAGCGAACAAGCCACGCCGCCTGCCTGAGTCTGCCGGCTCTTTTTTCAAAGAATTCCTTATACGCACTGCAATAATAGTTCTTTGAGGCGGGCGTTTCCCTGTCCCTCCTGCAGCCGTTGCGGCACAACGGATAGAATTCGCATTTGCCGCACTCCTCAGGCACGCCGAAGGAGGCTTCAACAAATCTTCTTGCCACCGTACTGTTTGCAAACCCGGCAAAGCTCTGTTCACCAACCGTGCCCATTCTGTACTCATCAAGCACGTAAAAGTCGCACGGATAAACTCCGCCGTCGCCCTCAACAACAAACTGAATACTGCACCTGCCGCTCATGCCGCAATTCTCCGCCCTGCCCGTGAGCAACACGGAAAGCCAGTTGTCTATATGGCGTATGCTGACGTAATTGCCCTTTTGCAAATCGTCAAACCATAAATCAAAAATCCTGATAAGGTAATCCGCATAAGCGTTGACGCTCATGCACTGCTGCTCCTTATCCCTGCTTTCGCCCAGCGGCTCAAGGCACGGAATAAACTGAAGCCACTTAAAGCCCTGCTTTTTAAAAAAATTATAAGTTTTTTCAATGCTCCGTGCACCCTGCGCCGTAACAACGCTCAGGATATTGAACTCCACGCCCTTTTTTTTGAAGATTTCCGCTGTTCTGATAACTCTTTTAAAGGTTTCCTCTCCGCTGTTATCCGTGCGGTAAAAATCGTGCAAGGTGGCAGGTCCGTCAAGTGAAAGACCGATTAAAAACCCGTTTTTCACAAAGAAATCCGCCCACTCTTCATCGAGCGCATACCCATTTGTCTGCAATGCGTTGAACACCCGCACGCCCTTTTTGGCATATTTCTTTTCAAGATTAACAAACTCTTTAAAGAAATCAAGCCCTGCGAGCGTGGGTTCACCGCCCTGAAACATAAATGAGCAGCTGCCTTGAGCAAATTCCATTGCGGATTTTACGATTTTCTCCGCATTTTCAATACTGAGCATTCCTTCAAAGCCGTTTTTTCTGTTTTTCGCCACATCCTTGTAAAAGCAATACGAGCAATTCATATTGCAGGCGCTGGATGCAGGCTTAATCAGTACACTTATGGCAGGCATTGCTGACGTGTGAATTATGAATGCGGCTCAATGCGCACACAGAATTCAAACTCCTTTTCGTTAAAAATTCTTTCGGGATACTTGCCCTCTCTGCCGATAACACCTGCATGGATTTTATAATCCAGTGATACGAAGGTGTTACGGCTTTCGGGGAGCTCATCATCGTGAGCGGTGTTGTGGATATCGGTATCGCTGTAAGGAATAGCCTTGAAGCAGAAAGCAGAGGGTGCCTCAGCATAGAAATCAAGGCCCGTCTTACCGTCGGAAACGCCTGCGCACCTTACCGCATAATGGGATGAAGACTCCTGCGGTGCAACGTAATGCTCGTAATCATCCTTGGCGGTGGTTTCATAAAGCGACAGCCTTGCGCTGCCGTAACGCTCGCAGTAGCTCTCCATCGGGCCGTAGCCGAGGTAATAGGTTTTATCGTAGCTTTCGGGCAGAACAATGCTCAGGCCGAATCTCGGCAGCTCGGGTGCATTGTAGGTTACCTTTGCATTCGTTTTAACGGTAAGCGCACCGTCAGCGGTAAATACGTACTCTACCCTTGCTCTGACTGCAGGAGGCATAGCTGCACTTGAAAAAGCAACGTCCGCCGTTATAACAAAACTGTCATCCCTGTTTTCAGAGCTGACGTTATACGTTTTCTGAACGATTTTATCATATCTTGCACGCTTCCACGTTTCGATATATCCGCCTGAATTATAAGTAACCGTGCGCCACATATTGAATGACACAGGCTTGTCAAGCATCGCTTTTCCGCCGCAGATTATCTGCTCAACAACGCCCGTCACCTTATCGAAAACATAGGCGGTATCAGCGCAGGAAACCGTAATCTTATCAAAGGATTCATTGATTTCAAGTCCGTTTACAGGCTTGCTTTCAGTCTTCTTATAGTTATCGCTGAGTATGAACTGAGCAAAGCCCACTTCATAGCCTGCCTTTGCCCATTCGGTATCAAAGCGCTGCCTGAAATAAACGTTGAGGGTTGTAAGGGAATCAAAATCGCCGCCGTCAAAAAGGCTGTAATCCTTATTCTCTCTCGGTGCGATTTCAAGGCAATCAATATTGCCGCTCTTTACGGGTTTACCGTCAACCTCAATTTCCCAGTAAGCGCACAAATCGCCAAGGCAAGTGAAGAATTTCTTGTTTCTTACGTTGATTGTGCCGTTATCGTACTTTACTTCAAAAGGCTCGTACACCTTTTTCATATCGAAATATCCGGGGCGAAGAGAGCGGTCAGGATAAACAAGGCCGTCAATGCAGCAGATGCCGTCATTAGGCCAGTCACCAAAGTCGCCGCCGTAGCGGTAACGGGGATTTTCCTTAGTGCCGATATTTACTGCATGGTCACAGAATTCCCATACGCAGCCGCCGAAATATTTATCATTGTCCTCATATCCGTCCCAATGAGCGGCAATCTCGCCCGTACTCATCGAGTCAACGTATTCGCAGTAGAAAAACGGCTTTTTGAGGTTATCGTCCGCAAGATATTCCTCAAGATATTCGAGAGAGGCGTACATTCTGCTTTCAACATCCGAAATATCCTTGAAATCCTTATTTACTCTTTCTTCGTACTCAAGCCTTGCGTTTTCGTAATGGATTATTGCATCCTCATCCCTTGAGCGGATAAAGTTTGCCATGGCACGGTGATTCTCGCCGCAGCCCGACTCATTACCGAGCGACCACATGATTACGCAGACGTGGTTTTTATCTCTCTCATAAAGCAGCTTCGCTCTGTCAATGTAAACCTCACGCCACTCGGGGATATCGGAAAGATGCGACCAGAAATCCCAGTACCAATCGCCGAAATTATAACCCATGCCGTGAGTTTCAATATCCGCTTCGTCAATAACCATAAATCCGAGGCGGTCACACATTTCAAGGAATCGGGGGTCGTTGGGATAGTGAGAGGTGCGTATGGTATTGACATTGGCTCTTTTGAACATATAAAGCTCTTCAAGCATCTGCTCAACGCTCACCCAGTAGCCTGTTTCGGGATTACTGTCGTGGCGGTTGATGCCCTTTGATTTAACCTTTTTGCCATTAAGGTAAACGCAGCTGTTCTTTATCTCAAATCTCTTGAAGCCGACAGAAAGGCAAATGCTTTCAGCCGGAGTTTCTATCTCCATGGAATAAAGCACGGGAACTTCATAATTCCACAGCTCGGGATTTTCAATTTCAAATTTAATCTTTCCGTCCTCGGTGTTACCGCTTGCAACAGTTTCACCCTTGCTGTTTTTAAGGGTAATCTGAGCATCTGCACTCTCAAGCTCAACAGTGAGCGCCGCAGAATCAAGATTTTCATTCACCTTATTGATAAGGCGGATATCCTTGATATGCTTCTCTTCCCTTTCAAGGATGTAAACCTCCCTGAAGATACCGGAAAGCCTGAAGAAATCCTGGTCCTCAAGGTATGAACCGTCGCAGTGCTTTACAACAAGCACTTCAAAAGTATTTTCTCCGCTTACAAGGTAATCGGTTATATCAATAACGCTTGTGCTGTGGCTCACCTGACTGTAAGCGGCAAAGCTGCCGTTAACCCAAAGGTAAAAGCACGAGGAAACACCTTCAAAATTTATGTAATACTTTCTGTTTTCTTTCTTTGTAAAATCAATCTTTTTTCTGTAAAATCCGCAGGGAATAACGTCGGGTAAATGCGGAGGGTCAACGGGATACGGATAATCCTGATTGATATAATTGGGCACGTCATAGCCCTTATCTACGTTCAACTGCCAGCAGCCGGGCACCGCCATTTTATCTTCACATCTGACGTTGCAGGCAAAATCTGCTTTTTCAATCTCAAGTCTTTCAATATTTTCAAAAAATCTGAAATCCCACTCGCCGCAAAGGCTTGTAAGCAGGGATGATTTCTCTCTGTCAGCCGAAGCATCCTCACCCTTTGCAAAGGGGATAAAATATGCACAGGGCCTCTCACAGCCCACGTGACTGTATTCAACCATTCTGTGGTATCTTTTAATCTCAGGCATTAGCATTCTCCTTTACCACGCAATCACCCCATCCGCAAATGCGGACGGGGTTGGATTTTAACCGAGTCTGATAATATCAATCGCACCCTTGGGGCACGCGCTGTGGCAGGCACCGCAGCCTACGCACTTATCAAAATCAACTTCGGCACAATAATTTACAACTTTTACCGCATCAAACTGGCATACCTTTACACACTTCATACATCCGATGCAGCCTGCTTTACATTCCTTCATGGTAAGAACACCCTTATCGTGATTGTTGCAAAGCACTGCAGCCTTTGCTTCATGAAGAGGCATAAGCTTGATGATACCCTTGGGGCACGATGCCACGCACATTTTGCACGCACGGCAAAGCAGAGGATTAATTCTTGCAACGCCGTCGCAAAGCTGAATTGCATCATAGGGGCAGGCTTCAACACAGTCACCCATGCCTACACAGCCGTAAATGCAGTCTTTGGGACCGCCGAAAAGCTGAGCCGCCATTTTACAGCTCTGAACACCCTGATACTCAAGCTTGGTGGTTGCGTTGTTGTTGTGACCCTGGCAGAGTACAACCGCCGCCATGGGCTTGACCTCACCTGCGCTAAGCCCTGTAATCTCAGCAATCTGAGCAGAAACTTCGCTTCCGCCGGGATTGCAAAGAGCCGTATCTGTTGTTTCTCCGTTGGAAAGTGCCTGAGCATAGCCGTCACAGCCCGAATAACCGCAGGCACCGCAGTTTGCTCCGGGCAGACATTCGCGGATTTTCTCTGCCTTCTCGTCAACGGGAACGGCAAAAACCTTGGAGGCAATTGCAAGGCCGAGACCTGCTATTGCTCCTATAACCGCAACAACCACAACGGCAGTAATAATTGAAGTCATAATTCACTACCGCCTTTCTTAACCGAAAATTCCTTCAACAACGCCCGTAAAGCCCTGGAAAGAAAGGGAAACGAGAGCTGCTGCGATGAGTGTAGAGGGCAAGCCCTTGAGGTTTTTGGGAATATCGCAGCTTTCAAGCCTTTCGCGAACACCTGCGAACATTACCATCGCTACAAGGAAGCCTATACCTGCGCCAACGGCATTTACCATTGACTGAGCAAAGCCCGTCATACCGTTTGTGTAGCCGTTATCGATATTGAGAAGAACAACACCGAGAACAGCGCAGTTTGTTGTGATAAGAGGAAGATAAATTCCGAGCGCCTGATAGAGAGCGGGAATAAACTTCTTGAGTATTATTTCAACAAGCTGAACAAGAGCGGCAATAACAAGAATGAAAACTATCGTCTGAAGATATTCGAGATTCTTCGGAACAAGTATGCAAACGTTAATAGGATAAGTAACCGCAGTGGAAAGCGCCATAACAAAAATAACGGCAACCGACATACCTACTGCAGTGTTGAGCTTCTTTGAAACTCCGAGGAAAGGACAAATTCCGAGGAACTTGCTGAGTATGAAGTTTTCCGTCAGAATTGCCGTAAGTAAAATTGCGAACATTTTCATACCGCTTTTTCCTCCTTTTCCTTATTTTCAGAGCAATCGGATGCTCTGAGGCCGCAGCTGTGAGCCATGGGGCAGCCTGCGCATCCCGTGTGCTCTGCCTTGGGCTTGCCCTTTCTTTCAGCGAGCATATTGGCAAGAGCCATAACCACACCGAAAACAAAGAATCCGCCGGGTGCAAGGGTAAGAATAGCCATGGGCTGACTGAGAATGTTTTTGAAGCCCGTAAAGCCTGTGTAGCCGAAAAGGGCTGTAAGACTGTCAATCCCGTCAAGGAAAGTGCCTGAGCCGAGAACCTCTCTGATTGTTGCCATAACAACGAGAGCTACGGTAAAGCCGATACCCATTCCCACGCCGTCAAGGAAAGAAGCGGCAACGGAATTCTTGCCTGCAAAAGCCTCGGCTCTGCCAAGGATAATGCAGTTAACAACAATAAGAGGCAGGTAAACGCCAAGTGCCTCATCGAGAGCGGGCACAAACGCTTTTACAAGCATCTGAACAATCGTAACGAATGAAGCTATAACAACAATGTAAGCAGGGATTCTCACCTTTGAGGGAATAACCTTCCTGAGCGCCGAAATAACAACGTTGGAACACACAAGAACAAGCGTTGCGGCAATGCCCATGCCTATTGCATTGGTGACCGAAACAGAGGTTGCAAGAGTGGGGCACGTACCAAGCACAAGGCGAAGCACGGGATTTTCGGCAATTATACCTTTTGTAAGCTCTTTAGTGAGCGGAGTTTTTCTCTTTTCAGCCATCAGCGCCCACCTCCTTGCTTATTGAATCGTAGCATTTAAGGGCATTGTTTACCGCATCGGTAATGCCCTGCGAAGTTTTTGTTGCGCCCGAAACGGCATCAACGTTATCGCCGAGTGCCGCATGGCCGCTCAGACCTGCAAACTGCTTAAGCCATTCGGCATTGCCCGTCAGCTTCATACCGATACTGGGAGTTTCGTTGATTTCAAGGAAGCTGAGTTCAACTACCTTTCCGTCAGCATCAACACCGACCATAAGAGTAATATCGCCGCTGTAGCCGCCCTTGCCGGTGCTTGTTACGGCATAGCCGATAACCTCACCGTTTTCTGAAAGCGCGGCTGAATAATCGCAGCCACTCGCTTCATCGGTGAAAGTTTCGCCGAAGGATGCCGCAGAAGGCATAACCTCTGCCTTTGCCGCCTCCTGTGCCTGCGCCGCAATCTCGGCAATTCTGGGCTCGGTTACCTGATTTGTTAATGCAAGAAGTACCGCCGCCACAAGGCAGATTATGCAAAGAGTAAGAGTGGGAACAAGAAATTCTTTAACGTTCTTCATGCCTTCTTCTCCTCCTTTGCCTTTTTCTCTTTAACTGTGCCGAAGGGCTTGGGAGTTGTTATTCTTTCAATGTGAGGAACAAGAATATTCATAAGGATAATTGCGAAGGATACACCCTCGGGCAAACTGCCGAACAGCCTGATAAGGCAGGTAAAAAGTCCGCAGCCGATACCGAAAATGATTTTTCCCTTGAAATTGATGGGGCTTGTGGCATAATCGGTTGCCATAAAAATTGCGCCGAGCACAAGACCGCCGCTCATAAGCTGATAAGCAAGAGCAACAAAATCACCCTTTTCGGCAATAAGAGTAATAACCGCAACAGTGCCGATGAAGCTCAGCGGAATTGCAGGGGAAATAACCTTGCGTGCCACAAGATACACACCGCCGATAAGCAGAGCAACAATGCTTGTTTCACCAAGGCAGCCGCCTCTGTTGCCAATAAACATATCAAGCAATCCGGGGGCGGCATCCGTGCCGTAAGCAACAAGAGGAGTAGCTCCCGTAAGAGCATCGGGAGCGGTAAGATTCATAAAGCCCGAAAGAGGCTGAGTCCATGACGCCATGGCGGTTGAAAACGAAATAAGAAGAACTATTCTGCCTGCAATAGCGGGGTTTACAAAGTTCTGACCGATTCCGCCGAAGAACTGTTTTACAACAACTATTGCAACCGCTCCGCCGAGAGCCGCCATCCAGAAAGGAATTGACGAGGGCAGGTTGAAAGCAAGCAACATACCCGTAACAACGGCACTCAGGTCACCTATGGTGTTGGAGCGTTTCATTATTCTTCTTGTCACGTATTCTGACAAAACGCAGGCAACTACAGTTACCGCTACCACCGCAAGAGCACGCAGGCCGAAGAAAATGCCGGATGCAATAAGAGCAGGAACGAGCGAGATTATAACGTCAAGCATGATTCTTCTTGACGTTGAAGCCGCACGGATATGCGGCGAAGCGCTTACGGTAAGTTTTTTATCTGACGGAATTTTTGAAGCTGTCATCTTTTATCCGCCTCCCTTACTATTGATTTAGCCAGCCTCATGTGCTGAACAAGGGGCTTGCCTGCAGGGCAGGCAAATGCACACGAGCCGCACTCCATGCAAACGTTGATTCCTGCTTCTTTAAGGGCATCAACGTCCTTCGCCTTTGCAAATCTTACGATAAGCGTTGGCATAAGACTCATAGGGCAAGCCTGAGCGCAACGGCCGCAACGTATGCAGTCATACTCGGGCTTCAACACAGTATCATCCTTTGCAAAGGCAAGGATTGCATTGTTCTGCTTGCATACGGGGAGATTTGTGGAAACAATAGCCTGACCCATCATAGGACCGCCGAGAATGATTTTGCAGGGTTCTTCCTTGAAACCGCCGCAGAAATCAATGATATCACCGATATTCGTACCGATGGGAACACGCACGTTCATGGGATTTGCTATTGCGGAGCCGTCAACCGTCATTGAACGCTTAACGAGAGGTTTGCCTGTTTTAAGATATCTTGAAAGGAAAGCGATTGATGCAACGTTCATAACAATGCAGCCGATGTCACCCGGAAGCTTTCCGGGAGGAACCTTTCTGCCCGTAGCAGACTGCACCATCATCTTTTCCGCACCCTGAGGGTACTTTGATTTAAGCACCATGAGTTTGATTTTATCGCCGTTACCGTCAGTCTTTGCAACGTCGCTTATCGCCTTGAATACGTCGGGTTTGTTATCCTCAACGGCAATAATTACCTGCTTGAAGCCGTAATACTCGCAGATAACGTGAATGCTCGATACAATATCCCACGAATTGTCAACGCACTCACGGTGGTCAACCGTAATATAAGGCTCACACTCTGCAGCGTTAACGATAAGAGTATCTATATTCTGCTCAGGCTTGAAATTGAATTTTATAAACGAAGGGAAGCCCGCGCCGCCGAGACCTACAAGACCCGAAGCACGAACCGCTTTTATAAAATCTTCTCTGTTGTGCACCTGAGGAGGTTCTACTCCCTCCCAGAGTCTGTTTTCGCCGTCCGATTCAATGGTAACCGCCTGTGAAAGGCTGCCGTTGGGAAGCTTGATATCCCCTATCGCTTTTACAGTACCCGAAACCGAAGCGTGAATGGGCGCACTTACGAATTTATCTGTATCGCCTATAACCTGACCTACACCTACCTTGTCGCCTACCGAAACGGTGGGTGTGCAGGGCGCCCCTATGTGCTGTTGCATGGGCATGATTACCTTTTCAGGGTCAGGCATTCTTACAACCTCGCAGGAGGAGGTGTTCTTATGGTGGTCAACCTTGACTCCGCCTCTTACCTGCTTAACGGCTTTGAGAACTCCGTTAAACTTGCCTGAAATCATGTATATCACTCCTTATCCTCTGATAAAATACTTTTTTTGCTTTTCCAGTGCGGGCATTACTGCCCTGAATATGATTCCCGTCACCGTTCCCGTAATTATCGCAACCAGACCGAGAACGGGGGCATAATAAAAGATTTTCTGCGTACCTGTCATAACCGCCGCCACGCAAAGCTGGGCAAGATTATGAACAACAGCACAGGAAACCGATATTCCGATATAACCGAGCCTTTGCTTTTTAATTCTGAGCAAAAGCCACATAAGCAGGGTGCTTGCGGCCGAGCCTGCAAAGCTCATAGCGCCTGCCATAGCGCCCCTTGTAACAAATGCAAAAAGCGCCTTCACCGCAGTAACGGACATTGCGTAAGGCAAACCGAGAGAGCCTGCGGCGAACATTGATATAACGTTTGAAAAGCCGGGCTTTGCACCCGGAGGCAGCCACGCAAACGAGGGCAGTAATCCCTCAAGCCACGCAACTGCCGCAGCCTGCGCGCAGAGCATTGCGCACAATGCTGTTCTTAAAGCAACATTTTTTATTTTCATATCAGTAAGTCACGGCATCAACCGGTTTTTCCGCCCCCTCCACCGTTATTACGGTTTTAGCGGGCAGACAGGCCGCCGCCGCTCCGTTTCTGCTGAGTTTGCCTGAATTTACGCAAAGCTGATTTTCACACTGCGAGCTTTCAAACCACACGGCGTTTTTGCTTGCCTTTATCACTGTTTCAGGGTCAGTCGGAGTAACGATAACAAGCTCGCCTTCAACCTTTGAAAGGTCGATAACCTCATAAACCTCACCGTCTACCGACACCGTAGCCGTAAGATTCCGGGCCGTGCCGCTCATAAAAATCAAAGCCGCCGCACAAGCAACCGCTATAACTGCCGCAAGGATGATATCCGATTTTTTTAAAAGCTTTATTTTCTGCATAATATTAAACCAACGTATATCCGCTGTCAGTAACATCAATCAGATTTTCAAGACCGTCTGTTGTATGGATTTCACCGTTATCTGTTACAAAAACAGCCTGACAGCCGTAATCAAGAGCAAGTTTCATTCCTTCTTCAATCCCGAGCACGAAGCAAGCGGTTGAAAGTGCATCGGAAAGCAGCCCGTCCTGCGAGCATACGGTTACGCTCACCAATCCGTTATCAACGGGATATCCCGTCTGCGAATCAAGGATATGATGATATCTCTTTTCACCCAGGTCAAAGTATCTTTCATAAGTACCCGAGGTGGAAACACAGCCCGAAGGCAAAGTGAGAGTAGCTATATAATCCGAGCTTCCCTTTTCGGGGCTGGCGATACCTACCGTAAAATCGCCCTCGCCGTAAAGCAGTATACTGCCGCCGACGCTTACCACCGCACGGGAAACCTCCGTTTCTTCAAGCAGCTCCCTTGCGTAATCACAGGCGGCGCCTTTGCCTACGCTGCCTAAATCCACGCCTGCACCCGTCTGCAAGGTTGCATTATCTCCGTTGATACTCAGCTTTTCAAACCCCGATGCTTCAACGGCTTTCTGAAGATTTCCGGAATCCGGCAAAGCCTTGCTCTGACCGCTTTCGTTCCACAAATCGCTCACCGCTGCAAGCGTAATGTCAAAAGCTCCCGAGCTTTTTTCGCAGACCTCAAGGGCTTTGAGAAGAACGCTCTTTGTTTCTTCGCTGAGATTTGCCGAATATTCCTTATTCAATCTGTAAATATCCGAGTCCTCTTCCGTTCTGGAAAAGCAGTTGTTTTCAAGCTCAGATATTCTGTTAATTATCCTCTTAGCCGTTTCCTCGCTGCCCTTGCCCTCAAGCCTTGCGTTCACAACGGTATTCATAAGAAAATCCGTATTTTCGCTTTTTTCAAACTGCGGCATAACAAAAACAGCCGCCGCAACAGCCACGGCAACTGCGCAGCAGAGAACGGCAATCAATATCTTTTTTGGCATAACCTTTTCCTTTCACGGTGCCAATATATAATTAATTTAAAGTATTATCAATTAAGTTTATAATAAAAGAAATCTTTTTTCAACCTCTATTTTAACATTTCCCATGTTACAACCGTTAAAAAATAGTGGCAATTTTTTATGCAATTTGCTATAATACATTTATAAAGAAAAACAGTGAGGTGCAATTTCCATGATTCAGAATATTTATATGCCCGCAAGAGTCATTTACGGCAAAGGCGCTTTAACAGAAAATCACTCTCTTCTCAAAGAACTCGGAAGCCGTTGCCTTGTTGTGACGGGAGCAGGCTCGGCAAAGCTCAGCGGCGCACTTGACGATTCCTTGTCCGCCTTGAGCGCAGCTAATATTGAATATAAAATATACAATGGAATAACCGCAAATCCTCTGCTCTCCTCCTGCCATGAAGCAGGCAGAATTGCGTCTGATTTCAATGCGGATTTCATCTTCGCCATCGGCGGCGGTTCGGTGCTCGATTCAGCAAAAGCAATAGCAATTTACGCCGCAAATCCCGACCTTGAACCCCTTGATATTTACAAGCGTGTTTACAAGAACGCTCCTCTCAGATCCGCCCTCGTCGGCACTACTGCAGGCACGGGCAGTGAGGTTACGGGAGTAAGCGTACTCACCGACGATTCAACGGGCAGAAAAAAGAGCATTTCGGGTGCAGACTGCTACTCCGCAATCTCATTCTGCGACCCCTCGTACACCTACTCAATGCCTTACGGCACAACGGTTTCCACCGCTCTTGATGCTTTTGCCCACGCCGCAGAGGGCTTCTTCACCGCAAAATGCACAGGCACGGTAAAGCTCTGGGCAAAGCAATGCATTCCCGCCCTCTTCAATGCCCTTTGCTGCTTCTATGAAACCCATGCGCTTCCCGATGAAAAGATGCGTGACGAAATATATCTCGGCTCAATTTACGCAGGTCTTGTCATCAATACCTGCGGCACGGCATTCCCTCACCCTCTGGGTTACGTGCTTACGGAAAATTACGGCATCCCACACGGTGCGGCTTGCGCGGCGTTCTTCCCCGATTTTCTTGACCGAGCTTTTAAATATGCGCCCGACCTCGCCGATGAATTCTGCACTCTTTGCGGCGAAGATGCCGAAACGGTCAAGCAGGTTGTTTTCAGCCTTGCAGATATAAAAATAAAAATATCGCCCGAAGAAGCAAAAGCTTTCTCCGAGCGATGGAGCAACGCCGTACCCAAAAATTTCACCGCCTCCCCCGGCGGTCTCACGCAGGAGGAAGCGGCAGGAATTCTCGCTAAGCTTTAATTACAAAGCTTTGTCAACGGTGTCAGCAACCGCAACCGCAGCCGTTGTTTGCAGTGTTTGCACAACCGCAACCGTTACCGCAATCACCGCAGAAAAGGATGATTAAAAGGATGATAAGCCAACTGTTATTGCATCCGCAGCCCATATTTACCCTCCTACCTGTATGCTATTGAGAACAGCTTCCGTTTCCCGGCCGGCGAATCGGAGCCGCTTTCATTGACAGATTATGTCTGCGGCGCAGGATGTGTTACAGCTTTTTGAAAAAATCTTTTCAGTCGCTCTGTACAGGGCGGCTGATTTTTTATTTAACACTGATTTTTCTTGCATATTTAAGGCATCAACTGTAATAAAATATAGATATTACGGCGGACAATCCTTGACTTTTCTTCAAAATAAAAAAGTTGCAAAAAACGAGATTTCGTGAGCAAATCAAAGAAAAACGGAGATTTCGTGCGATTTCGGATAAGTTTTCCACCGTTTTTGACCTTTTCTGACCTTTGACTTTCCCTGACCTTGAGCTTATAATGTAATCAAAGGTCAAAGAAAGTCAAAGACAAATCAACCCCGAAAGGATTGATAATATGAGCTTAAGCAGTGAAATCGCACGCATCCTTATGGAAATGCTTGCCGACAGCGGCTCTACCGAAATTCAGCGCAACGAGCTTGCTCAGACGCTCGGATGCGTACCCAGTCAGATTAATTACGTTATATCCTCACGCTTCACCCCCGAGCACGGCTACATCGTGGAAAGCAGACGAGGCGGCGGCGGTTACATCAAAATTACAAGGCTTCAGCTTGATGCCGACAAAATGATAATGCACGCCGTAAACTCTGTAGGAAGCGCTATCGATTATATGAGCTGCCGTGCGTTCGTGCTCAATCTAACTCAGCAAAACCTTATTAAAAAGGAAGCGGCACAGCTTATACTTGCCGCAATTTCGGAGAACTCGTTAAGACCCCTGCCGCCCGAATACCGTGACACGGTAAGGGCTTCAATATTCAAGCAGATGCTTCTTTCTGCCGCAAACGTAAATGAATAAAAACAGGAAAGGATGATTGAATTATGCTGTGCCAGAATTGCGAAAAAAGCGAAGCTACCACTCACATCAAACAAATTATCAACGGCAAAATGACCCAGACTCATCTTTGCTCCGACTGTGCAAAGCATCTGGGCTACGGAGATATGTTTTCCGATTTCAGCCTCAACCTCTCGGAATTTTTCGGGAATTTCTTCGGAGATACGCTTCCTTCAGCGGGTCAGTCTGCCGCAGGGCGCTGTCCGAAATGCTCATTCACCTTCAACGATATCGTAAGAGAAGGCAAGGTGGGCTGTGCGCAATGCTATGAAACCTTTTATGATAAGCTGCTCCCTTCTTTGCAGAGAATTCACGGAAAAATCCGCCATTCAGGCAAGGTAAGCAGAGGAATAACAAAAATCGAATCTGCGCCCGAAGCCGTTGAAGAGCAACCCGTTAAGGAAACAGTAAAAACAGTTTCAGAAAAAATCGAAGAGCTTCAGGCTCAGATGCAGCAGGCTGTAGCAGAGCAGAATTTTGAGCTTGCGGCAAAAATCAGAGATGAAATCAAAGCTATGGAAGGAGGAGAAAACTGATGAAATGGTATTCACAAAAAGGTGAGCAGGACGATATTGTTTTAAGCACAAGGATACGCCTTGCCAGAAACATCACGGAATATCCCTTCCCCATAAGACTTGACGCTTCCGGAAGAGAGCAGGTAAGCAATCTTGTAAGGGGTGCCCTTTCGGGCGGAGAGTGCGGAGTCTTCGGCTACATTGATATGAAGACTCTCAGCCAGACTCAGGCTATCTCTCTTGCGGAAAAGCATATCATCAGCCCCGAATTCACCTCCCGTATTCCCGGCAGCGCCCTCATGCTGACAAAGGATGAATCCGTAAGCATTATGCTGTGCGAAGAGGACCATATCAGGCTGCAGGTTATAATGCCCGGCCTCGCTCTGGAGCAGGCATACGATACCGCAAGCAAAATTGACGATTTGCTTGATTCAAAACTCAACTACGCTTTCAACGAGCAGATGGGATACCTCACCCAGTGCCCCACAAATCTCGGCAACGCAATGAGAGCATCAGTTATGCTTCACCTGCCGGCCCTCACAAGATGCGGTCAGATTTCAAAGCTTGCCTCAACCGTGTCAAAGCTCGGTCTTACTATAAGAGGCGCATACGGTGAGGGCTCGAAGCCGCTGGGCGATATCTATCAGCTGAGCAATCAGATAACCCTCGGCATTTCCGAGGATGCCGCCATAAGCAACCTTAAATCCATAGTAATGCAGCTCATTTCGCAGGAGCGCACCGCCGCGGCAGAGCTTGTAAACAGCGTTGCTCAGGAGGACAGAATCTACCGTGCGCTCGGAATTCTTCAAAACGCAAGACTTCTCAGCAGCGATGAGTTTATGGAGCTTATTTCACTTATCCGCCTCGGAATTTCAACAGGAATTCTTGACATGGAAAGGGACAAAATAAATGAGCTGACTTTCAATATGCAGCCCGCCACAATCAGCGCCGCTCACGGCGAAGCAATTGATTCCGCTCAGCGTGATAAAATCCGCGCACAAACGGTAAGAGAGGCTTTTTCAGCCTTATAAAAATGCCGCTTCAATCTGCGTTTTTTTCGCAAAAGCGGCAGGATTGGAGGATTGATTCAATATGTATAAGTTCACAGGCTTTACTCAGAAGGCAAACGACGCTCTCAACGCCGCCGTTTCTGCGGCAGAGGAGCTCGGCCACGCATATATAGGCAGCGAGCATATCCTGCTCGGTCTGCTTAAAGAAAACGGCGGTATGGCGTACACTGCGCTGAGCGCAAGAAAAATCACCGCCGATGCCGTTGAAAAAATCATCCGTGCTTCTGTCGGCACGGGCGCTCCCACGGTGCTTTCACCTGCGGATTTTACTCCCCGTGCAAAGCACATAATCGACAGCGCAATCGTTCAGGGCAAGAGCATGGGCCATTCCTATATAGGCACTGAGCATATCCTCATGGGCATAATCCGTGAGGGCTCTTGTGCCGCAAATGAAATTCTCAGCCAGCTCGGCGCTTCATCGCAGGATATTTTATCCGATATAAGTAAAGCACTCGGTAATTCAACCTCAAGGAGCAACACCTCGGGCGGCTCTGCAAAAGGTCAGAAGCAGTCCGATACTCCCACCCTCAGCCAGTTCGGCAGGGATCTTACCGCCGCCGCAATGCAGGGCAAAATCGACCCCGTAATCGGCAGAGGCAAGGAGATAGAAAGAGTTATTCAGATTCTCTGCCGCAGAACAAAGAACAATCCCTGCCTTATCGGTGAGCCCGGTGTAGGTAAAACCGCAATTGCAGAGGGGCTTGCGCTCAAGATTTCAACAGGCGAAGTGCCCGACCTGCTCAGAGAAAAGCGCATTGTTTCACTTGACCTTACGGGTATGGTTGCGGGCACCAAATACAGAGGCGATTTTGAAGAAAGAATCAAAACAGCCATTGACGAAGTTCAGAAAAACGGCAATATAATCCTTTTTATTGATGAGCTCCACACCCTTATCGGCGCAGGCTCGGCAGAGGGTGCGGTAGATGCCGCAAACATCCTCAAGCCCTCCCTTGCAAGGGGCGAAATGCAGGTTATCGGCGCCACCACGCTCGATGAATACCGCAAGCATATCGAAAAGGATTCAGCCCTTGAAAGACGTTTTCAGCCCATCACCGTAGGCGAGCCCTCAGTGGAAGAGGCAATAGATATTCTCAAAGGATTAAGGGATAAATACGAAGCTCATCACAAGGTAAAAATCACCGATGAAGCAATAGAAAGCGCCGTAAAAATGTCCTCACGCTACATCGGCGACAGATATCTCCCCGACAAAGCGATAGACCTTGTTGACGAGGCAGCGTCGCGTGTAAGGCTCCAAGCCTTTACACTGCCTCCGGAGCTCAAGGAGCTTGAAGAAAAAATCAAATCCTTCGCCGCTGAAAAAGCATCCGCAGTCGGTGCTCAGGATTTTGAGCTTGCGGCAAAAATCAGGGATGAAGAAAAAGAGCTTTCCCAAAAACTTGAAAGCGAAAAAAGGCAGTGGAAAGAAAAGAGCTCCCGTGAGTCGGGTACGGTAGGTGCTGAGGAAATCGCACAAATCGTTTCCTCGTGGACGGGCATCCCCGTAGCTGAGCTTACCCGTGAGGAAAGCGAAAGGCTCCTTCGCATGGAAGAGGTGCTTCACGAAAGAATAGTGGGTCAGAACGAAGCGGTAAATGCCGTTGCCCGTGCGATACGCAGAGGCCGTGCAGGCCTCAAGGACCCCAACAGACCTACAGGTTCGTTTATCTTCCTCGGTCCTACAGGTGTAGGTAAAACCGAGCTTTGCAAAACCCTTGCCGCAACTCTTTTCGGTGACGAAAATGCCATGATACGCCTTGATATGAGTGAGTTTATGGAAAAGCACACGGTATCAAAACTCGTGGGCTCGCCCCCCGGCTACGTGGGCTACGAGGAGGGCGGTCAGCTTACCGAAAAGGTGCGCCGCAGACCGTACAGCGTAGTACTGTTTGATGAAATTGAAAAGGCAAACCCCGACGTTTTCAATATGCTTCTCCAGATTCTTGACGACGGCGTGCTCACTGATTCTCAGGGCAGAAAAGTTGATTTCAAAAACTGTATAATCATCATGACCTCCAACATCGGTGCAAAGCAGATTTGCAACACTGTGAGCAACCTCGGCTTTTCGGGCGATGCTTCAGGCACACTCAGCCAGTCCAAAATCAAGGATGCCGTAATGAAAGAGCTTCGCAACGCATTCCGCCCCGAATTTCTCAACAGAGTTGACGATATAATCGTTTTCAGCCGCCTGAGCGAAGAAAACATTGAAGAAATTGCACACCGTATGCTTGCAGGGCTTTCAAAAAGGCTGTCGGCTATGAATATTGACATCACCTTTGACGAAAGTGCCGCAAAAGCCGCCGCAAAGGCAGGTTTTGACCCCGTTTACGGTGCGCGTCCCCTGCGCAGAGCAATCCAGACAGACATTGAAGACCGTCTTTCCGAATTGCTTCTTGAAGGTAAAATCAACACCAAGAAAAGCTACAAATGCTCATATACTCAGTCAGGCTACGTTTTTAACGAAGCAGAGCAATAAAAACTATGCCGCAGATTTCCCGAAGAAGGATTTCTGCGGCATTTTAAATTATTTTAGAAATGTTTTTAAACAATATATTAAATTTAAATCTGCCCTTGTTTTTTAAGTTAAATTCTGCCATAATAGAAACATCAAAAATATCTGAGGAGAATTCTTATGAAAAAAAACAACAAAGCTGTTATGATAATAATTTTCGTTGCGATTTTTGCAATAGGTATGGTTTCAGGTTATTTTACGGGCAGCCACGTCAAGAGCAAGGAGATTGCGGCAGAAAACGCACTTCCGTCACTCATTCTTGACGATTTTGTTATGACTGACAAAATCATTGACGATTACATCGCTTCCCCCACCTTCACCTCCGATTATCTTATGAAAAATTTTGAAATGGATGAAGGCACCGCCCTGAGATTTATGAACAGCCCCGCCGACTGGCTCGCTTTCACCGCTTACGTTTCCATCAAAAACACAAGCGATATCCCCCTCTCCTTCAAAAATGCCGTTTATGAGGATAACGGTCAGAGCAATATGTATATTTTCACCGGCAACATGGGCGAGCTCAGCATCCCCGCAGGCATGAAATCAAGCACTTCAATCGTTGTTCTTATCAACAATAACGACATCACCTTTGAACAGGCTAAAAGTCTTTTCATGAAAGCAGACGTTTCCTTCGCTTACTCCGAAACAAAGTCTGACGGCACGGCAGTTGAAAGCACGTCAATTGTAAAAATCGATAAATAATCAAAGGATATATTCACATGACTCTATTCAAAAGACGCACCCTTAACCCCGGCGGACCGCCCGAATTCATGGTGGTTTGCCTTGGCAACCCCGGCAAGGAATACGAAATCACACGCCACAACGCAGGATTTATATTTGCCGATTTGCTTGCAGAAAAGAATTCGGCAAAAATCAACCGCATTCAGTTCAAGGCTCTCACCGCCTGTATGGAGATAAACGGTCACCGTTGCCTTTTCCTCAAGCCTCAGACCTTTATGAACAACAGCGGTCAGGCCGTAAGAGAAGCGGCATCGTTTTATAAAATCCCTACCGAAAAAATCATTGTTGTGTTTGACGATATCTCCCTCCCCTGCGGCAAGCTGAGAATCAGACGCAAGGGAAGCGATGGCGGTCACAACGGCATCAAAAGCATAATTTACCACCTTCAGTCAGATGCATTTCCCCGCATTAAAATCGGCGTAGGTGCAAAGCCTAATCCCGAATGGGATCTTGCGGACTGGGTGCTTTCAAAATTTACCAAAAACGAACTTCCTGCTCTTAAGGAAGCCTGCGAAAAAGCCGCCGATGCCCTCGAAATCATGGTAAGCGGCGATATCGACAGAGCAATGAGCGGCTTTAACGGCTGAGAATCACAGCATGGACTGTACACTGTCAAGCATACAGCTTAAATTTTTGGCACACTTTGCAGCTTTTTTCTTATAGCATTTCATTGTGCTTTTATCGGTCATGGCTGAGCAGGCAAGCGCCGCCGCAGTGCCGAGCGCAACGCCGACTCCGAGACCCTTAAGCATTTCATTTGTTTTCATTTTATTTCCCCCTTTCGGTATTTGCACTATTATCTTTCCGCACAGCGAACAAAAAATAGCTGTTAATTTTTGAAAAAAACAGGAAGTAGTTTTATGCCCACTCTTAATATAGTTCTCGTCGAGCCGCAGATTCCCCAGAATACAGGCAACATAGCACGCACCTGCGCCGCAACAGGCGCAAGGCTCCATCTCGTTGAGCCAATGGGCTTCCGTGTAGACGATGCAAAGCTCAAACGTGCAGGGCTTGATTACTGGCATCTGCTTGATATTACATATTACGATTCTCTTGAAGATTTTTTTGCCAAAAACAAAGACGGCAAAATGTTTTATTTCAGCACCAAGGCCCGGCATATTTATTCGGATATCGAATACCCCGATAACTGTTACCTCGTTTTCGGGAAAGAAACGGCAGGTCTGCCTGAGCAGTTGCTGTACGATAATCCGGATTCTTGCGTGCGCCTTCCCATGATAAACAACTCAGATGCAAGGAGCCTTAACCTCTCCAACTCCGCAGCAATAGGTGCATATGAGGTATTAAGGCAGTGGGGCTTCCCCGAAATGCTCACCGAAGGTAAACTTACAAAATTTGATTGGCAGGAGTGATATAACAATGGACGTTCTCGCATCAGCTCTCAAGGGCTTACGTTTCGCATTAAAAACAGGCGGTAAATCCTCAAAGAAAAATCTTGTAACCCCCATTGAACACACTGAATTCGATTACGTGGCTACCCCGAAATCCGACCGTTTTACCCTCGGCTATTCTTCGGCAAGCATTCTTCCTCCCGACGTTCTTAAAAAGACCTATTACATCGCAGGTTATCAAGGCAACAAGCCGGCAAAGGGTGTTCTTGACGAGCCCTGCGCACATGCCGTATGGCTTGACGACGGCTCGGGTCACGGCGGAATCGTTCTCGTTTCACTCGATGCGGTCGGTATGCTCAATTACGACGTAAACATTATACGCAACAGGCTCAAGGATTTCGCCATGCTCACAGGCTGCCGCAGCATCAACATAGTATGCACCCACAACCATGCCGGCATTGACACTATGGGCATCTGGGGTCCGCTCCCCATCTCGGGCAAAAATCCCAAGTACATGAAGCTCATCGGTGACACTGTTGTAAGATGCGTTGAATGCGCTTATGCATCAAGGCAGAAGGGTCATCTCTATAAAGGAACCGTTGAGGTTGAAGATATGCAGGAGGATATCCGCCTGCCCATCGTATATTCAAAAACTCTCACCCGTTTGCGCTTTGTTCCCGAAAACGGTTCAAGAGAAACGTGGATTCTCAATTTCGCATCACATTCCGAATCCCTTCAGGGCTGCAACGAGCGTGTAAGCGCCGATTTCCCTGCATATCTGCGTGAACGCATTGCCGAAAAAGCAGGCGCTCAGGTACTCTACTGCGTAGGTTGCATCGGCGGCATGATAAGCATGGAAATTCCCGATGAAAGAGAAATCAGGGATACCACCAATGATTTTGCCGAATCCACAAAACGCATAGGCTATCGGCTTGCCGATTACGCTCTTGACATCAAGGATGAAACCGAGCTTCGTCCCAGAATCAGCTTCATCCGCCGCGAATTCTATTTCGACGTTGACAATACCGTTCTCATGATTGCCGCAAAGGCGGGAATACTTAAGGCAACCGAGTATCACAATCCCGAAGCCCCTCTTTCTCACTGCATGAAATCGGAGATGTCATATTTTGAAATTGACACTCACAAGGTGCTTATGCTCCCCGGTGAGCTTTTCCCCGAGCTTGCTTACGGCGGATACCTCAGCGCAGACGAATGCGCAACAGGATTTGCTCCCGAAGGCATCAACCCCACTCCTCTGACAAAGATTGCAGGAGAGGATATAATGTTCATCGGCCTTGCCAACGACGAAGTTGGCTACATCCTTCCTCCAAACGATTATCTGCTTGATGAAAAATCACCCTATGCTGAAACTCCCAGGGACCGTCTTGACCGCAGACATTATGAGGAAACCAACTCCCTCGGCCCAAAAACTGCAGTAAAAATCGCCGACGAATTCAAAGAAATTCTTGCAGCGGTTGAAAAAGCAAAAAATCCGTGATATAATGTGATTTACAAAAATCCTGAAAGGACTTAAATTTTTATGAAAAAAATAACTTGCCTTGTTCTCGCCCTTGTTTTGCTTGCAGGTTTCTGCTCCTGCTCCAAGATTCCCGAAGAGCCCGCAACCACAACTCAGGCTGTTTACAGTGTTGTTGATGAAATCGCTTCCGCTGAAGCTGAATCCGCTGCTCAGACTACCACTCAGCCTCAGAAAAGCACAAGCGAATCCGCTTCAGAAAACACAGAAGAGCCTGCCACTCAGCCCTCAACTCAGGCTGCTGACAGCAGTTTTATAAGCTCCTATGAATTTATCATTGCAGATTATTACGTTTTCAACAAATCCCATGCAAAAATCCTTGACATTGAGCTTGTTGACTACGGCTTCACAAAGATAATCGGCTATGCAAAGGTTGAAATGAGCGGCCTCGCTTTCGGCGAAGATGAAATCAAAATCGGCTACCATGCATACGATAAGGACGGCGAAATCCTCAAAACCAGCTACCTCTATGCTCCCGTCAAGGATGCAAAGCTCAAAGAAGGCGACTCCATGGATTGCCGTTTTGAAATCCCCGAAGGTACTGCAAAGGTCGAATTCGTTGAATATTCCACCGTTGTTGCAGAAATCGAAGGATAAATTATTGATTTAACGTCCGGCGCCCTGACTGTTTTGTCTGTCAGGGCGCTGTTTTTTGTTTAAAAAACAATTTTTCCTCTGTCAAATCACCTTATATGGCAAAACTCACTAAAAGATTTATCGAAATTCTTACATATTTTTAATAAAAGCATATAGCATTTATTGCAACAGTTTGTTATAATATCATACGGTGTAAAAATGCACTCAGTGTATTTTGCGCCCCCAACTAAAGTTTATAATTTTTTTGGAGGTATATCAATGGCTTACAAGTACGTGTATCTGTTCTCCGAAGGCAACGCTAACATGCGTGAAATCCTCGGCGGTAAGGGTGCTAACCTTGCTGAAATGACCAACATCGGTCTCCCCGTTCCCCAGGGCTTCACAATTTCCACCGAAGCTTGCACACAGTATTATGAGGACGGCAGAAAGATCAACGATGAAATCCAGGCTCAGATCATGGAATACATCGTTAAGATGGAAGGCATCACCGGCAAGAAGTTCGGCGATAAGGAAAATCCTCTCCTTGTTTCCGTTCGTTCCGGCGCACGTGCATCAATGCCCGGTATGATGGATACAATCCTCAACCTCGGTCTTAATGAAGAAGTTGTTAACGTTATGGCTGAAAAGTCAGGCAACGCTCGTTGGGCTTGGGACT
>JAFQKF010000003.1 GCA_017397105.1 Clostridia bacterium | reverse complement strand
TGTGTCTACCTTAATCACTTTTTCGGTTCGTTCCAGCAAATTACATCTCCTGCCATTGAAGCGGATATACGAGATTATCATCATTATAAAACAGGAGAACGCATTGACGGAATGTTTGCCACTGTAACCACCATAGGAAACGTTGTTACTCTCGCTACCTCTTCTGTTGTGCCTTTTGTTTACGAAAGCTACGGAATTTATGAAGGCAACGGCTATGCTTCGCCTTATGAAATTCTTGATGTAACAACAGGTCAGCCCGGTCTGTTAAACAAAGTGGTATTATCACTGATAATAATGGCCGCAATAGGTGCAACCCTTAATGTTATTCCTTATTTCTTCTATGACCTTAAAGAAGTGCAGCAAAAAAGCATTGTTCGTATTTTGAAAATAAGAGCGATGTTTGAAGATTACGGAAACGGTGTAATCAATGAAAAAGAACTTATCGAAACAATTGATATTATCCGCAAGGCAAGAGAATATAATGGTTTGGCAAGAAAAGCAGTAACTAAAACTGACAAAAAGAAACGCAAGGAAGATCTTGCGTATAATGAAGAAATTGAAATTTCTGAAATGGTTATTGCTGAACTCAATAAATTCTCAACACCTCTTTTCGCAGCAAAAATTGATGCATACAAAAGTGTCTATTGTTCAGGATTAAGAGGCTTATTCGAGGCTGATAAGCAAGAAATTCTGAATGAACTGGTTGCAGCAAGAAAAATGCCAAAAAACTCAAAAGAAGAAAAAGACCTCCGCAGCTTTGCTATTGATGTTGCACAGAGCAAATTATCTTCACGCAAAACAATTGATAAGTATTATAAAAACTTAGATGATTTTTGCGAGCCGGATTATTCTGCTATTGATAAGATTTATGATGAGGAAGAACTTTGTGATATAAAGCTTAAAGAACTCTATGTCGCACAGTCCAAAGCCAAAAAATCAAAAGACTATGTTCTTTTGAAAGAAATATCCGATGAAATTAAATCTTTTGAAAAGAGAAAAAAAGAACTTTCAGCGGCATTGAAAGCGGAAACCGATAAACACATTCAATTTTCTCGTGCTGCCAAGCCCTATATCGAAGCAAAAAAACTTATGGCAGCAAGAGAGAATTACAAGCATCTTGAAGAACTTGAAGAAAGATATGAGGAAGCTAAAGCAAGGAATTAAGATGTTGTTGCAGTAAAAACCGCAATAATAAAGCAGATTCAAAAAGTAAGATTTTACTAAAAAACAGAATAATATAATAGACAGATTAATTAATCATTAAACATTCAAACAAAAATCGGGGCTGCAGAAGGGAGGCGCTTCATAAGGAAGTTGCCTCCCTTGCGTCTACCATTATTTTATCACTTCAATTAAAAATTCCGTCGGCTTTTCTACAACCATAGCATAAAAAATATTAATTCACACTAAACCATCTGATAAAGTTATATTTTTGTTCGAAACGGGTAGCATTTTTGTGTTGCCTGCTTTTTAATTTCCGACTATTGACAATAAAGTAAAAATGATATAGAATTACATCGAACATTTGTTTGCTTTGAAAGTTTAAAAATTTTTTGTAAAAGAAAAAAAGGAGAAAAATTATTGCCAAATGAAAACCTAAAAAACAAATCCATTGACGAACTTCGTGAAATGAAAGCGAAGGGCGAAGCTGAACTGAAGGTGTTGCATAACAAAAGCAAATATTATGAGTCACAGATAAATTTGCTGACACGGAAAGAACGTACTCACAGACTCTGCACTCGTGGAGCAATGCTTGAAAAATTTCTCGGTTGTCCCAACGAGCTGACCGACAAACAGGTAGAAGAAATTCTGAAAATTGCGTTTCATCCCGAAGCAGTCGGCAGAGCGATTGAGCAATTCAGAGAAAGCAACGAAAGCACCACTTTGTAAAAGTGCGCAGAAAGCTTTTTTGTAAAGATTGTAGTAAATAATCAAGTGTCTTAAATCAATTTTAAGAATATTATGGTACAGAAATATATTGAAATTAGAGCGGTATTGTGGTATAATCGCTCCAATACTGTGTTTTGAGAAGGTATATTTATGATTTGCAATACAATTTTAGATGCTATGGGTGATACTCCCGTAATCCGCCTTAATCATTTTACGGGTCCCGACGATGCTCAGATTCTCGTTAAGTTTGAGGGTCTCAATGTCGGCGGTTCAATCAAAACCCGTACCGCATACAATATGATTAAGGATGCGGAAAAAAGGGGTCTTCTCAGCAGCGATTCAATTATAGTTGAGCCCACAAGCGGCAATCAGGGCATAGGCCTTGCTCTTGTAGGCGCCGTATTGGGATATAACGTTAAGATTATAATGCCTGACTCCGTCAGCGAGGAGCGTAAAAAGCTCGTTGAGCATTACGGGGCAGAGGTTATTCTTATTCACGATGAGGGCAATATCGGCCATTGCATTGAGCAGTGCCTTGAGCTTGCGCTTAAGATGAAGGCAGAGGATTCAAACGTATTTGTTCCTCAGCAGTTTGAAAATCCTGCTAACCTTGAAGTTCAGCGCTACTATACGGGTAAGGAGATTCTTGAGCAGGTTGGCGGTCCTATCCACGGCTTTTGCTCGGGTATCGGCACGGGCGGCACCATTACAGGCATAGGTGAAGCTCTCAGGGAAGAAAATCCCGATATGACTATCTGGGCTGTTGAGCCCGAAAATGCCGCAATTCTTTCAGGCGGCTCAATCGGCACTCACGTTCAGATGGGAATCGGCGACGGTATAATCCCTGCTATCCTTAATCAGGAAATCTATGACGACGTGTGCATAGTAAAAGATGAAGAAGCAATTCAGATTTCTAAGGACCTTGCAGCAAAAGAGGGAATTATGTGCGGCATAAGCAGCGGCACTAACGTTGCGGCGGCAATAAGGCTTGCCAGAAAGCTCGGCAAGGGTAAAACCGTTGTTACCGTATTGCCCGATACTGCGGAGAGATATTTTTCCACTCCCTTATTTGATTAATCAACAAACGCCCGTGCATCGGGCGTTTTATTTTTGTTGAAAACAGAGTATTAAAAAACGGCTAATCCGATTGACAATTAACTGAAAATGCGTTACAATGTAAATACAAATTAAGAGCTTTTACATGACTGGCGGATTACGCAGAGCACTGCGGTGAAATGTAAAAGTATAATGCCGACCGTCTGGGCGATTCAGTTTATGTTTAAGCTGGGTTTGCCCTTTTTTTATTGCATTTCGATTTTAAGGAGGTAATAAAATGACACATCAGAATTGGAACGGCTTCGTCCCCGGAGTTTGGCAGGACGAAATTAACGTAAGAGATTTTATTCAGAAGAATTATGAGGAATATACGGGCGATGAATCATTCCTTGCAGGCGCAACACCCCGTACAAAGGCGCTTATGGAAAGGCTTAACTCTTTGCTGAAGCTTGAGCATCAGTTCGGCGGAGTGCTTGATATTGACGTTGATACGGTTTCATCACTGACAAGCTACGCGCCCGGATATCTTGATAAAGACAATGAGATTATAGTAGGATTGCAGACTAACCGCCCCTTAAAGCGCGGAGCAAACCCCTTTGGCGGTATCCGTATGGTGCGTAATGCTTGCGAGGCTTACGGATATAAGCTCAGCCGTAAGGTTGAAGAAGAGTTCCGTTACAGAACAACTCATAACGACGGTGTTTTCCGCGCCTATACTGATGAAATGCGTGCCGCACGCAAGTGCCACGTTATAACCGGTCTGCCCGATGCTTACGGCAGAGGACGCATTATCGGCGATTACCGCCGTGTTGCAGTATACGGTGTTGACCGTCTTATTGAAGAAAAGAAAAAAGATAAAAAGTGCCTTGGCGAGCCTTTCTTCAATACTGAGCAGATTCGCCTTGATGAGGAACTTTATCAGCAGATTGCTTTCCTCGGCTATCTTAAAGAAATGGCCGCGATGTACGGCTTTGATATAAGCGGACCCGCTTCAAACGCAAGGGAAGCAATTCAGTGGACCTACTTTGCTTACCTCGGTGCTATCAAAGAGCAGAACGGTGCCGCAATGTCCCTTGGCAGAGTAAGCACTTTCTTTGATATTTACATTCAGCGCGATATTAAAAACGGTGTGCTTACCGAAGAGGGCGCGCAGGAGCTTATTGACGATTTTGTTATGAAGCTTCGTATGGCAAGGCATCTTCGCACCCCTGAGTATAACGAGCTTTTCGGCGGTGACCCGATGTGGATTACCGAGGCTCTCGGCGGTGTAGGTGAGGACGGACGCTCCCTTGTTACAAAGTCCACCTTCAGAATGCTTCACACTCTTTACAATCTCGGTTCGGCTCCTGAGCCCAACCTTACCGTGCTCTGGTCAAAGGAACTTCCCGAGCCCTTCAAGAGATTCTGCGCAAAGGTTTCTGCCGATACTGATTCCATTCAGTACGAAAGCGATGATCTTATGCGTCCCATCTACGGCGACGATTATGCAATCGCCTGCTGCGTTTCCGCAATGAAGGTTGGTAAGCAGATGCAGTTCTTCGGCGCACGCTGCAACCTTGCAAAGCTTCTTCTTATTGCCATTAACGGCGGCTATGATACCACAAGCGGCATGAAAATCGGCCCTCAGATGCCTGTTATGAACGGTGAGAGCCTTGATTATGAAGAGGTTATGGCGAGATATAAAACATATATTGAGTGGCTTGCTCATCTGTATGTAAATACAATGAACGTTATTCACTATATGCACGATAAATATGCCTATGAAAAAACCCAGATGGCGCTTCACGATACCGCTGTTGAAAGATTTATGGCATTCGGCGTAGCGGGTCTTTCTGTTGCTGCAGACTCCCTGAGTGCTATCAGATATGCAAAGGTTATTCCCGTAACGGATGAAAACGGATATATCGTTGATTTCAAACGTGAGGGTGATTTTCCCAAGTACGGCAATGATGATGACAGAGTAGACCTCATTGCAAAAGAGCTTACTCATATTATGATTACCGAGCTTCGTAAAACCCCCACTTACCGTAAAGCAATCCACACTCTTTCCGTGCTTACCATTACATCCAACGTTATGTACGGCAAGAATACAGGTGCTACACCTGACGGCAGAAGCGCCAGCGCACCTTTTGCTCCCGGTGCAAACCCCATGCATAACCGTGAGGAAAACGGTGCTCTCGCATCGCTCAACTCCGTTGCAAAAATCAGCTATAACGATTGCCGCGACGGTATTTCAAATACCTTCTCGGTTACCCCGGATGCTCTCGGCAGAGATGAGGATGAGAGGATTGACAACCTTGTTTCAATTCTTGACGGTTATTTTGCAAAGGGTGCTCACCATATAAACGTAAACGTTATGAACCGTGAAACTCTTCTCAAGGCTTACGAAAAGCCTGAGGATTATCCAAACCTTACAATCCGCGTTTCGGGTTATGCCGTTCATTTCCATAAGCTTTCCCGTGAGCAGCAGCGTGAGGTTATCAACCGCACCTTCCATTGCGCCCTTTGATTTAACGTATGCAGAACATAAAAGGAAAAATTCATTCCATTCAGTCCCTCGGCACGGTTGACGGGCCGGGGGTACGGTTTGTTGCCTTCCTTGCAGGCTGTCCGCTCCGATGCTCCTGCTGTCATAATCCTGACACGTGGAGCGCCGAAAATGCCGATGCTTATACGGCAGGCGAGCTTGTGAGCAAAGCGGAAGCTTTTAAATCCTATTTCGGCAAAAGGGGAGGAATCACCCTTTCGGGCGGTGAGCCCTTGTGCCAGCCGGAATTCGTGGAGGCTGTTTTTGCGCTCTGCAAGGAAAGAGGAATAAACACCTGCCTTGATACGTCGGGGTGTTTTCTTGATTCAAAGGTGAAAAACGCGTTAGAGTTTTGTGACCGTGTGCTTCTTGATATCAAATACACTCGCAGCGACCTTTACCGCCGTCACGTCGGTATGGAGCTTTCGCAGGCCGTTGAATTCCTTGATTATCTCAATGAGCAAAAAATCCCCGTAACCGTGCGGCAGGTTATAGTGCCGGGAATTAACGATTATGAGGAGAATTTTGAGGCTCTTTCGGATATTATCAAAGCGCATGATTGTGTTGATTCGGTTGAGCTTCTGCCGTTTCGCAAAATATGCCAAACAAAATATGACGAAATGGGGATTGAGTTCCCCTTCGGCGGTATAGATGAGGCAAATTCGCTTACCGTTCGTGAAACTGAGCGAAGGCTTAAGGAGAATATATGGAAAAGATAGGCAGGCAGGTGCTTTTTATAGGCACAAGCGAGGGCAATCCCAGAAACGGTGAAGGCTCTTTTATAAGGCTCAAAGACGGCTCGATTATGTTCGCTTATACCGAATTTATGGCAGACGATTGGGAAGATGATGAGAATGCTCGGATAAGCGCTCTTATCTCCCGTGACGAGGGCGAAACCTGGGGAGAAAAGCGTGTGCTTTTCACAAAGCCTGAGGGTTCAAAGAATATAATGAGCTTTTCATTCCTTCGTATGAATAACGGTGATATCGGTGCTTTTTATATTATCAAAAATGCCGATGGCACTGATCAGATTGTGCTTTCACGTTCATCAGATGAGGGCAAAAGCTGGGGTGAGCCCGTCAACTGCCTTGATTGCCTTGATGAGCAGGATTATTACGTTATTAACAATGACAGAGTAGTAAAGCTTAAAAATTCAAGGCTTATTTTTGCCGCAGCAAGGCATACTGTGCTCAAGGGCGAGGGCTTCAAGCCCGGCATTGTGTGTTTCTTCATCTCTGATGATGACGGTGCTTCATGGAGAAAATCCGAAACCGAAATCCCGCCGCTGTTTGAAAATGATGCTGACGGAATGGAAGAGCCGGGACTTTATGAGCTGCCCGACGGCAGGCTGTGGTGCTATATAAGAACAGGCCTCGGTTTCCAGTTTGAGAGCTTTTCGTCTGATAACGGCGAAAGCTGGAGTGCTCCGCAGCCGAATTTCTTTTTTACTTCTTCCTGCTCTCCCATGCTTGTAAAAGACTGCGGTGATTTGACTGTAGCTGTTTTTAATCCGATAACTGAGTACACAACGAGGGCTGAAACCGAGCCGTGGGGAAGAACTCCCTACGTTATGGCGGTGAGTAATGACAGAGGAGTTAGCTTCAAAAAAGAAAACCTTTATTATATTGAGGATGATCTGAGCAACGGTTACTGTTATCCTGCAATTATTGAGTGTGAGGGCGGCTTCCTTATGGCTTATTATCACAGCAATAACACGGGTATACCGCTTAACAGTACAAAGATAATAAAAATTGCTTATGATGAAATAAAAGTGATATAATACAGTAAACGACCCGACTGCCGTAAAGAGCAATCGGGTCGCATTTTATTTACCATTTGTTTTCAACGTATTCGCAGAATGCGTACATATCCTTGATTTCAAGCTTTGTGCCGTCATCAAGAGTGACGTCGCCGCTCCACAGACCGTGTACCTGATGGGTGTGCATTCTGGCAAGGTTTACAATGTTGAGGTCGGAGTGATTATCATAAAACGGCTTCATGGTAAGATTGAATCTGCCGTCCTCTGAAATGAATTTCCAATCCTTCATGTATTTATCGGGCTTCGGGAAAACTTCAACGTCAACCGCTCCGATTTTATGAGCCTTACCGTCATAGAAAAGGCAGGTTTCCGTAGCGTTGCTTTCGTCGCCTATTGCCCAGGTGATTTCAAAGCCGAAAATATGTTTTTTGCCGTTTTCGTCCGTGAGGTAAGTGGAGCCGTTGCCCCAGTACCATACCATTTCGTGGGGAGTGTTTACTCTGCCCCAGTCGAGTGCGCAGAAGGAATCCTCTTTGGAGAATTCATATACTTTGTTGCCAACAACAAACGTTCCCTCGCACGGCATACAGTTCTGCTTTGTGGTCATAAAATACCTTGTGGGCATATCCTTGAAGGGTAAAACGGTGGTTATGTTTTCAAGATCGGGCATTATATCCATTTTAAAATTGCAGATAACAGTTTTGCCTCTGTACGGTCTTTTGAAATAGAGGGTTCTTTCATTTTCCTTTGTATCGAAAACTACGTTGGCAGAGCCGACTTTTGCCTCGAAGTAATTGGGTGCGTCACCCCTGGGAGGCAGGATGTATTTGCTTTCGCCGCCAAGGAAAATGGAAGTTGCGTTGGCTATGCTTTTGCCGTTTTTAAGGTCAATGAGCGTGGCGGCAACGTATCCGCCAAAGGAGATGTTGGCAAAGCTGATTTGCACCATATATTTTCCGTTTGAAATCTGATAAAAATCCCATTCCTTTTTTCTGTATTTCGGAGCGGAATGGTTGCGGTTATAGTCAAATACGTTTCTTCTCGCCCAGCCCTTGACAAGAAGGGTGCCGTCAGGGGCGAGCAGAGGCGTCTTCTCGGTGTATTCGGTCTGCTTGGATTTCTCTTTCCATTTGTTAAAGGGCACGTAGGTTCTGGGGGTTTCTTTGCTCATAAAAACACTCCTTACACATTTGATGATATTATTATATCAGCTTTGTGCCGTGTATTCAATCGCTTATTTTAATTTTTAAGCATATACTGTTTTGTGGGGGTGTTGCTGTGCGAAACCGCAGACGGATATATTTGTTCCCTGCTCAGAAGCGAATGATTTTTTTACTGCTGAGCATTCTTATTTTAAGCCTTATTTTTTTGCTTGTGCTTGATGCAAAACTCAGACCTGCGGTTTACGATTTAGCGCAGATTGAGGCGCAGAGCATAGCGGTTGAAGTTATGAACAGCGCAATTGAAAATGAAATAACAAGCGAGAATATACGCTACTCTGACATAATAGAGATAAAGTATAACGATGACGGAATTATCACCTCTCTTACCTCGGATATAATAAAAATGAATTTGCTCAAAACAAACATAGTGCAGGCGGCAAACAAAGCTATTCATCTTGACTCCGCAGTGGTAAAGGTGCCGCTCGGAGCGGCAACGGGTATGGCGGTTTTTGCAGGCTGCGGACCTGTTGCGGAAATAGGGCTTTCCATTGCGGGTGCGGTTAATGCTGAGTTTGAAAACGTCTTTTTTGAAGCAGGTGTGAATCAGACCGAGCACAGAGTAATGCTAAATATAACGGCAGACGTCACTATTATTCTTGACGGAAACATGGTGAAAAAGCAGGTTGAAACGGCTGTGTGTGTGGCTCAGACAGTTATCGTAGGGCGTGCACCTGATCTTGTATCCATGTAGAAAAGCTGTTGATTTATTGAATAAAAATGTTATAATATATTCAGATAAAATAACGGGGGATTAAAGCTTTGGATTTTTTAAGTGCAGAAAAAAGAGCGGCTGAGCTCAGGGATATTCTCAATTATCACAGCCGTAAATATTACGTTGAGGATAATCCCGAAATAGACGATTATGAATACGATATGCTTCAGAGGGAGCTTGTTTCGATAGAAAAGGAGTACCCTCAGCTCATAACTGCGGATTCTCCTACCCAGCGTGTAGGCGGCAGTGCGGACGGTCTTTTTGAGCCCGTCGTTCACGCAGTGCCTCTTGAGAGTCTGCAGGATGCGTTCAGCTATGATGAGGTGCGTGCGTTTGATGCCCGTGTGAGTGAGCTGTTTGCCGATACGGTATACGTTGTTGAACCCAAGATTGACGGGCTTTCCGTTGCTCTCGAGTATGAAAACGGTCTGCTTGTAAGAGCATCCACAAGAGGCGACGGAAACGTAGGTGAGGATGTTACCGCCAATATCAGAACAATCCGCTCCGTACCGCTCAGGATTGATACTCATCTTGAGATGCTTGAGGTCAGGGGCGAGGTTTATATGCCTAAAGCCGTGTTTGCAAAGCTTGTTGAAAAGCAGGAACTCAACGGCGAAAAGCCCTTCAAAAATCCCAGAAATGCTGCTGCAGGCTCTCTACGTCAGAAGAATCCTGCAATAACCGCTGAAAGAGAGCTTGATATTTTTGTTTTCAATATTCAGCGCAGCAGTGAAACGGGAATAACGGAGCACGCCGCATCAATTGATTTTCTGGCTTCTCTCGGCTTCAAGACCGTCCCGTTTTACAATACTTTTTCGGATATTGACGGTGTTATAGGCGAGCTTGAGCGTATTGGCTCCGAGCGTTCGGGGCTTTCGTTTGACATTGACGGTGCGGTTATAAAGGTCAATTCCTTCAGCCGCCGTGAGGCTCTCGGAAGCACCTCAAAATTCCCCAAATGGGCGCTTGCATATAAATATCCTCCCGAGGAAAAACAGACTGTTTTAAGGGACGTTGAAGTAAACGTAGGCAGAACGGGAGTGCTGACTCCCACAGCAGTTCTCGAACCTGTGTTTATTGCAGGGTCAACAGTCAGCCGTGCAACGCTTCACAATCAGGATTTTATAAATCAGAAGGGAATCCGCATAGGCGATACCGTTACAATCCGTAAAGCAGGCGATATAATACCCGAGGTTATAAGGGTTGAAGCCCACGCTGAAAACAGCGAGCCGTATACCTTGCCGCAGGCTTGTCCGTCTTGTGGTGCAAGGGTTGTGAGGGAGGCTGACGAAGCGGCGGTAAGATGTGTTAATCCCGAGTGTCCGTCGCAGCTTCTGCGCATTCTTATTCATTTCTGCTCAAGGGATGCGATGGATATTGAAGGTCTGGGCGAGGCTGTGCTCGAAAAGCTTGTAAACGAAGGCTTCATCACAAAACCCTCCGATATTTATAAGCTTACCGCAGAGCAGATTATGAGCATGGAGGGCTTCAAGGAAAAATCCTCCTCCAACATCCTTGCGGCGGTAGAGAAATCAAAGGAAAACGATTTCTCAAGGCTGATTTTTGCTTTGGGTATCCGCCACGTAGGTCAGAAGGCAGGCAAGCTCCTTGCTGACAGATTTATTGATATGGATTCACTTGTCAATGCAGATTTTGAATCGGTAAAAGGCATTGACGGTTTTGGCGAAATAATGGCACAGAGCGTTGTTGATTATTTCTCCCTTGAGCAATCAAGAGCGGAGATTGACGAGCTTCGTGCACTCGGTGTCAATATGAAAACGGACAAGGTTATCGTTGATAAAAGATTTGAGGGCAAAACCTTTGTGCTTACGGGCACTTTGCCTACCTACACGAGAGCGCAGGCGAGCGAAATCATTGAAAGCTTCGGCGGAAAAACAGCTTCTTCCGTTTCTAAAAAGACAGATTACGTGCTTGCAGGCGAAGAGGCAGGCAGTAAGCTTGTAAAGGCTCAGTCTCTCGGTGTGTCAATAATCAGCGAGGAAGAATTCAGAGAGATGATTTTATAAGCGAGCGAAGCTCAGAAACGTTCAGACTCCGTGTAATACAAAGTAAAGTTATGTATATCACCGCTGCCGCAGCTATTGCGATGGCGGTGATAATTTTATTGCCTGCAAGGTGAGGAAAAGAGGGGATAAACAGCGCGCAGCTTACTGCGGCGCATACCGGCGGTTTTAACAGTGTATTTTTAAAACTGAAACGGATTTGGCACACCTTAAGTAATCTTGAGGTGCTGAGATAAAAATTTATAAGCTCGCTTATGTAGAGGATAAAAACGTATCCTTTTATCGAATAAACGGGCAGCAGGAAATACACAAGCGCAACGCACAAAGCGGAATCAATTATATTGTAAACCATTGAGTGGAATTGTTGGTCAAGCCCTCTGAGAATACCGTCAACCGTCATATCGCAGTACATAACAGGTACAAGAAAAGCAAGCACTTTAAGGTAATGCTCACTTTCTGTATTGCCGATTATAACGGAAAGTCCGTTTGCAAAAAAGTACATCACCGCCGCGCATCCGATTGCAAAAACGAGGGTCAGTTGCAAAAGCAGATTTGCAGAGGAGTTGATGCTCTTTTTGTCACCAAGTGCGTTTTTTTTAGCCATTTCGGGAATTATAAGCGTAGCAACAGAGGAGAGCAGGGTGCTTGGGTAAAGCAAAACAGGCAGCACCATAGCGTGTATTATTCCGTAGGCGGAGAGCGCCTCCTGCTGAGAGTTTCCCGATTTTTCAAAACCTTTCGGTATCATGAGGTGCTCGATTGTAAGCAGGATGCTTCTTGTGCTGCTGCCGAGAAAATCGGGCAGAGCAATTCTCAGCAGTGAAAAAAGCTCAGGCTTTTCGCAGGGCAGGGCTTTTTCTTTCCTTTTAGCATAACTGTAAAGGCATCTTGCAAGGGCAAAAGAAGCAACTTCAGAAGCAGTCATACCTGTTACCACCGCTTCGCAGGCATATACGCTGCCGTAGGGGAGTAAAAATTTGAGCGCAATTACTACCGTAACTATCTTGAAAAGCTGCTCGAAAAGTCTTACTCCCGAATAATGCGGCACGAATCCCGTTGCCGTAAAATAGCCTGAAAGAGTGCCGCTCATTGCCACAAACGGCAGGCTGAGCGCAAGGATTTTAAGGCAGGCTGAGGCGTCGGGGTTGTCAATCCAACTCTTTGCGATAAACGGTGAAAAAATCAGCATTGCTGCACCTATTGCGCTCGAAACGGCAAGCGAATAAAGCAGGCATTGTCTTATTGCTTTTTTACTCGAATTACCCTTTGCGGAAATCTCGGCGGCAATGCGTGTGGATGCAAGCCTTGCCCCTGCGGTTGAGAAGGTGACACTCAGCGAATAGACTGACATAACCAGCTGGAAAAGTCCCATTCCCGAGGTGCCGATTTTCTTTGTAAGGTAAAGATTGAAGCTTACCGAAACGGTCTGCATTATTATTCCTACCGCCGTGAGAATCACAGTGTCGGTTATTAATTTACCTGTTTTTTTCATAGCAGTATTTCCGCCTTTCAGCCGTTAAATTAAATCCGATAATACAAAGTATGAAAAAGGGAATATAAATATTAACGGGAGCGGAATTTTACTGCAAATCCGTTGTTGACACCGAAAGATAAATGTGATATATTTAATTGAAATATAGAAAAAGCGTTGACGGAGAGGGCGTAAAGAGTCTGTTTCAGAAAGATGGCGGTGGATGCGAGCCATTAACGGGTATTTACAGCTGTCGCTCCGTAGCTGAAAAGAAGAAAGCTTTTAAAGTCAGTAGAACTTTTCCGTGAGGCTGCGTTAATGCCTGAGCTTAAAAGGCTCGCTGAGTGGTGCTTTTGCGCAATATGAGTGGTACCGCGGGTAGTTATACTCGTCTCATTGATTACTATAATCTGTGAGGCGGTTTTTTTATCGCCTTACACAGTCCGAAAGGAAGGATTTTATGGCAAAAGAACTTGCAAAACAGTACGACCCCAAAGACGTTGAAGACAGAATATACGATTTCTGGCTCAGGGGTAATTATTTCCACGCAAAGTGTGAAGCGGAAAAAGAACCTTACACAATAGTTATTCCGCCTCCCAATATCACGGGTCAGCTCCATATGGGTCACGCTCTTGATAACACTTTGCAGGATATTCTCATCCGCTGGAGAAGAATGCAGGGCTATGATGCTCTTTGGCTTCCCGGCACTGACCACGCATCTATCGCAACAGAAGCGAAGATAGTTGAAGCAATGAAGGCTGACGGTGTTACCAAGGAAGACCTTGGCAGAGAAGGATTCCTTAAGCGTGCGTGGGAATGGAAAGAAAAATACGGCGGACGCATCATTGAACAGCTCAAGAAAATGGGCTCCTCCTGCGACTGGGAGAGGGAGCGTTTTACTCTTGACGAAGGCTGCAGCAAGGCTGTACGTGACGTATTCGTAAGACTTTACGAAAAAGACCTTATTTACAGAGGCAACAGAATGGTTAACTGGTGTCCTTTCTGCAACACCTCCATTTCTGATGCTGAGGTTGATTACAGCGAGCAGGACAGTAACTTCTGGCATCTGCTTTATACCGTTAAGGAAACCGGTGAGCAGCTTGAGCTTGCAACAACCCGTCCTGAAACAATGCTCGGCGATACAGCTGTTGCTATCAATGCAGAGGACGAGCGTTACGCACATCTTCACGGATGCCACGTAATTCTTCCTCTTCTCAATAAGGAAATTCCCATTGTTTGCGATGAACACGCAGATATGACCAAGGGAACAGGCGTTGTTAAGATTACTCCTGCCCATGACCCCAACGACTTTGAGGTTGGCAGACGTCACAATCTTCCCATGGTAAGAACCTTTACCTATGACGGTCACCTTACAGGCGCTGCCGATAAGGCTGTTTACGATGAGCTTGTTGCAAGCGGCAAGGCTGCTGCTGATGAGCCCGAGGTTCTTGACTGCGGCAAATATGCAGGTATGACTACCGTTGAAGCCCGTAAGGCAATTCTTGCAGACCTTGAAGCAGGCGGATACATCAAGTATATCGAGCCCATCAAGCACGAGGTAGGCACCTGCTACCGCTGCCACACAAGCATTGAGCCCATGGTTTCAAAGCAGTGGTTTGTACGCATGGAGCCCCTTGCAAAGCCTGCTATTGAAGCGGTTGAAAAGGGCGAAACCGTTTTCGTTCCCGAGCGTTTTACAAAGAACTATATGAACTGGATGAGAGGTACACGTGACTGGTGTATTTCCCGTCAGCTCTGGTGGGGTCACCGCATCCCTGCGTGGTACTGCGACGATTGCGGCGCCACTATGGTTTCTAAGACCGATATAGATTGCTGCCCCCATTGCTCAAGCAAAAACGTTGAGCAGGACGGCGATACTCTTGATACCTGGTTCTCCTCAGCTCTCTGGCCGTTCTCAACCCTCGGCTGGCCTGAGGAAACTGCAGACCTCAAGCATTACTATCCCACAAGCACTCTTGTTACGGGCTACGATATCATCGGTTTCTGGGTAAGCCGTATGATTTTCTCTGCTCTTGAGTATACAGGTAAGGTTCCGTTTGATACCGTTCTCATTCACGGCCTTGTAAGAGATGCTCAGGGCAGAAAGATGTCCAAATCTCTCGGTAACGGTATTGATCCTCTTGAGATTATCGACCAGTACGGTGCGGATGCTCTCAGGCTTACTCTTGCAACGGGCAACAGCCCCGGTAACGATATGCGCTTCTCTGACGAAAAGGTAAGCGCAAGCAGAAACTTTGCCAACAAGCTCTGGAATGCATCAAGATTTATCCTTATGAATATCGGCGAAGAAGAAATTCCCTGTGAGCTTCCCGCTGAGCTTGCTCTTGAGGATAAGTGGGTAATCAGCCTTGCAAATAAGCTTGCAAAGGACGTTACTGAGAATCTTGAAAAGTTTGAGCTCGGCATTGCTATTGCAAAGCTTTATGACTTTATCTGGGATATTTTCTGCGATTGGTATATTGAGCTTGCAAAGATCCGCCTTCAGAAGGGCGGCGATGAGGCACAGAGTGCAAAGCAGGTTCTCGTATGGACTATGGATAAGATTCTCAAGCTTCTCCATCCCTTCATGCCTTTCATCACTGAAGAAATCTGGCAGACCATTCCCCATATCGGTGAATCAATCATGATTTCCGTATGGCCCGAATATAACGAAGCTCTTTCGTTTACTGCTGAAGAAGCAGAGATGGAGCGTATTATGACTGCTGTTCGTGCAATCAGAAACCGCAGAGCTGAAATGAACGTTCCTCCCTCAAAGAAAGCAAAAGTGTATATTATGACCGCTCACAAGGCAACCTTTGAACAGGGCGGCGTATTTATGCAGAGGCTTGCAAGTGCATCTGAGGTAGAGGTTGTTGACGAGTTTGAGGACGACAGCGCAGTATGCATTGTTACCGCAGACGCAAAGATTTACATCCCCATGGGTGACCTTGTTGATTTCGAAGCAGAAAAAGCAAGGCTTAATAAGGAGCTTGCTGCTACTCAGAAGGATCTGGATTTTGTAAACTCCAAGCTTTCCAATGAAAACTTTGTTGCCAAGGCACCTGCCAACGTAGTTGCCGCTCAGCGTGAGCAGGCTGCAAAACTTTCCGAGAAGATTGCAATGCTTAACGAAAGTATTACAAAGCTCGGCTGATAAGAGATGATTTAATGAATTGTACTCAGGCAATTGAATATATTCATTCTCTCGAAAAATTCGGCGTGAAGCCGGGGCTTGAGAGGATAACCGCTTTGTGCGAGCTTCTGGGTAATCCTCAGAACTCGGTAAAATTTGTTCATGTTGCAGGTACAAACGGTAAAGGCTCCACCTCAACCATGATTTCAAATATCCTGCGCAAAGCAGGCTACAGCGTGGGGCTTTTTACCTCTCCGTACGTTATTGATTTCCGTGAAAGAATTCAGCTCAACGGCAGGATGATAGACCCTTACGAGCTCGCTCAGACGGTCACCAAAGTAAAGAATGCCGTTGATATCCTTGAAAAATCGGGAATTCAGCCCACAGAGTTTGAGGTTATAACCGCCGTCGCATTCGTTTATTTTGCTTCGCATAATTGCGACGTTGCGGTGCTTGAGGTAGGGCTTGGCGGAAGATATGATTCCACCAACGTAATCCTTTCTCCGCTCGTAAGTGTAATCACAAGCATTTCTATGGACCATATGAACGTACTCGGCAATACGGTTGAGAAAATAGCGGCTGAAAAATGCGGTATTATCAAATACGGCGGTACCTGTGTTTCCTATCCTGAGCAGGTTCAGGGAGCGGCGCAGGTTGTTGAGTCAACCTGTAATGATCTTAAAAATAAGCTTGTTATTCCTGATTTGGCTCAGCTGAAGTTTGTTTCATCAAACGCATTCGGCTCCGTAATCAATTACAAGGGCAATACCGTCAGCGTGCCTCTTACGGGCGAGCATATGGTTAAAAATGCAGTTACTGCCATTGAAGCGGTATGTGCTCTTGATAAGTCCGGCTTCAGGGTTACTGCAGAGCATATTGCAAAAGGAATCGAGGCTTCCTCTATGCCTGCAAGGCTTGAGGTTCTCAGAAGCAAGCCTTTTATAATTCTTGACGGAGGCCATAATGAGGACTGTGCGAGAGCTCTTGCTCAGTATATAAGAACGAACTTCGCAGGCAAGCGTGTGGTTGCTGTTTGCTCAATGATGGCGGATAAGGATTATCCTGCTTATCTTGAAGTGTGCAAGGGGCTGTTTGATACCTTCATTGCATCAAAAACCAACGTTATGCGCTCACTCTCGGCAGAGAGTCTTTTCGATGCCGCAAAGCCGTATTTCAAAAACTGCTACAGCGTTGCCGACGTAGACCATGCTCTTGCTTTTGCAAGGAGTATTACAGAGGAAAATGACGTGCTTATAGTTTGCGGTTCATTTTATTTTGCAGGTGAAGTGCGTGATAAAATAATGAATTTTTAAGTTCTTCCCTGTTTCAACAAATTTTTTACAGTGAATCCCTTATCCTTAACGGGTAAGGGATTTATTTTTTTGCAAGGAGAATGAAAAATGGATGTAAAAATATCATCATCACCCGTCAGGCTTACCGTTTTTCTCAGCGGAGAGCTTGATCACCACAGTGCCGCCTCAATGCGTGCGCAGACCGATAAAGCGATTATAGAATCAACGGCGCGCCTTATACGCCTTGATTTCGGTCAGATTACCTTTATGGACAGCTCAGGTATAGGTTTTGTTATGGGCAGGTACAGGCTTGCCCACGGCAAGGGGGCGCAGGTTGAAGTAACTAATCTTACTAAAAAATATTTGCAGATTATGAAGCTTGCGGGGTTGGAAAAGCTCGTGAGCTTAAAATCCGAGCAGGAGGTAAATAAATGAAGCCGATTAATGAAATGAAACTCAAAACTCAGAGCAAATCAGTAAATGAAAGCTTTACAAGGGCAACGGTTGCGGCGTTTGCGGTGCAGCTTGATCCTACCGTTGAGGAGCTTGCGGATATAAGAACGGCAGTAAGCGAGGCGGTAACTAACTGTATTGTTCACGCTTACCCCGAATCGGTAGGCGAAATTTACATATGGGCAGGCATCTATGAAAACGGGCTCATTCGCATAAGAATCCGTGATACGGGTTGCGGTATTATCAACGTTAAGCAGGCTATGGAGCCGTTGTTTACAACTCTTGGCGGCGAGCGTTCGGGGCTCGGATTTTCGGTAATGCAGAGCTTTACGGATAAAATAAAAGTCCGCTCTGTTGCAGGGAAGGGGACAACCGTAACTCTGGAAAAATATATAAGAGGTCGTGAATACTGCGATGACTGATGCTGTCAGGGAAAGAAACGAGCTTGTTGAAAAAAATCTCGGCCTTGTTCATTCCTGTGCTAACAGATTCAGGGGGCGGGGAGTGGAATATGATGATTTGTTTCAGGCAGGTTGCCTCGGATTAATAAAAGCGGCAAATAATTTTGACGTTACTCTGGGCTTTTCTTTTTCGACTTATGCCGTACCTGTTATTCTGGGCGAGATACGCAGGATTTTCCGTGACGGCGGAAGTGTCAAGGTTGGCAGAACAATGAAGGAGAGAGCACGGGAAATGCTCAGGGAAAAGGAAGAGCTGTCACAACTTCTTGACCGTGAGCCAACCGTCAGCGAGCTTGCCGAAAGAATGAATACGGATGCAGTTACCGTTTCGCAGCTTCTCAATGCGGTAATGCCTGCGGTATCTCTTACTGCCGACAGCGACGGCGCAGGTAACGAATTCGATATCCCCGTCGATTCGCCGCAGGAGGCGCTTGCTGATTCCATTGCACTTGGTGAAGTTATAAATTCTTTGGAGGAGCGTGACCGCGAGATGATAACCCTTCGTTATTATCACGGCCTTACTCAGGTTAAAACCGCTCAGAAGCTCGGAATGTCGCAAGTACAGGTTTCAAGAAGAGAAAAAAGTGTTCTTGCCGAAATAAGAAGAAAATTTTTATTGTAACCGATTGACAAAAACATTATTGGTGGTAAACTTTAAATGTTGGATTATATTATTTTAATGGAGGAACAACTTATGGTTAAAACAATTCCCAACGGCGTTTACCCCACAATGGTAACTCCCTATACTCAGGATAATAAGATTGATTACAATGCCGTGCTCGGTATACTTGATTGGTATAAGAATAACGGTGTTGACGGTATCTTTGCTATCTGCCAGTCCAGTGAGATTTTCTTCCTTTCCTTTGAGGAGAGACTTGAACTTCTCAGATTCATTATGAAGAATCTTCCCGAGGGAATGAGCGTTGTTGCATCAGGTCACACAGCTGATGATATTGATACTCAGATTTATGAGGCCAACGCATTCATCAACGAAGGCATTGATGCTTACGTTTTCATCGCAAACCGCTTTGCAAAGGCAGATGAGGATGACAGTGTTTTCCTCAAGAATTATGAAAAGGTTGTTACCTCTATTCCCGAAATCGCTCTCGGTATTTACGAATGCCCCTATCCTTACAAACGCCTCATGGCTCCCGAAACTCTTAAGAAATGCGCAGAGATAAGCCCTCTTCGCTTCCTTAAAGATACCTGCTGTGACCTTGAACAGATTCAGGCAAAGCTTGATGCTGTTGACGGCCTCGGCCTTAAGATTTACAATGCAAACTCCGCAACTCTCCTTGAGTCACTTAAAATGGGTTGCGCAGGCTTCTCGGGCGTTATGGGTAATTTCCATCCCGAGCTTTATTCCTGGCTTTGCAGGAATTTTGAGTCCGACCCCGAAAAGGCTCAGCTTGTTCAGGATTTTATCGGCTTTGCTTCAATGGCAGAGTGTCAGATGTATCCCGTAAACGCAAAGTATCATCTTTCACTTTGCGGCATTGATATGGGTTACACAAGCCGTGCAAGGGATGCTTCCGAGTTCAGGAACAACCGTAAAATGGAAATTGACGGCCTTTACCGCTCAACTGTTGAGTTCAAAAAGGCAATGAATATTAAATAAAAGAATTATTTGATGTTTTTTTGTTGATTTTTGTTGATGGGTATGATATTATTTATAATTGGTAAGTAATTACACTAACATATTTTTGGAGGAATAATAATGGCAAAGAAAACCGTGTTTCTGACCGGCGCTTCCGGTACCATGGGCTATCAGAGCTTTAAGGAGTTCATGAAGCACAGAGATAAGTACAATCTTGTTCTCCTTCTTCGCAAGAGCGAAAAGAACGAGAAGATGTTCAAGGATTATCTTAACGATCCTTGCGTAAAGATTGTATGGGGCGATTTGGCAAATTACGAGGATGTTCTTAAGTGCGTAACAGGCGCTGATTACGTTCTCCATGTCGGCGGAATGGTATCCCCCTCAGCCGATTACTATCCCACCAAGACTATCAGAACAAACACCACAGCTGCAAGAAACATTGTTGACGCAGTTAAGGCTCAGAGCAATCCTGATGCTATCAAGGTTGTTTACATCGGTACTGTTGCCGAAACAGGCGACAGAAACGAGCCCATCCACTGGGGCAGAACAGGCGACCCCATCAAAATCAGCATTTATGACCACTATGCTATCAGTAAGGTAATTGCAGAAAGCATTTTCGCAGAGTCCGGTCTTAAGTATTGGGTATCTCTCAGACAGTCCGGTATTCTTTACGGCGATATCCTTAAGAATATCGACCCCATTATGTTCCACGTTCCCATCAACGGCGTTCTTGAATGGGCAACCGTTGAGGATTCAGGCAGACTTATGGTTAACGTTTGCGGTGACGATATCCCCGAAGAGTTCTGGAGACGTTTCTACAACATCGGCAGCGGTGAGCAGTACAGACTTACCAACTACGAGTTTGAAGAGTTCCTTCTCGGCGCTCTTGGTATCGGCTCCACCAAGAAGCTTTTCAATCCCAACTGGTTCATCCTTCAGAACTTCCACGGTCAGTGGTACTATGACGGTGACATTCTTGAGAAATACTGCCACTTCAGAGCAAACGTTCCCGTAGCAGAGTATTTCAAGGGTCTCCTTGATACAGTTGCTCCCTATTACAAGCTTGCTTTCCTTGCAAAGCCCTTCGCTCCCATTCTTAAGAACACTCTTATGAAGTCTCTTTGCAATCAGGAAATTTACGGCACCATGTGGTGGATTAAGAACAGAATTCCTGAGAGAATTTCCGCTTACTACGGCTCCGAAGCAGCTTGGAAAGCAATCCCCGAAACATGGGATAAGTTTGATATCCATAACCCCTCCAAGAAGTCCGATTCTTCCGAGGTTGTTGTTCTTGATCACGGCTATGATGAGAGCAAGGATTTCAACACCCTTACTATTGAAGATCTTAAGAAGGCTGCTGCTTTCAGAGGCGGCGAGTGCCTTGCAGAGGAAATCGTTGACGTTTACACTCCCGTTAAGTGGAAGTGCGCTCACGGTCACGAGTTCATGATGTCTCCCAACCTTGTTCTTCGCGGCGGTCATTGGTGCCCCCAGGAACTTCCTTCAGACAGTGAAGGCAAGAAGTTCCACTGGGCATACGATGAGGAAGCAAGAGTTAACCCCTTCTTCAATCAGGTATGGGCTCCTCTTCATCCCGCAGGTGAGAACAACGTTTATGACGAAACCATCTTCAGAGGCTTCAGCGGATTCGAAAACATCTGATAAATCTGTAGCTTGATTTGATTTGAGCGGCTTGTGCAGAATTTCTGCGCAAGCCGTTTTTTGTTATTTAATTATTGTTGTAAATCTGTTTTGAATGTGTTATAATTACTTAAATATAAATTGATTTCTATAAAGGAGAGCTGTTTATGCAACTCTTTAAAAAATATACGGCGCTGCTTCTTGCGATTGCTTTGCTTTTTACCTGCTCTTGTGCCGGCACTTTTTCTGCCGATAACAGTGAGCTTAAGGTAGGCGTTGATGCTATTAAAGGCAATTTCAATCCGTTTTTCTTTAATGAATCGGATTCCCTCATTATGGATCAGATGTTTGAGAGTGTTCAGCGCAAGGGTGCCGCCAATAAGCTTGAAAACGTCTGCGGCAGCATCACCTATGAATACCTCGGTGACGGCAGGATGAAATATACCGTCAGCATAAATGATGACGTCCGCTTCAGCGACGGCAGCTATGCCACTATTGACGATATTCTGTTTTATTACGGTGTGCTTGCCGATGCAACCTATAAGGGCACTTTCAGCGGCTGGTATTCAAACGGCATTGAAGGAATTCTTGAATATTACTATGACGATGCCGATTATGCTGCTGCCCTTGAAGATATTGAATACGAAGCGAATGAAAAATACTCCCTTGAGAATATTGACCTTGACGATTACGCCCATTACCTTGAGCAGACTCTGATAGAAGGTGCTTTTGTTGCAGGGGAGGATGTTGCACCTGACGGCGGTACGTGGAAGGAATACTGCTCAGAGCTCGGTTATGCTGAGGAGTACGCAAAGCTTGGAAAGACTCCTTCGGATGAAAAACTCCTCTCTCTTATTGCTCAGATTGAAGCAAAGGAGCATTACACAAGGTACAATCCTTATGCGTGGTGGTATGAAAAGCTGGTGGATGAATATATTGAGTCCAACTATGCTGACGGTATAGATGTTGAATACATTTCAGGTATCAGCAAAATCAGCAACCATTCCTGCACAATCATATATAATTCAATCGACGTCAATACAATTTCTCTCATCAACCCCGTAATTATTCCGAAAAGTGTTTACGGCGTAGGTTACGTCAAAGGCAATGCGGGCGCAATTGAACTCAATGAATACACGGTGGGCTCGGGTGCTTATGCTTATGATGAGTACGATGAAGGAAAGAGCGAGCTGACACTTGCGAGAAATGATTTTTATTACGGCGATGCGGCAGGCTTCTCAAATCTCAGGTTTGTTGATTTAAAAGGTGCGGATAAAATTAAAAGCGTAATGAACGGTAAGGTTGACGTGGTTGAAACTCAGGCAACGGAATCTATAATTTCCGATATAACCGATGCCGGGCTTCGCTACAGTCTTTCAGACTGTAATTATTACAACAGCATCACTTTCAACACCGAAAAGGTAAGCATGAATGTGCGCCGCGGCCTTATGAGCCTTGCAAACTGTGTAGGTGAGGCAAAGGCGCAGATAGGTTCATATTATACTGCCGTGAACAGACCCATGAGCCTTAAATTCGGCGAATATCCTGAGAATTCAACGGTATATTTCCCTTACGATACGGCTGCGGCAACAGAGTTTTTTGCAAAGGACGGTTACACAAAGCAGGGCACTGCGCTCGCTGATGAAAACGGTGAGCCGCTCGTGCTTGAGGCCTGCATCTGTGCAGATGAGCAGGATGCTCTTTATGCCGTAATGCTCGGCTTTAAAGCCGCTCTTAATGCGGCGGGTGTAACGATGAATATTACCTGCGTTGATGAGCAGGCTTATAATAATTCGTTAAAGAATGCTGACGCTGACCTTTGGTGCGGAAGAGTTTACGATGGCGATACGAGTGATAAATACAGCGCTTACCATTCGTCCTCACCGTCCAATTACAGCCGCATTGATGCGGATTCGCTCGACGTTTTGCTTGAAAACGTAAGAAGTGAAGCGGATTACGGTACAAGGCAAGCTCTTACGGAGCAGATGCTTGATTACGTGATGCTCCTTGCTGTGGAGTTACCTCTCTATCAGCAGAAAACAGTAACAGTATTTAATACCAATGTCATAAAAACCGAGTCTGTTGATTATGATGCACACCCTCAGGGCTGCCGTTATATACTTGGCACTCTTGAGTCTGCTAAATAAAATACGAAAGGAAGAAAGTCAATGTCAAAGCTTTTCTCAGCATCTTTACTTGCGGGGGCGGCAGCTGCCGTTTATTCGCTTAAGAAAAAAATTCCCGACCCTGTTGACGTTGCAAACAAAGCGTTAAACGCTGTTAAGCTTAACGTTGATGTCAGTAAAGAGGATTACGGCAACGGTGTTGCGCTTACGCCTCCCATGGGATGGTCAAGCTGGAATCTTTTCCGCAACAAAATCAATGAGGATTTGATTTATGAAACGGGTAAAGCCATGCGTGACAGCGGACTTGCCGATTGCGGATATCAGCACCTTAATATCGACGATTGCTGGCAGTCCTCAATGAGAGATGAAAACGGCAGGCTTCAGGGCGATTTTGTAACCTTCCCGAGCGGTATAAAGAATCTTGTGGAAAGAGTAAACGCTCTTGGTCTCAAGCTCGGCATTTACAGTTCAAACGGTACTCTCACCTGCGAGGATCTTCCTGCAAGCCTTTACAACGAAGCTATTGACGCGGATACCTTCGCAGAGTGGGGAATTGAATATTTCAAATACGATTTCTGCCATAACCAGACTATTCCCTTCAGAGCTCCTCAGATTGAAAAAATCACAATAAGCAAGGGCGGAATTGAAAATGAAACCGAATACCTTGCCTGTGAAGCTTTCCTCAGCGGCAATGCTCATATTGAAGAGGACAGCCGCTTGCCCAGCGGAAAATATATAACGGGTCTCAGTGCAAACGGCGGAGCGGCAGAGTTTACAGACGTATACGTGCCCGAAGACGGTGAGTATATCCTTACTCTTTGCCTTATGAAGAAGAGCAACAGCAGAAAATACTGTGAAATTCTTATAAACGGCGAGGATAAGTATACAACTATCGTTCCTCCTACCCACGTTGTGGTTATTACAGCTGAGGGCAGGCATCAGGTGAAGGTCAGACTTAAAGCAGGAAAGAACAAAATTAAGCTCTATAATCCCATCGCTTCAAGGTTTGACAGTGCCTGCACCCAGTACACCAAAATGGGCAAAGAGCTCAAAAGAGCAACCAGAGAATATGCAGAGAAAACCGGTCAGCCCGAAAAGCCAATAGTATACTCCATTTGCGAGTGGGGTAACAATATGCCCTGGAAATGGGGACACCAGGCAGGTAATCTCTGGAGAACAACCATGGATATAAAGCCCGTTTGGTCAAGCATACTCGGTCTTTATGAGTTCAACGTTAACCTTTATAAATATGCAGGTCCCGGCCATTGGAATGACCCTGATATGCTTGAGGTAGGCAACGGTGAGCTTTCTTATGAGGAGAATAAAACCCACTTCACCCTTTGGTGCATGATGGCGGCACCTCTTATTCTCGGCAATGATTTGCGTGATTTTGTAAAGGCTGACGGCACACCCGATACTGACAATCTCACCTACCGAATCGTAACCAACCGTGACGTTATAGCTGTTGATCAGGATAAGCTCGGTATGCAGTGCAGAAGAATCAAGACAAACGGCATCAACGATGTTCTTGTTAAACCTCTTGAGAATAATGAGGTTGCGGTTTGCCTTTTCAACAAGAGCGGTACGCCCTGTGTTATTGAGCACAGCATGAGTGATATCGTTTACCGCACCTTTGTCAGCATTCCTCCTGCAGAGGAATATGAAGCATATGAGCTCTGGGACAAAACAACTCAGGTAATTACCGATAAAATCAGCGCATCTGTTCCTGCTCACGGCGTAAAAGTTTACAGGATTAAGGCGAAATAAATGAAAAAGAACGTTAAGAATATGGCAGGCAACTATTCGATACCTCAGCTTGATCTCAGCGTAAGACCTGAGGGCGAAGACGAAAAATACGCATATCTTTACAATCAGGCAATTGTAGATGATTCTGCAAATTATCTCGGCCATCCCGATTCTGTTTTGCTTAAAAACGGTGATATCCTTACTATGTTTCCTTCAGGTCACGGCAAGGGTGCCATAAATAGCTATATCAGTTCGGATTCGGGTGACAGTTATCGCACAGCTAACGAAAATCAGCCTGAATCTTGGAAAAATTCCCGTGAAACGCCTACCGTATACCGCCTTTGCTTTACTGACGGTGTAACAAAGGATAAGCTTATTATGCTATCGGGAAATCCAAAATGGGGCACAGAGCCTACAACGGGAGGGTTCAACTTCTCTCTTTCTGACGATGAGGGCAAGAGCTGGAGCGAGTTTGAGCTTTGCTATCCCAGAAAGAAAAACGGCACGAAGTATATCACGATTGTTGCTATGGCTTCGCTTACCCGGCTTAAGGAGAATGGTAAGTTTGTTGATAAATGGATGGCTTTTTTTCACAATGATAAGTTCATAAATTATAAAACAATTCTTACTTTTGAAAACGGCAAGCCTCATTGGAGCGAGCCTGTTCCTTATTTTTCAAAGCACAGAAAAATTGAAAAGCAGGCGCAGATGTGTGAGGTTGAGGTTGTCCGCTCAGAGGGAGGCAAGGGTGATGAGCTCTGCCTTATTGCGAGAAGTAATTCCAAAACGTGTAATTCTCTGATTTCTTTTTCCCGCGATGAGGGTGAAACCTGGTCTGCCCCCGTGTATGCGCTGCCCGCAATCAACGGCGAGCGTCACAAGGCTGATTACCTTGACGACGGCAGACTTTTCATCACATTCCGTTCCATCGAAAGAGACCCTGAAAAGGTTGCAAAGTACAGTGAGAAAAAGTGCCGAGGATGGTACAGTGAAGGCTGGATTGGCTGGGTTGGTACTTATGACGATCTGAAAAACGGCACTGAGGGTCAGTACAGAATAAAGCTTGCCCATACATATCTGCCCAATCAGACTGCCCCCGGAATCTGCGCAAATGCAGATACCGGCTACTGCGGCAACGTTGTAATTAACGGCGATACCGTTGTCACTTCAACCTACGGTGCATTCGGTAAGAAAAACAGCGATTCTTCCCTTAAAACCTACGTTGTTTCAAAGCGCGTTAAGCTTGCGGATACCGATGAGCTTGTTGAAAAACTGAAATAAGCAAAAGAACAACCCGCTGAGGATTTGAATCTTCAGCGGGTTCGATTATTTATTTTTCTTCCGGTTTGCCGAGCATGGTGAGTGATATTCTTGCTCTTGCGGTATCAACGCTCATTACCCACACTTTTACAACCTGACCTACCTTAAGCACTTCGGAAGGATGCTTGATAAATTTACGGGTAATCTGTGAAATGTGAACAAGACCGTCCTGATGAACGCCGATGTCAACAAACGCACCGAAATCGGTGACGTTTCTTACGGTGCCCATAAGCTCCATACCGCTCTTTAAATCCTTGAGCTCCATAACGTCTGTTCTGAGCATGGGAGGGGGGAGCTCATCTCTGGGGTCTCTGCCGGGGCGAAGGAGTTCTTTTATTATATCCTTGAGAGTGGGAACGCCGACCGCAAGCTTTTCTGCAAGGGTTTCTTCGCCGATTTCTTCGGCTCTCTTTGCAAGCTCGTCAATTTTGTTGTTCTTAACGTCGTCAAGAGTGTATGAGCAAAGCTCAAGCAGCTTCTTTGCGGCATCGTAGCTTTCGGGGTGAACGCCTGTGTTATCAAGCACGTTCTTGCTTTCGGCAACTCTGAGGAAGCCTGCGCACTGCTCAAAAGCCTTGGCGCCGAGCTTGGGAACTTTCTTTAACTGCTGTCTGCCGGTGAATGCTCCGTTTTCTTCTCTGTAAAGAACAATTCCTTTTGCAATACCCGAATTGATGCCCGAAACTCTTGCCAGCAGGGGAGCGGAAGCGGTGTTGAGGTCAACACCTACGGAGTTTACGGCATCTTCAACAACGCCGTTGAGGGCAGTGTCAAGCTCCTTGGGAGGCATATCGTGCTGATACTGGCCAACGCCGATTGCCTTGGGGTCGATTTTAACAAGCTCTGCAAGAGGGTCCTGAAGCCTGCGTGCTATGGAAACTGCGCTTCTCAGCGAAACGTCATACTGAGGGAATTCCTCTGCCGCAAGCTTGGATGCCGAATAAACGGAAGCACCTGCTTCGCTTACGACCATGTATGAAACCTTTTTGTTTACTTCCTTGAGAAGGTTGGCGGCGAAAATCTCTGTTTCCTTGGATGCTGTGCCGTTTCCGATTGAAATTGCATCAACGTCGTGCTTGGCGATAAGAGATTTAATAAGCTGCTCAGCCTGTTTTTTCTGAGCTTCCGAATGTGTAACATAAATAACGCCTGTGTCAAGCACCTTGCCTGTTGGGTCAACAACCGCTACCTTGCAGCCCGTTCTGTATCCGGGGTCAAGACCGATTACGGTTTTACCCTTGAGCGGAGGCTGAAGAAGAAGCTCTTTTGTGTTGAGGGCGAATACTTTGATTGCGTTTGCGGCGGCATTGTCTGTGAGCATATTTCTGATTTCACGCTCAACGGAAGGATAAATAAGCCTTGCATAAGCGTCGGCGCCTGCTTCCCTTACGGTTTCGGTGCAGGGGGATTCGGTATCGCTGAGGGTAACGCTTTTGATAACGTTTGATGCCTTTACGGCGTCAAGCGTAACGCTTACCTTGAGGAACTTTTCTCTTTCGCCTCTGTCTATTGCAAGCACTCTGTGCCCTGCGATAGTTTTAACGGGCTCGTTGTAATCGTAATACATTTTATAAACGCTCTCAGCCTCTTCGTCAACCGCGGATACGGTAACTATGCCCACAACGCCGAAAAGGTTGCGCAGTCTGCGGCGGATATCGGCATTGTCCGAGATGTTCTCTGCAATTATGTCCATAGCACCCTTGAGTGCTTCCTCGGCGCTTTCAACGCCCTTTTCTTCATCAATATATTCTTTTGCGAGCTCAAGCGGAGCGGGTGAATCAGGCTTCTGAGCGTAGATTTCATCTGCAAGGGGTTCAAGACCCTTTTCCTTTGCGATAGATGCCCTTGTTCTTCTTTTTGGTCTGAAGGGGCGGTAAATGTCTTCAATTTCCGCAAGGGTCACCGCTTTGTCAAGAGCGGCTTCTATTTCTTCGGTCATCTTTTCCTGGGAAATAATGGAGTTTCTTACCTCTTCGCGTCTTTTTTCAAGGTTTCTGAGGTATTCAACTCTTTCAGAAAGACCTCTGATAACCTGGTCGTCAAGAGTGCCGTGAGCCTCTTTTCTGTATCGTGCAATAAAAGGCACGGTGTTGCCGTCGTCAAGCAGTGAAACTGTGTTTTCTACCTGCCAGCGCTGAAGGTGAAATTCCTGGGTAAGCTGTTGAATAATATCCATGTGTTATATCTCCGAATCAGTTGTTTAATTTTTGTCTTATATCGTTGCCGAGGAAATGCAGGGGGGTGTATCCGCCCATGATGCGTGAGGTAATCCTCGGCGAATACTTTTCTTCCAGTGCGTGTGCATCAAGATTTGTGCTGATGATAACGGGCTTGTCGCAGTTGAGCCTTGTATTTAAAACATTATATAATGCGGCAACCGTGAACTGAGTGGTAAACTCAGAGCCGAGGTCATCAATAATCAGCAAATCGCAATCAAGAAGCTCTTGCTCGGCGCCGTCGTATTCATCGCTTCTGGAGGAGCGGAAGTGCTCTCTTTCAAGGCGGTTGAAAATGTTTTGAGCCGAATCGTAAATTACGTTGTAGCCCGAGGCTGTAACAACGCCTGCTATAGCGAGGGTGAGGTGAGTTTTGCCAAGACCCGTCTGGCCGAAAAGGTAAAGACTGGGGGAGCTGCAATCAAAATCATCCGCATAGCAACGGCAGTATTCGAGGATATTCTTCATCTGCTCTTTTGCGGAGATTCCGAAGCGTTCATCAGGACGGTCAGAATAATAATCAAGGTTGAAGGATTCGAAAGTGCACTGTGCAGCACGGGAGTTACTGTAAAGCTTTTTGAGAGCGAGCTCTTTTAAAAGGATTCTTCTGCAGGAGCAGGGCGTGCCCTCAACGTATCCCGTATCCTCGCACTTTTTGCAGACGTAATCCGTTTCAAGATAATTCTCGGGATAACCGTTTGATACAAGAAGGAGCTTTATTTTCTCCTGAAGAGCAAGGTTGGTTTTTGCAAGATTCTCAAGGTAACTTCTTGCATCCGCACCCATACCGATAGCCTTTACAACGTCAAGACCCGTCTGTGCAAGCTCGCGTTCAGCGGCGGCAATTTCGGGCACTTTAAGCAATACCTCGCTTCTGCGCTGCTGCTGAAGATTTTCAGCTCTGCTTTTTCTTTTTGCCAGCTCAGTCTGAGCGGCAATTATAATATCTTTGCCAAAGCTCATGCTTTTTTCTTCCTTTCATAGCGGAGATTTCCGCTTACGGTGTTCTTGGTAAAGGCGTCTATATCGTAAGAAGTATCGCTCTGTTTCTTTGATGCTTTTGGTGCAGGCGTGTCCGCTTTTTTGGAAACGGGCGTGCTCTTTGCGGCTTTCAATGCACGCACGTCCTCGGGGGTTTTAATTGCGTCTTTGTGCCAGGATTCAAGCACCTTGTCCATATAAGCGAAGCTGAGCTTCTGGGTATGGTCAGCCATTTCTTCGTATGCAAGGTAAATCATATCCGTAGAAAAGCCCCAAGAATTGCACCAGCGTGAAATGTAGGCAGTCTGTGTGGTGGTGGGCTTAGGGTTAGTGATTCCTGCAAGGGCGGCAAAATCCTTCCATACTCTGTCTGCCGTGCGAAGGGCGGAGATTCTTTCCGCGGCCTTTTCAATAGTGTCAATTTCGCACTCGCCCCAGTTTCTGCCTGTTGCGGCTATGTAGTTGTTATGGGTTTTGCCGATTGAAACGCAGTAATCAAGAAGCATATAGATTACTTCAACGGGTAAGCCGTCATAGTCGTGCATCATAAGCAGCGTGCACTGACCCTCGTATCCGATTGTTTTGCCGAGCTTAACCTGAGCCTCTCTGAAAAGATTGCCTATAATCGGCGATTCTTTGATTCTTTGTGCAATTTCTACACTTGAAGGCTTTGAGGGCGCAATAACAGGTGCGGCGGCTTTTGTGGCAGGGACGGTTGCGGGAGTGCTTGCGGCGGTTTCCTGCACGGGTGCAGGGGTGGGCTCGCTTTGCCCGTCCTGAGCAATAATGACTCCTGTAAGAACCCAATACTGAAGATAGTCAGCTGCATCGTCTTTATTCATTTTTAATGCCTTGCACATTTTTTCAATGTCAGGATTTTCCGGGGAATTGCGCAAAATCCAGAGAAGAACTTTAAGCTGATGCTCGTTAGCAAGGCGGATATGCTTGTCTACCAGCGAAGAGGGAACTCTGAAGGAGCTGTCAAGCTCAGTGGGATTGATTTTGTATTTCATTATAATAAGCACTCCGAGAAAATTGGTGTATTAATTATACACAAAAAGATAAAAAAAACAAACAGTTTATTACTATTAAAAAATATTTCGTCACCAAGGGGAATTTTGTCAAAAAAACCGCAACCGATGGTGGGATAAAAAAACCGAACCACAATCAGTTCGGCAAAAGCAACAAAAAGTATTTGTTTGTAAAATGAATAAGAGACCGCCGCAGCGATCTCTTACCGTGTTCTGATGAAATTAAACAGCGCGTGTTACCTTTCCTGAACGAAGGCAACGAGTGCAAGCGTATACTCTCTTGGGAGAACCGTTTACAACAGCCTTAACACGCTTAACATTGGGCTTCCAAGTTCTGTTGGAGCGTCTGTGTGAATGGGAAACCTTGATGCCGAAGGACACATCCTTACCGCAAAAATCGCATTTTGCCATGTGTCACACCTCCTTTTGTAAACTCATTAACGGATGATATATTAACAGATATGCAGAAAAAAAGCAAGTGTTTTTTTGCATTTTTTTAAAATTTTTTAGATTATTAAAAATATTTGTAAATTTGGCATTTTCCTATTGCAATTTTGAGAAGAATAGTATAGAATATCGGTAGAACATTTGTTTGATTGATACAGGAGGTCTGAAAAATGATTGATAAGAAGAAAGCACTTGAAACCGCTTTGCAGCAGATTGAAAAATCCTACGGCAAGGGCACTATCATGCGCCTTGGTGAAAACAGCGCAATGAATGTTGAAGCTATTTCCACAGGCTCAGTCGGTCTTGACGTTGCAACCGGAATCGGCGGTCTTCCCAAGGGAAGAATTGCTGAGATTTACGGCCCGGAATCATCGGGTAAAACCACGCTTGCTCTTTCGGTTATTGCTCAGGCTCAGAAGGCGGGGGGAGAAGCGGCATTTATTGATGCTGAGCACGCTCTTGACCCTCTTTATGCTTCCAATCTCGGTGTTGACGTTAATTCTTTGCTCGTTTCACAGCCCGACAACGGCGAGCAGGCTCTCGAAATTGCGGAGGCACTCGTACGCTCAGGCGCTCTTGACGTTGTTGTAATCGACTCTGTTGCCGCTCTTGTTCCCCGTGCTGAAATTGAGGGCGAAATGGGCGATAATCAGGTAGGTATGCACGCAAGGCTTATGTCAAAGGCTCTCAGAAAGCTTGCAGGTGCTATTTCCAAGTCCAACACCGTTCTTATCTTTATAAATCAGCTGCGTGAAAAGGTCGGCGTAATCTACGGTAATCCCGAGGTTACCACCGGCGGCAGAGCGCTTAAATTCTTCGCTTCAGTAAGAATTGAAGTGAGAAGAGTTGAAAGCATTAAAAACGGCGGCGAAATTATCGGCAACAGAACAAGATGTAAAATTGTTAAAAATAAGGTTGCTCCTCCTTTCAAGGAAGCTGAGTTTGATATCCTTTACGGTAAGGGAATTTCAAAATTCAGCGAGCTTGTTGACCTTGGTGTTAAATATAACATTATTAATAAGAGCGGCGCATGGTTCTCTTACGGTGATATGCGTCTTGGTCAGGGCAGAGATAATTCGAGGGACGTTATTGCCGATAACGAGGCGCTTGCTCAGGAGATTGAATCCAAGGTTATTGCCGCTGTTAAGGCGGAGCAGGAGAGCAGAAACAAGCCTGTCAGAAAGCTCCCTGATGCAGCAAAGCCCGCTCCTGCAGCCGAGCCTACCACAAAGGTGGTTGCAAGAGCAAAGCTTGACATAGTTGTTGATGATGACGATTAACAAATGAAACTTAATTTTAATTCCGGAAAATCGGGAAAAGTTCATATTTTACTCGGCGGTGAATATTTTATAACCGTGGATGAGGATTTCGCCCTTTCCTGCGGTTATGCCAACGGCGATGATATTGACGGAGCGGAGCTTGCTGCTTTTATTGAAGCGGCAGGTTTGCGCTCTGCTTTTGTTGCCGCTTTGCGGTTGCTTTCCAACAGAGATTACGGCAGAAAAGAGCTTGAAAACAAGCTGGTGCTGAAAGGTATCGAGCGTGATTTTGCCCGTGCCGCTTCGTTGAAGGCGGAGGAAATGGGCTACGTTGATGATGAAGCCTACGCTGTGATGCTTGCGAGAAGATTGAGCGAGAGTAAGGGCTATTCTTCCAAAAAGATAAAATATGAGCTTGCTGCAAAGGGGATTTCCCACGAAAATGCGGAAAATGCCTGCGAAAAACTTGACAATAATCACGTTTTGCGTATTATAGAATTACTGAATTCAAAATATCGCAACAGTTTGAATGATGAAAAAGGCAGAAGGCGCACCGTTGCAGCTCTCACGCGTCTGGGCTACGGATATTCAGATATCCGCACGGCGTTGAGGGAGTATGAAATATCAGTTGATGCGGAGGACTATTTTGATGAATAGAATTTCAATGATTTCACTCGGCTGTCCCAAGAATCAGGTTGATGCAGAGCGTATGCTTGCTCTTCTTGATGCGGAGGGTTTTGTTATAGGTGATATCTATGACGGCGTGGATGCCGTTATTATCAACACCTGCGGATTCATTGATGCGGCAAAGGAAGAGGCAATTGAGAATATTCTTGATATGGCTCAGCTTAAGGAAGAAGGACTGGTGGGCAAGATTATTGTTACCGGTTGCCTTGCCGAGCGCCATAAGGAAGAAATTCTCAGCGAAATCCCCGAGGTTGATGCTGTTGTCGGAATCGGTGCAAACGGCAGCATTGCGCAGATAGTCAAAAATCTTCTCGGTCAGGAGTCAGGTGAAATCCCTGTAAACGAATCGGAGAATGAAGATGCTTACTGTTGCTTCCCTGCAAAAGAAGCTCTTCCCATTACGGGCACCCGTATGCTTACAACTCCCGAATACTGGTCCTATCTTAAAATAGCCGAGGGCTGTTCAAACCGTTGCTCTTACTGTGTAATTCCTTATATCAGAGGTAATTACAGAAGTGTTCCCATGGAAACTCTTATTGAAGAAGCAAAAGCGCTTGCAAACGAGGGAACTAAGGAGCTTATCCTTATTGCGCAGGATACAACCAATTACGGTGTTGATTTGTATCATGAGCTCGCCCTTCCCAAGCTTCTCAACGAGCTTTGTGAAATTGACGGTATTGAGTGGATAAGAATGCTGTATTGCTATCCCGATAAAATCACCGATGAGTTGCTTGAGGTTATGGCGAATCAGCCCAAGGTGCTCAATTATTTTGATTTACCCTTGCAGCACGCTGATGATAAAATCCTCAAGGCAATGAATCGCAGGGGAACGGGTGAAGAAAACAGACAGCTTATCAAGAAAATCCGTGAAAAGCTGCCTGATGCAATTATCAGAACAACATTTATCGTAGGTTATCCCGGCGAAGGTGAAGAAGAGTTCGAAAATCTTGTTGAATTCGTTAATGAAATTGAGTTTGACAGACTCGGATGCTTTGCTTTTTCACCTCAGGAGGGAACCCCTGCTTTTGATGCCGAGGGTCAGGTTGATGAGCAGACTAAAGTTGACCGCGGCGAAATAATTATGCGTGATCAGCTTGAGATAACGGCAATCAGGAATCACGAAAGAATCGGTACGGTTTGCCGTGTGCTTGTTGAAGAATTTGACCCTTATACGGACAGTTATTCCGGCAGAACCTATATGGATGCCCCTGAAATTGACGGTAAGATTGACTTTACAACCGATTTGGAGTATAATGTCGGTGATTTTGCCGAGGTCAGAATAATCGGCATAAATGATTATGATTTGATTGGCAGAGATGCTCTTTGCCCCTGACGGAGGTTTTATGAAAAACGTACCCAATATTCTCACGGTAATAAGAATTCTTATGGTACCTCTTTTCCTTTTTTCGATGTTTTGTCGTATAGGCGGAAACGGATACAGCCACTATTTGATTGCGGCGATTATTTTTGCTGTTGCTTCGTTTACCGATTTTCTGGACGGTAATATTGCAAGAAAGTATAAAATTATCAGCAATTTTGGAAAGATTGCGGACCCTATTGCCGATAAAATGCTTGTTTGTGCAGCACTTATCAGCCTTGTTGTAAAGGGCCTTTGCAACGTATGGCTTGTTGTTATAATCATGTTCAGGGAAGTTGCCGTAACTCTTGTAAGGATGGTTGCGCTTAAAAAAGGAATTGTTATCCCTGCAGGAATTTCCGGCAAGGTTAAAACTGTTGTTCAGATGATAATGATTATTACCGCAATCATGTTCATTTACGCTAATGAAAAGTGGTATTCTTTTGTAGGTTCGGACACTCTTTCAATTGGCGCTTCGGTAAACATAGTTATAGGTATTTCCGCATTCTTTACTGTGCTTTCAGGCGTTATTTATACCGTGAAGGCAAAGGATATTTTTAAGGTTAAAAAGGATTGACAAGTTCTTTAAAGTTGAATATAATAGCATAAAATAAAAATGCAATGAACGGGAAGAGTAGCATCCGTTGATATCACCAGAGAGGGAGCCGTTTTGCTGAGAGGCTTCTTGATTTTCAGGCTGTGAAGTGCGCCCGTGAGCACACGGAGGGAAATTTCAGTATCTCCGTGCGGTATGCCCCGTTACAGGCAACGGTTTGAGTTATAAATCGGAGTGGAACCGCGTGTTTTACGCCTCCGTGTTCTTTTTGAACACGGGGGCTTGTTTTTTTGAGAGGTGATATTGATGTTTAAACAGCTGAGGGAAGATATAGCCTGTGTAAAAGCAAGGGACCCTGCGGCGCGTTCATCGCTTGAGGTGCTGCTGCTGTATCCCGGCCTGCGCGCTATAAGAATGCACAGGAAGGCATATTGGTTTTACAATCATAAAATGTACTTTATAGCCCGTTGGATTTCTCAGCGTGCATCACGCAAAACAGGCATTGAAATCCATCCTGCGGTTAAAATAGGTAAAAGATTCTTTATTGACCACGGAACGGGTGTTGTAATCGGTGAAACTACCGTTATCGGTGATGACGTTACGGTTTATCAGGGTGTAACTCTCGGCGGTACGGGTAAGGATACCGGCAAAAGACATCCCACGATAGGCAATAACGTAATGATAGGCTCGGGCGCAAAGGTGCTCGGTCCGCTCACGGTAGGGGATAACAGCAGAGTTGCTGCGGGTGCGGTTGTTCTTAACGATATCCCTCCCAACTGTACGGCAACAGGTGTTCCTGCAAGGGTTGTCAAGCGTGACGGAGTACGTGTTTACGATTATCTTGACCAGATTCACGTTCCTGACCCCGTTGCTCAGGAGATTTCGCGTCTTGGTGCACAGATTGAAGAATTAAGGCAGAAAATTAATAATTCGGAGGTAAAATAAATGAAGGTTTTTAACACTCTTACAAGAAAAAAGGAAGAATTCGTTCCCATTAATGAAGGTGAGGCAAAAATCTACGCCTGCGGACCCACCGTTTATAACTATATCCATATCGGCAATGCCCGTCCCATCTGTGTTTTTGACGTGCTGAGAAGATACCTTGAGTACAGAGGTCTCAAGGTTACCTTTGTTCAGAATTTTACCGATATTGACGATAAAATCATCAAGCGTGCAAACGAAGAGGGCATTACTTTTGAAGAGGTTTCCAAGAAATATATCGAAGAATTCTGGGTTGATGCACACGGACTTAATTTCCGTGAAGCAACAATTCATCCCAAGGCAACCGAAAATATTGATAAGATTATCGAAATCGTAAGCGGTCTTATTGAAAAGGGCTTTGCGTATGAGGTCGACGGCGACGTATATTTCAGCCCTGAAAAATTCGAAAGCTACGGTAAGCTTTCTCATCAGCCTCTTGAAGAGCTTGAGGCAGGCGCAAGAATCATGGTAGGCGACATCAAAAAAGCGCCCATGGATTTTGCTCTCTGGAAGAGCGCAAAACCCGGTGAGCCTTATTGGGAGTCCCCCTGGGGCAAGGGCAGACCCGGTTGGCATATCGAATGCTCTGCCATGGTTTGCAGATACCTCGGTGAAAGCATTGATATTCATTGCGGCGGTCAGGACCTTATTTTCCCTCACCACGAGAATGAAATCGCCCAGAGTGAGTGTTTTACAGGCAAGCCTTTCGCAAATTACTGGATGCATAACGGCTACATCAACGTTGATAACGTAAAGATGTCCAAATCCCTCGGCAACTTCTTCACGGTAAGAGACGTTGCGGAGAAGTACGGCTACGAGCCTATCAGATATCTCATGATTGCATCCCATTACCGCAGCCCCGTAAACTACAGCATAGAAGTAATCGAGCAGTGCAAGGCATCTCTTGCAAGGCTTTATACCTGCCGTGACAGCATTGATTTTGAAGCAAAGAACGCAGCTGACGGTGAGCTTGATTCTGCACTTGTTGCTCAGCTTGATGCAAGAAGAGATCAGTTCATTGCCGCTATGGATGACGACCTTAATACCGCTGATGCGATTGCGGCTGTGTTTGAAGCTGTAAGAGATATCAACAGTGCAATTGTCGGCAAGAATGCAAGCGCACAGACTGTTGCTTACGTTGCAAAAGTTTTTGACGAGCTTACAGGTGTGCTCGGTCTTGTTTATAACCGCAAGGCTGAAGTCCTTGATGAAGACATCGATGCCATGATTCAGGCAAGAACAAACGCAAGAAAAGAAAAGAACTGGGCAGAAGCCGACCGTATAAGAGATGAGCTTAAGGCTATGGGAATAGTTCTTGAGGATACCGCTCAGGGTGTAAAGTGGCACAGAGAATAAGTTTTTTGTTACATTTACACTATAATTTTATAAATTACAGGTGTATTTTGACAAATTAAGGCTTGCAAAAGCCGATACCCTGTGATATAATATCTCGGCAAAACGCACGCAGAGCTATTTTTGACGCAAGTGCGGCATCGCCGTTGCGCTATCAGGTTCTGCGGTGGCCGGCGAAAAATTCGCTGTAAAACTAAGGAGGAAAAATTATGTCAGTAGTATCCATGAAGCAGTTACTCGAAGCAGGCGTTCACTTTGGTCACCAGACCAGAAGATGGAACCCCAAAATGGCTCAGTACATTTTCACTGAGCGCAATGGTATTTATATCATTGACCTTCAGAAGACCGTTAAGAAGCTTGAAGAAGCCTACCTCTTCATCCGTGACATCGCTGCAGAAGGCGGCGAAGTTCTCTTCGTAGGCACAAAGAAGCAGGCTCAGGATTCCGTTCGTGAGGAAGCGGTTCGCTGCGGTATGCCTTACGTTAACGCACGTTGGCTCGGCGGTATGCTCACCAACTTCAACACCATTCAGCGCAGAGTAAAGAGACTTGCTCAGCTCAAGACAATGGAAGCAGACGGAACCTTCAACCTTCTCCCCAAGAAAGAAGTTATCAAGCTCAACCTTGAGATCGAAAAGCTCGAAAAGTTCATGGGCGGTATCACCGAAATGAAGAAGCAGCCCGCTGCTATGTTCATCGTTGACCCCAGAAAAGAGAGAATCGCTGTTCTCGAAGCAAAGAAGCTCGGTATTCCGATCGTTGCTATCGTTGACACAAACTGCGATCCCGACGAGGTTGATTATGTAATCCCCGGCAATGACGATGCTATCCGCGCTGTTAAGCTTATCGCAGGCGCAATGGCAGATGCTGTTATCGAAGGCAGACAGGGCGAGCAGAGTGCTCCCGCTGAAGCTGAAGCAGCAGAAGTAACAGAGGAGGAATAATATAATGGCATTTACAGCAAAAGACGTTCAGGCTCTCAGAGAGAAGACCAATGTTGGTATGATGGATTGCAAGAAGGCTCTTACAGAAGCTGACGGCGATATGGATAAGGCAATTGACATCCTTCGTGAGAAGGGTCTTGCTTCCGCAGCTAAGAAGGCAAGCCGTATTGCAGCAGAAGGCGTTGTAGTAGCTTACAATGACGAAGCAGCTCAGGTAGCAGCTCTCGTTGAAGTTAACTGCGAAACCGACTTCGTAGCAAAGAACGCTGATTTCATTGCAGTAGCAAACGATATCGCTAAGACTGTTGTTGAAAAGAACCCTGCAGACCTTGATGCTCTGCTTGCAGAAACCATCTCCGGCGGTTCCATGACCGTTGCTGATGCTGTTCAGGATCTTTTCCTCAAGATTCGTGAAAACATGAAGGTTCGCCGCTTTATCCGCGTTGAGGGTAAGGTTGCAACTTACATCCACGGCGGCGGCACCGTAGGCGTTATGGTTGAGTTCGATACCGACGACGCTACCGCTGCTAACGATGCTTTCAAGGTTATGGGTAAGGACGTAGCAATGCAGGTTGCAGCTATGAGCCCCTCCTATCTTGATGAAGCTGCTGTTCCCGCTGAAGTTGTTGAGAAGGAAAAGGAAATCAACATGGCTCAGCTTAACGAGGATCCCAAGATGGCTGGCAAGCCCGATCAGGTTAAGGCTAAGATCATCGAAGGTAAGATCAAGAAGTACTTCACAGAAGTTTGCCTTCTTAATCAGGCATTCGTTAAGGATGGCGACATCAACGTTGCTACCTACATCGCAAACGTTGCTAAGGAAATCGGCGCTGACATCAAGGCTACCGGCTTCACCCGCTTTGCAAAGGGCGAGGGCATCGAGAAGAAGGCTGACGACTTCGCTGCTGAAGTTGCAAGCATGATGAAATAATCAAAACCAACTTATCTCCCGTATCTTCGGATGCGGGAGATTTTTTTGTTTTGTGTATTTTTTCCTTATTTGCGGCAGATAATAAGCTTACTACAACGTAAAGGAGCGATTCATATGGCAAATCTTACCGCAAAAGAGCTTACTGCGCTTGAAGACCAGCTCAATTATGAGCAGATGCTTGTGAAAAAATACAAGGGCTATGCGCAGACGGCAACCGATCCCGCAATCAAAAGCTGTTGCGAACAGATTGCAAATCAGCACAAGCAGCATTTTGATACCCTCATGGGTCATCTTTATTAAAAAGGAGAGAATACTGTGAACGATATGGAAATTATGCAGGATGCGCTTGCTTCCCAGAAGCACATTTCATCCGTGTATAACACTTATTCAAGCGAATGCGTAAACCAGCAGCTTAAAAATGATTTTTTGAAGATTCTTCAGGAAGAGCAGAATATTGAATCAGACGTGTTTTGCGATATGCAGAAAAGGGGATGGTATGCTCCTGCTGCGGCGCAGGCAGATATGATTAATCAGACTAAAACAAAATTCGAAAATATTTCAACCGAGCTTTAAAAATCACCCTTTTTTCGTCAGCGGAAAATCACCGCTTCGGGAAAAGGGTATATTTATAAAAAATATTAAAAAAGGGTTGGAAAATGCTGAAATATAGTTTATAATAATTTTAACTATAATGAGAAGTCTGTTTTATTTTTGTTTTCAGAAGGTGAGGCTATGGAAAAATACAGCGTTTCTCTTAAAAAATTTGTAAGTCAGCTGTCCTATAAAGTGATTTACACACCTGCGGATGAAGCGGATATTTATCTTACTTCGCTTGATGTTCAGCGCCCGGGTCTTGTTCTTGCAGGATACAGTGATTATTTCAACCCTGAAAGAGTGCAGTTTCTCGGCCTTGCGGAGTTGGGTTATCTTGAAAGCATCGGTGAGGAAAAGTGCAGGGAAAGCCTTGAGCACTTCCTTTCTATCAAACCTGCGGCAATAATAATTACAAGGGAACAAAAATTCCCTGAGGTACTTATTGAGCTTGCGCAGAAGTATCAGGTGCCCGTCCTTTCCACAAAGGAGTCCACCTCTTCGGCTATGTCCTCGGCTATCTCATTTTTAAGTATTGAGCTTGCTCCGAGAATTACGAGGCACGGTGTACTTGTTGAGGTAAGCGGTGAGGGTGTTCTGATTCTTGGCGACAGTGGCATAGGCAAAAGCGAAACAGCGCTTGAACTCATGAAGCGAGGTCACAGACTTATTGCTGACGATGCCGTTGAAATTCGTCGAGTTTCTGCAAAAACGCTTGTAGGTGCGGCGCCCGACAATATCAGGCATTTTATTGAGCTTCACGGTGTCGGCGTTATTAATGCACTCAGGCTTTTCGGTATGGGCGCTGTAAAGCTTACGGAAAAAATTGATATGGTTGTTCAGCTTGTTCCCTGGGAGCAGAATAAGGTTTACGAAAGATTGGGTCTTGATTCAAAATATACTTCAATTCTCAACATAGCTATTCCGATTTACGAAGTTCCCGTAAAGCCCGGCAGAAACCTTTCCATTATCATTGAGGCTGCCGCAATGAACAACAGGCAGAAGAAAATGGGTTACGATGCGGCGCAGGAGCTCATTGCTCAGCTTGGTCTTGAGGACGATATCAAGCCTCGCAAAAAAGAAATTGAGCTCTGGCACGAATATTAATAATGTAATTTAAAATACAGGAGGAAAATATATATGTACAGAATCGGTGTTGACCTTGGCGGAACAAATATCGCGGTAGGCGTTATTGATGAAAACCTTAAAATCGTAGGCAGAGGCAAGAGAAAGACTAATTGCCCCAGACCTGCCGCTGAAATTATGGATGATATCGCAGTAGCCGTTAAGATGGCTGTTGAGGATGCGGGCATCAGCCTTGATGACGTTGTATCAATCGGTGTCGGCACTCCCGGCTCAGTTAATAAGTCAACCGGATACATTGATTTTGCAAATAACCTCGGTTTTGATAAAGTTCCTGCAAAGGAAATGCTTGAGGAAAGACTTGACGGCAAGACCGTTTACCTTGATAACGATGCAAACTGCGCCGCCCTCGGCGAGGCTGTTGCAGGCTGCGGCAAGGGTGTTGCAAGCTTTGTTGCCATCACTCTCGGCACAGGCGTAGGCAGCGGAATTATCCTTGACGGCAAAATCGTTACAGGTATCAACGATGCTGCAGGCGAGCTCGGTCATATGGTTATCTGTGTTGACGGTGAGCAGTGCAACTGCGGCAGAAAGGGCTGCTGGGAGCGTTATTCCTCAGCAACCGCTCTCATTTCTCAGACAAAGGCAGCAATGCTTGAGAGCAAGGAAAGCGCAATGTGGGCACTTGCAAACGGCGATATTGATGCCGTAAACGGACGCACCGCATTTGACGGTATGCGCCAGGGTGACGCAACAGCGAAGGCTGTTGTTGATAAGTACATACACTATCTTGCAATAGGCGTTTCAAACATTATAAACGCTCTTCAGCCTGAAATCCTCTGCGTAGGCGGCGGCATCGGTCACGAGGGCGAAAATCTTCTTGCTCCTCTCAGAGAAGAGGTTAAGAAAGAGGTTTACAGCATTTACGCAACCAGACAGACTCAGATTGTTTCCGCAACTCTCGGCAACGATGCCGGCATTTACGGAGCAGCACTTCTTGATAACTGATTAAATTTTTTCGGAGGCAGTAATGAGCACTTTTCAGCAGCTTGAATTACTTTGCAAGCAGGAGAATATTGAATATATCTGCGATGCAATAATGTGCGATTATACAACTTTCAGAATAGGCGGTAAAGCGGATTTCCTCGCTTTGCCTGATTCTGTGTCCAAGCTTGAAGCGCTCGTAAACTGCTCAAAGGAATGTGGGATTGATTATACTGTTGTCGGCAAGGGGAGTAATCTCCTTGTCGCTGACAGTGGCATAAGAGGTCTTGTTATAGTTACCTCTCATATGGATGATATAGAGCTTTTGCCGGATAATACCGTAGTCTGCTCAGCAGGCACTCCGCTTATAAAGCTTTGTATTTTCGCGCTTGAAAATTCACTTGGCGGTCTTGAATTTGCTTACGGTATACCCGGTACCGTCGGCGGTGCGGCATATATGAATGCAGGTGCTTACGGCGGCGAAATGAAGGACGTAGTAGTTTCTTGTTCGCATATTGATAATGACGGTAAAAACGGTGTTTTTACCGCCGAAGAGCTCGCTTTCGGATACAGAAAGAGCATATATGAGGAAAACGGATTTATAATAACCGGAGTTACCTTAAAGCTTTTTGAGTCAACAAAAGAAGAAATCCGTGCAAAGATGAACGATTTCCTTTCAAGGAGAAAGGATAAGCAGCCGCTTGAATTCCCCAGTGCAGGCAGCACCTTCAAACGGCCCGAGGGTCATTTTGCAGGTGCACTTATCGAACAATGCGGATTAAAAGGATATTCCGTGGGCGGTGCTCAGGTGAGCGAAAAGCACGCAGGCTTTGTTATCAATAAGGGCGGAGCAACCGCACAGGATGTTCTTGAACTTGTTGAGAACGTAAAGAACACGGTGTTAAAGGAAACGGGTGTTATGCTTGAACCCGAAATTAAGTTTGTAGGTTAAATTATGTCATTTTCATCTTCAGTAAAAAAAGAGCTCGGCTCAATTGAAATATTATCTTCGTGTTGCTTGCACGCACAAGTCTACGGGCTTGTGCTTTTTGCGCATTTTTCTCCTGCTGATATATCAATCACAACCGAAAACAGTGAAACGGCAAGGGTGTTCAGCGAAGGCTTGAGCGAGCTTTGCGGCACTAAGCCGGAGCTTCTTTCAAGCGAATCTAAAAAGATTACATACAGCGTTGAAAAATCTGCTGACAGGGTCAAGGTTTATGATGTTTTTGGCCATTCTGCCAAGGAGATTTCTTTGAGAATCAACCGTTCAAATATAACGGACGATTGCTGTGCAAGTGCGTTTGTCAGGGGAGTTTTTATGGCGTGCGGAACGGTTACCGATCCCAATAAAAACTATCACCTTGAGTTTGTTGTACCCCATAAGCGCCTTTGTACGGATCTGATTACTCTGCTTGAGGAGTTTGAACTGCGCCCCAAGTATGTGGTAAGAAAGGGTTATCATATTGTCTATTTTAAAGACAGTGAAAGCATAGAGGATTTGCTTACCTTTATGGGTGCCACCGTTTCCTCGCTTGAGGTAATGGGTGTTAAAATGCAAAAGGACGTTATCAACCGTGTTAACCGTATGATAAATTCCGAAATGTCCAACCTTTCAAAAACAATCGATGCGGCGTCAAAGCAGATTGCCGCAATCGAGCTTATAGAAAGCACCTGCGGTATAGATTCTCTGCCTGAGAATCTCAGGGAAATTGCTCAGTTAAGGCTTGAAAATCCCGAAACAAGCCTTAAGGAACTGGGAACAATGCTTGAAACTCCCATTTCACGCTCCGGAGTAAACCACAGGCTTGAAAAAATTCTTTCCATAGCCGCAGATATAGAAACGAAGACCAAGGGGTAATATTATGTCTTTTGCCCATTTACATCTTCATACAGAATACAGCCTTCTTGACGGTGCGTGCAGAATTGAACCTCTGCTCGACAGAGTGAGGGGGCTGGGTCAGCGCGCCGTTGCTATCACCGACCATGGTGTTATGTACGGCGTTATTGATTTTTATAAAGCCGCCAAGGCGCGGGAAATCAAGCCCATTATAGGCTGCGAGGTTTACGTTGCCGCACGTTCAAGATTTGATAAGGTGCACGGGCTTGATAATGAGCGTTATCATCTTGTTTTGCTTTGCAAAAACAACACGGGATACCAGAACCTTATAAAGCTTGTGTCTGCCGGCTGGACTGAGGGCTTTTACACAAAACCCCGAGTAGACCGTGAATTGCTCGAAAAGTACAACGAGGGTCTTATAGCGCTTTCGGGCTGCCTTGCAGGCGAGGTTTCGCAGGCTTTACTGCGTGGCGATTACGATGAAGCGAAGAAAACCGCGCTTTGGTACAGCTCTGTTTTCGGCAGCGGAAACTATTATCTTGAAATTCAGAATCATCGCCTTGCGGAGCAGCAGAGAATCAACCCCGACCTTGTTAAGCTGTCGAGGGAAACGGGTATTCCTCTTGCCGCCACAAACGATGCTCATTATATAAACAAAGAGGATGCAAAAATGCAGCAGGTGTTGATTTGCATCCAGACCAACCACACTCTGGGCGAAAGCACGGGGCTTGAATTTGAAACGGAAGAGTTTTACGTAAAGAGCGAAGAGGAAATGCTTGAGGCTTTTCCGCTTTGCCCCGAAGCGGTTGAGAATACCGCTCTTATTGCCGAGCAGTGCAACGTTGAATTTGAATTCGGCAAAACAAAGCTCCCTCATTTTGAAGTGCCTGACGGCAGAGATCATTTTGATTGGTTCAGGGAGCAGTGCTACAACGGTCTGTATCAGCGTTACGGCGCAAACCCTGCAAAGGAATATATCGAGCGTCTTGAATACGAGCTTGACGTTATTAACCGCATGGGCTACGTTGATTATTATCTCATAGTCCACGATTTTATAAAGCACGCAAAGGAAAAGGGGATTCCCGTAGGTCCGGGCAGAGGCTCGGGAGCGGCAAGTATTGCGGCTTACTGTATCGGTATTACGGGTATTGACCCAATGAAATACAATCTCCTTTTTGAGCGTTTCCTTAACCCCGAAAGAGTCAGTATGCCTGATTTTGATATTGATTTCTGCTATGAGCGCAGGGGAGAGGTTATTGACTATGTTGTTGAAAAATACGGAAGTGACCACGTTGCTCAGATTGTAACTTTCGGTACTCTGGCGGCAAAGGCGGCCATACGTGACGTAGGCAGGGTTATGGGCCTTTCGTATGCTGTGGTTGACAACGTGGCAAAGCAGGTGCCTCACAAGCTTAATATTTCACTTGATGAAGCGCTTGCGGTTTCGGCTGATTTCAAAGCGATTTACGAAAGCTCCGATGAAATGCGAGAGCTTATTGATATGGCACGCAAGGTTGAGGGTATGCCAAGGAATGCGTCCACTCATGCCGCAGGTGTTGTAATCACTCACGATCCCGTATCGTCATACGTTCCGCTTGCAAAGAATGACGATACCGTTGTAACTCAGTTCCCGATGACTACTCTTGAGAGCCTCGGCCTTCTCAAAATGGATTTCCTCGGGCTGAGAACGCTTACGGTAATCGAAGATACGGTAAAAATGATAAGGAAAAAGCAGCCTGATTTTTCCATTGAAAACGTTGACGTAAACGATTCGGGCGTTTTTGAAATGCTCTGTACGGGTCAGACTGAGGGCGTGTTCCAGTTTGAATCGGCAGGTATGCGCAATGTGCTTATGAATCTCGGCCCCGAAAGCCTGGAGGATATGATAGCCGTTATTGCGCTTTACCGTCCGGGACCCATGGATTCGATTCCCGAATATATTTCAAACCGTCACAATCCCTCTAAAATCAGGTATAAAGTGCCTGCGTTAAAGGGGATTCTTGACGTTACAAACGGCTGTATTGTGTATCAGGAGCAGGTTATGCAGATTTGCCGTGAGCTTGCGGGTTATTCCTACGGCAGAGCGGACCTTGTGCGCAGAGCGATGTCCAAAAAGAAGCACGACGTTATGGAAAAGGAAAGGCAGTATTTCGTTCACGGCATCGTTAATGATAAAGGAGAGGTTGAATGCGAGGGCGCTGTAAGGCGCGGAATCAGCGAAGCGGTTGCCAACAGTATTTTTGATGAAATGGCATCCTTTGCATCCTACGCTTTCAACAAAGCTCATGCTGCCGCCTATGCTTACGTTGCTTATCAGACTGCGTGGCTCAAATGCTACTATCCCGGAGAGTTGCTTGCTGCAACGCTTACCAGCTTCCTTGACAGAACGGATAAAGTAACCGAATACATCGGCGAATGTCAGCGCCTGAAGGTAAACGTGCTGCCGCCTCACGTTAATATGAGCGGCTCGGGCTTTACCGTAGAGGGTGACAATATCCGTTTCGGTCTGCTTGCAATTAAAAATCTCGGCAATGCTCTTATTAACAGCATTGTTGATGAGCGTAATAAAAACGGCAGCTTTACGAGCTTTTATAATTTCTGCCGCCGCCTTTATTCAAAGGAATTCAACCGCAGAGCAGTTGAGAGTCTTATTAAAAGCGGTGCGCTTGATAATCTTGGCGCAAACAGACGCTCGCTTATGCTTGCGTTGCCTGAAATTCTTGAGGATCTGGAGAATTCCAAACGCCGCAACGTTGACGGTCAGCTCGGATTCTTCGATATTCTTTCCGCCGGGGAATCTGATTCCGTTTCTTCGGATGACAGTTATGAGATTCCTTTTGCTCAGGAATATGCACACGACGTGCTTCTCAGAGGAGAAAAGGAGGTTACAGGGCTTTACCTTTCGGGTCATCCGATGAGTGAATTCCTTGCTCTTTCTCAGCATCTTAAAACCGCAAGAACCTCTGACCTTACGGGAGAATCCTCACTTTACAAGGATAACGAAAAAGTAAGCCTTCTGTGCATGGTTGCAGGGGTTAAAAAGAAGCTTACCAAAAGCGACACAACCATGGCTTTCATTACTGCGGAGGACGTTTACGGAAGTATAGAGGTTATCGTTTTCGCAAAGCAGCTTATGGAGTATTCCCACTTTATTCAGCAGGGAAGTATTATCCTTGTTCACGGCAGACTCAGCTTGCGTGAGGACGAGGAAGCGAAGCTTGTGTGTGAAATGATTGAGCCTTGCCCGCCTAACGTTATACCTCAGCAGGAGGAGCCGAAACCCGAACCTCCCAAAAAGAAACAGCGCAGAGGGTTGTTCCTGAGATTTGATACAGCGTCGTCGCCGCAGGTTGCTGAGTGTGAAAAGCTGCTTGCGATTTTTGACGGCAACGTTCCGCTTTATTATTACTTTGTTGATAAAAAGGAATATAAGCAGTTCGGGGTTTCAAGAAGCGTTGATGTGAACCCTGTTTTGCTCAGAGAACTTACAAAAATCCTCGGTGCAAATAATGTTATTTATAATGAATAATATTGACAAACTATTATATATTTTATAAAATAATCAGTGGCAATTAACGTAAATGAAAGGAGTTACATTTATGGAAAAGAAGATTAACGCAATTGCAATACTTACAAGCGGCGGCGATGCTCCCGGCATGAATTCCGCTGTTTATGCTGCAGCTAAAACAGCTTGCGCAAAGGGACTTAAGGTTTACGGCGTAAGATACAGCTATTGGGGTCTTACAAACGATATCGACAATTGTCTTATTGAGTTCAACGTAAATAATATCGGTGATATTCTCAATCAGGGCGGTTCTTACCTTCGCTCAATGAGATTCAAGGAGTTCTACAAGGAAGAGCATTTGCAGAAGGCTATTGCCAATTGCCGCGACAAGGGCATTGACGGCCTTGTAGTAATCGGCGGTGACGGTTCCTTCAGAGGCGCCCGTGACCTTACTCTCAGAGGTCTTCCCTGCATCGGTATCCCCGGTACTATCGATAATGATATCCCCAGCTCAGATTACACTCTCGGTTATGACACTTGCCTTAACACAATCAAAACTCTCTGCGCTTCTCTTTGCGATACCATCTCTTCAAACGACCGTTGCATGGTAGTTGAAATCATGGGTAATCAGTGCAGCGACCTTACAGTAAACGGTGGTATTGCAACCGGTGCTACCGCAATAGTTGTTCCCGAAATTATGGAAAGCATCAACAATGACGCTGCAGGCTATGTTGTTGAAAAAATCAGAAAAGCCCGTGAACTCAGGGAGGCTCAGGGCACATCCTCAGGCGATATCAAAAAGTTCTATCTTGTTCTTGTTGCAGAAAAGATGCCCGGCGTAAACGTTGCCGATATCGCATCTGCGGTTGAAAAGAAACTCGGCATTGAGAGCCGTTCAATCGTTCTCGGTCACCTTCAGAGAGGCGGCACACCTTCATCCTTTGACGTTATCATGGGTTGCCGTATGGGTAACAAGGCAGTTAAGCTTCTCATGGATGGCATAAGCAACAGAGTAGTTGTAAGAAAAGGTTCCGATATCGTTGATTACGATATTCTTGAAGCTCTTGATATGAAGACTCCCTTTGATTATGACCTTCTTGAGATTGCCAACGAGCTTGGTGTGTGATTGGAGAAAAACAAATGTCAAATGAAGAATTCCTGAGTCTGCGCAGGCAGATTATAGAAAAGGATTTTTCGTTTCTCAATGATATGCAAAGAAAGGCGGTTCTTTCTACGGAAGGGCCGCTTTTGGTTCTTGCAGGAGCGGGAAGCGGAAAAACCACGGTTCTCGTAAACAGGGTTGCCAACATAATGAAATACGGCAGGGCTTATTTCAGCGATGAATGCTACGGTACTCCCGATGCGGCACAGCTTGCGCTGCTTCGGGCAAAAGCATCAGGCGTTGATATTGATGCGTTTGATGTTGAGCATCTTCTGAGCGTAGATGCCGCAAGACCCTGGCAGGTGCTTACAATTACGTTTACCAACAAGGCGGCAACGGAGCTTAAGGAACGCCTTGTAAGGATGCTCGGTGAGCAGGCGAACGATATCTGGGCAAGCACCTTCCATTCCTGCTGTGTGCGCATCCTGCGCCGTTTTGGTGACAGATTGGGTTATTCCTCCAACTTTACCATTTACGATACCGACGATTCCAAGCGTGTAATTAAGGATTGCACCAAGTCGCTCGGTCACGATGAAAAGATTTTTGCGCCCAAAGCTGTTATGGCGCAGATAAGCTCCGCTAAGGATAAGCTTATTGACCCCGAAGAATTTACTAAGCAGAACTATAACGATATAAGACTTCGCCATATCGGCGAGATTTATGAATCCTACCAGAAGCGTCTGCTTTCGAGTGACGCAATGGATTTTGACGACCTTATTGTGAACACCGTAAAGCTTCTTGCAAACGATGCAGAGGTAAGGGAGCATTATCAGAGGCAGTTCAAATACGTAATGGTGGATGAGTATCAGGACACCAGCTTTGCGCAGTATCAGCTTGTTTCCCTGCTTGCAGGCGGCTATAATAACCTCTGCGTTGTAGGTGACGATGACCAGAGCATTTATAAATTCAGAGGAGCAACCATTGAGAATATTCTCAGCTTTGAAAGGCAGTTCAAGGATGCTAAGGTAATCCGCCTTGAGCAGAATTACCGCTCCACTCAGAATATCCTTGACGCAGCAAACACCGTTATTGCAAATAACGCAAACCGTAAGGGTAAAAACCTCTGGACCGATAACGGCAAAGGCTCTCAGATTGTTTACAGTATTTCCGAAACTGACAGAGATGAGGGCAGATTCATTTCCGATACCGTGCTTGACGGAATCAGAAGAGGGGAGTCCTATTCTGATTTTGCGGTGCTTTACAGAATGAACTCGCAGTCAAACCTTATAGAGCAGTCGTTTGTAAGGGCAGGCATTCCTTACCGCATTGTGGGCGGCCATAAATTCTATGACCGTAAGGAAATCAAGGATGCTCTTGCATACCTCAGCGTTATCGCAAATCCGAGTGACAGTGTAAGGCTTCAGCGCATCATCAACGAGCCTAAGCGCGGCATAGGTGATACCTCGGTTGCAACCGCAATGCAGGCGGCAGAGAGCCTCGGCATAAGCCTTTATGAGGTTATGAGGGAATCTGTTAACATACCTCTTCTCAGCCGTGCTTCCAAGAAGATGGCTGAGTTTGTAAGGATGATGGACGAGCTTATTGAGCTTGCGGGTACTTTGCCGCTCAACGAGCTTTTCAATAAGGCGATGGACGTTACGGGTTATGCGTTTTCGCTTTCGCTTGACCCTGAAACTTATGCGGACAGAGCTGCCAACATCAACGAGCTTTCAAACAACCTTCTCAGATTCTCTCAGGATAACCCCGAGGCTGATCTGAACGATTTCCTTCAGGAGGTTGCGCTGCTCAGCGATATTGACAGTTACAATGCGGATGCAAACGCCGTTGTTATGATGACTGTTCATTCCGCAAAGGGTCTGGAATTTCCTACGGTATTTCTTGCCGGTATGGAGGAAACCATTTTCCCTTCTCAGATGTCGATGTATTCCGATGAGGAGATTGAGGAAGAGCGCAGACTCGCTTACGTAGGAATCACAAGAGCCAAAAAGCAGCTCTACCTTACACGTTCAAAGACAAGGATGCTTTTCGGCTCAACAAAGTTCAATCCTCCCTCACGCTTTGTGGGCGAAATTCCGCTTGAATTGCTCGAAATCAAGGATGATTCGCAGGCGGCAAAAAGAGCGGCGTTTGCGGCATCAAGGCCTGCAGGGGTTGATTATAAACCCAAGAACTATCACAGACCGCATTATGAAATCCCAAAAACAAACGAACCTACCGGAGCGGGAATTGTATTTAATGCAGGTGATACCGTAAGGCATAAGGCTTTCGGCGAGGGCGTCGTGCTCAGCGTCAAGAATATGGGCAATGACTCGTTGCTTGAGGTTGCTTTTACAACCGCAGGCACCAAAAAGATTATGGCAAACTTTGCGAAAATTGAAAAAATATAAAAACAAGGTGTTCCCTGCAAAGAGGAACACCTTCTTCTTTTACTTCTTTATAAGCCCTTCAACCCACTTGAAAAGTGCCGTTTCTCTGAACCATACCACAAAATCCTCAAGGAATTCAAAGAATCTGATTTCAAGCTGTGAACCTGTTTTGTAATCAATTGCGCTTTCGGGCTTTTTCTGATTATCACCGTAAGCGATGCAGAAAATGTTGAGCGAATGAGGGCCTACGCTTTTTGAAATTGTGCCGTTATTCACTCTTACGTACTGAACTCTGGGTGATATAAAGTCACTGAAAGCGCCGAAGCGGTTTGCCGTGTTGTAAAGACCGTTGCCGAGATATCTCTGCTGCGCAACGGGATATATATTTTCAAAACCGTTAAGGTTCAGGCTAATTTTTCTTGATGAATCCGTAACGTTTACAACCGCAGCGTAAATTATCTCTTCTTCCGTATCAACGCTTACTACCTGATAGATATCTTCACTGTTTCCCGAAAGAGTGCTTTTGGCAACTGCGTTACCCGTATTGTTCATATAAAGCTGCTGAACGTAGTAGCTGGGAGTTTTTACAACGTCGGTAGTATTAAACCATATAAGGTTCGGAGCCCATTGTGTGTAGCCGTTACGGGCGAAAAGGGGAGCGTAGGAGGCAAGCTCAACAATATCACCGTTTCTTATAAGCGACGTAACGTGAACTGCTTCATCAATTGCAACCTGAAGGTTGTTTTTGGTAATCTGTTCGCCGCCGCCTCTGTGTACTGCGTATTCGCCCACGAATACTTTAGCGCCGTTTCTGTCATAGGCGTCGTATCTGTTGTAATTTGCGTACACCCACCACGGGGGAACGTAGTAATGCTCGTCAACTATTGTGTCGGTATATTTTGCATCAATCTCATTCCAGGCGTATTCAAATGCATCACCGTCAGCCCAGGGGCCTGAGGTTGAAATAATGTTTATATCGGGGTATTCCTGCTTTACCGCTTCATATATGTAGGGGAATCTGTCCCAATATTCGGCATTCCAGTTTTCGTTGCCTATGGCAATATATTTGAGGCCGAACGGCTCGGGATGGCCGTTTTCTGCCCTTACGGCGCCCCATTCGGTATCGGTTGTACCGTTGGCATATTCAATCAGATCAAGCACGTCCTGAATGTGCTGCCTGAATTCGGGGGAGTCAACGTCCATCAGCCACAGTCCTCTGCTCTGGCACATAAGCCCTGAATGAACAACGGGAATAGGCTGAGCATCAAGCGCTTCGCACAGCAGGAAATATTCATAATATCCTACCGACATACTCTGATTATAACCCCAGAGGTTGGGTATTTGAACGCGCTCTTCAAGGCTTCCGATTGTGTTTTTCCAGTTATAAACGTAGTCCCAATCGTAAGCGCCTTCCACAAGGCAACCGCCGGGAAATCTTACAAACGAGGGGTTGAGCTCATCAAGTGCTTTAACAAGGTCGGGACGCAGGGTGGAATATTTCCATTCCTTTTCGCCGTAGCCGAAGCTCGAGGTTGAAACAAGTGAGAACATATCAAGGTAAAGAGTACCGTTTCCCTGAGCTTCAAGCTTCATTTTTGTGTGACCTGTTTTGCTGCCGGTTATAACGGCAGAATACTTTTTGTATTCGCCGGCAGGTGTGAAATCTGCGCTTGCGTAAATTTTGCCGTCAGCATCAATAAAGGAAACAGTTATATTTCCGTTATAATCAGTGGAATCTGCAAAAAAGTAAAAATCATAGGTCTGACCCTTTTCAATATAAATACCGAATGTTTCTTCCGCATCGGGATAACCCTGATTGAGTACGGTTGCGTTGTTTGTGATTTTCATAGTGTTGGGGTTGTTTTTGTTTAATGTTTTTTCAGACGAAAGCTCAGCTGTACCGCTTGCGATTTCCCAGCCCGTAAGTCTGCAATCGTAATCGGGTGCCCAAGCAAGACGTTGCTCAAAAGAGTTGTTGTTAATGAGATTTGAGCTCAGTCCGCCGTCAGCGGCGAAATTGATATCTTCAAAAAAGATACCGAAAAGATTTTCGCTTATAGCGGTAAGGTTTGCGCCGTCAACGTCAATTACGGCAGTGCTGCTGCCCGCAGCTCCGAAAGCGGTAAAAGAGCACGAAAGTAAAAGACTAAGGCACACAATGATGCTTATAATGCGTCTGAAAGGCTTCATAAAAGTTCCTCCGATAATGTATTGATTAAAGCATAGCATTATTTTTCTTTTTTGTCGAGCAAAAAATGTTTTTGCTCTTTTATTTTTGCTTAAAGTGTGATAAAATTATAAAAAAACTTTTGAGGTGATATGATGAGCTGTAAGGTAATTTCTCATCGCGGAGCAAATCTGCACGCTCCGCAAAATACTCTGCCTGCTTTTGAAAAGGCAATGCAAATCGGTGTTGACGGCTTTGAAACGGATATTCATGTCACCAAGGACGGTATACCCGTAGTTTGCCATAATTACACCATCGATGAAACGTCAACAGGTAAGGGTCTTGTGTGCGAGATGACTCTTGAGGAGCTTCGTCAGTATGATTTCGGCTCCTATTTCAGCGAGAATTTCAAGGATGTTAAAATTCCCACGCTTGATGAATTCCTTGAACTGAGCAAAAAGGCTGATATTGAAATTCTTAACATCGAGCTCAAATCTCCCAAGCAGGCAAACAGCGGTATAGTTGAAAAAACAATAGCTGCCGTTAAAGCTCACGGCCTTTGGGATAAACTTCTTATTTCAAGCTTTGATGCAAATCTTCTTGTTGAAGCAAAGAAGATTGATGCTACCTGTAAGACTGCTCTTCTTTACAGTCCGCTTGATTATTCCAGCAAGAAGTTGCTTTTTAACGCTGCAGGTTATGCTGCATCCCTTAAGTGCGATGCTCTTCATCCGCATTTTTCGTCAGTTACTCCGCTTTATGTATGGCGTGCTCACAGAAAGAATATTAAGGTAAATGTATGGACTGTTGATAAATCCCGTACCGCCAAATGGCTCAAATTCTGTAAGGCGGATTCAATAATTACAAACTACCCCGAGCTTATCAAAAAGATAGTTAATAAATAAAAAATGCTCCGGAGTTTCCGATTAAGGATTCTCCGGAGCTTTTGTTTAACTGTTATGCTGCGATTTCATCAAGAAGCTTATAATAGTTATCGGTGATGATGGAACCTGCGTTTTTGCCGGTGGAAACGATTTCTTCGTTTTCAGTGAAATATGAATGATAGTTGTTATCGGTGAGGATATAACCAACCTGGTCGTTTGTAAGGCCGAAAACGATGAATTCCTTATCACCGCAAGCTTCGTTCATGGGCTTGAATTCCCATGCGTCGCCGGTCCAGTTGTATTCGTCATCAGCAGCCATTGCGCCGCCGAATGCGATTTCGGGAGCAAGCTCGCCGGGCATAAGAGCAACTGCGAGGTTGGTGCCGAATTCACAGTAACCGATTTCGGTTGCAAGCTTGTACTTGAAAAGACCGTCCTTAAGAACGTTGTTTGTAAGCAGACCGCCGTTTGCAGCAACGATGAGGATGCTGTTTTCAACAGGCATAATGATTTCTTTAATAGCGATGTTGAAAATGGGAGCAACTTCTTCTTCCTCTGTGATTGTTGCGAGTTTGTCAACAAGAACCTTGGCGTATGCAGCTATTTTGCCGTAGCCTTCGTCGAATACTGCGGTGTACTCGGGATCAGCAACGATATTGTCCTTTTCGGTGGTAATAGCAAGCTCTGCACCCTGAATGAAGATGAAGTTTGCATCGTGGTTTTCGTTGATGTATTTCTCCATAAAGTAGGGATAATCGCCTGTGATTTCAGTGGGGCCTGCGCCAAAGCCTACGCAGTGGATAGCGCCGTTTACAATCCATGTTTCATCGGACTCTTCGTTATCGGGAACGAAACGAAGGCGATGGAGCTCAGGGTCAAATACCTGGGGATCACGCTTGTCATAAATATATTCAGCAATATCAACGCTGCCGTAATAGAGCTTACCTGTTTCCATGTTGTCAACAGCTTCAATCATTGAATCAACAGTCTTGGTGTAAAGATTTTCCATGAACTCTTTGTTCTGGCCGTTGGGAGCTTCAATGCCGAGAAGGTTCTTCATGGGAGTAAGGAAGAGAGCGCCTAAGATGTCACCGTTCATACCGAAGGTGTCAATGCAGCTGTGCTGGTGAAGGGTTGAAACGTTAACGCTTACGATTTCAAGGCCCTTTTCATCGGCATATTTCTGGAAACGCTCGCGGATAATCTGAACGTTGCTGTTTGCAAGACCGTAGGAGTCGATAACGCTGAAGATGGAGATTCCTCTGCCGTCGCTGATAGCAACAGTTCTTACCTTCTGATCGTCAAGAATTTTGGTTGCAACCTTTTTGGTAACGGAAAGGCTGCCGCCTACGTAGTGATTGCCGTCAAGCTCTTTGCCGGTCTGGATAGAAGCGTTTGAATAACCTACTTTCCACTGAGCATCGGCTTCGGGTGTGTCAATGAATTCCTTGCTGCCTGCATAGAATGCCTTGCTCTCATAATCGTCAACGTCAACCCAGTCGGGGTCGGGGATGATTGCGGAGATACCGTTTACAAGTGCGTCAACAAGTCCGTCAACAAATTTGTAAAGCATCTGTTCTGCGTCGGAGCTTACGTCTGTTGCAGCGTATACGGGGAGGAGCAGGGTGGTAAAAGTCATTGCAAAAGCAAGAATTACCGCTAAAACTTTGCTTGATTTTTTCATAGTTGTTTCCTCTCTTTAGTTAATATCTTTCAGCGACAGATCGCCGAATTTTATAAGGTTAAGTTTTCTCATTGCTTCAGAAATGCCAAGGCTGATTACGGCAGGGGCAATAAAGTGCATAACGATTATTTCAATAATTATCACTTTCGGGTCAATCCCGTCAGCAAGCATTGAGTCATAAGTAACAAGCGGACCTACAAGTCCTGAGGTGCCCATTCCTGCGCCTGCGGGCAGGCAGGTCATTTTGAGCAGAGCGGTTGAAACAGGGCCGAGTATGGCGCTTGTGATAACCGCCGGAATCCACAGAATGGGTTTCCTCATAAGGTTTGAAATCTGGAGCATTGAGGTGCCGAGACCCTGAGCAACAAGACCGCCGAAGTTGTTTTCGCGGTAGCTTATTACTGCAAAGCCGACCATGTGAGCGCAGCAGCCCACTACAGCCGCACCGCCGGCAAGTCCGGACAGACCGAGGATGACCGCAAGAGCTGCCGAGCTTATGGGGAGAGTAAGCACAATGCCCATAACCACGGAAACGACGATGCCCATTATGATGGGCTGACGCTCCGTACCCCACATGATTATTTCACCGAGCCAGCCCATAAATTTTGATATGGGAGGTCCGAGAAGAATTCCTGCAACGCAACCTGAAAGAATTGTTACCGCAGGGGTGAGCAGGATGTCAAGCTTTGTTTTGCCGCTTACAAGCATTCCGATTTCGATTGCGGCAAAAGCAGCTATGAATGCGCCGAGAGGCTCGCCGACACCTGAAAAACTTACAGCATCACCCGATGAAACGTTATCAATAATCTTTGTGGCGAAAGAGCCAACCATTCCTGCGATTGCGGCAGAAACGGAAACGAGAGGGGAGGCTTTGAATTTTGCCGCAACACCCACGCCGATGCCTGCGCCCATAAGTGCCTTTGCCGCAGATGCGACGGCGCCTATGTATCCGCTGATTTCGCCGGAAATCATGGAAGCAATCTGTGAAAGAATTGTGCCTATAATGAGTGTTGCAAACAGACCCAGAGCCATACCGCTCAGACCGTCGATAAATACGTGGTTAAGTATTTTTTTTATAAAATTCATTTCAAAGTACCTCTTAACCTATAAGTTCCTTTATTGCGTCAAGGTAGAGGTTTGCAATGAATTGCGAACCGTTTTTGTTGGGGTGAACACCGTCGTCAGACCAGTGAGTATAATCCGTGCCGACACAGGCGGCGGCAAAAAGACCGTCCAACGGAATGAAAACATCCGCAAATTCCCTTGCAAGCTTTCTTGTGAGGTCAATTTTGGGGTTTAAATCCTCTCTGAAAAACAGCTTGTCCTCAGCAGGCAGTAAGAACTGCTCAATGATGATGATTTTAGCGTTTGTTTTTTCTTTGAGAGCGGTGAGCACGGTTTTGTAGTTATTGTAAAAGAATTCGTTATCGTACCAATCCTTGTTTGCGGCTCTGTGCCAGGTGTCGTTAACGCCGATATGAATTGAGCAAATATCAGGCATGATATCTACAAAATCACTCTCAAGTCGCTCAACGAGGTCCTTTGTCTGATTGCCGCTGATACCGAGGTTGATAAAATCGAATTCCGTATCGGGATAAGCTTCTTTAATCAGCTTTGCTGCATAAAAAGGATATCCTTCGCCTAAATTGTGACAGTCGGAACGGTCGCGGCCTGCGTCAGTTATACTGTCACCCTGAAAAAGAATTTTCATGCGTTCTCCTCCCTTTGTCAGATAACAAATAGTAAAAGATGCTGCGGGAAACCACAGCATCCATACCGATATCAACTGATTACTTAAGATTTTTAACAGCTTCCTGAAGTGCTGCCATTTCATCCTTGCTGAGAGTTACACCCTTGCCCATTTTTTCGTGGTCGGGAGCCCACTCACGGATATCATACTTAGGCTCGCGGCCATTCCAGCTGATGAGATTGAGCTCTTTTGTCCAGCCCTTGGGGTTCTCGGAAAGAACGCCGATGGATTCAACGATTTCGTATGTAAATTCCGGCATAGCTTTAATCTCCTTTCCTATTAATCTTCTATACCTCTATTGCATTATAATATATTGATTTTTAAAAGTAAATATTAAAATAAAAATTTTTTTATTTTTTTATACAACATAAAAGCATATTCCCCCATGCGCAGTGAGAAAACTCATCCGTCATCAGCTCAAACAGAGTTTCTTTAACGTTCTGGTTTTTGTTGCTCAGGTAAAAATTGCGGTAATCAGTGAAGCTTTCAAGCTCGCGTGATATTGCATATTTAAGCCCGGATTCAAACGAAGTATATACGGAGCGGGCAACGCTCATTTGCTTCGGCTTGCATCTGAAAAGAAGGGTGAAAAGCTCTGTGAGGAGAATATAATGGCGTATTTCGTCATCCCTGAGCTTTTCCGTTATTGCTCTTGCCTGCGCATCGGGAGAGTCCTCGCTTAGCTGCTGATACAGCTGCGCTGATTCCTGCTTTTCATTAATCAGCTCACAAAGCAGTGCGGGTGTAAGGATATATTTATTTTTTTCCATTCAGGATAACACCTCCGCTTTATTATATGCACCCGTCTGAATTGATGTCATAACCGGGACATGGTGTGAATATAAATGTGTTGAAGAATTTTGCAAGGAGAGAAAACTATGAATTTTGAAACAAAAAACGACAGGCTTGGATTTTGCGAAACCGTGCTCGATTGCATTGCTGAGCAAAGCGTGGATGCCGATATTTCTTTGCCTGATTATTGCAGCGATATCAAAAGAATACTCAGGTGCAGCGCGGTCGCATCAGCGAATTCCGTGAGTGTTGCCAGGGGCAGGGTAACCTGTGATGCCTCAGCTACAGTAAAGATAATTTATGTTGACAGTGAAGATAAAATCAATGCCTACGAGCAGGAGTGCCCGTTTCAGAAATATATTGAGAATTCATCGGTAGATGAAAGCTGTGCCGTGAGTGTCAATATCAAAACGGACTACGTGAATTGCAGGGCAATAAGCCCCAGAAGAATAAACGTACACGCATCTCTTGCCTGCTCCTTCAGGGCGGATAAACGCCGCACCGAGAGTATACTGAGCTTTGCGCAGGGTGAGGGGATTCAGTGCAAATGTAAAAAATGCAAAACCGTTGATATTGTCGGTAAAGCGGTAAGGGTATTCCCTATGAGCGAGGTGGTGGAGCTTCCTGCCGAAAAGCCTTGCGTTTCAAAAATCCTCAATATCCACGCAATTGCCGTAGGTGATGATATAAGGGTGATAACCAATAAAATGCTTGTTAAGGGCACGTTGGATATTCACGTTTATTACCTTAGCGAGAATTCCACCGTTGAACGCTATGAGCATAGTATGCCTGTAAGTCAGATTCTTGAGATGGAGGGGCTTTCGGAGGATTGCATAAGCAGGCTTGACCTGACGGTGGCGGGAGCGGAAGCGTTACCCAAGGTTGATTCTTCGGGAGAGATGAAGCTGCTCGATATAATGGTTAACGTTCAGGCAAAGCTTTCATCGTGCAGAAAAGCGGACATTACTCTTGTGGAGGATGCATATTCCACGTGCCGGGAGCTTAAATGCGAAACAAAAAGCATTGAACTGTGTGAGCCTGTTGATTCTTACAGCGAAACTTTTTTGAGCAAATCAACGGTGGATTCGCCGTCAACGCAGCCGGATGCCGTTCTCGCCGTCTGGTGCTCACGTCCGGTATGCACGGCAAATCTTAAAGAGGGCTTCTGCGTTGTATCGGGAAGCTATGAATGCAGTGTGATTTTCAGAGATATGCAGGGTGAATACGGCTTTGTAAGCAAGCAGATTGATTTTGAACATAAACACCCGATATCGGGCTCGGTAATGAGAATAAGAACAAATACCTGTGTTAAAATCCTGAATTGCTCGTGCGCAGTTACTGCCGATTCAGGGCTTGAAATTAAAACAGAAATGCTTATAGATGCAGACGTTTATTCACTCAATATTGAAAAGTACGTTTCTTGCGTTGAAACCGGAGAAGCTTCGCAAAATAAAAGAGCGGCGGCGCTTACCGTATATTTCAGCGATGCAGAGGAAAGCGTGTGGAATATTGCAAAACGCTACAATACCACCGTGAAGGCGGTCATGGAGGAAAATTCGCTTGAGGGTGAGTTTGTTCCGTGTTCAAAAATGCTGTTGATTCCCGTTGTGGATTCGTAAAACACTTGGTTGAATTTACCAAAACCGAGCATTCTCTTTTGTGAATATTGCGATAGATTTTCATTTCTTAAGACTTCCTTAATTATTTAATTATTTTGTTGAAAAAAGAAACCTCTTGTGATATCATTGCATGGCAAAAATATAAAGAGGTATAAGAAGTATGAAAAAAAGGAAGAACAAAAACGGCTTTGTAAACGATGTTCCCGATTTGAAAACCCTCAAAGAAATTATTATCTACGGCACCAAAAAGGGCGGCGATAAAAAACAGTTCGCTTTCCTTGACGCAAACAAAAAGGAAGATACCCGTACCTTTAATCAGACGTGGGACGAAATTACCGCTCTCGGTACTTACTATTACATCAAGGGCATGGACGGTCATAAGAAGATTGCAATCATTGCTGAAAACTCCTATGAGTGGATTGTTGCTTACTATGCAACGCTTATCGGCGGCAATATCTCCGTTCCCATGGATATCAAGCTTTCTGTTGAAGATCTCGTAAGTCAGCTTGTAAGAGGCGAGTGCGATGCGCTTGTTTATTCAGATAAGTGTGCAGCGGTTGCCGAGGCTGTTAAGGTTGCCGAAGGTAACACTGTTAAGGAATTTTTCTGTATTTCAGACTTCCCCGAATATAAGAAGATTGGTAAGCAGGCTATTGCATCCGGCAACACCGCTTGCATTGATGCAGTAGTAAACCCCGATGATCTTGCATGCATCGTTTACACCTCGGGCACAACGGGAGTCAGCAAGGGCGTTATGCTTTCTCATAACAACGTTGCATCCGATGCCGTTGCATCCTGCCGTGTAATGGAAGGCGGTCACGCTATCGGTTTCCTTCCTCTTAACCATACTTTCTGCTGGGTAGGCGCTCTTTTCTCAGGCTATATCCTTGCAGAGTGGGGCTATATTTGCGACGGTCTTAAGAATATCCAGGGCGATATGCAGAAGTACCATCCCCAGAATTTCTCCGCTGTTCCGCTTGTTGTTGAAACCATTTATGATAAAATCTGGAAAACGGCAAGAAGAACCGGCAGAGAAGAAGTTCTTATCAAGGGTCTTAAAATCAGCAAAACCCTTATGAAGTTCGGTATTGACGTAAGACGCAAGCTTTTCAAGACCATCATTGACAATCTCGGCGGTGAGCTTGAAATGATCGTTTGCGGCGGCGCAAACCTTGACCCCAAGCATGAAATCGGTATGTATGATTTCGGTATTCAGATTATCAACGGCTACGGCACAACGGAGTGCTCTCCCGCCGTTACCTGCAACAGACTTGACGATTATAAAATCGGTAGCGTAGGTAAGCCTCTTCCCTGTAACGAAATCAAGATTGTTGACCCTGACGAATTCGGTGTTGGTGAAATCTACGTAAGAGGTACCAACGTTATGCAGGGTTACTATAAAGACCCCGAAGCAACCGCCGAGTGCTTTGACGGCGATTGGTTCAAGACCGGCGACTACGGCAGAATTGATGAGGACGGTTTCCTCTTCTTCGTAGGAAGAAAGAAGAATCTCATTGTTCTTTCCAACGGTAAGAATATTTCCCCCGAAGAGCTTGAAGATAAGCTTTATCGCATCGATTACGTTGCGGAAGTTCTTGTATACCAGGAGGATAACCGTATCGTTGCTGAGTTCTTCCTTAACGAAGAGGATTATCCCGATGCAAGAAACAGACTCAAGGATGACGTTCGCAAGTTCAATGATTCCATGCCTTCCTTCAAGCAGGTTCAGGTTACCAGAATCAGAGATACCGAATTCCCCAAGACCACAACTCTCAAAATCGTAAGAAATGCCAACAAGAAATAAAAATATTTAAAAAAATTCACCGTCATTCCTTGATATTGAGGGATGACGGTGTTATACTATTACCTGTAAATTTTTTCTATCGGAGGAGATATTATGGCAAAGTGTATTGTTGATTGGAAAACAATTGCATCTTTTGTTACAGATGCTTTTGTAGGCGTAGGTGTTCCTGAGGAAGATGCCAAGATTTGCACTGACGTTCTTCTTGAGTCAGACAGAAGAGGCATTGAATCCCACGGCGTTAACCGTTTCAAGCCCATTTATATTGACAGAATCAACATCGGAATCCAGAATCCCGTAACCAATTTTGAAATCGTTAAAGAAACCCCCACTACCGCTGTTGTTGACGGTCATGACGGTATGGGTCAGGTTATCGGCTATAAGGCAATGAGCATGGCAATTGAAAAGGCAAAGAAATACGGTATGGGCATGGTAGCTGTTCGCAACTCCTGCCATTACGGTATTGCAGGCTATTATTCAACCATGTGCACTAAGCAGGGCCTTATCGGTATCACAGGCACTAATGCCCGTCCCTCAATCGCTCCTACCTTCGGCGTAGAGAATATGCTCGGTACCAACCCTCTCACCATCGGCCTTCCCACTGATGAGGAATTCCCCTTTGTAATTGACTGCGCTACCTCCATTACTCAGAGAGGTAAGCTTGAGTATTATTCAAGAATCGGCAAGGAAACTCCTGCAGGCATGGTAATCGGCAGAGACGGTAAGGCAAAAACCAATACCGATGAAATCCTTGTTGAGCTTAACACAGGCGAAGCCGCTCTTGCTCCTCTTGGCGGAATCGGTGAAGAGCTTGCAGGCTATAAGGGCTACAGCTATGCAACGGTAGTTGAAATTCTTTCCGCAGCTCTTGCTCAGGGTAATTACCTTAAGATGCTTACCGGTATTCAGGACGGTAAGAAGGTTCCCTATCACCTTGGTCACTTCTTTATTGCTATTGACACTAACGCTTTCATGGGTGAGGACGAATTCAGAAAAACTGCAGGCGATATCTGCCGTGCTCTCAGAGCTTCGCAGAAGGCTCCCGACGCTGAAAGAATCTACACCGCAGGCGAAAAAGAGTGGCTTGTATGGCAGGAAAGAAAGGATTCAGGCGTTCCCATCAATGAGGCTGTTCAGCAGGAAATTGTTGAAGTGCGCGACGCTCTCGGTCTTACTCAGTACGTTTTCCCCTGGGAGAAATAATTTTAATCCATACCCCCGACTTACCGTCGGGGGTACTGTGCTTTAGGAGAGAAAATGCAAAAGGTTATAAATTATATTATCGGTTTCATTACTGCCGTTTCCTTGGCTCTTCATGGTCTGCCTTATGCGTTTGTGCCGACTCTTGAGTTTGATGCCGCTGAAACCTGCGGTGAGATTTCAACGAGGGCAACGGGTTATCTTTACGGCATTGCCGAAAGCGGAGTGCCTGACCCTAATGTGGTTGAAAGCATAGATATTTCAAGCGTTTCGCAGAAGGTTATCGGCGGTCTGCAGCATCCTATCGGTGATGTTGACCACGCTTCGCCTCAGCTTGAAAACTGTGATTACATAGTGGTTTATCTTCAGGATGCCTACGATACGTGGTATTACTGCGCAGAGGAGATTGCGCAGCTGCGTAAGGCCGGAAATTATGACTGCATGGAGTTTATGAGGCAGGATTTTCTGCCCCGTGTGCGTGAAAAGGTCAGTGCTCTTTGCGAAAAGGATTATGCGGACAGGCTTGTTTTCTGTCCTTATAATGAATGCGACAATGCCGTGTGGTTCGGCACGGAAAGTGAAGACGGCACGTGGTATATGTTTGATGAAGCGGCCCGTATGAGGTTTTACGAGGCGTGGAAAGAAACGTACAACGTAATAAAAAGCATCTTCCCCGATGCGCTGATAGGCGGCCCCGGCTACTGTGATTACAGCTATGATGAAATCTACGAGTTTCTTGATTACTGCAAGAAGAACTCTTGCGTGCCCGAGGTTATGATTTATCACGAGCTTTCGGATACTTCGTCGCTTTACTGGCAGGATCACGTGGATGAATACCGTTCTATGGAGCGTGAGCTTTCAATTTCGGAGCTTCCTGTTATAATAACCGAATATGGCACGATGCAGGAATGCGGCGCACCCTCTGATATGCTGAAATACATGGTTAAAATTGAAGAATCCGGAGTTTATGCAAACGTTGCTTACTGGCGCCTTGCAAATAATCTTTGCGATACAGCGGCGGATAATAACACACCCAACTCCAACTGGTGGCTTTACCGCTGGTATGCCGATATGGAGGGCGAGCGGCTTAAACTGAGAACCGTTGACGTGCTTCACGCCGATTTCGCAAACGTTATCAAATATAACAGGGATAAATTCCATTATTCCCGTCTTACGGGTCTGGGTTCGATTTCGTATGATCAGGAAAAAATCAATATTCTCTGCGGTGCAAGTGACTATGCATCAAATATTGTGGTTAAGAATCTTAACTCTGCACCTTTCAAAAACGGCAAGGTGGACGTTAAGATTGAAGCCGTATATTATGAGGGATTGAGCGGTGCGGTGTATGAGCCCGTTACCGTGAAGGAATATACAGATAAGGTTTCTTTGTTCGGCAGGTTGAAAATCAGGCTTGATTCCATGGATCCCACAGCCGTGTATCATGTCACGGTTACTCCGTCGCAGGGCGAAGAGAGGAGCTTTGTAAATACAAATCTTCCCGTCCGCTATGAATTTGAAGAGGGAACAATCTACGGCTATTCTTATACCTATGACAGCGCTTATGCCACCACGGGGCTTCAGAGCGGAATGGTCGGCGGTCTTGAAAGGGCAGGGGATGCGGTAGAGATTTCTTTCGACATTCCTGAAAGCGGAGAATATGATTTGAGTATAATTTTCGGTAATTCAAACGACGGCAGAGTGCCCGATGACCGTACACATACCCTTGCGCTTATGACTCTTGATTCGGTTGAAGCTCAGATCAGTTTCCCCAATACCGTCAAAAGTGAGTATACGGATAAATACGTTGTAAGCGGGTATTTTGAAAAAGGGATCCACACGCTGAAGCTTGCGCATCTTAAAGGCACCTTTGTGGTTGACAGTCTGCTTGTGAAGCCTGCGCTGAAAACGCAAGAGATAACTGTTTTGCCCGATGCTGACAGAAGCGTAAGCGGTATCGCCTCATTTCTTGCCGTAGCGCCCGAGGACGGATATTATTGCCTTGCGGCTGATGAATCTGCTGTGTTTACCGTAGATTCGGCATACGGCGCCACACAGGGCGGAAAAGCGTGTGTTTATCTTCGCAGGGGTCTTAATTATATTGACTTTAAGAACAAGAATGTTACAGAGTGTGTAATTTCAAGGTGTGAAGCCGGTAAAACGGATATAACCGTATCGGCTGCGGATATGCAGCTTTCCGACGGGGCTTTCATCAATAACGGCAGTGTTGACGGTATTGATGCTGATTCGGGCAAGGCTTGCGCAAGAGTGAACGTTGAAAATGAAGGCAGCTACCGTATCACAATTACTTATTCCAATAACGATGAGGGCGGAGTGCACGCCTACAACGTTGATTTGATTGAGCGGTTTATTACCGTTACCGTAAACGGAAAAACGCATAACGTGTGGTGCCGCAATACCTACAGTTGGGATACCTTTAAAACCGTTACGGTTGATGTTGAACTCTCAGACGGTGAAAATCTGATTGAGTTTACCAATGACGGCAGTGTATCGTTCAACGGGAAAACGCCTTGCGCACCGAGGATTTCGGGCTTTACGGTGAACGAAACCGTAAAATAGAATACGATATAAAAACAGCAGCATCCGTTAAAGATGCTGCTGTTTAGTTTAGAGTGACTACATTCGAACTCCATACGGTTTTGAAAGGCAACTTTCCGCCACAGCTGCGTTAAAAACCTTTGGAATAACCTCGTATTCCTGCAGATTTTCGCCTTGCTGTGACAAAAATCTGCTCTTTCAAAACTGCG
>JAFQKF010000032.1 GCA_017397105.1 Clostridia bacterium | reverse complement strand
CGCAGTTTTGAAAGAGCAGATTTTTGTCACAGCAAGGCGAAAATCTGCAGGAATACGAGGTTATTCCAAAGGTTTTTAACGCAGCTGTGGCGGAAAGTTGCCTTTCAAAACCGTATGGAGTTCGAATGTAGTCACTCTACGCTTGCAAACTTTGCCTCGGGATTCTTCGGCACAAAGTTGCCTGAGCAGGCAGTAACCATTCTTATCGACGTTCTCAGGAGTATGTATCTCCACGATGCAGGCAAACTGGCAACGGCATATACGAATCTTTTCGTCGGTATGGGTTGCTTTACAACAATTGCCTCAAGCGCGTCTTCATTCTGGTTTTTCTATAACTCGAGCGAAAGAGTTATGCAGTCCATAAAAACACCGAGCGTTCTGATGTCAATAAAATCCGTTATCCGCAACAAGCCGCTGCTGCTGATAACTCTTTCGGATTTCCTCGGCGGCTTTGCAATAAGCGGCAGCAAGGATGATTATTATACCGACGTTCTTCATTTTTCATCAATGACCCTTGTTGCCGGCATTCCTGCTGCGCCCTTAAGTCCTGTGAGTTATGCGTGGGTGCCCTGGATGAGAAGGCGTTTTTCAAGCAGACTGCTTTATATACTTGCAAAAGAAATCGGCTACATTCTTTATATTCCCGTTTTCTTTTTCGGCTGTATCGGTATGAAGAAGGATTATTCCGGCGGTATGTATCAGAAGGTTGTTTCCATGGGCATTGCCATGGCGCTGTGGGAAATAGTCTGGACTCTTTTCGTCGGCCTTATAGCCGTTATCGGAACGGAAATGTATAACGAGGCGATGGACTACTGCGAATGGAAAAACGGCTACCGCACTGAAGCTATGGCTTCCGTTGCCAAGGGTATAGCCGCCAAGGTTTCATCAAGCACAAGCGCAGTTGTCACAACAGCTATCAAAAAGATGATAGGCTATGAAGCAAACGCGTTCAGAACGGGTGCAGAGCAGACGGATAAGGTAAAATTCTTCCTTTTTGCAATGTTTACAATTATTCCTGCCGTAACGGGTTCACTCGGAATAATCCCCATGCTTTTCTATGACCTCAATAATGATAAAAAGGAAAAGATGTATGCCGAACTTCTTGAACGCCGCAAGCTGATGTCCGATGCTGTTGAAAGCGAAAACGAGGATATGCTGAAGCTTGCAACCGAAACGCAGATAAACATAGGCAAATAACGTTACAAACCATTATAATTGAGTTGGTTTTCCCCGCACGGCTTTACGCTGTGCGGGGAATTTTTGTGCTTGTTTTGCAGATAAAAAAAGCAGAAAATCTGTCAAATTTTTTCATTCATAAGCCTGCGAACGGCGGCTAAACTATGAATGCTGAAGCAACGGACAAGCGAAGTCAAAGGCAAACCTCAGCCGTATTTCAAGGCTGAAGGAGCTTTAAAAATGCAAAAGCGGCAATTCGCCATGCGGCATAAAAAGCGGTTTTGTAGAAGTGTTTGCGAAAAAGAACAGTTCAGAGTGACGGGAGCAAAATCCTGACGGTTTTGTGAATGTTTCAACGAAGAAATCGGAGATTATCCGATAAAACCACGGTTTGGATTACTCTGTCACTCTTCTTCACAAAAACGCCTTTTTCAAGCGGTTGCCTGTTGTTTCATGCAATTCAAGGCAAAGGAGTGTAACGGATAATGGCAAAGAAGAGTTCTGTTCCCCAGGCTCGTGAGGCTCTTGATAAGTTCAAGATGGAAGCCGCTCGTGAAGTCGGCGTAAACCTCAAGCAGGGCTACAACGGCGATCTCACCTCTAAGGAAGCCGGTTCAGTCGGCGGCCAGATGGTCAAGAAGATGATCGACGCTTATGAAAACGGCATGAAATAAGTCTGCGCAATAGATTGCGGAACCGTTGCGGGTAACTGCGGCGGTTCTTTTTTATTTTGTTGCAACGCAGAATGAATTATTACAACGTAAAAATACAAAGAAAAAAGAATTATTACAATGCAAAAAAAGGATGACAAATCCCGTATATTGCTATATAATCAAATTGCGGACAATTTGCAGACAAATAAACGGAGCCTGCTCCGGATAACGGGAGGATTTTTATGGATGATTTCTTAAAAGACCAGATTATCAACAGCATAAAGTACATTCCCTCGAACATAATAAAATCATATTTCAAAAAAGATAACGGCGAGTCTGCGGCGATACGGAAAAAGCTGGGCTTTATCCGCGGAGTCTGCCACCCGACAGAGAATTTTAAACAGCTTACCGATGCAAACGTGAATTGGGTGCGCACGGATATGCCTTATCCCTTTGACGAAAACGGCGAGCAGCGCAAGGAATATATTGAGTTTAAAGAAAAATGCAAGCGCTTCCGTGACAACTCGATAAACGTTATGGCTATAACGAATCTGCCTGCCCAGTACATAAAATACGGCGCAGACGTAAGAACTCCCGAGGGTGAGGCGAAATTGCGTGAGGTTTCGCGCTTCATAATTGAGGACGTGCAGGGGCTTGTGTCGGGTCTGCAGATTTCAAATGAAATGGGTATGCCCCGTTTTACCGTGCCGCTGAGCATGAAAGAAGCGGTTAAATTTATAGGCGTGCAGCTACAGGAGATGTATCCGCTGCGAAAGGATATAATAATAGGCTACAATTCGGCAGGTCCGCAGGTGGATTTGCATTACGGATTAAAGCCGTATCACAAATACTGCGATTACGTTGGGCTTGATATGTACCTCGGCTGCTTTTTCTCGCTGCCGGGCTTTATGTGGATTTTCGACGTGATGGCACGTTATCTGTGGGCATTTACGGATAAGCCGATTCTTATGCAGGAATTCGGCTACATAAGCGCAGGCAAACCCAAAACAAAGGCGGAGAAAAAGGCGATTCTTCAGTCCTACGGCTTCAACAGCGAGAAGGAGGCAAGGCAGGATATTGCCCGCTTTGTGGATAACCTGCCGGAGCATTTTTCCGACCACGTGAAGTACGTTTGCGAGCATAACGAGGAGCTTTATAAGGATTTCATGTTCAGCGGAGATATGACAAATCACCTTTACCTTGAGCTGCCTGCCGTTACGGTGATACCCGGTTATCCGCACACGCCGGAGGGTCAGGCAAAATTCTTTAAAAAGGTTCTGCCGATGTTCCACAAGCTTGAGTTTATCTGCGGTGCAATAGTTTTTGCATATACGGATTGTGAAAGATGCGCCTACTGCGGTCAGGCGGAATGCCCCACGGAAACGAGATGGGGGCTTGTGGACGTAAACGGCAATCCGAAGCCCTCTTACTATGCGGTGCAGGAGGCTTACGCAAGAATTAAAAAGAGTGAAAAACGCTGAGAAACGGTGGCTTGAACAGTTACTCTATGCGGTAAATCCCCGAAGGATTCGATGAACGAAGCTTTCGGGGATTTTCTGTTTAAAAGAATAATCCTTAAGAATTCATTAAGGGAAGACTAAAATATTAATACAACTGTTGAAAAGGGGCAGTGTTTTTGATATCATCTTTCACGGTTTGTTTATTATAAAAGATAAGAGGTTATTATGAGTGCACTTAAAACCGTAAGGCAGATTGCGGATTACGCTGCCGAAAAATACGGCGATAAAGATTTTTGCCGCTTCCTGCGAAACGGCGAAGTCAATAAAAAGAGCTTTGTTGAGTTCAGGGAGGATTGCCTTGCCGTTTGCCGTTACATAAGAACGGTTGAAGAGAAAAAGGTTCACATCGCCTTCCTCGGCAAAACAAACTACGAATATATCGCCTGCCTTACAGGCATGATTTTTTCGGGTAATACGGTTGTTCCGTTTGCGCCCGATATAACCGTTGAGGAAGCGTGCCGGCTTTTTGACGATGCGGATATAGAAATCCTTTTCTGCGAAGAGGATTTTGCCGGAAAGGCACAGGAAATTCAGACAAGATACCCCGCTTTAAGGAAGATTATCTCCCTGGGCGACAGTAAGTGGTTTGAGGATATCTTCAATAAATACAGCTCTCAGTCCGAATACGCATCGCTCTCGGACGTTGAGACCGACCCCGATGAATGTGCGCTTATCATTTACACCTCGGGCACGACGGGCGTGCGCAAGGGCGTTATGCTTTCCAATTCAAACCTCGCAAGCAACACCTGCTACGATGCCTACAATCTTGAGGGCGACGACGTGTGCATCTCCATTCTTCCCATGCACCACATTTTCTGCTACTCCTGCGACGTGCTCAAGAATCTCTATGACGGCGCAGTGCTGTGCCTCAACGGGGATTTGACTCAGCTTTACAGAAATCTGCTCATCTTTGAGCCGACAATAGTTAGAATCGTTCCTGCTATCTGCAAATCCGTGCTTACAAAAATCAAGATAATGCACAGGCGTCACCCTGAGCTTTCTCCCGAAGAGGCGGCACAGCTTGTGGTAGGCAAAAACTTCAGAAGAATGATTGCAGGCAGTGCGTTTTTAAGCGGAGCGCTTATTGACGAGTTTGCAAAGTATTCAATCACCGCAAGGCAGGGCTACGGCATGAGCGAATGCAGCCCCAGAATCACAACCTCTGATTTCTCCGAGGAATGCAAGTATTCAAACGGCATACTTACGGGAGTTGACGAGGTGCGTGAGAAGGACGGTGAAATCCAGGTAAAGGGTCCGTCGGTCATGCTCGGTTACTACAAAAAGCCCGAGGAAACCGAGGCGGCTTTTACCGAGGACGGCTTCCTGCGCACGGGTGACCTTGGCTACATCGAAAACGGCCACGTTTACCTTGTGGGCAGAAAGAAAAATCTTATAATCCTCTCAAACGGTGAAAACATTTCACCCGAGGAGATTGAAAACCGCTTTGTTGACGATGCGATTATAAAAGAAATCGTTGTAACAGGCGAAAACGACAGACTGATTGCCAACATCTTCCCCGATGCGGACGTTGCCGCACTTGCGGGAATTGAGGATATAGAAACCGAAATTGAAAAAATCATTGACAGAATCAATGCGGATTCCAAATCGGACAGGCAGATTCACACCTTTAAAATCCGCAAAACTCCGTTCAAGAGAACCTCCACAGGCAAAATCAAGAGAACTTCCACATTTTTTGATGAAGAGGAGACGGGCAGATGATAACGAAGAAATTATCCAACGGCACAACGGTAAACGCATATCCCCTTAACAGCTCACAGAAAATGATGTTCCTTGCATCGCTCAAATACGGCTCGGGCTATCCCGTAAACAATATCGGCTGCGGCTTCTACTGGAAGGGCGGTTTCGATGAAACCGTAATGAAAGAATCGATATACGAAGCAATTTCACGCTGCGACACAATGCGCCTGAGATTCACAACGGATAAGAAAAATCTCTGCGTTCAGTATGTAACCGAGAAGAGTGAGCTTGTTGTTGAGGATTGGGATTACAGCAGCATGACCGTTGATGAAGCGCAGGAAAAGCTGGGCGAAATCGCAAGGGAAAACATCCCCATGTTCAACCGTGAAATCCATAAAATCGCAATTGTTACCTTTGCAGACGGCTACAAGGGTCTGTTCATGAGAATCCAGCATCTCGCAATGGATGCTTATTCGGTAAAGGTTTTTGTGGACGATATTTTTGAGATTTACCGCCACAAAACTCTGGGCACGGCTTATCCCAAGCCCATGAAGCCGTATATTCCCATGCTTGAGAAGGATCTTGCCTATAACGGCTCGGAGCAGCAGGAGGCGGATAAGCAGTACTGGTACAACACCATTGCAAAAACCGAGGAGCCGATTTTTACGGATTTCATGCTCGATAACCGTCTTAAGCCGCAGAGCGAAAAGAATCCCGGCCAGCGCTATGCCAACATCCATTCGGGTCTGCCCGATGCCCACGCAAAGCGTTACAGTCTCAGCGCAGAGAAAAGCAGAAAAATCATTGATATGTGCAACGAAAGAAGCTTTTCGCTTTTCGCCGTTGTTTCAATGGGTGTGCGCACTGCACTCTCCGCTTTTAACGATAATCAGCAGGACGTTTCATTCAAGATGATAGTAAACCGCAGGGGAACGGTACAGGAGAAAAAATCAGGCGGACTGAGAATCAACTTCGTTCCCATGAGAAGTATCGTAAAGCCCGAAGAAACCTTTGCAGAAGCGGTCGAAAATATTACCGAAATCCAGAACGAAACCTACCGTTATTCAGCCCTGAGCTTTTTCGATATGCTCAAGGAAAGGCACAAGGAAATGCCTGCCGATGCAAAATCGGATTCCACTTATGACAGCTTCGGCCTTTCGTATCAGCCTCCCGTAAAGATGGCGGTAATCGACGAGGATATGGAAAAGACCCTCAGAAGCTTCTGGTACAACAACGGCGCCACGATGATTCCGCTTTACGTTACGGTATCTCACCGCAGAGCGGACGGCGGCCTTGACTTTGTATTTGAATACAGAAAAGAGCCCGATGCCACCTACGACCTTCATATTCTCTACGGCAAAATCTGCAGGGTTCTTGAAATGGGAACAGAGAATCCCGACATTACGGTTGGGGAAATATTGAAAGAAATTGAAGTAACACAGGAAGAAAGGAACGGAAAACCGATATGGCAAGAAAACTCGAAAAGCTTATTGAACTCATTGAAAACTACGTGGAAGTTGACGAAATCAAGAGTGAAAACAATTTTAAGCTTGATCTCGGCATGAGCTCTTTTGATACCATGTGCCTTGCAAACGATATAGAGGATACCTTCGGCGTAAGCCTCAAGGCTGCTGATTTTGTCAGCAACAAGACCGTTGGCGAAATGGCAAGTCACCTCAACAAGGTCTGCTCATAAGATATTGTAATAACAAAGAAAACCGTGCTTCGGATTACCCGAAACACGGTTTTTTCATTTTACTGTTAAATTACGCTGAAATCAATTGTTCTTGATGCCGTGGGAATGCCGACGGTGGGCATAAGATAGCTGATTTTTACGCTGAAATGCTTTCTCTGCGCCTCGGGGATTTCGCCGTCAAAGGAGAAGGTGATGCTCTCGCCTGCAAGAACCGCTCTGTTTGCAGGAAGGTTGAAATCAAGGTCAATTCCCTCGCACTCAACCGCCGTTATAACCATGGGCTTTGTGGAAATGTTGGTGACGGTGAATTCCTTTTCATCGCCCTCAACGTAGCCGTGAACGTCACTGTCAAAGCCTGCGGTTACGTCATAGTAAGCGTTTTCGGAAAGAAGGAACTGCGGATATTCCTCATATGTATATATATCCGCTCTTTCCTCGGTGAACAGAAGAGTTTTAACGAGGCTGAAGGTATTTTCATCCATTGCGTACATTCCGTGGAACTGGTCCTTTACAAACCAGGTGTTCTCGGGCAGGTATGCGCAGGAGGCATCGATTTCCATTGAGGGGGAAACGTGATTGTGAGAGGCTTTGCCGCATACGGTGCCGCACGCCTTGTAGCCGTCCTCGAATCTTTCGCCGTAGGTTACAACCTTTGCTCCGCTTACTGCAGCTGCATCAAGGAGCATATCGCCGTACTGCTCGCCGCCGAATGCATTCTGGGAGGCGTAGTTGCACATGATTGAAACGTTGACTCCCTTTTCCATGCAGGCAAGGAAGTTTTTGCGGTAGTTGGGCATGATTTCGTGGTGAACGATGTCGCTCTTTCTGATAAGCTCTGCGCTCGCATTGCTGTCAAGCAGGAGAGGCTTGAGCTCCTCGTAATCCTCGGGGGTGAGCAAATCCCACAGGCTGCCCCAGAAATAGGGCAATGCCATTATTTCGTTGAGGAATGCCTTTGCAAGCACTTCGATTTTATCAAGCTGAGTGTTTTTGAAAAGGGGCGCAAGGTTTGTTTCAAGCCCGATTGCAAGCTCAGCAAAGCTGATGAGGGAGTAAAGGGGAAAATCCGTTTCAGCGGTAAAGAAACGCCTCGCAAAGCTTGTGCCGCCGAGTGCAGGCACGTTGAGCACTGCGTTATATACCTTGCCCTCGGTGCCGTAAAGGCTCAGGTAAGAGCCGAGAAGAAATCCGCCGTAGCTTATGCCGAAGATGTTCAGACGGTCGCTTCCCGTGTATTCGAGCACTGCGTCAACAAAATCCTTAAGGAGTGCGGAAAGGTCTACCATACCAAGGCGCATATCGTACTGGAAGAAGAAAACGTTATCGCCGCCGATTTTTCCGGCAACGTATTCTGCAAGGGGTTTTTCAAGGATGTGCTCGTCAAGTCCGTTTTCTTTAAGATAGGTGTAGGTGGAGATTGCGGGGTCTGCAGGGTAGGTTTCAAGCGGATAGACGGAGCTTGAATCCTCTTTGCAGAAAAGCTTTTCAAGAATAATTTTGCCGCCGTTGCCTGCCACGCTGCCCATGGTTGCAAAGTCACCAAGAAGCATGAGCCTTAACAGCGCAGGCACGAAGTTTTCAAGGTCGGATGCAGTCTGCTTAAGGGCTGCGGAAACCTCAAAGCTCCATACCTTTTCTTCGCTTTCTTCACCGTAATCAATGTAAAGCTGGCCGCTGCTGAAGCCGCCGAGGATGATTACGGGCAGCTTTGAAATCTGCTGAGCGTTTGCTATGGGAGCGCATACGCCGAGCAGGAGAATAACCGTTGCGAGGAAAATACTTAATGCTTTTTTCATTTCAATAACCTCCCAATGGGAAATTTTATTTTGCGAGGGATGCAAATTTTTCAACGTTATCAAAGCCGAAGGTGCACTTGCCTGCTTCGATATCACGAACGATTTCAATAACCTTATCGGTGTAAGGGGTCTTAACGCCGAGCTTTTTGCCGTATGCGCTTACAACGCCGTTGATAGCATCGATTTCGCATTTTTTGCCCTTTTCAAGGTCCTGAAGCATACTTGCCTTAAGAAGAGCGTGCTTTTTGATAGCGATGGGGAGGATGAAGAGGGAGAGCTTCTTCTTGAGAGCGCCCTTGTAGTAAAGAAGCTTTACTATATCCTTGCCCTGAACGGGAGCGATTTCTATATTCTGAGCCCATGCAACGTCAATGCATTCCTTGATAAGCTCAAGAGCGCAAAGACGGGAGCGCTTGTCAGCGGCAACCTCGCCGAAGGTGCAGCCGAGCACTGCGGACATACCGCTGAATGCGGAGTTTATAAGAAGCTTTGACCAGCGCACGCCCATGAAGTTATCCTCAACCTCAACGGGGCACATGAGCTCAAGCAGAGCCTTAACTTCTTCAAGCTTTTTATCCTTTTTGCCGTTCATTCTGCCAAGGCCGAAGGAGAGGCTGTCAGGCTCGCTGGTGAGTTCAACCACGCCGGGCTCAAGGAGAGTTGCGCCCCATGCAACGGTGCAGCCCATTACCTTATCCTCGCCTATAACGTTTGAAACGGAAAGCTCGGGCAGACCGTTCTGAAGGGTGCAGATGATGCCGTCATCGCTCAGGAAGGGAGCAAGACCCTTTACAACGTTTTCGTTATCAAGCTGCTTTGTGAGAAGGATGAAAAGGTCGTATTTGCCGCTCATCAGGTCGGGAGTTACAGCCTTTACGGGTACAGTAAAATCAACTGTTCCCGTGATTTTTGCGCCGTTTGCGTTGAGTGCATCAACGTGCGCCTTGTTTCTGTTGATAAGCTCTATCTCGGTGCCTGCCTTTGTGATGTAAGCGCCGAGAACCGTGCCGAGTGAACCCGCTCCGTAAATTGCCGCTCTCATAAAAAAACCTCTTTCTTTTTAATTTTTTATTACAACTTAAAATTATATCATACAGTTTCGCTGTTTTCAAGGGTGACGCATACTAATTCGGGGCGGTTATTGAGCCTTAAGGGAAAAACGCTGTTGCCGAGCCCACGGCTTACCACCATATCCGTGCCGTCTTTGCTGAAAACGCCTGCATCGTATTCGGGGAAAGGACCCTGACTCGGCGCAAAAACACCGCCGACAAACGGCAGGCGGAACTGACCGCCGTGAGCGTGACCCGTAAAAACAAGCCCGACACCGCAGGATACGTAAATATCAAAGAGCTCAGGGCGGTGGGAGAGCAGGATGCTGTAGCCCTTGGCGCCGTCAAGGGCAGAAAGAATCTTTTCTTCAAGCTCCTCAACAAATCCGCCCGAATGATAGCCCTCAATAAAATTCGGGTCGCCCATGCCTGCAAGAGTAATCTGAGCGCCGTTTCGGGTAAGGGGCACGGATTTGCCGTCAAGCACCGTAACGCCTGCCGCCTCAAGCCCCGTTTTGAGCCGCGGATAATCGGCAACACGCGCTTCGTGGTTGCCCGTAACGTAGTAAACGGGAGCAAGCTGAGTTGCCGCCTCAATAAAGGAAAGAGCGCAGTCGATATCCGTGCGGCGGGAGTCGATAAGGTCGCCCGTGATGACTATGATATCCGCATTGCATTTTTCAATCAGAGAAATAAGCGAGGAATGGTCCTTGCCGAATAAGGTGTTGTGAAAATCGGACACCTGCACAATGCGAAAGCCCGAAAATGCGGCAGGGATTGAGCTGTTTTTAACCGTGTATTTGCTGATGCCGATTGAATTGTTTCCCCACAAAATCATTGAGGAAAGCGCCGCGCACGCAACGGCGGCACAAATAAGCTTTTTTGATTTTTTCATTATCTCACCCCACAAAAGATATTATACCACCTTAATGCGCACAGAGCAATAAAAAGCGGAAACTCCGTAAAGAAGCTTCCGCTTAAACGTCAGATTTGGTCGGGCTGCTGACCGTCGTGAGCCAACCACTTGCATTCAGTGATTTCCATGTTTGTAAACGTGGCCTTAAAGGATGAATTCTCAGGGCTGCAGGCGTAAATTCCGAACTGAATTTTACCTGCGCCGTTAAACATATGGCATACACGCATCTGCTTGAAGGTAACTCCGTCCTCGGAGCACTCGATGCAGTAATCATCCTCACGGCGGCTGAATCTGTACCACATGGATTTTATTGACGGGTCAATTTCCGTGGTAGCCCAGTCCGAATAACCGTTGTTGGTAACAACGGAGCCGAGATGCTGGAATTTTTCGTTTTCATATTCGATAGAGCCCTTAATCCAGTTGTCGCTGTCAAGGTACATAACGATGCCGCACTGGTCAAACCTGTGCTTGCTCTCAAATTCCGTTTTCACAACGAAGGAGAAGAACTTTTCCTCTGTCTGCATCTGCAGAACGGGGGCGTTGTCATTCCTGAAATGATAGTAGGTTCTCTGCCATAAATCGGTGTTGGGAGCGGTTACGATTTCAATTTTTTCATCGCTGATTGAAAAATCCGCAGGCTCTCTCGTCCATTTAAAATCATTTACGTTAAAATTCATGCGATACCTCCGAAATGTTAATCATCGGCAAGGTCCGCCTCTGCCTGAGCCTGAAGCTTGGCATCGTAGGAGAGAACGGGCTTTTCGTTCTTGTTCTTAACCTTGCGGTCAACGAAGTTCTTTGTGATTTTCATAACGAGCGGGAACAGAACAACAACGCCGATAAGGTTGGGAATCATCATAAGGCCGTTGAAGGTGTCTGAAATATCCCAGGCGAGGGATGAAGTCATTATTGCGCCGAAGATAACGGTGATAACGTGGATTATCTTGAAGATAACGGTTGTTTTTGCACCGAAAAGATATTCCCACGCCTTTGAGCCGTAGTGCGACCAGCCGAGAACGGTGGTGAAAGCAAAGAGGAACATTGCAACCGCAACGAACTTCTGACCGATATCGCCCCAGGAGAAAACGGAGTTGAACGCGCCTGCAACAAGAGTTGCATCGGTGAAGCCCTCAGCGATTGTGCCTGTTTTTGCATCAAACACGCCTGAGGTGAGAACAACGAGAGCGGTCATTGTGCAAACAATCATAGTGTCTGCAAACACCTCGAAGATGCCCCACATACCCTGCTTTACGGGCTCTTTAACGTTGGAGTTTGAGTGAACCATAACGGATGAACCGAGACCTGCTTCGTTTGAGAAAACGCCGCGCTTGAAGCCCTGAGTAACAGCCGCGCTGATTGCTGCGCCGAGCGTACCGCCCACGAAAGCCTCGGGTCTGAAAGCGTTTACGAAGATTGTTCTGAAAGCGGGGATAATCCGGTCATAATTTACGCCGATAATAACAAGGCTGCCTGCGATGAAGAGAACAATCATAAAGGGAACGATTTTTTCTGCAACGCTTGCGATTCTCTTAAGACCGCCGAGGGTGATGAGCGCAACAAGAATCATAATGACAATGCCGAGAACAAGATTATAAAGCGAAACTCCGCCCATAACCTGAACTGAGGAAAGAGCCTGCACGTCAAAGGCGGCGGCAACGTTGGCAACGATTTTGTTTACCTGACCCATACTGCCGATGCCGAAGGATGCAAGCATTGTGAAAATGCAGAAAAGCACGGCAAGGATTTTGCCGATTACCTTGCAGCCCTTCTTGCTGCCGAGGCCGTCACGAAGGTAGTACATCGCGCCGCCCGACCATTCGCCTTTTATGTTGCGGCGGCGGAAATAGATGCCGAGCACGTTTTCCGAATAGTTGGTCATCATTCCGAAGAAAGCGGCAACCCACATCCAGAATACCGCGCCTGCGCCGCCTATGCAGATAGCTGCCGCAACGCCTGCGATGTTACCCGTGCCGACGGTTGCGGCAAGGGCGGTGCAAAGAGCCTGGAAGGGGGAGATTGAGCCCTTTTCCTTTGAATGGCCTATAACCTTTTTGGTGAAAAGGCTGCCGATGGTGTTTTTCCACCACAGACCGATATGTGTTACCTGAAATACCTTTGTTACAACGGTCATGAGAATACCCGTGCCGATAAGCAGGCACAGACCGAAGCTGCCCCATACAACGCCGTTTACGGAGCCGTTGATTTGAGCTACCTTGTCAAAAAAGCTTTCCATTTGAATTCCTCCGAAAAAATAAAATAAAAAAATCGGATTACAGGGCGTAATCCGACAAAAGCACAGTTTTCCCGATAAAACGGGTAATAAAACTTTGTCCTTTTGCCTGAGAGATTAGCGTAAAACGCCTTGCCCCTTCGGCACTCAATTTAATGAGCTTCTCCAAAGTTATGTCCGTTTGCAGTCCCTTTCCCTTGCGGGAAGCCTGAGAGCGTTACTCCTTCGGCAGCAAAAGCTTCTTCTGCAAACATCAGCCATAAAGTTATTCGATTTGCTGTATTATATCACCAGATTAAAGATAATGCAAGTGTTTTTTCTTTTTGGGGAAGAAAAAGGTTAAGCGGAGAGTGAAAAAATGCAAAGTGCAGAGTGCAGAGTGCAAAGTGGAGAGTGCAGAGTGGAGAGTGGAGAGTGCAGAGTGCAAAGTGCAAAGTGGAGAGTGCAAAGTGGAGAGAGCAGAACGCAGAACAGAAGATTGAGAATTATTTTTTATCTGTCAAATCAAGAATATAATCCGTTGAAGTTTCAAAAAAACTTGCAAGAGCAACAAGCGTTTTGTCGGAAAGGTTATGGTCATCAGTTTCGTATTTTGAGAGGGTGGTACGGTCTATGCAGTAACCGTTTTCCTTTAGTTTTTTGCAAAGCTCACTCTGAGTAAGCCCCATTGCTTCCCGCAGAATACGAATATTGTTTTTCATTTTAATTTCACTCCCACATTCTTATCTTTAACACAATTATATGGACAGAATATGTTAAAGTCAAGAAAAATTCTTGTTATTAGCATATGGGGTCGTGTTATGAAGATTTATGATTTCGGCGGCAGAAAGAATATATGCGGCGACAGAGTCCGTGAAGCGCGCTGCAAAAACAGGCTTTCACAAGCTGAGCTTGCCGCAAAATTACAGGTAAACGGAATAGTTATCGAGCGTGACAGTGTGTCAAGAATAGAGATAGGCACAAGGTTTGTTGCGGATTATGAGCTTATGGTTCTTGCCGAGATATTGGGCGTTTCCATTGAATGGCTGCTCGGAAAATAAATCTTGTAAAATAAATGAGGATTGCATCGGCGACGGTGCAATTTTTTTGTTAAGAAATGAATTGCTTGATAAAAGGCAAAGAAACCGAGTAAAGAGTTGTCTTTTCAAAAAGTCTTAAATACATTATAATTGTAGATAAAGATTAAAGCCAAGATCAAAAATTTAATCTTGGCTTTTGTTGTTAATAGATTTTAGGTATATTTAATCAAATATGGTAACCCAAAGATTCTAACGTAAAAATCATAAAGTAAAGAATAGCTTCATAAAAAGAAGCTTTTTCTTTTTCCATAACCACATCAAGCAAATAAGACTTATCCTTACTTAGTTTAATCTCGATTATGGGGTTATCTAATTTCTCGCGTTCAGCGTATGGATTAGCATGTCCCCATAAAGATACCGCAATGTGTGCCCAGCCTGTTGAAAGGATTGATACGCAATTCTTTTGTGATATAGATGACAAGATTGCTTTCTCTGGCGATAAATTCTTTTCTTTCATTATCTTTTTTAGCATATCCTGAGCATTGAGATCGTCACAAAAATCTAAAGTAATTTTGGGGTTTCTCTCTTTTTGAGATACGCCTTGACCTAAAAACACCTTTTTGAATTCTTCCAATTTCGCATTATCATTGCAACCTGCAAGATATTGGGTTTCATAAGATTTCCAATCTTCTACAATAAGGCTTTCTACCATATTAGTGAAAAAGTTTTTTCTTTGTGGATAGATTTCACGATTAGTTAACAGAAGTCTTCCAATTTCTAATTTGGGCTCCGATGCCTTAATCAATTCGTTCCATTTATAAAAGCCAGAAAGACGAGATACGATGTGTTGAGCATTCATTAATGTGAACGAGTTATTCTCATCGATATTAAAGACATCGATGAGAAATTCAATATCGTGAAAATATCGAGGATTATATTCATAGAAGCCTTCTTTTTCGTTAAATATCCTTGAGTTGTAGTCTTTTAAAAGATTTTTAGATTGCTGTTTAAAAAACTCAATGTTTGCCATAATAATACTCTCCTTTTTGATTATTGATTGAGATTGTTGTCTCATTTAAAGTGCGTTCGTAATCTTTTTGACAACAAATCTCTATCAAAAAGAGCATATTATCATATAATGGCTGATTAAAAATCTTTGCACGAACGAGCAAGCGTACCATAAGCTTTATTATATAATAGCATATCTTTATGCTTAGCACAATGGTTTTTCGGAATTTTTTAAGAAAAGGTTGGGTGCCCGGCGCAGAAGTTCTCGTTCCCCATAAAAGCAAAAAACAGACACCGAAAGGTGTCTGATAGTAAAACAGTAATTCGCAATTTTCTTGGAACAGGCATGATTTCGGTCATGCCTGTTCTGCTTTTGTCAGTACATCCACGGGAATAAAGCCTAAAATCACTTTCAGTTCCTCGTCGGACAGTTCGATAATATCGTCATCACGGTCATCGTGAATATCGCTCATTTTGATTTTTGGACTCGTTTCGTCAAGCCTCCTTTTCATTCATTCGTTTCGATTCGCTTCTATTAAATCTCAAAGAGATAGCAAAACGGACGAACGCTGTCAATGGCGGCAAAGCCGTTCATCTTGACCATTGACAGTGTTCGTCCGTATTGTTTTTTGGCAGACAAGGCGGCGGTTGCCGCCGATTTCCATTTAGGAAATGGCACTTGCTATTATGGGGAATGATGAATAGCAAGCACAGCAGGTGTACGTACACTCTGCGATTTTTGCAAAAATCAGCTTCGCAGATTTTATGAAAAATTTGAAATCTTCGATTTGCTTGCTAAGATTCAATCATCTGTAGCAAGCAGGGCACGGCGGTACCCACTTGTGTGTACTTGTTGGGCAACATCCCAAACCCTTTAACAATTTCTGAGAAATTGGCTACGCACACGTGGTGCTTTGTGAGACTTATTTTATTTTTTCCAATTCAGATATGTTGGCAATAACGATCAGCGTGGTTTCTTCTTCAAGAGGTTGTTCGGGATTGATATTTGCGTTGACCTTGTCGCCTTTTTTGATAGCAACGATATTGAAACCGTATTTCTTTCGGAGATTTAATTCAATCAAATTTTTGCCACGCCACTCATCTCTCACATCAATCTCGATCATTGACACATCCTTCG
>JAFQKF010000031.1 GCA_017397105.1 Clostridia bacterium | reverse complement strand
GTTCATCCTGAGCCAGGATCAAACTCTCTAAAAATTGTATATAAACACCCTAAGGTGTTTAAACCATTTTCAGAGCTCTTAATCGCTCTTGCCATTGCTGGCTTCTTTAAATCTTGGTTTCCCAAAATTACTGTTTGTTGAGTTTTCTACTCAAATTAATCTCAAGGGTTTCTTGATTATTTCGTTGTTTAATTTTCAAGGTGCGAGTGCGACCCGTTTCGTTGGGTGCTCGAATATACTAACACAACAGTTTCCAATTGTCAACACTTTTTTTAATTATTTTTTCATTTATTTTCAACTGCTCCGAGTGTTTCTGAAATCTGTGCTTTTGCATCAAACGCTACTGTTATTTTCGTTTATTGATAATTAACGGTATATATAATGTAATAAAATAATAAGCCGCGGGCAAAAACTCACCTGCGGCTCAAAATCCAAAAGCTTATTCGTTTATAATTGCTTCAAGAATGTTACGGATTCCCTGATATCTTTCACGGGCAAGCTTCTCCGATTCGCCTCTGATTGAAAAATAAATCTTAAGCTTGGGCTCTGTGCCTGAAGGACGCATTGCCATCCATGAACCGTCGTTAAATATATACTTGAGAACATTCTCCTTGGGAAGACCGTCTATTCCGGGAGCATAGTCCTTGATCTCCGCCACACCGTCAACAAGGCTTGCGCCCTTGCTTCTGAAAATCTCCATAAGCTCGCCTATACGCTGTGCACCGCTCTTACCCTTGAGAACAAAGGTATCAAGCAAATCAAGATAGAATCCGTGCTTTGCATAGATATCATTGAGCACATCAATGAGAGTCTTGCCCTGATTCATATAGTAAGCCGCCATCTGGCAGATAAGCATCGAGGCAACAACAGCGTCCTTATCTCTTGCGTGAGTGCCTGCAAGGTAACCGTAGCTTTCCTCGTAACCGAAAACATACTCGCTCTTTCCGCTCTGTTCATAAAGACAAATCTGCTCGCCTATATATTTGAAGCCGGTGAGAGTTTCAACAACGTTAAGACCATGACTCTTTGCGATATTTGCGCCGAGTTCACTTGTAACAATAGTCTTAACAATTGTGGATTTTTCGTTAAAGGTTCCCTTTTTCATTTCAAGAATGAAATTGATAAGAAGCGCACCGACCTGGTTACCCGTCATAAGGGTAAATGCACCGTTATGCTTTACACCGATGCCTACACGGTCACAGTCAGGGTCTGTGCCGAGAACAAGATCGGCATCTTCCACCTTAGCCTGCTCAAGAGCAAGAGTAAGAGCATCCTTTTCCTCGGGGTTGGGTGAACGGACGGTTGAAAAATCACCGTCGGGAAGTTCCTGAGCGGATACGATTGAAACGTTCATATCGGAAAGAACTGTTCTTACGGGAATGTTGCCTGTTCCGTGCAAAGGAGTATATACGATTTTCAAATCCGACTTTTCTTCATAAAGCGACTGCTTTTTAACCTCAGTAATAAAGGCAGCAAGAGTCTGCTCGCCTATCATTGTAACAAGACCCTTTGACTGAGCCTCGGCAAGCTCCATGCACTCAATCGCCTGTAAATCCTCAACAGCATTTACATAAGCGATAACTTTATTGGCAACATCGGGAACAAGCTGGCAGCCGTTATCATCATACACCTTATAGCCGTTGTATTCCTTGGGATTATGGCTGGCTGTAACAACGACACCTGCGCTGCACTTATGATAACGAACTGAGAAAGAGAGCACGGGAGTGGGCATAAGAGTTTCAAAAAGAAGTACCTTTATGCCGTTTGCAGCAAGAACGCCTGCCGTGACCTCAGCAAAAGCCTTGGAGTTATTGCGTGAATCATAAGCAACCGCAACGCTTTTTTCACCGTCAACGGTATTGTTAAGATAATCAGCAAGACCCTGAGTTGCTTTTCCTATGGTATAGCGGTTCATTCTGTTGGCGCCTGCGCCCATAACTCCTCTGAGACCGCCCGTGCCGAATTCAAGATCTTTGTAAAATCTGTCTTCAATCTCCTTTTCATCGGTGATTGCATTGAGCTGAGCTGCCGTTTCCTCATCAAAAGTTTTCCAAAGCTCATACTTTTCTTTTACTGTCATAAAACATCCTCCTCATATTTCAGTTGCTATTGTTATAATTTCAAAAGGTTTGTACTCAAGGGTATCGGTTTCACCCACTATATCCTCAAGCATATTCATTACTTTATAGGTTTTACCGAGCGGAAGAATTCCTCTTCTGCCATCCTGCTCGCAAAGACGGATTACCGCATACCTGCCGCACTCCGAAAGCTTCATCGCCTGAAGCTGCAACGGAGCAAAGCTGAAATCTGCAGAAACATCAGCCTTCACAAGCTTTACATTATATTCGGTTGCTATATTATTTATTGCAGCATCGGTAAATCCGGAAGCGTGAGGATAAATCATATAGCAGAAATTATGGGTACCGATATCTGACGTGGGGTCGGGACGGATAGTTGCCCTGAGCAAGGAAAGAGACATAACGTTTTCCTTAGCGCCTATGCCGTACTTACCCTCGTTGATTATGGCGATACCACCGTCAGTCTCAGACATATCGCTCCACTTATGCTGGCAAACCTCAAAACGCGCCTGCTGCCAGGTTGTGTTACGGTGAGTTTCGCGCTTGATGAAGCCTGCAGAGGTATCGCTTACAAGCTCACGTGTAAGCACGTTACAATCAAAAAACATCTTGGCAAGCTTATGCTTTTCATTCCAATCAACAAAGCTTTCCACCTCGATTGCCCGTGAACGACGGAAAAGACGGACAGTCAGCTTCCACTCACTTTTTTCTGTAGCGAGAACGGCACTGAATTCTGCACATTCGCCGTTGGCACATTCAAACGCAAAAGGCTTTTTAACCTTAAGCGGTATTTCTTTTTCTGTATAATTGGGAAGAATATCCCACGCATCGTAATTGCCCGGAGTATCGGAGAAAAGCTTTAATTTGTTGAACTCGCCGCCCGCCCACTGACGGGACAGCTTTTTATCCCAAAGCGAAACAATACTTGCATCATCCGCAAATTTTATACTGTAATACGGAGTTTCAACGGTTTCGCCAACGGTAAACCAATCGCTTTCACTCTTCGGGATTTCAATATCCGCACACGAAAGCGCATCAATCTCTGGCACGGTCCAGAATCCCTTTTTGCCCTTTCTTACGCAATCGCCGTTTTCATCCTCGATAAAAGTAACACTTTCTCGCCTGAACGAAAGAGAATTGAAATATTTATTTCCGCCGCCTATTACGCAATCAAGCTCGCGGTCAATCTCCTCATAATCAGCAAGAGCATCACGGTAAACGGGTGTTATATGGCTGCCGGGCAGGATATCGTGAAACTGATTTACAAGGAATTTTTTATAAAGCTCCCTGAGCTTTTCAGCAGGATATGCCTCACCTTTCATCGCTTTAAGAGTGGAAATAATTTCCGCTTCCCTGAACTTATACTCAAGCTTTCTGTTGTACCGCTTCAATACGGATTTGGTGGTAAACGTGCCTCTGTGCATTTCAAGGTAGAGTTCGCCGTCCCAAACAGAAAGCTCTTTATTATCTTTTAGATTCTTTTCAAGGAAAGCCTTGGCAGTAGTGTGCTCGGTTTTTGGCATTGCTGAAACTTTGGAGAAACGGTGCATCAGTTCAATCATTTCCTCGGTTGCTCCGCTGCCGCCGTCACCGTAGCCGAACATACTCAGAGTCTGACCGCCTTTGTTTTTATCCTGATAAGCCTCCCAGTTTTCCTGAATCTGAGAGGGCATATTCCACGTAATGAAATGAGTAGGAGGTACACACGCATATACCTCGGTGCCGTCTATTCCCCTCCACCTGAAATTGTTATGAGGGAAACGGTTGGTATCATTCCACGTTGACATTTTATTGGAAACAAAATAGTCAACACCGCTCTTTTTAAGAATCTGCGGCAAAATCCAGCTGTTACCGAAAACATCCGGAAGCCAGCAGGAATTAACGGTAATCCCGAACTTTTCACGGAAGAACTTCTGACCGTAAACACACTGCCTTATAAGACTCTCACAACCGGGTACATTACAGTCCGGCTCAACATACATTGCACCCACAGGTTCAAACCTGCCCTCAGCTATCTTCACCTTAAGCTCTTCGAAAAGCTCGGGGTAGTATTTCTCCATGGTTTCATAGGTGTAAGCCTGGGTGTGGGCATACCTGAAATCGGGATACATATCCATAAGGCGCATCTGAATGAGAACAGTTCTCAGATTCTTCTGCACGGCATGAATTCTTCGCCAATAATACGCTATATCAAGGTGTGAATGCGAAACGAGAGCAACGTCACCGTTGCCGCGGTAATCGGTATTATCAAAAATCTTTTCCTGTATGTACTGCGCTGCCGCTTCAACAGCTTCATTCTCAACGCAGTCGAAATCAATCAGATTAAGGGCGTTGTTGAGCTCGGTGTTGATAAAACCTCGGTAATCCTCATTAAAAAGCTCACTTGATGCAATATCGAGCAAAAGCTCAATATCATAAATAAGGGACTGCACCGATTCATTTACAACTTTTAAATATGCGCCCTCAAAAATCTGACGGCAACCCCTCACAGCAAGGATTTCGGGATTACGCTCGTCATCGGGCTTGGAGCGGTTGTATGCTTCAATTTCAAAATGAAGTTCGTCCGAATCAACGTATCCTGAGAGGAGCACCCTTTCTCTGTTAGGGTCAACGCCGCCAACGTAAACTCCGTTGCATTTCACTATCATTTCAGCGGCGGTTTTAAGATAAAACCAGAGCTTTTTGCCTTTTAACTCCTCGGGCACGGTAACTCTTGCTTCGATAAAAGCCGTACCGTCAGGGGTGAAATACAAATCTCCCTTATTAAGCTTACGGGGAGCTTCATCATAAAATTCATACTTCTGCTCAGATACCTGACGGGCTTCCCTTACGGTTATATCCGTAATCTCAAAGCTCTGCGAATACGCATATCTTTTGAGCCATCCGAAACGAAGGTCCGTCCACTCCTCGGGGCGCATACTTCTTCTTATAACCTTTATATGTGCCATAAATACCTCTTATTTATCCTGAAAATAGGGTCGTTTCCTGATTCCTTTGAGAACAATCTTTTCGCCGAGGTCTTTTTCTATCTGCTGCTCTGCCCACGAAAGACATCTGTCCAGTATATGGCACTTCGAGCACTCCCCCTGCATTACGACGGTGACTTCATCACCGTTTCTCTCAAGGAAGGTTATTTCTCCGCCGTCGCCCTGAAGCTTCGGACGCAGAACGTTATTTATATAGTTTTCCATAAAAAACTCCTAAATCAAAACACGGATTTGACAGAATCGATCACCCTGTCAAAGAAAGTTTCAGGTATTGCGGACTCAAAGGCAGGTGCATTCTCTTTTGTAAGAGGAACAATTGTGTCATCATCCTCGACGTAAAGCGAAAACTGGGGATATTTTTCATTGGTCCATACCGTAGGCTGCTCGTCAGAATAGAATATAAGGAAAATAATTTCATCCGTTTCGTCACAATTATCCGAATGAAGATTATTCTTTATAAACCAGGTGTATTCGGGATATGCGCAGGTTGCCGCATTAATCATACTATCAGGCGAAACGTGATTGTGACCGCATTCTGCAGTAATCTCCGCCTGTTCCTTTGTAAGCTCACCGCCAACAGGTGCACAGGTCGCGCCGAAGCTGCTGTATTCGGTATCAACAACACAGTCCGCCATAACGGTGTTGCTCTCTATAAGCGGGAAGGTATAATATCCGTACTTGCTGATAATTCCGAATCTTACACCGTCTTCAATAATTCCGTCTATAATTTCTTCCGCTCTGAGCTGAATCTGATAATAAGCATCAATATCAGCTATAAGGCCTGCGTATTCATCCTCAACACCCGCAAAGAATGCCTTGCGCGCTTCCATATGATATTCAACGGGAACGAGAGCCCAGAGAGCAGGCGACGTAACAAAGGTTCCGTGAAGAAGCGGATATGCTTCACTACCACGCTCATTACAAAGGTCGGCAACAAAACTGCCGAGCCAATCCACAACGCCAAGCTTTGCAAGAACAACGAGAAGAGTTGTAAGCGCATCGTTGCGGGCCATACCGTCTATGTAATTCACAAGGCCCTCGGGTCCGTCATAGGACATACGCATACAGAAGGGCTCACCGCAGCATCTTACGCCGTTGAGCGCACCCGAATAGATTACAACGCCAGAAATCTTACTGTGTCCGTATTCAGAAAGGTAAGCAAGAGTAATCGCAGAGCCGAGGCTGAAGCCTATCAGATTAACCTTGCTGTGACCCGTTTCTTCACGTATGTAATCAATGAATTTATCAAGCTCTGCCGCAAGCTCAATGGGACTGCGGCGCCAATCATACCTGAACTTGAACATTCTGCTTCTACCGTGCTGAGTAACCTCGGGGTATTCAAAAATAACTCCCGAATTCTCAGGGAAGTTACCGTCAGCATCACAGCCCGTACCGCCGAGAATAGCCGTACCCACATCGGCAATAACGTCCATCATCGCCTGCTGATTTCTGAAAATAAGAGCAAAAAGGAGTTTAGCCACGTTGACGGGCGTTACGTATGAAAGCACGTCGGATGCCTGCGAAAAAATCGTTTCAGGCTCCTGCGCGGTAACGTCTTTATAAATTGTAGCGTTGCCTATTCCCTCAACAAAAACTATCGGATCTTCACCGCAGGAGCAGGAGTCCGCCTGCGCATAAGCGCAAACGCCTGCCGAAGATACGGCAATTACGAGCGCGAGGAAAATACTTATGACTTTTTTCATACAGGTACCTCCGCAATCACAAAATTTATTATATATAGATACATTTTATATAATATCACGATTTTTTCCGTATTGCTATATGTTAAGTTAATTTTTTTATAAAAATATACAATTTATTCCGGCCACCGCCTTCTCAACCGAAATCGCTTTACTCTGCTAACACTGCAAATCAAGATATTGTGATATATGCAACTGATTTTTAATTCACTACGCAAGATAAAGTGTTTTTTTGAAAAAAAGTTAATATTTTTTGATTTTACCCCTTGATTTTTCAAAGAATATACTATATGATTGGTATTGCTCCGCATATAGTGTACCTTTTAAAGGCAAAAACACAAGATATTGTGCCGCTCAGGTTCACAGCGAATAATAAACAAAAAGGGAGAAAAAAATGGTTTTCGGCGGATTACAAAAGCTGACTCTTCTCGATTTTCCCGGCAGGGTCGCCTGCACCGTATTCACCAAAGGCTGTAATTTCAGGTGCCCTTTTTGTCACAATGCACCGCTTGTTGTTTCCTGCACGGACTCACCTGATTTGACACACGAAGAAATACTCGCTTTTCTCAAAAAAAGGCAGGGCATTCTTGACGGAGTATGCATCACCGGCGGAGAGCCGCTCCTTCATCCTCAAACAGAGGATTTCATGAAAAAGGTAAAGGAGCTCGGCTACGCAATAAAGCTTGATACCAACGGAAGCCGCCCCGAAATGCTGAAAAGACTCGTTGAGCAAAATCTTGTTGACAAGGTTGCAATGGATATCAAAAATTCCAAAGCAAAATATGCCGCCACGGCAGGAGTTGAAAATCTTGACCTTTCGCCGATTGTTGAAAGCGTTGATTTTCTTCTCGGAGGCAGCGTGGATTACGAATTCCGCACCACGGTAACAAAGGATTTTCACTCAGCACAGGATTTTGAAGAAATAGGGCTGTGGATTCAGGGCGCAAAAGCGTATTTCCTTCAAGGCTTTGTTGATTCAGGCAATCTTATTAATCCCGATATCACGGGAGTTGATTCGGATATAATTCACGAATATCTCGCTGTTGTAAGAAAATACGTAAGCAACGCAGAAATTCGCGGTATAGAATAGATAGATATAAATATTTTTCAGGAGGAGTAAACAATGTATAAGGTTCTTAAAAGAGACGGCAAAATCAGTGATTTTGACATTACCAAAATCGTATCGGCTATCACAAAAGCATTTGAAGCAGAAAACAAGCAGTATAACCCCTCTACAATCGATTTCCTCGCACTTAAAGTAACGGCTGATTTCGAGCCCAAAATCAAAGACGGTCTTGTAGCTGTTGAAGACGTTCAGGACAGTGTTGAATCCGTACTCGTTCAGGCAGGCTACGGCGACGTTGCAAAGGCATACATCCTCTACCGCAGACAGCGTGAGAAAATCCGCAACATGAAGTCCACAATCCTTGACTATAAGGATATCGTTGACAGTTACGTTAACGTTACCGACTGGAGAGTTAAGGAAAACTCAACCGTTACCTATTCCGTAGGCGGTCTTATCCTCAGCAACTCCGGCGCTATCACCGCCAACTACTGGCTTTCCGAAATCTATGATGACGAAATCGCCAACGCTCACAGAAATACCGATATCCACATCCACGACCTTTCCATGCTTACCGGTTACTGCGCAGGCTGGTCACTTCGTCAGCTTATTCAGGAAGGTCTCGGCGGAATCCCCGGCAAAATCACCTCCTCCCCCGCAAGCCACCTTGCAACCCTCTGCAACCAGATGGTAAACTTCCTCGGCATCATGCAGAACGAGTGGGCCGGCGCTCAGGCTTTCTCATCATTTGACACCTACCTTGCTCCCTTCGTTAAGGTTGACAGTCTTTCATATTCTCAGGTCAAGAAGTGCATTGAGTCCTTCATCTTCGGCGTAAACACTCCCAGCCGTTGGGGTACTCAGGCTCCCTTCTCAAACATCACCCTTGACTGGGTTGTTCCCAATGACCTTGCAGAGCAGAACGCTATCGTTGGCGGCAAGGAAATGAACTTCAAGTACAAGGATTGCCAGGCTGAGATGGATATGGTCAACAAGGCATTCATCGAAATTATGATTGAAGGCGACGCCAACGGCAGAGGCTTCCAGTATCCCATCCCCACCTATTCAATCACAAGAGATTTTGACTGGTCCGAAACAGAGAACAACAAGCTTCTCTTCGAGATGACTTCAAAATACGGTACTCCCTATTTCTCAAACTATATCAACAGCGATATGGAGCCCTCAGACGTACGCAGCATGTGCTGCCGTCTGCGCCTTGACCTTCGTGAGCTTCGCAAGAAGAGCGGCGGTTTCTTCGGCAGCGGCGAAAGCACCGGCTCAGTTGGCGTTGTTACCATCAATATGCCCCGCATTGCTTACCTTGCAGAGAACGAAGAGGATTTCTTCAAGCGCCTCAATAAGCTTATGGATATCGCAGCACGTTCACTCAAGACAAAGCGTACCATCATCACAAAGCTCCTTGATGAAGGTCTTTATCCCTACACCAAGCGCTACCTCGGCTCATTTGACAATCACTTCTCCACCATCGGCCTTATCGGCATGAACGAAGTAGGCCTTAACGCAAAGTGGATAAGAGCTGATATGACAAGCAAGGAAACTCAGGAATTCAGCAAAAAGGTTCTCAACCATATGCGTGAAAGACTTTCCGACTATCAGGAAATGTACGGCGACCTTTACAACCTTGAAGCAACTCCCGCTGAATCCACCACCTACCGCTTCGCAAAGCACGACGTTGAGAAGTATCCCGATATCATCACCGCAGCTGAAGAAGGCGGCAAGCCCTATTACACCAACAGCTCTCACCTTCCCGTAAGCTTCTCTTCCGATATCTTCGACGCTCTCGACATTCAGGATGAGCTTCAGACTCTCTACACCTCAGGCACCGTTTTCCACGCTTTCCTCGGCGAAAAGCTCCCCGACTGGAAGGCTGCAGCAAACCTTGTTCGCAAGATTGCAGAAAACTACACCCTTCCCTACTACACCCTTTCACCCACCTACTCCGTATGCAAGAATCACGGCTACATTTCAGGTGAAGTAAACAAGTGCCCCATCTGCGGCGAGGAAACAGAAGTTTACAGCCGTATCACCGGTTACTACCGTCCCGTTAAGAACTGGAACGACGGCAAGAGCCAGGAGTACAAAGAGCGCAAGGTTTATGACATCGCAACTTCCGTTATGAAGAAGAGCCACGCAAAAGAGCTTGCAAACGAATGCGCTTGCGGCGCAGCCGGCGAAGCAACAGAGCTTCTTCTTTTCACCACAAGAACCTGCCCCAACTGCAACATCGCAAAGGCAAACCTTGACAGGGCAGGCATCGCTTACAAAGTAATCCTTGCTGACGAAGAGCCCGAGCTTTGCAACAAGTTCAACATTATGCAGGCTCCCACTCTCGTTGAGGTTATAGGTGATAAGTTCAATGTTTACGCAAATGTTTCCAACATCATAAAGTACATTGACTCAAAGAAAGTAACCGCATAAAAACTTAAAGGGCTTTGAGCTTAACCGCTCAGAGCCCTTATTTATTAACAAGGAGACTGCGCATGGAAAAATTTGAAATGCATTGCCACACAAGGGAAAACGACATTGTTGTAACCCTTGATGCTCCCGAAATAGTTGAAATGTATCATTCAATAGGATATAACGGAATGGTCATAACAAACCACTTTTTTGATTTATCGCTCGAATGGTATAAAGACGTGCTTGAAGGCGCTTCCCACAGGCAGATTATTGACTATTACCTCAGAGGCTACAGAGCCGCAAAGCAAAAAGGCGACGAGCTTTCAATGAATATTCTTATGGGAATTGAGCTGCGCTTTGACGGCACGATAAACGATTATCTTGTTTACGGAATAGACGAGGATTTCTTATACGATTCTCCTCTGCTTAATACTCTTACGCTTGATTCTTTTCTTGAAATCCTGCCTGAAAATGCAATAGTTTACCAGGCCCACCCTTTCAGAAACAACATGACCGTAACCGACCCGAAAAAGCTTTACGGAGTTGAAGTATACAACGGCGGTACTAACGACGTAAGGAATAAGTTTGCCGATATGTGGGCTGACGAATACTCGCTCAGGAAGATTTCAGGCTCTGATTATCACAGACCCGAGCATCTCGGCAAAGGCGGAGTTGTTTTTGAAAACAGCATAGGCGATATTCACTCACTTGTGGATGAACTCAAAGCAGGAAGATACACTCTCATTAAAAACGGTAAATAATCAACAAACAGCACCGCACGGGCTCACGGCTCATGCGGTGCTGTAATTTTATTTTTCAATTAAATCAAAGATTTTCTCTGCGGCATCGCCGTCAAAGCAATAGTCAAAATCAGCCGTTGCGGCATCACGGTTTCCGTACCATACGGTAATTATATTATCGTTAGAAACCGTGTGGCGCAGAGTATCAAGCTCTTCTTCATTGAGCTCGCTTGCCGTAACAATAAGGATATTGCCTGCATCAAGCATGATGTTTGCAAGCTCGCCAAGGCGGCGGATATGCTCGCCCCTCTCCTGCTCTGACTCCATAGAGCGCTCGCTCTTTATATCACTGTTGACTCCGTAAAGGAGATTTGCAATGCCGAGATAGTAAGCGGTTTTTCCGCTTTCAAGGAGCATTTTTTCAACCTTTCTTGCTACGTTTTTCTTTTCATCCGAAAGGTTGCCGCTGATAACAACAAGCTGAGCCTTCTGAGAATAGAATTTTTCCCTCTGCTCCCTTGTAACCTCGCTTTTTACCCACTTGATGTTGCGTTTGAGGATTTTACGCTCTGCCTCACCGTCACCTACACAGTCAGTAACAATTCCGCCGCCTGAAATCTCATAATCATCAACAATTACAAAACGCACGGTATCTTCAACCGCTCCCGTTACATCAAATGCAAGAGGACGGTCAAAATGAATTATGCACTGCGCAACCTCGTGGCGGTTGACCTGCTCTTTTACGGTGTTATCAAGAGTGGCGGCATCAAGCACGCCGAGGATTTTTTCAATCTTGCAGCCAACCTGAGCGCAGCCCATTTTGATTTTATAGGATTTGCCCGTAACAAGAGGGTCTTTGCCAAGCCAGAAAACAGACGCCTTGACTCTGCTGCCCGTAACGGGAGCATCCTCGCCGATTTTGGTCATCAGCTCGCCGCGCTTAACGTAAATCTGCTCCGTCATGCAAAATCCCGTTGCGTAGCCTGAGGTTACCTGCTTTTTAACAGGCTCGTTGAAAGCCTCTATTGATTTTACGGTAGTCTTTTTGCCTGAGGGTAAAAACATTATTTCATCGCCTACGTTTACCGTACCCGACGAAAGAGTGCCTGCGATTATCCTGCGGTCATCCTTATCGTTGGTAAACTTATAAACGTCCTGCACCCACATACGCACGGGAAGGCCGTCCGCCACAGGAAGCTCATTGAAAGAATCAAGAGTTTCAAGCACGGTTGCACCCTTATACCACGGCACACTCTCGGAATTTTCAACAATATTCCATCCCTCAACTGCGGAAACAGGGATATATGATGAGGGCTTCATTCCGATTTTTTCAAGGAACTCGCCGTATTCGCCGACTATCGAATTATATACACTTTCTCTGTCCTCTTCGGGAATGAGGTCAAGCTTATTCACAAGCACGGAAACCTGCTTTATGCCAAGCATTGAGAGCATATATCCGTGACGGCGCGAATTCTCTTTTATACCTTCATTCGCATCTATAACAAGCAATGCCGCCTGTGCCCTTGAAGCGCCCGAAATCATATTTTTTAGAAACTCAATATGACCGGGAGCATCAATGATTATATATTTTCTTTTTTCGGTTTTGAAAAAGCATCTTGCAGTATCTATGGTGATGCCCTGAGCTCTTTCATCCTTAAGCGCATCAAGCAAAAATGCATATTCAAAAGGCTTTGAAGTCCTTCTGCAAAGCTCCTTTATCTGCTCAAGCTTTCCCTGCGGCAGAGAATGAGTATCGGCAAGCAGGCGGCCTATAACCGTGCTTTTGCCGTGGTCAACGTGACCCACTATTACTATGTTCATTTCCCTGCGCTCGGCAATATTACATATATCCATCTTTTCTCAATTCCTCCAGACCGCCGCCGTCCTCTTTATCCTGCTCTCTGCCGGAGCGTTCGGCGATATTGGCAAACTTACCCGTTTTAAGCTCTTCGATTATATCATCAAGATTTTTCGCGGTTGACTCAACGGGCTTAGTACAGGGCCAGCAACCGAGCGAACGGTATCTCGTGCCGTCACCCTGATCAAAGTAAAGCGACACAACGGGTACGTTCTCCCTGCGGATATACTCCCACACGTCAAGCTCCGTCCAGTCAAGCAAAGGATGAATTCTTATATGAGTTCCCGGCTTGAAATCGGTTTTATACTGACCCCAGAATTCGGGAGGCTGGTCACCGATATCCCAATCGTTATTCTTATCTCTCGGGGAAAAATAACGCTCCTTGGAGCGGCTGCCCTCTTCATCGGCTCGTATACCGACTATAACTCCTGTATAAGGCTCGGTGTTTTTATCCACCTCGTAAAGTCCCGTTTCATGATTCATGCGGTAACGGGGCCATTCGCCCGAAAGAGTATTGCGCAAAGCCTCGGTTTTAAGGTTTTTGCAGCATTCGATTCTTGTGGCATTACCGTCAGGAAAAGTAGCCTTATCCCTGAGAGCATCGGCGTTTTCGCCGTAAACCATATCAAGATGCCATTCCCTTGCAAGGCGGTCACGGTATTCTATCATTTCCAGAATTTTATAATGAGTGTCAATATGCACAAGAGGAAACGGAACGTGCCCGAAAAACGCCTTCCTTGCAAGGCTGAGAAGCACGGTAGAATCCTTGCCTATCGACCAGAGCATACAAAGATTACCGAAGCGGTTGTATGCCTCTCTTAAAATATGAATGCTTTTATTCTCCAGATTATCAAGGTGTGTCATATAAATCCCTCAAAAATCAAATTTATTTTCAATACGGTTAAGGATATAAAATCCTTTTTCGTTAAGAGTGTTCTCTCTGTTATAAACCATGGGAGTTGAATCAAGCTGCCTGAAAACTCCGCCCGCCTGCTCAACCACGCACTGCATTGCCGCCGTATCCCACTCGCAGGTAAGACCCGTCCTGTAATAAACGTCAGCCCTGCCCTGTGCAATCCTGCAACCCTTAAGAGAAGAACCGACGCTGACCGTATCAGCAATTTTATCCTTGTTCTTTTCAAGTATGGCAAGAAGCTTTTCATCCGCATGGGAGCGGCTCGCCATTACCGTAAGCCCCTCAGTCTTTGAGGAAACGCGTATTCTTTTATCCTGCGAAAAATCCGGAGATTGCTCTCCCTTTGCAACAAATGCGCCGCAGCCCTTTGCCGCATAATAAACCTCATCCGTAACAGGAACGTAAACCACTCCTGCCACGCTCTTGCCGTATGCCGTAAGAGCGATATTAACAGTAAATTCTCCGTTTCTCTTCACAAATTCCTTTGTGCCGTCAAGCGGATCAACAACAAAGCAGAACGGATTTTTTCTGCGTATTTTATCGTCAACGGTTTCCTCCGAAAGCAGAGCAAAATCGGGATATCCCTCTTTAAGCGCCTTGCAGATAACTTCATTTGAAGCAAGGTCTGCCGCAGTAAGCGGAGAGGAATCCGCCTTATACTCCACGTCAAAGCCGCTGTTGTAAATTTCAAGAATCCTTTTACCTGCCATAACCGCAGCGTTGTACATACGGACGCAGACTGTTCTCAAGGAATCAACAAGCCTTATGTATTCAATTATTCTCTCAACCGCTTTTTCGGGCGACATCTCGGCGGTTTTTATAACAAGCTCGGGATTTTCAGGCTCTTCATAAGGTGAAGAAACTCCCGTAAACTCAGCAATTTCACCGCTGAATGCCTTTTTATAAAGCCCCTTTACGTCACGCCTTGCGCATTCCTCAAGGCTTGTATCAACGAAAACCTCAATGAATGCTATACCGGCATCTTCGCACACTTTTCTTGCCGCATCTCTGTCTGCCGCAAAAGGAGAAATTGCACTTACTATCGCCACGCACGTGCTCTGCGCCATAAGGGAGGCAACGTGAGAAATCCTGCGGATGTTCTCGCTTCTGTCTTCTTTTGAAAATCCCAGCCCTGCATTGATTCCGAAGCGCAGATTATCACCGTCAAGCAAAAAGGCATTCCTGCCGCTTTCAATCAAGGTTCTTTCAAGGAGTGCTCCGATTGTTGATTTACCTGAGCCTGAAAGACCCGTAAGCCACACAACCGCTCCCGAAGAATTCAGGAACTCTCTTCTCTGAAGCTGAGAAACAAGATTACTCTGTTTAAATATCTCCGCCATAGTACTCTCCGTTACAAATTTTTCAATAATGTTATAATATAGCTTTTTTAATATGCAGTCAACAATAAAAGTAAATATTTTGATAAAATAATGTTGAAAAAGGCATATGCAGATGATATGATTAAAAAGATTGAAAGGATGGTGCTATTATGCTTGTTACAGTAATAGGCCGCGGTCATTCCGGCACCCGTGCCATATCTAACACTTTGTCTGACAGCGGTATTTATATGGGCGCTCCGCTCAACAAATCCTGGGATCTTATCCCCCCTGAAAAGATGTATGAAGCCTGCAGGATTTTCGGTAATTACGTTGAGTACAAGGGAAATCTCAGCTGGGATTTCAGCCGTGTGCTTTCCATGCAGCCGGATAAAGAATTCGTGAGGCTCATCGAAGAATATCTGGGCAGCGTTTTGAACTCCGATGCAGAAAACAAGGGCTGGAAAATCCCCGAAACCACCCTGTGCTACCCATGGATTCTCAAAATGTTCCCCGAGATTTACTGCATCCACTGGGTGCGTGACCCGCGTGACTGTATCTTAGGCTCTCACGTTACCGATGACCTGAGAGAATTCAACATAGACTATACCCTGACTGACAACCCCAGAGAAATGCGCGCCATAAGCTGGAAATATCAGAGAGAGCTTATGAAAGCTACTCCCGAGCCCGAAAAGCTGATAAAAATCAGATTTGAGGATATGGTTTTTGAGCAGGATAAAACTCTTAAAAGACTTGAAGATTTCCTCGGTATGCCTATGGCAAAAATCCCTATGCGCACCAACTCGGTAGGACGTTACAAAACAGCAGAGGGCAAGTATATGTTTGACTTCTTCGCTGAGGATATCAAAGAATGCGGCTATGAGCTTTAAGGAGGACAATAAATGAAAAAGAAGATTTACGTTGTTGCAACAGCTCATCTTGACACTACGTGGTTATGGACTCTGCGCACAACAATCGAGCAGTATCTCCCCGAAACGTTCAACTATAACTTTTCTCTTTTTGAAAAATTTCCAGAGCATAAATTCAGCTTTGAGGGCAGCTACCGCTATGAACTGATAGAGGAATACTACCCCGAGGCTTTCAAGAGAATTCAGGAATATGCAAAAGACGGCCGCTGGTGCCCTGCAGGAAGCTGCTATGAAAACGGCGACGTAAACGTTCCCTCTCCCGAAGCTCTTACAAGAAATATCCTTTACGGAACTCATTATTTCAGAGATAAGCTCGGTACTCAGAGTAACGATATCTTTTTGCCGGACTGCTTCGGCTTCGGTGCAGCTTTACCGAGCGTTGCCGCTCACTCAGGCCTTAAAGGCTTCACAACGGGAAAGCTCGCATGGGGCAGTGCAAACGGCACGCCCTTTGATATAGGCAAATGGTACGGAAACGACGGCAACTTCCTTTATGCAACCCTCAAGCCCGGCAGTTATAACCGCTCAATTATCAATCTGCGCACTCTGCCCGAATTCACAAACAAGCTCAAGGATAACACCGAAAAATACGGCTTGCCAATTACATACACATACCACGGCACGGGTGACAGAGGCGGCGCACCTGCAGAGGTTTCCGTAAGAAATCTGTGCAAGGAAATCAGAACAAACAGCGTAACCGATACCGATATAGTTTACGCCTCCTCTTCTCAACTCTTTGATGACCTTGACGCTCTGCCCGAGGAAATGAAAAACAGACTCCCCGAATGGCGCGGCGAGCTGCTTATGACCGAACACGGCGCAGGCAGCTACACCTCAAGAGCCGTTGGCAAGCGCTGGAACAGAAAGAACGAGCTTCTTGCGGATGCCGCAGAAAGAGCTGCCGTTACCGCAGGCTGGCTCAGAGGCTACAAATATCCCCGCAAATCCCTTGAAAAAGCATGGAAAAGAGTTATCGCTCACCAGTTCCATGACGATATAACCGGCACTTCAATTCAAGAATGCTACAAGCTTAACTGGAACGAATACGTTCAGTCCCTTAACGTTTTTGCAGGCGAATACTCCGCCGCAGTTGATGCCGTTGCTGCTTGCATTGACACATCCTTCTGCAAGGGTGTTCCCGTCATCGTAAACAACCCCGTTCAGGGCGATGCAAGAACAGAAACGGTAAGCGCAAAGGTCAAATGGAATCATCCCGAAAAGAACGTAAAGGTTTTTGACAGAAATTCGAACGAGGTTTATTCTCAGGTTGTCAGTACTTCGGATGACGAAATAACAGTAGCTTTCAGTGCAACCGCACCCTCAATCGGTTTTGCAGTTTACGACGTAAGACCCAGCGACTCCCCCTGCGCTCTCTCATCCTCTCTTGTTGCCGACGAAAGAAAAGCTGAAAACTCAAAAATCAGAATTGAAATAAATGCAAACGGCGATATCTGCAAGCTTTACGACAAAGTAAACTCCAGAGATGCCCTCGCTTCACCCGTAAGGCTCGCTTTGCTTGATGACGTTTACAGCAAGGAATGGCCCTCATGGGAAGTTAAATTCAAGGATATCAGCGCTCCCGTACGCGAATTTGCAGCCCATGCAAAAATCGAGCTTGTTGAAAACGGCCCTGCAAGAGCAGTTTACCGCATCATCAAAACCGCCAACAAATCCAAGTTCACTCAGCTTGTAATTCTTGATGAAAATTCCGCATTCGTAAGAGTTTTCAACGAGGTTGACTGGCGCTCAACAAAATCCATGCTCAAGGCTGTTTTCCACCTCAAGGCATCAAACCCCAACGCAACTTACGATATCGGCCTCGGCAGTGTTTCAAGGCCCTCCAATACCGAAAAGCAGTTTGAAGTTCCTGCTCAGATGTGGGCCGACATTACCGACGAAAGCGGTAAATACGGCGTTTCCGTATTCAGCGATTCAAGGTCAGGCTGGGATAAGCCCTCATCCTCAATCCTTCGCCTCACCTGTATCCACACCCCTGCATCAAGCTTCCGCTGGGAATGTGCTCAGCATCTGCTTGATTTGGGTCTTAACCGCTTCTCCTTCGGTCTTTATCCCCATGCCGATACCGTTGAAAACGGCACTCAGTATTATGCAAACTGCTTCAATCAGCCTATGAACACTTTCGCAACAGACGTTCATGCAGGCACTATTAAAGAAGATTTCTCCTTTGCAGGCATCAGCGAAAGCGGAGTATGGCTCAGAGCTCTCAAGCTTGCGGAAAAATCGGATAAAATCATCGTCCGCTTCAACGAAGGCGACGGAAAAGCCAAAGAGGGCGTACGTTTCAGCATAGGCTCCGGCATCGAAAAAGCTGAAGAATTGAACGGCTGTGAGGATTATATCTGCGATGCAACCGTAGAAAACGGCGAGCTGGTGTTTGACATAGCCGCCAATACTCTTAAAACATTTGCACTCACACTCAAGCCCTGTGACTTTGCAGGTGAGAGCATCAACCAGAATGCACTGAACCCCCTTCCCTTCAACGCTTGCGTTATCACATCAAACGAAAAGCGCAACGTTGCAACCACTGCAGAGCGAATCTCACTCCCTGCTGAAATTCTTCCCGATACCATCAGCTTTGCCGGCCTTGATTTCCCCATCTGCAAGGCAGAGAAAAACGCAGTACAGTGCAACAACCAGGATATTGCTCTGCCTGAGAATTCCACCAAGCTTCATCTTCTTGTGCTTTGCACAAACGAATCAAGCTTAACCCTCAGCTTCGGCGATACCGTTGAAAAGCGCCTTGTACCCGACAGCCGCAAGCCAATCGGCGCATGGGACCTTGTAGCGCTCGGCGAAATGGGATACATCACAAAGGATCAGCTTGTATTCACCGCAACCCATACTCACACCCCCTGCTGTGATAAGGCGGCTGAACAGCTTTACATATTCAAGTATTCCTTTGATATCCCCGAAGGTGCGGCATCATTCAGACTTTCCCCCAACAGTGATATGTTCATCCTTTCAGGCGTTGCAACAAACGAAAAGCACAGCTTTGCAAACGCAAACGAGCTTTATGACAGCCTTGAAAAGAGAGAGTGCGACTATGAAATCTCCGCTTACGATAAGCGCTACGCAAGTCCGCTTGCAATAGAAAAGCTTGTATATAAGTTCCTGCCCATGGATCGCACCAGATTCATGTATACGGAAAAGCACAGCAGAGCTTTGCAGCTTACGGATGAATTTGCTGACAGACGCAGAAAATATAACGGTAAAAGATAACACATAACAGCAAAATCCGCTTTCCCCAAAAAAGGAAGGCGGATTTTTAGTTTAGAGTGACTGCATTAGAACTAAATACGCCGCAAAGGTCGGATTTCCGACCCATCGAAGCGTTTTTTTCTTCGCCATACGTCAGTATGGCTTCATAAAAGAAACGCTCCGCTGAATCAAAACTGCGACCTTTTCGGTGC
>JAFQKF010000030.1 GCA_017397105.1 Clostridia bacterium | reverse complement strand
TGATTTATCAAAAACATCACTGCAAATTTTAATTTGCAATATCACTCATACATACCGAAAAAAGAATTTGTTTTTCTGCATGGTTGCTTTGACGTATATAACCCACTATGACACTTTCAGCTTGAAAGTGTCTGTTTTTTTATAAAAAAATTGTGAGACACCTTATAAAAAGTGTCTCACAACTACATAAATATTTATTTCTGTCCTTAGCAACCCCGCTCATAACGGTTACGGATAAATTTTACCCATGAAAAAGTATACTCAACGCAAACATTGCCTGAGCGCAAAAATAGAATGGATTAATTATTTTTCCGATATTTTTAACCGGAGGATCGCCGAATTTCACCATTGCAAGCGCACTGTCTGAAATAATGAAAAGCGATGCGGCGCAAGCCAGAGAAACACCCAGAGCAATATTCCCTGCCAGAATCGCCTGAATACCCCTGTTGATAACAAGAATAAAGGAAACCAACAGAACAAAGCAGTACGGGATAATCCGCCTTTCGCCCTTTCTGAAATGGATTTTATTAATCCGCAGTATCAGCACAGACATCACGGAAATGCCCGCAATCAGCAAAGCGTTAAATTTATAATCGAATTCTTCGGCAGGACGGCAAACAAAAAGATAGGAATAAATATAGAAAAAATGATTCATCGCAAAAGCAAGCACGCCCAAGAAAAAATGCGCGGAATTTTTATAGTCCAACAGGAAATCACCGATAACGCCAAAAGCAAGACCCACAACAATCAAAACCGAATAAAGTGAGGTACCAACGCTCAGCAATGCAAAAATGCCCGTTAACAAAAACAGCAGGGATGAAATCATTTTTGCAAGCAAAGAATTCTTTTTTAATGCAGGAATCACACCTGTTACCAAAGGAGAAACACACGTTAAAAAAGCAAGCACAAAAGTAATAATCCTAAGCAACAAAACCGCCTCCACCTATAAATTTCTGCTGTTGCGTTAATATTATATCACATAATTCAACACACTACAATTAAAATATATAAAAATGCTTCCTTGAAAATTAAAAGCGTGTATGATATCATTACCTTATACTTTAATTTTTAGGAGAAGTAATATGAGAAAAAACACTCTTCATTTCGGCGAATTCAAGCAGTATGACAAGGTTTTCCTTACAGCTGGTTGCGGCATTGAATGCGAAAGCGTTTCCGGTGTTGCTTTTGATGCAGAAACGCTCTATATCGCTCAACCCGACTGCCTTATAGAATATTCAAACAGCAAAACAAAAAAAATCAACGCCCGTGTTTCAAAGCTGTTTTCGAAAAAAGGCAAGCTTTATGCGGCCGTAAAAAACTCACTTGCTGAAATCAAAAAAGGCAAGGTTAAAACAATAGCTGAATTTGATGCACCCGTTGTTGATATCAGCATTGCGCTCGACGGCTCTTTCTGGCTTATTACCGAAAAGGATCTTTACCTCATGGAAGGCGAAGGCTTCACCAAAATCGTCGATCTTCCCGATGACACCGTCTGCCTTGCTGCGCTTGATAACAAATCCAGATACGGCGAAACAGTTTTCATCGGCTCTCTGTCGGAGGGTCTTATGTCCATGAAAGGCAAACGCCGCCATTGGGCTGAGCTTCTTCCCAACGTCACAGGCGCACTCAGCCAGAGAATCAACTGCATTGCCATTGACGGCCTCGGCCATCTCTGGGTAGGCTCCGATGACGGACTGAACATTTATGACGGCAGAAACTACTGGTTTAACGGCAACGATTTTTATTCAGTACCCGACGGTTCATTCAACGATATGTTCTTTGCTGCTGACGGCAAAAAATACTTTGCAACCGACACCGGAATAATCACCCTCATTGAAGGTAAAATCTCATATTTCTCTTACGGTGCCTGGCTTATGCATCCCACCGTTACCAAAATCACCGTTTCCGATAACGGCACTATCGCCGCAGTAACCCCCAGAGGAATCAGCATTATCACTTCTCAGTACATGACCCTTGAGCAGAAAGCCAACCACTATGACGAGCTCAACGATAAGTATTTCGTAAGAAACGAGGGCTATCACGTTACCCGTTCTCTGAGCAAATACGGTGTTCTTGAATCGGGCAGACTCCCCAACTCCGACAATGACGGACTTTTCACAGGACTTTACTGCGCAAGCCAGTGCTTCCGCTATAAAGTAACAGGCGACGAAAAGGCAAAGGCAAATGCAAAAAAAGCTGTTGAAGCAATGATTAAGCTTACCGAGGTTACCGGCAAGGCGGGCTTTACCGCAAGAGCAACAAGATACTCGCACGAAGAAGATTTCGGCACGGGCAACAGAGAAGAGTGGCATATCTGTGAAGACAATCCCGACTGCGAATGGCTTGGTGAAACCTCAAGCGACGAAATGACAGGTCACTATTTCGCATACGGCATTTACTATGACCTTGTTGCCGATAAAAAAGAGAAAAAGAAAATAGCCGAGGTTGTTAAAACAATCACCGACCATATTCTTGAAAACAACTTCCACCTTTGCGACGTGGACGGCGTACCCACCACCTGGGCAAACTGGGAGCCCGACCTTCTCAATAATGACGACAGATGGTATTACGAAAGAGGAACAAACTCTCTTGAGATACTCTCTTTCCTTAAAACCACCTATCACGTTACGGGCGAGAAAAAATACAACGACGTATTTGAAATGCTCATAAAGAAGCATCACTACGCAATGAACTGCATTCAGTACAAGTGCGAGGACGGTCACGTAGCACACATTGACGACCAGCTTGACTTCACAAACATATATCCCCTGCTTACTTACACCGAGAACGAAGCTCAGAAGGAAATCTTCAAAATGGGACTCACTCACCATTGGGAATATGAAAGGGTTGAGCGTTCACCCATGTTCAACATTGTTTACGGTGCTCTTACCAACAACAGCTGTGACATTGAAAACGCGGCAAAATCGCTCTCAGAAATGAATCTCGACCTTATCAGATGGCCTGCATACAACAGCTACCGCAAGGATATCGTGTGGGATACCGAACAGGAAGGCACGGGCGTTCCCGCTCAGCTCAAGTACCCCGTTGAATACTCCGCAAGAGTTCTTACCCATTACGACGGCAATCCTTTCGTATGCGATTCGGGCGCAGAAGAATTCGTAAACATCAACAGCAAAACAGTTAACCGCACCGCAACTCTCCCCGGCACTTCAGGCGCAAACGGCATGAGAGGCATGATGCCCTACATCTATCTTCTTCCTTATTGGATGGGCAGATATCACGGTCTCCTCGGCGATTAATAATTACATTAATTTTATAGTATATAAAAATCCGCTGCACAGTAAGTGCAGCGGATTTTTCAGTTATCAGATCTTAGGATAAATTGTAATTTCAGGGAAGAGCCAGTTAAGTGAGAAAGCGTAAATAATCTTGTGCACTATATTGCCAAAGAAAACGATGACGGGATAGAAAACCTGGCAAATCCAGGAAGTATGATGTGCTTCATCAGTCTGGATTTCTCCGCAGTCAACGCAGATTCTGGTCTTTGTACCGTTTTTGAAGAGCTTTCCGTCCTTGTTGTATACCCACTCGGTCCACTCGTGAGGTGCAGTCTCGCTAGCAGTGCAGCCTTCTCTGAGGCACTCTTTTTTGTGGCAGCAGCCATCTTCACAGGGAATCCATTCGCCCCAGTTGTGACCGAGAGCATCAGTATAAGCATCAACGTAGCTGAAGGTGCATACGTCGCATACGTGGGTTGTGTAGCCGCCCTCTGTGCAGGTGGGAGGTGTTACGGTATCGGTGTAGGAGCAGTTGTTTCTCTCAACAGACTGGCATCTTGTGCATACTCTTGTATGAGTACCGTCATTATTTTTATACCAAAGAGTATAAGCATGGTCAAGTGCTTTGATTTCAACTGTTTCGTAGATAACGCCGCAGCTTGCGCAAACCTTACCGCTTTCGCCGTTGGTAAGACAACCGGCTTCAATAAGGGTTTCGTGGTGGCCGTAAGTATGGGTATGAAGCTCGAAAGTCTTAGATTCAAGAGCCATTGAGCATCTTGAGCAATATCTTGTCATCTGACCGCTATGGTCGGGAGTAGCTTCAAAATCAACCTTCCATACGCCGTCATCGTGGCCGAGTTTGTCAACAGGTCTGCTGCCAATAATCTCACCGCAGCGTGTGCAGGTGCAGATTTCTTCACCGCCGGTTTCGCAGTTTGCGCCGTCAGCAGCAGTCCATACACCTTCATCGTGGCCGAGTGCATCAATAGCTCTGGTTTCGATTACTGCGCTGCAGGCTGTGCATACTCTTGCCTCCTCTCCTGCCGTTGTGCAGGTAGCGGGGATAGTAGTCTGCCATACGCCGTCATCATGCTCGGCGCAAGGAATTTCGGAGGATGCAACAGAAAGACCGCAAACCTTGCAGATATCAACGCTGTTGCCGGTCTGAGTGCAGGTGGGCTTAAGTGTAACGACCGTTACTGTTTCGCCGTGACCCTCTGCAGGGATAATCTCGGTTTCATAGCAAGCACCGCAGGTTGCGCAAAAAATGCCTTTTTCGCCTGCCTCGGTGCAGGTTGCAACTCTTACAACCTTCTCATAGCCTTCGGTATGAGCGTGCATAGAGAAAGTTTTGGTTTCAAGGGCTGTGTTGCAAAGGGTGCAATAACGGGACATCTGACCGTCATGATCAGCAGTTGCTTCAAAATCAACAATCCATACACCGTCGTCATGATCTTCAGTGCATGCGATTGCCTCGATTCCAACAAGAACGTTGCAGGTTTCGCAAAGCTTTATCTTTTTGCCCTCTGTCTGGCAGGTTGCATTGGCAATGGTCTGCCACTCGCCCTCTGTATGACCGAGAGCATCAATTGCTCTGGTTTCTACTGCAGCGCTGCAAGCGGTACAAATTCTGATTTCTTCACCGGCAGCTGCGCAGGTTGCGGGAAGCTTGGTCTGCCATACGCCGCTGTCGTGACCTGTAGCGGAAATCACAGCAGAATCAACGGTAAGGCCGCAATCCTTGCAGATATCAATGCCGGTGCCGTCCTGAGTGCAGGTGGGGTTAAGAGTAACAACTGTTACTGTTTCGCCGTGACCGTCAGCAGCAATAGTGTCCATTTTGTAGCAAGCGCCGCAAAGGCCGCAGAAGGTGCCCTTTTCGCCGTCCTGAGTGCAGGTTGCAGCTCTTACTACGCTTTCATAGCCCTCTGTATGAGCATGAAGGCTGAAGGTTTTGGTTTCAATTGCGGTGTGGCAGCGTGTGCAGTAACGGGACATCTGACCGTCATGCTCAGGAGTAGCCTCGCTGTTAACAATCCATACGCCGTCATCGTGCTTGTCGGAATTGGGAATTGTCTGTGAATCAAGAAGAACGTTGCAGGTGCTGCAGGTCTTTATCTGCTTGCCTTCTGTGATGCAGGTAGCCTCAGTAACAGTCTGCCATTCGCCTTCGGTATGACCTGTAGCAGCTATTGTTGCTGTATCAAGGAGTTTGCCGCAGGTGTTGCAGGTCTTTATCTGCTTACCTTCTGTTACGCAAGTTGCCTCTGTAACAGTTTGCCAGCTGCCTTCAACGTGGCCTGCAGCTGCAGTTGTTTTGGTATCAACGATCTTGTGGCAAACCGTGCACTGCTTGATGTGCTCTTCACCTGTTGTGCAGGTTGCGTCTGAAATCTTCTGCCACTCACCCTCGGTATGGGCAAGGGTTGTGAAGCTCTTGAGTTCAGTTTCATAAGTATTGCCGTCAGCGGTAAGAACGTAGTAAATTTTGAAATAATAGGTTGTGGAGGGTTCAAGGTCAAGGCCCCATTCACTTGTTGTGTACCAGATTGTTTCAGGGTGCATCGGATTTTCGGCTCTCTCTGATACTTTCTGAAGTGAATCGGCTGACTTGCCGATGTAGAATCCACACTCGTCAACATACTTGTGAATTCCGTTTGCGAAAGTAAGCTTAAGCTGTGCGCTGTAGCAGGAAACGTGGTAGTAATTATAAACTCCGACGTCCTCTGCAGGAAGTGCTGCGTTTGCTGTTAATGCGAAAGCAAAGCCGCTTATAAGCAATGCAACGCAAAGTACAACAGCAAGAATCTTCTTGGATGCTTTCATTTTAAATCTCCTTTAAAATTATTTATAATCAGGCGAATGCCGGATTAACAGATTATAACGAGTTGATAACCGCAAGGATGAGATAAAGAATAACCTGGAAAACGGTAACGAAGAACTCACGGATACCGAGAACAGGCTTCTTATTAACAGCGCCGGTGTCGTTGCCTTCTTCTTCCTTGTCGTCGTCCTTGTTTGTTTCTTCTTCTTTTTCTTCCTCTTCTTCCTCTGTGCCTTCAAAGGTCAGCCTCAGAGTGTCAGAAACCACGGAACCGTCCTCGTTAACAACCGTTACGGTAATTATTGCCGTACCTGCAACACCGTATGAGGTAACAACGCCGTTACCGTCAACGGTTGCTATTCTGCTGTTTGATGAGGACCAGCTGATTGATTCATATTCAGCATCGGAAGGATTGAGCTTTGCGGTAAGAACAGTTGTATCAACTCCGTCGAACTCGCTCTCAATAAGCAGATTAACCGACAAAGCCTTACCGGGAGTTGAAGGCTGAGGATTGACAACGTTGATTTCGAAATCAGTTGTTTTGCCTGAATACTTTACGGTAACCTTTTTGACTCCCGCCGCAGACATATCGGGCTTTGAGCATTCAAAACCGCTGCTTACAATCTGAGAAGTACCGTCACTGTAAGTTACTTTGAGGGCAAGACCTTCAGGGCTGAAGCTTTCACCAACGAGATAAACGGTTTTTCCGGGCAAAGAATTAACGGCAACAGCGCTTACTGTAACAGGATTTTTAACAGTAATGTTTAATGCTGCTGTTTTCCCGCCGTAGGTAACGGTTACTCTCTTTGAGCCTGCCGCAGAGGTGTTGACAGAACTGCAGGTAAATCCGCTTGAAATAATTTCTGAAGAGCCGTCGCTGTAAGTAGCCTTAAGGGTAAGACCGCTTGAATCAAAGGCTTCGCCGATTTCATAAACCATTTTATCAGGATTGGTGTTGATTGAGATTGACGAAAGAGTTACGACGTTCTTCGGCTTTACTGTAACCGTATATCTCTGAGAAAGGATGTCATAGCCTGTTTTTTGATTTCTCAGCTTTACGTAAAGAGAATACGTACCGGCAGAGGTTGCATTTATGATAATCTGCGTACCGTTCGTGATTTCATTGCCGAATTCATATGAAATGCCGCTGCTTGTTGCAACACCGATGTCAATTGCGTTGATATCTGAAAAATCGGACACAACCGCCTCAACGGTTGCAGATGAAGATTCATTGAGATCGATAACAACGTCAGAGGGTGTAACGGTAAGAGTGGGTGCGGTTACGGTTATTTCACAATTAACCGTTCCGACTTCAATGCCTGTTTCTTTTTCTGTTACAACAAAGGGAATTGTGCAGGTACCCTTCTGAACAGCGGTAACGGTAATTGTCCAGGTCAAAGCATCGGAAGTTTGCGATTTCTGAGGGCTGGAATCAATATCAACCACTCTCGAGGAACTGCTTTCGTATAACCAGTTAATACGGTAAACAGTATTACATTCAAAATCATTTACGCTTACGTTAATTTTCGCAGTCGGGTCTGATGAAGAAGCGTCAATTGTCAGAGCGGTTGTGCCGGTAACGTAAGCACCTGCAGCCGATACAAAGACAGCAGCTGAAACCATCACTGCAAAAACAAGAATAAGCGAAATTGTTTTTTTCAACGTTCTTTTCATATAATATCTCCTATCTATTTTTGATAATCTATATAAAAGCCGATATTTCAGCCATAATTTTCCCTTTTTAAAAAACCTTACATAATATTTAGATATGATTATTTCACGAACGGTTCATTTTTTCTAAAAAAATTCCAAAAAAATTTCAAAAAAACAGAACAACCCCGCCGTGCTATGAGCACGTGCGGGGCTGTCCCGTTTGAAAAGAGTCAAAAAATGAAGTAATTGTTCTTTTTAACAAAGCCAACAACGGACTGTATACCTTTAAGCTGGAATTTGAATTTGTAGAATCTCACGGTTATACTGTCCTTTGCTATTACATTGCCGTCTTTGTCGGTAACTGTTGCCGTTATAACGGCTTTTCGGGGCCAGAAAAAGCCCTGATTTGTAACTCTGCCGTTTTCATCAACCATTACCTTGGAATTATCTGAATTCCATTTTACTCTGTAGTCACCATCAATATTGGTTATACACTTTAACTGCAGAGTTTCACTTGAATAGCCTTTATACCATGCAACTTTTTTATTGTATTCTTCTATTTCCTTTCCGTCGGAAGTAATGCTTGCGTAAAGCGCATCAGCCGACACGGTTATCTCAAAAGAAACGCTCTTGGTCACGGAATCCAGAGTATAATACAAGGTAACGGTTTTCGTGCCTATTGATGACGTATCAACGTTTGCAACGTCAAAATCCGTAATAACAACAGAAGTACCGTCGCTCATAACAGCCGTTACGCAGATGCCGGATAAATCAACCCGTTCATTGAGTGAATAAACAAGCTTTGACGGCATTTCAGTAACAGAAACACCTTCAAGATATGCTTCAACCTCTATAACCGCAAACTCGCTGAAATGATCGGTTTCAAACACTATGTAGTTACCGTCAAGGGTGCTGGAAAAACGCACAAGAGGATCAACGGGATCCTCGGTAACGTGGTACACCCTGCACTTTTCGGGTTTTACTCCGTCAGGAATCTTTATTTTGACAAGCACCGTACCGTCAGGCTGAACCTTCTCGCCTTCACGGATGAGGTTGATATCATAATACTGTACGCTTTTAATATTGCCGCCTACCGCAAAATTGCCCGTTTCATAGCCCGAGGGGTCAAGCATATCTACGGTAAGAGCGGTTGTGGGATAAATCTCCTTTGCGGTTGCGCTTACAACAACGCCGTTGGGCTCGTTTCGCAGAATCACCTGCGCATATTCAAGCGAATCAACAGCGGATAAGATTCTCTGCGCAAAGCCGTCAACAATGCTTTGCTGAGTTATATTAAGCGTATAATCAACCGCCGCTATGCTTTGGTCAAGAACGGCAAGGGTTGACTGAGAATAGAGCAAACGGTCAATCTGATTACTCTTTTCCACAGCCGCAGCAACAGCAGTGTAATCCGCAGGAAGATACTCAAGAGCAGCTATTGCATCGTTTATGGCCTTCGCCGCAGCCTCAACCGCAGACTGGTCAGAAACGTCAAGACCTCTGTCAACCGACGCAACGGCTCCGTCAAGCTTTGCAAGACTCTCCTGCGTATACAGTGAACGCTCCACAAAACCTGCCGCAGCTATCGCTTCATCCACAGCAGTATAGTCTGCAGGGAGATATTCAAGGTTATTCATGGCATTTTTTATTGAATCTGCCCAGGAATCAACCATATCCTGAGTTATGACGGTTATCGTCATATCAACGCTTGCAACTGCTTTATCCAGCTCCTCGAGGGAGCTTTCAAAATACTTATCTCTGTCAAGCTTTTCACATTCATCAAGAATCGAATCAAGCGCCGCCATATCAGGTTTTTCGAGCAATTCAAAAGCCATTCCTTTTTCAATCGCATAATAATAAGCAACCGAATCAAGATAACAATACATTGTCACCCCGTCCTCTGCTTCGAAAGCTCCATCAGATATAAATCTAACCTCCTCAGGAACAATCGCCTTCTTCAATGCAAAGCAAGACCCGAACGCCGCATCACCGATAAATTTAACGGATTTCGGAATCTCAATCTCTTTAAGATTGCTGCAGGAATAGAAGGTACGGGTATTGATTTTCTGCACAGAATAGGGAATATTTATACTTTCAACCGAAGACTCGCCGAAAGCCTCAAAACCTATTTTATTCACACCTGCGGGAAGAACAAAATTTTTAACCGTAGTCGTTACAAAAGCCTGAGCCTGAATTTCAGTAACTGTATCAGGCAAAGTGAGCTCTTCCGCATCCAGCTTCTGATAAGAAGCGTATACGGTTGACTTATCCTTACTGTAAAGAATACCGTTTTCATCAGTACAGAAATTAGGGTTATCCTCACTTACCGTGAATGAATCAAGTGCATTAGGCTCAAATGCGGTAATACCTATACTTTTAACTCCTGCAGGAATAATAACGTTTCTGAAATTATCGCAGGAAATAAAGCAGTTGATTCCGATACGCTCAAGGCTGTCAGGAAAATCAAAGCCCTTGAGGTTTCTGCATCCGTAAAACGCAATATCATCAATGTATTTAAGATTACTGCCCTGCGCAACGGTTATTCCTTCAAGGTAATGGCTTGAATAAAACGCTTCCGCTCCGATATGCTCAAGGCTTTTCGGCAAAGAAATATTTTTATAAACGTTGTGGCTTGAAAAAGCCGCAGAGGAAATCGATACTATACCCTCGGGAATAACAAGCTGCTCTTTAATGTCAGATGAATTGATTACTCTCCATGGGAAATTATAAAAATACAAAACCTTACCGAGATATACAGGCTCGTAATAAGGCTGAGCATTCATCCACGCCGTATTGTAAAAAGCATTGTTTCCGATTCTTTCAACACTGTCCGGCACGGTTATATCCACAAGGTTGCTATTGTTGAAAAAAGCGTTGGTATTGATGGCATAAGTACCGTCTTTTACCGTAACCGAAGTGTTGGCAGGCATTGTTCCTTTGTACTCAAGGAGCATATTGCCGAGATAGACCGCACCGTCCTCCTGAGATTTATACCAAGGAGTATCCCTGAAATAATCTGTAACGTAAAACTCTCTGAGCTTACTGCCCGGCGCAAATTCAATCTCTTCAAGATCGGTCATGCTGAATGCGTCTGCAGCAACGGTTTCAACACTCGAAGCGATTACCGCTTTTGTGATATCGGTATCAAGAAACGCAACACTTGCAACCGAAGTAATACCCTCTTCGATAATAACGGTTTTTATCTTATTCCTGTATGCCCACCAAGGGATATCGTCATAGAAAAAGCACATATCACCCGTACCTTTTACGGTAAGAGTGCTGCTTGAAGTATCAAAATACGCCATAGCATCAAGTCCGCAAACAAACTCGATCAAGTTGTTGTGCGCATATGCGGGAAGCATACACAGCGAAGAAATAATAACAGAAACTGTAAGTAAAACAGAAATTAAACGTTTCATAAAAACCCTCAAATCAATTCATAGTTTATTGCGTTTTCCAATACATAGTCATGGGCCGCAGAGCCTTCTTTGCATTTAACGGTTACGTTATCGCAGCCTCCGAACGCATTGTCACCTATAGAGGTTACGCTTTCAGGCACGGTTACGGAAGAAAGATTGGTGCAATCGGCAAAGGCATCATCTCCTATCGAAGTAACGCCGGAGGGAATGCTGACCTGCGTAAGACTGCTGCAGCCGTAAAAAGCTCCACCTCCTATGCTGGTAAGTGACGAAGGAAGGGACACACTTCTGAGATTGGAGCAATCCTCAAAAGCAAGCTGACCGATTTTTGTAACAGACGACGGCATGGATACGGAAGTAATATCGGTATTTCCTTCAAACGCACCGGCACCGATTGCAATAACATCCTGCGAATCAACGCTCGACGGCACAGAAACTGCCAAACCGTCACCCTTGTATTCATTAAGCACTCCGCCTGAAACGCTGAATACGTCAGCAGCAGAGGTTGTGGGCTGCGGAGTTTCCGTTTCTCTCTCGGGTTCTGTTTCGGTTTCAGGCTCCGGCTCCGTTTCTGTTGGGGCTTGAGTTTGAGTTTCGGTTTGTGTTGTCTGCTGAGTTTCGGTTTCCTCTTTTGTGGTTTCCTGAGTCTCGGCAACGGTGCTTTTGGTTTCTTCCGCCTTGGCAACTGTGCTTTCAGTTGTTTCGGGAACGGTAGTTTTTACGGTTGTATTTTCAGAACTTGTTTGCGTTCTTTGTAAAGAGATTGAATCAGTCTGCGCCACGGTAAAGAAGCTTGTACCGTTAAGCATATCGGAAAGCACGCTCTCGCTTTCTGTTTCCTGCGGTAAATCGGCGCCGGTTTGTGCAACGGTTGCGTATTCCTCAGTAACACTTACGTCAGCATTATGAACCGTTGTAGCCTCTCTTGATTCTTTTATGTGTTTCGCAGTTGTGACTCCGCCGCCTACTGCAACAGTTGCCGCTACCGCAACCGCAGCAACCTTAATCGCTACCGCCGAGCCTGCCGCAACACTGCCGGCTGCCGTACTGCCTGCCACAGCCGTACCGCTTGCAGTTGCAGCGGCAATACTGCCGCTCGCAGCAGCCGTTGTTGCTGTAGCAACCGCTCCGCCCGACACCGCCGCAAGGCACGCCGACGCACCCTCGGCAACAGCAACGGGAACAGCCGCCGTTTCAGCCTGAAACGCAAGAAAAGCAACAATAAGCGGAATTGCCGTAATGCCGTAAAGAGTTGTATCATCCTTGCGGAGTTTCCTGAATTCTTTTTCAATAAACTTTCTTGCGCTGTGAAGTCTGCTTTTTACCGTACCCTCGGGAATGCCGAGAATCGATGAAATTTCAGGTAACGTGTGCTGCTCAAAATAATAAAGCACAACGCACGCACGCTTATCATCGGAAAGTCTGTTCACAATCTCCTGCACGGCATCTGATATTTCCCTTTTTTCAACAAAATCAAAATCAGGGATTTCTTCAGCCTCGGAGTCAAACTCCTTTGTTCTCAACACATTGAGAAATATATCACTGATTCTTTTATTTTTAGTTATGTACTTCTGACACTCGTGCTTTACTATAACGCTCAGCCAGTTTATAAAGCTTTCGGGTTTTTTGAGGTTTTTTATGCTTGACGCAACGTACATATAGCTGTTCTGAAGGGCATCCTCTATATCCTCTTCATTCTTAAGCATTAAGGATGCTGTGGCATAAGAAAACTTTATTGTTTGCTTATAAAGCTCTTCAAACGAGCCTTCAACACCGTTTATGGCATCAACAACAAGCTGTGTTAAATTGTCGTTGTCAATTTTATACATAAAATACCTCAATAATACAAATAAACTAAGTAATTATCTATATATTACCATATTTAAGTATTATCAATCAATTATTTTCCGAAAAAATATTTTAGTAAATTTTCGCAAAAACGTGAACCGTTTTCGTATTTCCGATATCGTCTTCAAATTCTTTTCTCTCAACGGTTGCTTTACCGCTACACTATCTGCTATAATAAAAATGCAACAAAATACTCTTATATGATTGGAGAACATCTGCATGGCAAAGATTATAGGCGAAGCGATACCCAACATCCCTTGGCAGGAAAAGCCCGAAGGCTACAGATATCCCGTATGGAGATACAGCAACAACCCCATTATCACACGCGATAACCTTTATATGGCAAACAGCATCTTCAACTCCGCTGTTGTACCTTACGGCGACGGCTTTGCAGGAGTATTCAGAGTTGACGTTATGAGCCGCGACCACACTCTCGTAGTCGGCTACAGCAAAGATGCAATAAGCTGGAAACTTGAAGAAAAAGTAATCTTCAGAGGCTACGACCCCAGACTTTGCCTCATTGACGGTAAATACTATCTTTCATGGGTTAACCTTACCCCCCACGGCACTACCATAGGAATTGCATACACTACCGATTTCAAGGAATGGGTTCAGCTTGAGGATGCTTGCTATCCCGTTGCAAGAAACGGCGTTCTTTTCCCGAGAAAAGTCAATGATGAATACCTTCTTTTTATCAGACCATGCGACAGAGGTCACACCCCTTACGGTGACATTTTCCTCAGCCACAGTAAGGATTTAACCTACTGGGGCAAGCACAGATTCGTTATGAAGCCCGAAAAGAACTGGGAAATGACCAAGGTCGGCGCAGGCCCCACCCCTATTGAAACCGACGAAGGCTGGCTGATGTTCTATCACGGTGTCCTTACAAGCTGTAACGGATTTACCTATGCGATGGGCGCCGCAATTCTTGATAAGGACGAACCCTGGAAGGTGCTGCACAGAGCAGACTGCTTCCTGCTCGCTCCCCACGAAATTTATGAATGCGTAGGCGACGTACCGAACGTTGTTTTTCCCTGTGCCGCTCTTGCTGATGCTGATACGGGAAGAATTGCAATCTACTACGGCGCTGCCGACACAACCGTTGCTCTCGCTTTCACAACCGTTGACGAAACAATTGATTTCATTAAGAAAAACGATTTGTGTAAATAAAATCAAAAATACAAAAAACGCAGAGGATACGTCAAGGTATCTTCTGCGTTTTGATTTTTATGATTTCTTCTGTTTTTTGAAATAAGCACAGGCGATTATAAGCACTGCAACGCCGAGAATCGGGAAAACCGACGTTACAAGCATACCTGCTTTAAGGCCTATCTGCTCGGTTGCAAGATTCATACTGACGCTAAGCTCCTGCGCAAACGAACTCTCAGAAACTTTATCAACAACCACGCCGAGAAGCTGAGGCGCTACGGAAGCCCCGAGGTCACCGCCGGCAGCCATAAGCGCATATGCCGCAACACCGATTCCGGGCACATTTTCCTCCATCATAATGAGAGAACCGGGCCAGAGCATCGCTGTGAAAAGTCCTGTCAACGCACAGGCAACAAATGCAAAAATTACGTTCGAAGAAAGGCCTGCAACAAGATAGCATACCGCTGCACCTATCATACCCACCATAAGAACTCTTGTTATGTTTTTACCGTATTTTGCATAACCGATTCTTGCAAGACCCAAAAGAATTGCAAACATAGCCATGCCGAGGATATCACCGAAAGTTTTATCAATATGAAGCGCATTCTCCATAAAGCTTGAAATCCAGCTTGACATTGAGTTTTCCGCACAGCTTCCGAAGAAAATGCAACCTACGCACAGTGCAAGGCCAAGCGCTCTTTTGCCGGTTGACTTCGCTCCCGAGCTCTCGCTTGTAACGTCCATATCCGGCATGGGAGAAAGCATAAACATTACAGCTGCAATCACGGGAAGCGCCGCCCAGAACAGCGTGAGATACATCCATTTATCTGCCGAGAAAACTCTGAGGAATAAAGTGCTTACAACTACAACCGTAAACACGCCGAATGCATAAAGAGAATGAAGCATACTCATATCCTTCTGTGGATTATCTGAAGGAATTGCGGCGATAACGGGGCTTAAAAGCACCTCCGACAGACCCGCCGAAACAGAGAAAAGCACCGTTCCGACAAGCAAACCGAGGTATGCATGCTGAGGCAAAATCTGCGGAACAATCGCATATATAAGCAGACCGAGTGTTGTAATCAACGGCATTACCCTTACAACTTTTTTCACGTTGAAATACTTTGTAAAAAACGTAAAAATCAAATCAATCGTAAGCTGCGTGCAGAAGTTTGTAAGCACCAGCGTACCGAGAAGCGTGTATGAGATACCGTACAAATCCTGAAGTGTTGCAAAAAGCAGAGGGGGCAGGCTGAAAATTGACGACATTGTAAAATATGCCGTATAACAGGCAAGCTTGGTGCGTTTAAAATTATTCGTCTTCATATTTTCCTCCACATTTTATTAAAACGACCTGACTGCTTCAAGTCCGTTTTTGATTGCTTCTTCAATTCTAATTTCAATCTCTTCTTCACTGACGTAATCCATATTCTGTGCTGAAATCACCTCAAGCGGACCGATTCCCCACAGCCACGACAGCGCCTTAAGATACGGCGTCGCCTGTTCGAGTTCATCGCCCGTTGATATATTCATGCCTCTTGTGGTTATGTAAAGAAGTTTTTCTGCCCTGCAATTACCGTAGCAGGTTTTGTCATCCGATTTAAACGTAACGTCAAAAATCGAGCAAAGCTCAAAAAAATTCTTAAGAGCCGCCGGGAATGACATATCCCAGAAAGGTGCAGCTATCACAATTCTGTCAGCCTCCCTGATGCTCTCGGCCCAGCTGATAACCTCTTTATCAATAATACCGTTGTTTCTTTGCTTTATCAAATCCTTTTTGACTATGGAAAGCTCCAACTCATTAAGACAAAGAGTTCGCACGTCATACTTTTCTTTAGAGTGACTGCATTAGAACTAAATACGCCGCAAAGGTCGGATTTCCGACCCATCGAAGCGTTTTTTTCTTCGCCATACGTCAGTATGGCTTCATAAAAGAAACGCTCCGCTGAATCAAAACTGCGACCTTTTCGGTGC
>JAFQKF010000029.1 GCA_017397105.1 Clostridia bacterium | reverse complement strand
TAGAGTGACTGCATTCGAACTAAATACGCCGCAAAGGTCGGATTTCCGACCCATCGAAGCGTTTTTTTCTTCGCCATACGTCAGTATGGCTTCATAAAAGAAACGCTCCGCTGAATCAAAACTGCGACCTTTTCGGTGCTTTGCAGTTTTGAAAGAGCAGATTTTTGTCACAGCAAGGCGAAAATCTGCAGGAATACGAGGTTATTCCAAAGGTTTTTAACGCAGCTGTGGCGGAAAGTTGCCTTTCAAAACCGTATGGAGTTCGAATGTAGTCACTCTAACCTTCTTCCTCGGCAGAATCCTCCTCGGATTCACCGTCAGCCTGCTCGGTTTTTTCATATTCGCGACCCGCGTCACCCTCTTCATTTTCTTCGGATGATTGTTGAGTCTGCTCGCTTTCCTCGTCTTCTTGCTCAACGGAATCGTACTCAAATTCACCGGGATTTACATAAGCCTTTTTGCTTATTGTAAGATCTATTGTTCCCTTTTGTTCAGGGTTTAACTCATCCTCTTTTTCAATAACCTGAGCGGCGAGCTCAAGCTTACCGTCAGCATCCGAAACCGAACCGATTTCAAGGATGAGTCTGTCCTGATAAAGCACTTTTATGTCGGAAACAGACGTAATATCAATCCTTGTAACATCCTCAATCCCCGATGCAACCAGAGCATACGCAACCTCTTCAAGCGTGCTGAGAATTTTATCGTTTACGGCAGGCTCGTCTTTCTTTGCAGCCTTGACGAATCGCAGCTGTTTTCCTGCCTCGGTTTCCTCGGGCAACGCCCCCTTGATGACGGTCAGACCCTCTTTTGCCTCGTGGCTTACCCCAAGAATCTTGAAGGTTTCGCTCAGGATAAGGTAATTGCCCGATTTGCCTGAGTAAATGGTATATTTTTCACTTGCTTGCGTAACGGAAATGGAAAGCGTTGAAGGCAGCGACCTCTTTAACGTTGCTTTTTTAACATAAGGAAGCTTCTCTTCAATCGCCGCCTGCGCCTTTTCCAGATCGACGAGTACAAGGCTTTTTCCGACTTCCACAGGGCAGCTTTCAATAATTTCCTCTTTTGAATAGTGAGTTTCGCCCGTAACGGAATAGCTCTTAACCCTGAACACGGCAAACATAAAAACGGGCGAGAGAATAACCGAAAGCACAAGCAGCGCCGCCAGAGTAACAACCGCAAGGCGGAACCTGCGCTTTCTTTTGATTTTTTTGATTTTCTTTCTTCTTTCCTCAGGTGAAGGCCTTACGTACTGACCCTCTTCGTGCGGATTCATTGCCATTTCAATCCAACCTTTTTATTTGCCCTCCCAGTCCGGAGAAGCAATTCTCTATTCTTTCACATCCTCTGTCGATGTGGTGCAATCCTGTAATTTCACTGCGCCCCCGGGCGGCAAGCGCCGCAATAACAAGCGCAGTTCCCCCTCTTAAATCCGTTGAACAAGCCTTTGCGGCATTAAGACTTTCTTTTCCCTCAATTATTGCCACGGCATTGTTTTCCGTTTCAATCTGTGCGCCGAATCTTCTCAGTGGCGCCACGTGGCGGAATCTGTTTTCAAAAATCCGCTCCGTAATCACCGTAACCCCATCGGCAACACAAGCCATTGCCATAACCACGGCCTGACAGTCGGTGGGGAAACCCGGATACGGATTTGTGCGTATCACTCCCATGCTTTTGAGCCTTTTGGGCGCTGAAACCGTAACACAATCTGAATAGGATTTAATTGCACAGCCCGATGCTTCAAAGCACGGTAATACCGGCGCAAGATGCTCGGGGCATACCTTGCGAAGGGTTATCTTCCCTCCCGTAACAGCCGCAGCCGACATAAAGGTAGCCGCTATTATTCTGTCCGGTATAACGCTGTATTCACACGCCTCAAGTCTTTTGACGCCCTCGATTATTATTGTTCTTTCGCCTGCACCGTCTATCCTTGCTCCGCATTTTATAAGAAAATCGGCAAGGTCGGCGATTTCAGGCTCACGAGCTGCATTTTCAATCACCGTCGTACCCTTCGCCTTAACGGCGGCAAGAATGGCATTTTCTGTAGCACCGACGCTTGGATACGGCAGAGTAATCCTTGCCGCATGAAGACCGTCGGGGCATTCGCATCTCAGGCAACCGTCACAGCCGCAAACGGTACGCACACCCATTTTTTCAAGAAGCGCAAGGTGATAATCAATAGGTCTTTCCCCTATATCGCATCCGCCCGGCACACTCACCCTTGCGCACCCGAATCTTGCAATAAGAGAGCCGAGAAAAATTATTGAAGAACGCATTTCCCTCATAAGATTCTCGGGTATTTCGCAACGGGTCGCTTTGGTGGAATCAATTCTTACGCAAGAGCCGCTGATTTCAACCTCACAGCCGAGCAGTCTGAGAATATCAAGCTCAGCCGTAACGTCGCAAAGCATGGGGCAATTATGTATAACACTCACGCCGTCAGCGGCAAGCGTTGCCGCAATTACGGGCAAAACACTGTTCTTTGCGCCCTGTACCGTAATTTCTCCTTTGAGCTTCTTTCCACCGTCGATAACAAGTCTTTCCATACCGCATACTCCTTTACAGAAAAAACAAAGCAAAGCCTTATTCTTTCCATACTATGCAGGCAAGGAATTACGGGTGAATATTATTTTACGATTTTGCAAATCTCTTCGCTTATGATTTTCGCCGCATCTACAACAGCCATTGCTCTTGCGTTTTTGCCGATTTCTTTAAGTTTCTGCTTATCGGCAAGCAGGTCGTTGACAGCCTTTGTAAGCGAATCTGCGGTGAGATTCTTTTCTTCAAGAATTATTGCCGCACCTCTGTTTACGAGAGCCATTGCGTTGTGATACTGATGATTCTCAGTAACGTAGGGCGACGGAATAAGGATTGAGGGCTTGCCGAGCGCCTGAATTTCGCTCAGTGAGCTTGCGCCTGCACGGCAGATTACAACGTCAGCCGCAGGCAGACATTTGGGAACGTTTATATATTCCTCAACCTTTATGTGGGTATTCTCTCTAAGATTGACACCCTTATCCTCAAGTCTTTTGCAGAAAGCCGCCGCATCCTTGCCTGTAGCGTGGAGAAAACGGCAATCCCTGTTTTTGTACTTATTTACAATCATGCCCTCTACCGCATCGTTCACGGGCTGAGCGCCGAGGCTGCCGCCCATTGAAAGGATAAGGGGCTCGTCGCCTATGCCCATTTCAAACCTTGAAAGCTCTGCGGGAGTGCTGAGGATATCTCCCCTGATGGGAAGACCCGTTACAATGGGTTTATTCTTGCAGGTCATGTGTTTTTCGGCATCGGCAACGGTGAGCATTACCGTATTCACCTTACCTGCAAGCGCCTTGTTGGTAACTCCGGGGAAGGCGTTCTGCTCATGGATAGCGGTAGGCACGCCGAGCTTTGCCGCCATTCTCAGGACAGGACCGCTTACGTATCCGCCGAAGCCTATTGCAACGTCAGGCTTGAAATCCTTTATGATTTTTTTAGCCTGGCGTGATGCTTTGAAAATATTGAGAAGAGTTTTTATATTGTGAATTATCGCATCGGGTGCAAAGCTTCTGCGGAAGCCGCTGATTTCAATCGTACGCAGTTCAAAGCCTGCCGCAGGGACAAGCTTTGCTTCCATTTTATTTGCCGTACCTACAAAGACAATCTTTGCAGAGGGACAATTTTCTCTTATATAGCCCGCAACCGCAAGCGCAGGGTTGATGTGACCGCCCGTACCGCCTGCCGCAATCAGAACTCTTTTTGAATCAAGCTTACTTATCATAGCCTTTTACCGCTCCCCTTTATAGATTTGGTTACACCTCTTGATGCCGACAGCACCAAGCCCATTTCCGCAAGCAGCGTAACCATTGCCGAGCCGCCTGCACTGAAAAACGGAAGTCCTATACCGGTGTTGGGCACCGTGCCGCTGACAACCGCCATATTGAGCGCCGCCTGCAGACCGACGTGGAAACAAATGCCCATAACAAGCAAGGAGCTGAATTTATCCTTCATATTGATGGCAAGAAGGAAGCCTCTTACCACAAGAACCATGAACAGCACCATAATTATGATTGCGCCGATATAGCCGTACTCTTCACAGGCGATTGAAAAGACAAAATCGTTCTGAGGCTCAGGGATATAAAGATGCTTTTGCCTTGACTGACCCAGACCTACTCCGAAAACACCGCCGGAGCCTATGGCATATAAAGACTGCAGAATCTGCCATGCATCGCCCTGCTTTTCAGCGGCGGTAAGCTGTTCGTTGAAAAGGAGCTTGAGCCACATATCGATTCTGTCGCCCATGTATTTCTGAAGCAGACCCGTTGCCCACGCTACCAGAAGCAACGCTCCCGCGCCGAGCGAGCCTACGCCGAAAACAGCAAGCTTTCCTCCGCCGAGGAAAATCATAATCATGCCTATTGCAAACACAAGTATGGTTGCAGACAGGTGATTTTCAGCAAGAATAAGAACACAGAAAACACCTACGAGAAGGATGTAATAAACCGAAAGCTTCCAATCCTCGGCAAGACGTTTCTGATTTTTCTTCATACTTGCCGCAAGGAATACAATAAGAATTATTTTTGCAAACTCCGACGGTTGAAACCTTATGATTATCTCAACCCAGCGTCTGTAGCTTTCCTTGCCGGGGATAATTGCGGGATTTATAAGGGTGTATATCAACAGCAGAATTATCAATACTACCGCAAGATTTGCCGCCTGCTCAACAAAATCAAGCTTGATTTTTGATATAACGTACATCAGCACAAGTCCGACAACAATATACAAAAGCTGACTTTTGAGGTAATAATATGCATCGCCGTCGGTATCAACGGAGCCGATATTTGCCTTAGCGGCAACGTAGCTTGCGGAAAACGTGGTAACAAGACCCACGCACAGCAGAACCATCATAATGATGAAAAATGTGAGGTCGATGGGTCCGCGCATTATATATTTATCAATACTTCCTCTCCATTTGAAAAAGCTGAAGAACGTTTCTTTGATGTTACGCCAAGTGAAGAAGTTGAAAATCTTTTCTTTCAGGGTAAGACCCTGTGTCTGATTTGTCACGGCAGTACCTCCTCTCACAAAATTCCGCTTAAATCATTCTCAGGCGGCGAAGCCTCCGAATTTCATAATAAGGAAGCCTGCAATACAGCCTAAAATATTTACAAAGGTGAATACACCTACTATTTTCTTTTCGCCCCAGCCGCTCATCTCAAAGTGATGATGAATGGGAGCCATTTTGAATATACGCTTGCCGTGAGTCAGCTTGAAGTAACCGATCTGAAGCACGTCGGAAGCGCCCTCTATAACGTAAATAAGGCCTGTAAATACAAGGATAAGAGGGCAGTCAACGGCATAAGCAAGAGCTACAACCATTCCGCCGAGGAAGAGCGAGCCTGTGTCGCCCATAAACACCTTGGCAGGGTTTTTATTCCACAGAAGGAAGCCTATGCAAGCGCCTGCAAGAGCCGCCGCAAGCAGTGAAAAGCCGAAGAATTCCCTCAGTGCGGCAATAACGCCCATTGCAACCGCAAAGGTTACGGTAACGCTTGTGCAAAGGCCGTCGATACCGTCGGTAAAGTTTACCGCATTTGTTGCTGCATAGATTACGGCAATGCCGAAAATCCAATAGAAAAACCCAAGGTCAACGTTGCCGACAAAAGGAATAAACATGGAAGCGTCGTTTCCTCTGCCCATATAAATGCTTGCAAGATATGCAATGCTTATAAGAAGCTGAATAACCGTTTTCTGGATTATTGTGAGGCCGAGATTACGCTTTTTGACTACCTTGATGTAATCGTCAACAAAGCCTACAAGTCCGAAAGCAATAGCCATAAGCAGACCGCTCCAGAACTTGGTTTTAAGCGCAGCGCCCGAAAAAATCTCAGCCGCAGACTCGGTGATTGCACCGCCCATGAGTTTATCGGTTATAACGGTAACAGCTACCGCAACAACCGTGCCTATGATAAACATTATACCGCCCATTGTGGGTGTGCCCTGCTTGCTTTTATGCCATGCGGGGCCGATATCAAGAATAGTCTGGCCGAATTTAAGCTTGCGAAGCCACGGAATCATTACAAATCCGAGCACTCCCGTAACTGCAACACCTGCAACCAAAGCCATAACCAAAGCCGCAATTGTATTCATATTTTTCAATCCTTTCCGCTCTTTTTCAATTCCTCATACAAAATATTCATTATTTCCTCGAGACGCATGGCTCTGCTTGCTTTAAACAGAACGGCATCGCCTTCTTTGACGGTTTCTGCAAGATAAGAGGCAAGCTCCTGCTTATTGCCGAAAGCCTTGCAGACGGGCACGCCCGAATCGGTTCCGCTTGTTGCGGCAAGCGCCGCCATCTGACCGTAAGTAAGTAAAACATCAATGCCGTATTCAGCCGCCTGCACACCCACGTTTTTGTGAGCCTGCTCGGTTATTGATCCGAGCTCTTTCATATCGCCTATAACTGCAATTTTACGCTCAGCATTCATTGATGAGAGCACCGAAAGCGCCGCTTTTACGGAATCGGGGCTTGCGTTATAGCAATCTTCAATAACGGTGATACCGTTTATCCTGTTCACTCTCTGCCTCATGCCCGATACGGCATAATCGCCGAGCGCCTGTGCCGCGGCTTCAAGGGAGATTCCAAGCTGTAAGCCTGCATATATTGCCGAAAGGGAATCGCACACGTTGTGAATACCCGTAACGGGAAGGCTTACGTTTACCCTTCCCTCAGCGGTTTTTGCGGTAAAATCCGCACCCGAATCGCTGAGCGAAACGTTCTCGGCTGTTATATCGGAACCAGGATTGTTTACGCCGAAAAGCTTAACCGAAAAATCAGGCAAATCAACCGTCGGCAGGTAATCGTCATCGCCGTTGAATATAAGAACAGAGCCTTTTTTCATACTCTGTGTTATCTCCAGCTTGGCCTTGAGGATGTTCTCCCGCGAGCCGAGATTCTCCATGTGAGAAACGCCGATATTGGTAATTATTGCAACGTCAGGCTTTACTGCTGCGGTTATGGCGGCGATCTCGCCTGCATTGCTCATTCCCATTTCTATTACCGCTGCCTCATAACCCGAATCAAGGCGCAGAAGAGTGAGCGGCACGCCGATTTCATTGTTGAGATTCGCTTCGTTTTTGAGAGTTTTGTATTTGGCGGAAAGGACGGTGTGAGTCATTTCCTTAGTTGTTGTTTTTCCTACGCTGCCGGTAATTCCGACAACAGGGATATCGAAAAGGCTTCTGTAATAGCCTGCCGCATCAAGCAACGCCTGCCTTGTGCTTTTAACAAGCAGCTGACGGTCGCCCAAAGAACAATCCTTTTCGCACACAACGGCAACCGCTCCGCCCTCAAGGGCTTTTGCGGCAAAATCGTGGCCGTCAAAATTCTCGCCTTTAATCGCTATAAAAAGACAGCCCTTCGTGATTTTCCTTGTATCGGTACAGATATCGTAAATTTCGCAATCAAGTGCACACTCAGCACCTATTGCCCTTGCGACATCTTTAATATTCAACGCCTGCATTTCAACACCCCGGAGAATTCAGAATTTCTGCCACCACTTCTCTTTCATCGTAGTGGATTTTTCCGCTTGCAAGAATCTGATAGGTTTCATGGCCCTTGCCTGCAAGAAGAACTATATCGCCTGCCTCAGCTTTTTTAAGCGCTTTTTCGGTCGCTTTCCTGCGGTCAGGCTCAACTATATATTTTGAAGAATCCTTCATACCTTTAAGAATATCCCCGATTATTGCCTGAGGGTCCTCGCTTCTGGGGTTATCCGAGGTAACAACCGACAAATCAGCGTACTTTTCGGCAATCTCGCCCATGAGAGGACGCTTGGTTTTGTCCCTGTCACCGCCGCAGCCAAACACGCAAATCAACCTTCCGTCGGCAAGCTCTTTAAGGCTTGTGAGCACGTTTTCAAGGCCGTCGGGTGTGTGAGCATAGTCAACGATTACCGTGTAATCCGTATCGGTAGGCACAACCTCTGCCCTGCCCTTTACCGCTCTGCACTTTGCAAGAGCCTCAAGAGCATCGTCGAAGCCTATGCCAAGCTCAATTGCGCAGATAACAGCCGCCATCGAATTATAAACAGAGAAATTACCGGGCACGCAGAAATGAGCTCTGCCGATTTTACTGTCACTGAGCAGCTCATACTCTACGGCATCGGGCTTTGTTCTTATATTCTTTGCGCAATAGCTGCTCTGGTCACTTACGGCAGAATACGTGATTCTTCTGCAATCCACTCCGTCAAGCATTTCACGCCCTGCAGGGTCATCAAAATTAACAATAGCCATATTCGTCATGGAGAAAAGCTGTTTCTTTGCAGCCATGTAATTTTCAATTGTGCCGTGGTAGTCAAGATGATCTCTTGAAAGATTGGTAAACACTGCGGCGCTGAAGCGGATGGCATCAACTCTCTTCTGGTCGAGAGCCTGAGAGGAAACCTCCATAAAGCAGTATTCGCAGCCTGCGTTCACCATATCCGAAAGCAGAGAGAAAAGCTCAAATGCCGTGGGGGTAGTAAACGATGCGGGATACTCCTTATCGTCCACAACGTTTTTTACGGTACCTATAAGACCGCTCTTTATGCCGAGATTATCAAATATACCCTTAAGAATAAAACAGGTGGTGGTTTTGCCGTTTGTGCCGGTTACTCCCACTATTTCAAGTTTATCCTCGGGATGGCCGAAAAATGCCGCAGAAAGCTTGCAATAAGCGCTTCTTGTGTTATCGGCGATTATCTGACGCTCAAGGCCGAGGTCATACTCGGTAACAACCGCAACCGCACCGTTACTAAGCGCCTGCTCTGCAACGGTATGGCCGTCAAAATTAGCGCCCTTTATGCATACAAACAGGCTTCCCTCAGTCACCTTTCTCGAATCGTCGGTGATGAGGGTTACCTCCTCGTCACACTGGCAAGCCGTGTAACCGAGCCCTTCCGTAAGTTTTTTGAGTTTCATTTCTTTTCCCCCGTTTTGTCTTGCTTTATTCGGAATAATCCGAAACTCCGCTGTTGGATTTGAAATAAACGGTAACGGTTGAACCGTACTCAACCTCGTTACCCGGATTTATGCTCTGCTCGTAGGATACGAGCTCGCTCTTGTCAAGGCCGGAATTGCCTACTACTTTAATATTAACGCCTGCATTTACCGCCATTGAGGTTGCCTGAGTGACGGAAAGATACATAAGATCGGGAACTGTTGCCGTAATTCTTTCGTCAGAATCGGTGTAAAGCACCACAACGCCGCCGTTTGCAATGCTTGCGTTATGCAAGGGCATTTGTGAAATAACCTTATCTCCGCCGCCTGCAATCTTCACCTTGAAGCCGTCGTTTTCAAGCTGTTCTCTGGCATCCTCAACGCTCTGGCCGACGATATTGGGCGTTGTTTTATCGAGCTTTTTGAGCTCCTCGCTTGTGTACATACGCTCAACGTTCATATATTCAAGCGTTTTTTCAATAACTCTTGCCGCAACGGGTGTGCATATTGCACCGCCGTTTATCTGACCTACGGGTTCGTCAACCATTATGAGAACCGCTATCTCAGGGTCATTTGACGGCGCAAAGCATCCGAAGGACGCAACATAATAATCATCCTTGCCGAGTTTTTCGGACGTACCTGTTTTACCGGCTACACTGTAGCCCTCAACGTAAGCGTTTTTACCCGTTCCGCTTGCAACAACGTCAACCATCATGCTGGTAACGGTCTGCGCCGTGCTCTCGGAAATTACCTGACGCTTTATAACAGGCTCGGTTTTACTTATAACGTTTCCGTCAGCATCGAGCATACTGTCAACCACGTAGGGAGTTACAAGCTTTCCGCCGTTTGCTATTGCGGAAAGAGCCGTAACCACCTGCAAGGGAGTTACCTCGAACGACTGACCGAACGATGCACTCGAAAGCTCCGCAATACCCATTGTGTCAATGCCGTAATACGTGCCCGTGCCGCCGTATTTATTATCGGGGTCAACGGGATTGGGTGTAGGTTCACCGGGAAGGTCAACGCCGGTTTTCTCCATGAAGCCAAAAGCTTCAAAATACTCAAGGAATCTCTCCTTGCCGAGCCCCTGACCCAACATTATAAAGAAGGGGTTGCAGGAGTTCATAAGACCTTTTCTGAGAGTCTGATAGCCGTGACCGTCATGGTTGTGGCAATGGATATTATGCCCTGCAACGTGGATGCTTCCCACGCAGGTATAGTCGGTTGCCTCAGTTGCCGTTCCCTCCTCAAGTGCCGCTGCAGCAACAACAGTCTTGAAAACAGAACCGGGCTCATATGTGCTGCTTACAATATAATTCTTTCTGTTTCTTTCATAAAATTCCTGCTTGAGCAAATTCTTTTTTGCCTCGTCAGGCTCTGCCTCCATCTCTGCCCTTTGAGCTTCGGTAAGTGCGTAAGGATTATCCGCCGCAAATCCGGGCACACATGAAAGAGCAAGAATCGCTCCGGTGTTTACGTCCATTACAACACCGTAAGCGCCTACGCCCTGGGAATCCTCATAAACGTCCATGAGTTCTTCCCTGAGATAACGCTGGATGGTGGAATCAATGGTGAGCACAAGGCTGGTGCCCTGCTCGGCATCGTAAACGGTTTCATACTCGTTACCCATAAGACCGTTTACGGCGTTCTTCGCAGTTATAATTCTGCCGGATTTTCCTGCAAGTTCATTCTCATAATAATACTCAAGGCCGGACCTGCCTGCGCCCTGGTCGCCCGTAAATCCGAGCACTGTAGCGGCAAGGGTACTGTCAGTATAATATCGCTTAACGTCGGGGTCTATGCCGACGGCATCGCTTATGTGGAATACTTTTTCTACCAGCTTTTCCACGCCGTCTTTATCCTTTTCAAGGGTCTGATACTTCATTTTTGCATCTTCGGCATAAATTTCCGTTCTGACCTTTTCCTTTTCGGCCAACTCAACCTCGCCCTTAAGACTCTGATATGAACCGCCTCTCTCTATTTTCTCCACAATGCTCTCTGCGCTTACGTCATCAAAAGCATCGCTGAGCCTTTTTGCAACAAAATTCTTGATTTCCTCATTGGGAATCATGTTGGGCTTAACGTAGATTTTCCATACGGATGCACTTTTTGCAAGCACGTTGCCTTTGGCATCGTATATGGTGCCTCTGTCTGCCGCAACAACGGTGTCACGCAGCTGATAATTGCGGGCAGCTTTTTTGTATTCTTCGCCGTCCACTATCATTATTCTTATCAGGTTGCCGGCGGTTAAAGCCAGAATAGTAAACAGTATTGCTATGGGCACAATTGCTCTTGCAATCGTTTTTTCACGCTTCGTAGGCTTCCTTCTTTTTCTCATATCAGCCATGTTTTCACCCTTTCTATAAAAACAGCCGCCTCATCAAGCAACGAACGACCTGACCCGAACGTAACGAGCCTTTAAACAGCCGAGCACCGCATTTTGAGACAGCTTTGGTATTATCAAATCAGTTTATTTACACATTATTGCAATATATGCCGGTAGTAAAACAACTTATTCTTACCTTGCAAAAAACAAAGCTGTTTATACTCAATCCGCCTGCACAATAACGGCTTCATCCGTTGATTCATTGGGGAAATAATGAATCTGATATCTTTCAAGCTTTTTCATTCCGAGAGTATTGACCGCATATTCCTCTACCTTCTCATCGGAAACAAGCATTGAAAGCTCGTTCATCAGCCTTACATTTTCGCCCTGAGCTACGTCAAGCTTCTCTGAATACTCCTGACCTGTGGTTTCAGCTTCCATAAGCTTTATCCTGAAAGAAATAACGGAAGCTATTGATGCAACAAACACAAACGCAAGAACGATAACCGTGGCTACGTGAAGCAACGAAAAACGTTCTTCAATTTTAATCTTTCTGCTTGACTTGACCGGCTTTTCAACAAGATTGGGGCCTTTGTCCGGCCTTTGCCGAGGATTCACCTGAGGTGCCGCCGTACCAAAAAAGTCTACGTCAAACGAATACTGCTGCACTGCCATAGCCGCCACTCCTTTCACATTTTTTACTGCTCCCTTACAGCTTTTTCAGCGTTCTTAACTTAGCGCTTCTGCTTCGGGGGTTTTGTTCCACTTCACTCTCATTTGGAGCAACAGGTTTCATAACCTTTGCTCTTGGCTTCTGACCGCATACGCATACGGGAAAATCCTTCGGGCAGGTGCATCCCTTTGAGAAGCCCGCAAAGGTCTGCTTTACCGTTCTGTCCTCAATCGAGTGGAAGGTGATTATGCTAAGCCTTCCGCCTGTATTAAGGCAAGAGAACATATCTTCTATTGCATCGTCAAGCCCGTTTATTTCAGAATTTATGAAGATTCTGAGACTTTGAAAAGTTTTTCGCCCCGGGTGATTATCTCTCACTGCAGCCGCCGGCATTGCCGAGCGGATAACGTCAACCAGTTCAAGAGTTGTCTGAATCGGAGTCTTCTGCCTTGCATTCACAATAGCCTTTGCTATGGAATGCGCAAATTTTTCTTCACCGTAGGTTGAAATGATTCTTCTCAGCTCTTCAAAGGGCAGATTATTTACCGCATCCGCTGCAGTCATACCCTCCTGCGACATCCGCATATCCAGCGGCGCATCCTTATGGAAGGAAAAGCCCCTGCTCGCATCGTCAAGCTGATGTGAGCTTACTCCAAGGTCTGCCAGAATGCCGTCCGCCCCGGGGATGGAAAGCGAATCAAGAATCGCCTTCACGTTGAAGAAATTATCATGAACAACCGTTACTCTTTCATCGTTACCGAAGCGTTCGGTGAGCACCTGAATTGCATCGGGGTCACGGTCAATGGCAATGAGTCTGCCGTTCTTAAGGTGTGAAAGTATCGCCGCCGAATGACCGCCGCCACCTGCGGTACAGTCAATGTAAACCCCGTCCTCTTTTATATTAAGCGATTCTATCGTCGGCTCAAAAAGCACGGGAATATGGTGAAAGTCCATAACCGCCACCGCCTTAATTGCCTATAAGACTGAAATCGAAGAGATTTCCGTCCTTGTCAGCTACGTCGTTGCCTATCTGTTCAAACTGTTCAACGTTCCACAGCTCGCCTCTGTTGCCTGCGCCGAAGGCGTATATTTTACCTTTGAGCGAAGCGTACTCACAGAAATCGGCAGGAATCGTGATTCTGCCCTGAGTATCCATGGTAACGTTTACAACACTTTTGTACATAACACGCTGAATTTGAGTGAGATACTCACCGGTTGCAAATGCACTTGCCCTTGCAACTACCTCTTCCCAGCCTTCAACGCTGTAAAGATAGAGGCACTTTGTGCCTGTAAGAGGTTTGCTGAGGATGAAGGTTTCACCCTTGAGCGGTTCTTTAAAGCGAACAGGAACCGAAAATCTGTTTTTTGAATCCAACGAATGCGATGACGTACCGTAGAAACCCGTAGACATCCGACTCCTCCTCCCTTCATCTTGGTGAATTTTATGCCACTTTACGCCTCTGGGTGCCCTTTTACACCTCTTAATTATACATAACCAAAGAAATAATGCAATAGTTTGGCGCAAAATTTTGCAAAGAAATTTTCGCAAAATTGTGTTTTCCACACACCCTGCCCCAAAATGTTGTGAGGGGTGCGAGTTTTCCACAGCTGCAGTGGAAAACGTTGTGGAAAACTTGTTGACTTTCAACCGGTTTTTTATGATTTTAAACGCAAAAAACCGCCCGATGCGTTTTTGACGCACCGAACGGTTGATTTATGCCATTTTACACCTATTGACTTTTACTTTTCATCCGAAATTTCCGACGCATAGAGGATTCTTCTTACCGCCTCGCCTACTCCGCCCTGAGTATTGGGAAGAGTCACCATATCCGCCATCGCTTTTATTCTTTCATCGGCATTTCCCATTGCCACGCTTGTGCCTGCAGCTTCAAGCATACTGCGGTCATTTCCGCTGTCACCTACAGCAACGCAGTATTTTTGCTCAAACCCAATAATATCAAGCACTTTGAGCATCGCCTCCGCCTTGTTGCAGCCCTTGCAAACGCAGTCTGAATATCCGTCGAGTTCAAAGATGTTCAGCTCGTCTGCAAAAAGCTCCTTAAAGCCCTCGGGCAGCTCTCTGCCCACCGCAACAACCTCTATGGGGCAGGCTGAATACTTTGTTTTAAAATCATCCTTATGCTTAATCCTGCCTATTCCGGAGGACTCGTCTGCATCGGAGTCGCGGTTGATTGAAAAAAGCTCCTCCTCGCCCTCAAAAAGGCACCATAAATCCTCATGCTGCAGCACGTATTCGCTGAACCTGCAAAGAGTTTCAACAGGAATCGCCCTCTTGAAAACATCCGCGCCGTCCATTATAAAATGGCTGCCGTTGCCGCAGATTATACCGTCCGCAAAGCTGATAGCCTCCATTAACTCGGCATTTATATTTCCCTTTGACCTTCCCGTGTTTATAAACACCTTATGGCCGTCCTTCTGAGCCCTTTTAAGCCACAATGCGTTATTCTCATGCACCCAACAGCCGGGAGCAGTAAGAGTACCGTCAATATCAATAAAAAACGCTGTTTTACCTTTCATCGAGCACCCCGTATTTATGTAAAATTTATTAGATTATACTGCAAATCCCTTTGTTTTTCAAGGTACATAAACGATCACGTTATTTTTTTTACAAAATTCTTTACAACCTGATTATTTTTCTGTACAATAAATATTAACTAAGGCGATAACGCAGAAGGAGAGAATTATTTTGGATTTTGATTTGAACATTTTTCTCAGAGATTTCATTGCAGACATCAATTTTTCACTCTATGACATCACCCTTGCAATCTACACTTTTTTACACTCAATCGGTCTTGTATAAGGAGGCGTTGTAATGAAGCTAAAAAAAATCCTTGCCGTTTCTCTTTGTATTTCACTTTTTGCATCAGTTTTTTCAGCATCCGTCAATGCATACGAGCCCACCGTTTCAACCGTCGCCAACGTTGCGCAAAATGTTGAAGGGCAATATGATTATGAAATCACCAATCCTTACAAGGATGTAAAATGGGGCGAATGGAAGGAATACAAAGCCTCACTGCACAGCCATACCAACGCAAGCGACGCCGTGCCCAGCATTGCGGAAAGTGTAGAAATCCATTATTCGCTCGGATTTGATATCCTTGCAATAAGCGACCACGCCGTTATCGGCACAAACTGGGATAAAATCCCCACCACCGTGCCGCTTTACAGGCTTGTAAAGTTCGGCAATACGCAGATGAAGGACGTTGACGTGCTCACAAGCGAAAGAAGAGCCGAAATCCTTGCAGGTAAAGACAGATTCAACGCAGACGGCACAAACAAGCCCATGCTTGAAATCACAGGCGCCGCCGAACTGAACGGTGCAACCCCGATTAACGACTGCCACGTAAACTGCTTCTTTATGGAAAAGGGCAAGGAGTGGGGACAGGCAAGAATGGGTGTTTACGGCGATTATGAAACCGTAGCCCGAAAGGTTGAAGAGGCAGGCGGAATCACTTTCCTTGACCACGTCGGAGAATACGTGGGATGCGAAGATGACCCTGAAAGAGCAAACCAGCCTTACTATATCAACAAGCTCGCCAACATTTTCCTCAACTATCCCTCCTGCATAGGAATGGACGTAAACAGCGGAATGAACAACCGCACTAAATACGATTACATCCTTTGGGACAACGTGCTGGAGCTCACAATCCCCAGAGGCCGCAACGTTTACTGCCTCACTTTCTCCGATGCTCACCACGCTGACCAATACATCCGCTCCCACACCTATATGTGCATGAGCGAACTTTCGGAAGAAGCTCTTCGCACCAGCATGGAAACGGGCGCATTCTTCTCCTGCTCTCATTATGCCCGAGCCGACCTTGGCGACGATTTCAACGGCGAAGCTTACGAAACCCCTTACGTATCCTGCATTGACGTAAACCAGGATACTGATACAATATCATTTGAAGCAAAGAACTTTGACTGCGTACGCTGGTACTCCGACGGCGAGATAATAGCCGAAGGTAAGGACATCACGTCCCTTGACCTCAACGCTTATGAGGATAAGCTCGGTTGCTACGTGCGCTTCACTCTTACGGGACCCGGCGGAATCCTCTATTCACAGCCCTTCCCCGTAAAGGCAAAGGGTGTTGAATACGAAATCCCCACAGTTGTGCCGACTGTTGACGTTTCCGTATTTATGCGTGCCGTTACCGACGTTGCAAGTTTTCTCCTTGGCTGGACTCCCATTGTTGCCGCAGTAAGATATTTCCTCTGGGGCACATATTGGTGGATATAAAATTAAAAATTGACTCATAACAGCAACAAGCCTGACTTCGCAATGAAGCCAGGCTTGTTTTTCTATATCTTTGCAAGGGATGCAAAGTCTTCTTTTAATGAAAGGTAAAGCTTTTTATAAAGGCTGAAATACGGCTCGTATTGGGCGGATTTTTCACTGTCGGGAGTAGCGGCAACACGCTTTGAAACAACCTGACCGCACGCCTGCTCAACGCTCTCAAAAGCTCCTGCGCCGACTCCTGCAAGCAGCGCCGCACCGAGAGCACCGCCCTCATCCGCATTGAGCACGCTTATGTTGCAGCCGTACACATCTGAAAGAATCTGCCTCCACAGCTTGCTTCTGCCACCGCCTCCGCATACGGTCATATCATCAACGGGTACTCCCATTTCTTTGAAAACGTCCATACATTCTCTTTGTGAGAAAGCCACACCCTCAAGCACGCTTCTGATTAAATGCGCCCTTGTGTGCATTGCGGAAAGGCCGAAGAATACACCCCTGCAGTCAGAATCGGGGTGAGGCGAGCGCTCGCCCATAAGGTAAGGAAGATATATAAGCTTATCCGCTCCTGCAGGAATTTCAGCCGCCATTTTATCCATTATCACGTAAGGGTCAACGCCGAGCTTTGCCGCATCTTCAATTTCAGCAGCACAGCAGGTATCACGAAGCCATTTAAGCGATATTCCTGCCGCCTGAGTGCAGCTCATAACAGTCCACTTGCCGGGCACGGAGGCACAAAGGCTGTGCACCCTGCCGCCAAGGTCAATATTGAGTTTATCCGAAACGGCATATATAACTGCGGATGAACCGATTGTATTGAATGCACTGCCCTGCCTGCAAACACCTGCACCTATCGCCGCCGCGGCATTGTCGCCTGCACCGCCCGCTACGGGAGTGCCCTTTGCAAGCCCCGTAAGCTTTGATGCAGATTCGCTCACCCTGCCCGTAACGTCGGGGGATTCGTACATTTTGCCGAGCAAGCCTTTGTCAATTGAAAGCAGAGAGAGCAATTCATCGGACCAGCATCTGCCGGCAACGTCCATAAGCTGCATACCCGATGCATCCGAAACCTCGGTTGCAAACTCGCCAGTAAGGCGGTATCTTACGTAATCTTTGGGGAGCATTATCTTAACGCATTTTTCGTAAACCTCAGGCTCATTGCGCATTACCCACAGTATTTTGGATGCGGTAAAGCCCGTCATGGCAGGATTTGCGGTGATTTCAATAAGACGCTTTCTGCCAACAGTTTCTTCCATAAAAGCGCATTCTTTCGCCGTGCGCTGATCGCACCAGATAATGGAGCGCCTTAAAACCTCATCGTTTTTGCCGAGCATAACAAGACCGTGCATCTGGCCGGAAAGACCTATGCCGCCTATATCGGAAGCGTCGGCACCCGATTTCGCAATTACAGCCTTAACGCCCTCAACAAAGCCGTTCCACCAATCCTCGGGCTCCTGCTCTGCCCAGCCGTTGTGAGGCTGATAAAGGGGATATTCCGCCGTGTGGGAGGCAACAGCCCTGCCCTCAAGGTCAAAAAGTACGGTTTTGGTGCCCGATGTTCCTATATCGGAGCCAAGCAGATATTTCATACAAACTCTCCTGACTTAGTTGATTTCTGATATTTGATTTAACTGAATTAATAATACAATATTTCCTCTGTGTTTTGCAATAGCCTGACAATCGGATGTTTGAAATTTATTTAAAACCAATTCAAACTCGCAACCTCTATGTCATCGTCAACAAACAAGAGAAATGCTGTTTGTGCATTTTGCCAAAAAACAAATATTTTGAAATTTTTCACGTGACAAGCCGTGATTTCAGTCATATATATATTGGAATCTGCATAAAGGCAGAGAAACAAATAAACGGAAAGTGATTATATGTGCTGATTGATTTTGGTTTTGTTGACAGCCATAAAATAAAATGCTAATATGAAGGAGGTAAATATGATTTGTGTAAAAAAGTGATAACTCTGAGCATTTGCGTGTTGTTGAGCTTTTCGGTTATCATCAGCGCAATTCCGTCAAGCGCTTACAGCACGCAGGCAACGTCCAACGGTAACCCGGCAAAGGTGAGCTTCTGGTTTGCTTTTTTCAGAAGTGAACCGAATTTGTCCTTCGGAAACATTCAGGCAATTTATTTAAACGGCAGAGAGGTTACTGTTCTCGGATATGAAGGCGGTTACGCTTTTGTTCAGGACAACAAAACAAAAAACAAAGGTTATATCCATAAATTTCTGCTCAATGATAAAACGCTTGATATTACAAAGGAATATGATTATGTATATGTTGATATGGAGAAGGAAGGCTCAATAAAAGTTAATTATGCCGGCGAGGGTAAACTTGTATGGGAGCTTAGCAAAAGCGGAATAGCAGATATTACCCAATATGATGACAGAAGCTTTTCCGTAACAGGCTTAAGTCCCGGTACGGTTAAACTTACCGTTAAGTGTAACGGTAACAAGGATTCCTGTATAATTAACTGTATAAACAAATGGGAGGAACCCGAAACATCAACAGCGAAAAACAATTTTTCCTTGTTGCACACACCGGACAGTTCCAATGTCAATCTCAGCCTTTCCAAAGGCACCGCAATAAAAGCCTGCGGCAATATTCCAAATAAAAAGGATTATTTGTACGTATATATCGGGTCTGTTCAGAAGTACGGATTTATCAGTATTTCGGATTTCCCGGGCATTGACTATGTGCTGACCCAATACCACCATTATGACAATGGGTACGGTGTACGGTTTTCTTCAGCAAGCAATAAAATAAAAGATTATGCTTCGGTTCTCAATGATGTAACGATGGAAAACTTTAACTTAAAAGTAGCAGGATTTGTTGAGAAATACACCTCTGTTGCAGATGAATGTAAAATATTGCGAAGCGGTTCCGTTACCTCCGGCAACATTTCTGCCGCCTGCAAACAGACCGCCGGACATCTTGACGGCACCTGCCTTACAACCGCAAACTTGCGCAACGATTTAACAAAACAGTTCGGCGCAGGCAGTGGCAACATTTCACAAATTGCGTGGACGGGGCATATTATGACCAGCAATTTAGATGACCGCTCAAACTCTACACTCGGTGTTGGAAGTATAATCATAACTCCTTGCGGAGTTGTTAACTCGTCAAATTTCTCCAATCTTTCAAACTCAGAAGTGAGAAAGGGAAGTCTATATACTCTTGTTCATGAAACGGGGCATCAACTGAATTTGTATGATTATTACTGTTATAAAGATATGCCTTCTCAAGGCGCATTGTGTTCCAATGTTAATTGTGCCGACTGTAATGGGGTACCACACGCATCAGGATGTATTATGCTTAAACGAGTTAAAGTAGAAGAGGTGGACATTGATAGTATTTATTGTGACGAATGTGATGCAGAAATACGAAAATACTTAGCCGAAAACTTAGATTAGGAGAAAAAAGTTATGAAAAAATCATTATTATTTGTTCTTGTTTTAATCATCGTGTGCCTTTCAGCCTGCACCAATAGCACAAATAAAATGCACACAACTCAACCGCATAGCACACAAGAGTCGATTACCGCCGCTGCTGAGAGCACACTTACAACGGAAAATCAGCAGAAGTCTGAAGTGTCTTCAACAAAAGCTACAAAAGCAGCAGTAAGTCAACAGAATACAAGCTCAGAAAAAATATCAACTCAGTCGGTTCAAACAACACTTAGCGATGCCCCTTATATCCTTGACTTAAAAATAAGCGATCTGAAACGTATTAAAGCTGCCGCAGAAACAATGAGCGAAGGTGAGTTTGACGCTTTTCTTGAGGAAGAATACGTGCATGAAAGAATGAACGGTCTGAACACCATTGAAGATGCAGAAACACATCTTAGTAATCTGGAAAACACACCTGTACTGCTGATTGACAATGACCCCGATAATTTTGAGATACAATACTATGTTGATAGCGGAATGTTAGATTACAGAGTAACGCTTGATGATGGTAACGTACTGCGTTGTACTACTTATTTGGAAGAACATAACAGCAAACCGGACCTTACAGACAGTGAATACATGCAATTGATTGGAGTGCAAGAATACGCTAACTTTAAAGTAGAATTTTGTAGGCATAAAATTAGAGATAATGGAGATTTGGTTGGATATATAAGTTTCGATAACAGCTATACGATTTTTCGAGCCTACCAAAAAACTCCCGAAGAGATGGCAGAAATCCTTCCACGAATCAGCATCCATACTGTAGGCGAATTAATTGAACGCTGACATAACAGTAACCCCTCGGCTCGGCCGAGGGGTTACATTATATCATCATAAAAATCAGTCTGTTGTGTAGTTATCGAAATAACCCTGGATAAGAACGATGGGTGTGCCCTTATCGCCGCTGCCTGAGGTAAGGTCGCAGAGTGAACCGATAAGGTCGGTAATTCTTCTGGGAGTTGTGCCCTGAGATTCCATTGAGCCTACAAGGTCATCGCCCTTATTCTTGATGTAATCCGAAACAGCAGCCTTAAGTGCATCGCCGCTGAGGTCTGCAAAGTTATTGTCTGCAAGATACTTGAGCTTAACCTCGTTGGGTGTGCCGTTGAGGCCGTCGGTATAAGCGGGGGAAACTACGGGGTCAGCAAGCTCCCAGATTTTGCCTACGGGATCCTTGAATGCACCGTCACCGTAAACCATAACCTCTACCTTTTTGCCCTTTGCTTCAAGAACGTAGTTCTGAACAGCATAAACAAACTCGGTGCAGTCACGGGGGAAGAGCTTGATTGTATCCTCGGTTGCCTTGTTGGAGCCGAGAAGGCCGTAGCTTTCGTTGCAGCCGCTGCCGTTAACGGGAGCGTTCATTATATCGTCAAGGCCGAGTACGTTTGCACCTGCAGCCTTGAGGATTCTCTTTGTTCTTGCTCTTGTATGGATATCGCAGGTAAGAACGTTGCTTGTATAATCAAGGATTGCACGGGGATTATTTGCAAAAACTATCTCGCATTCTGCGCCTGCTTCTGCGATGATTGAACCGTAATAATCAACGTAGTCAACACCTGTGAAGGGATGCTTGTTCTCGCCGAAAAGCTCACGGTAACGCTCGAGTGAAAGAACGTCTGAATAAGGATTAACACCCTTTTCATCAAGAGCATCAAGGGATACAAGGTGGTTACCTACTTCATCCGAGGGATAGCTGAGCATAAGAACTACCTTCTTTGCGCCCTTTGCAATACCGCGAAGGCAGATTGCAAAACGGTTTCTGCTCAGGATGGGGAAAATAACGCCTACGGTTTCGCCGCCGAGCTTTGCCTTTACGTCAGCTGCAATATCGTCAACAGAGCAGTAGTTTGCCTGCGCTCTTGCAACAACGGACTCGGTAACTGCGATAACGTCTCTGTCATTAAGCTCAAAGCCCTCTGATTCGCTTGCGGCAATAACGGAATCTGCTACGATTTTTGCAAGATCGTCACCGCTGCGGATGATGGGAGCACGAACGCCTCTTGAAACTGTTCCGATAAGTCTTTCCATTTATACGCACCCTTTCAAAATATAAAATTACGGGTTTTTTACTATTGAATTATAGCACAGTTTATGATATAAGTAAAATTAGTAATATTGTTATTAAGTATTAGGAGGGCTAATATGGATATCAAGCTTGAGCAATACAGGATTTTCAATGCCGTCGCCGAGCACGCAAGCTTTTCAAAAGCAGCGGAAAAGCTGTTTGTAACGCAGTCCGCTGTAAGCCAGGCAATAAAGCAGCTTGAGGAAGCGCTCGGTGTGGCTCTTTTTCTGAGAAACCCCAAGGGAATTATTCCCACTCCCGAGGGCAAAATTCTTTATCAGCACACCTCTGCCGCCCTTGATTTGCTTGCATCGGGCAGCAAAAGGCTCGAATCCTTCCGCGAGCTTACGGACGGTGAGCTGCGCATAGGCGCAAACGATACCCTTTCTTCATACTTTCTTCTTGAAAAGCTCGAAGAATTCCACAAGGCTTATCCCGGCATAAAAATCGAGGTTATCAACAGGGTTACAAAGGAAGCAGTTGAGCTTGTAAAAAGCGGCCGCATCGACCTTGCCTTCGGAAATCTTCCCCTTGATGACGATTCGCTCGAAATTCACAGCTGCCTTGAGGTGCACGATATTTTCGTTGCAGGCAAAGGCTTTGAGCATCTTAAAGGCAAAACCCTCTCACGCAAGGAGATTTCGCAGCTTCCGCTTATCCTGCTTGAAAAAAAATCCAACTCCAGAAATTACGTTGACCGTGTTTTCTTTGAATCGGGCAGCCGTCTTTCGGCAAATATCGAACTTGGTGCTCATGAGCTTCTGCTTCAGTTTGCACAAATCGGGCTCGGAGTAAGCTGCGTTGTAAAGGAATTTTCAAAAAAATATCTTGACGATTCAAGCGTTTTTGAGATTGATATGAGAAAACCCATTCCCCCGCGTTCCATAGGATTCTGCTATCCGAAAAAGCTTGAACTTTCGCACGCCGCAAGAAAATTTATTGATACAATCGGTTGACACGCTTTGCACGGAAAATATATAATGGAAATGTTAATTTAAAGCTAAGGAGGCTTTTTATGATTACACCGAAAATCAGCGTTCTCAAGTATATGTACAGGCGTTATCTTCCTAAATACATCCGCTATGCGGCATTCCCCATTGAGGTGTGGAAGTACACCAGAGGAATGCACACCGACTGCGGCGAATACTCAAAAGAGGATTTTGAAGGCGAAATAAAACTCGGCGACAGATGGCGCGCAAGCTATGACAGTGCCCATTGGTTCTCCTCCGAAATCACCGTGCCTGAAGGCTTTGACGGCAAGGAAATGCGCCTTGAGTTCAACATAGGCGGTGAATCTCTCATCAGAGTAAACGGCGTTATAAGAGGCTCGGTTACCCAGTCACCCGGCAGCCAGCACCGTGAAGTTATAATAATTAATGAAAAATTCAACGCAGGCGATGTTCTTAAAATTGACATTGAAGCTACCGTAAACTCAGGCGATTTCTGCGATGAAGCCATGGCAGGCGCCAAGGATACCGAGTACACCTTCAAAAAGGCTGAGCTTACTTTTATAGACACCGTTGCTGAGGGCTACTGGTACGATTTGCAGGTAGGCTTTGAAGCTCTTGATGCAATCAAAGACGATTATATCCGCAATGCCGTCTATCAAGCAATCGACGATTCATTGCACATTGTGGACTTTGATTTTGAGGAAGAGCGTGTACGCGAATCCATTGCAAAGGCTGCAGATTTTTACAGAGAGGCTCTTTCAAACATAAAGTACGTGCCCCAGTCCGACGTTATTTACACAAGCCACAGCCACATTGACGTTGCATGGCTCTGGAGAATTCAAGAGAGTGTAAGAAAAGGCGCAAGAACCTTCTCAAACAATATGGCTCTCATGGATAAATACCCCGAAATGACCTTTGCGCAGAGTCAGGCAGTGCTTTACGATATGATGAAGCGCTACTATCCCGACGTATATGCAAAGATTAAGGAAAAGGTTGCAAACGGTCAGTGGGATATCGTGGGCAACGTATGGGTTGAGGCTGATACAAACATCGCCTCCGGCGAAGCTCTTATCCGCCAGCTTCTTTACGGCAGAGAGTATTTCCTTACAGAATTCGGCAAGTGCTCCGATACTTATTGGCTGCCCGACTGCTTCGGCTTCTCCTGGGCACTGCCTCAGATTATCAAACGAAGCGGCATGAAGTATTTCCTCACCTCCAAGCTCAACAACAACGATACCAACCGCTTCCCCCACACTCTTTTCCGCTGGAAGGGCAACAACGGCGATGAAATCGTAGCTTATCTTCAGCGCCCCTCCTACAACGGCGAATACAGAGTAAGCGAGCTTATGGAATGCGAAACCAATGACGAAAAAGCTCTTTTCAGCACCACTATGGCTATGTTCGGCCACGGTGACGGCGGCGGCGGAGCAATGCACGAAATGCTTGAAAGAGGCAAAAGACTCAAGAATTTCCCCGGTCTGCCCTCAACAAGCATCGGCCACGTTGACCGTTTCTTTGATAAAATCTCCGAGGATTATGATAAACTCCCCGTATGGAATCACGAAATGTACTACGAAAACCACAGAGGCACCTACACAAGCCAGGCTTTCGTAAAGAAAAACAACCGCAAGAATGAATACCGCCTTTCAAGAGGTGAAATGACAAGCCTGTTTGCCTGCGCTCTTGCCGGAGGCAAATATCCCAAGGCAGAGCTTGAGGAATGCTGGAAAATCCTGCTTACAAATCAGTTCCACGATATCCTCCCCGGCAGCTCAATCCACGAGGTTTACGTGGATGCAAAGCGTGATTATGCCGCTCTGAGCAAAAGGACTTCCGCAGTGCTTGCAGATGCGCTTAACCTCCTCAATTCGAAGCTTAACGTTGAAAAGGACAGCGTTGCCGTATGGAATCTCACCTCCCTTGAGCAGACCTGCCCCGTAAAGGTTGAGGTACCCTGTGCAGGACTTTGCGCAGTTGACGCAAACGGTGATATACTCCCCTCAACAGTTACCGAAAAAGAGGGAAAATTCATCCTCACCTTCACCGCCCCCGCTCTTTCTCCCATGGGCTGCAAGGTTTTCGCTCTTGCAAAAGCTGAGAATACCGCACCTGCAGTCAAAGCAGAAAAGACTCTGCTTGAAAACTCAAAGCTTCGCGTAACACTTGATGAAAACGCAATAATCACAAGCATTTACGATAAGGTAAACTGCCGTGAAACCCTTGACGGCAAAGGAAATCTCCTCACAGTTTCTCAGGATAAGTGCGACCATGAAACCGCATGGAATCTTGAGGTAAACTACCGCAAGAAGATGTGGGAGCTCAACTCCGCCGACAGTGTGGAGGTTACCGAATCCAACGCTCAGAGAGGCGTTATCAGGGTTGTACGCTCATTCAATAAGTCCACAATCACTCAGGATATCATTCTTAATGCCGACAGTGACGAGCTCGTATTTGATACAAGCGTTGACTGGTGGGAAACCGACAAGGTGCTCAAGGCTGCTTTCGACGTTGCAATTATTAATACCGAAGCTACCTACGATATCGCTCACGGCGCAATCAAACGCCCCACCCACACAAACACCTGCTACGATGCGGCAATGTTTGAGGTATGCGGCCACAAATGGGCTGACCTTTCCGAGGGCGGCTACGGCGTAAGCCTGCTCAACGATTGCAAGTACGGATATGATATTCACGACAGTAAGATGAGCATCACTCTCATGCGTGCCCCCACCTGCCCTGACCCGACGGGCGACCACGGTGTAAGCACCTTTATTTACTCCTACTATCCCCACAAAAACGGCTGGCAGGATGCCGAAACCGTACGCAAGGCACTTGCCCTCAACGTCGAGCCCGTCGCAAGCTTCCTTACCGCAAACAAAGGTGAGTTTGATAAGGTTGATTCTCTCATCACCTTAAGCTGTGACAACGTTATCATTGATGCCGTAAAGCAGGCTCAGGACGGCAACGGAATCATCATCAGAGTGGTTGAAACCCAGCAGAGAAGAGGCAGCGTAACGGTTGACTGGAAGCTTCCTGCAGGCAAGGTATTTGCAACAAATCTTATGGAAACCGACGAGGGCGAAATCGAATTTGCAAACGGCAGATTCTCCTTTGATATCAAGCCTTTCGACGTTCTCACTTTCAGAATAGTATAAACGATGCAAAAAGGCGAGCGGAAATCCGCTCGCCTTTACTTTTTTATTTCAATAATAATTCGTCCGCTTTTATTTCGATAAGTTCAGGAGCGAATTCATTCTCCTCAGCGCACACGCTCAGTTTATAGCCGCAAAGTCCGTATTCCCTGACTGAGCAATCCGTTTTTCTGCCTTCTCTCGTAACGGTAATTTCTTTCCCTATATCAACGCTGAAGCTGTGAAGCGAAAGGCGCATCCCCTCGCCCGTAAGCTTCATATAGGCTTCCTTCACCGTCCACAGCCTGAAGAATTCCTCCGCCTGCTTTTCTTCAGAAAACGAAAATATATAATCCGTTTCGCTCTTGCAAAAATATCTCTCGGCAATTCTTAAGTGCCCTTCGCTTATCCTCTCCACATCGCAGCCTACCGGCTTTGTGCTTACGCTGCAAACAACGTAATCGTACGAATGTGAAAGATTAAAAAAGAGCCCCTGCGTATACGGCTTGCCGTTTTCTTCCGTCAGGATTCCGGCATTTGTTATTCCGTGCCTTCCCAGAGCAAACTTAAGCAGCAGCCCCGCACCAAGGCTCAGTTTTCTGTCCTGCGCATGAAGATAGCGCAGAGCTTTCACTTTTCTTTCTTCATCAAGCCCTTCAAGCGCCTCGGGGTACACCGACGGGTCAGGCAACAACGGGGCGTAAGTGTAATAAGTGTATACCATTTACTGCTCCTTTTCAACAAGTCAAACGGCACCCTCCTGAGAGGATGCCGCCAAGCATCTTTGGAATTAAAGGAAAAGGTTTATGAAGTGTGCAAAACCGTATTCCATGTTATCAAAGACGGAAGCAAGACCATCGATAACCAAGGTTTCTTCGCCGGTGAACACGGAAATAACCGCATTAAAAAGAATAGTCATGTAAGCGAAAACACTTGTAAACATAACGTTTTAACCCCTCTCATTATTTTTCTGATTAAGTATATATGATTATTTGGAAAAAATCAACACTAATTATTTAATAATTAATATATACTTAATAATATCTTGAAAACAGTTGCATTTGCGGTTATAATATACTGTGTATGATTCTATGAAAGGATTTGCGGATGCCGCATCCGCCAAAAGAAATATGAAAACTCAGATTGTCACAAGAAACAACGCCGCAGAATTCGACGCCTTCGTTGCCTCGCACCCCAAGGGTCACTTTTTGCAGACAAGCGTATGGGCAAAGGTTAAGGATGACTGGCAGTGGTTCGGTGTTTTATGCAAAAACGACAGCGGCGAAACCGTAGGCGCTCTCGCCGTGCTTGCAAGAAGAATTTCCAAACTTCCCTACCATATGCTTTACGCTCCCAGAGGTCCTGTTTGTGACCTTCACGATTCAGAGGTTTTCAACACTCTCGTTGACGCCGCAAAAGAATACGGCAAAAAAGAGCTCAACGCATATATGCTCAAGATTGATACCGACGTTCCTGCAGATGATGAGGAATATCAGAATATCATCAAGGCGGCCGGCTTTGTTCCTCAGGAAAAATTCATGAACTTTGAAGGCTTCCAGTGCCGTTTTGTTTTCAGAATCCATATTCAGGGCAGAACTCAGGATGAGGTTTTCGCCTCCTTCGCCTCAAAGCACCGCTACAACGTAAGAGTTGCGTTAAAGCACAACGTTGAAGTAAAGCTCTGCGGCAGCGAAATGGCTGAGGATTTTTACAGGATTATGGTTGAAACCGGCGCAAGGGACGGTTTCCCCATAAGAAGCGCAGATTACTTTGCAAAGATTATTGATACTTTCGGCGAAAACGCACGCCTCTACATGGCATACCATGAAGGCAAACCCATTGCAGGCACTCTTGCCGTGCATTGGGGCGACAAGGTGTGGTACTTCTACGGCGGCTCGCTCAACAGCTACCGCAACGTTATGCCGAATTACCTGCTTCAGTGGAACATGATTTCATGGGCAGTTGAATTAGGCTGTGAGATTTACGATTTCAGAGGCGTTTCGGGTATAATCGATGAAAATAATCCGCTCTACGGTCTTTACCGCTTCAAAAAGGGCTTCAACGGCGAGTTTATTGAATTTATGGGCGAAGCCGATCTTATTATTGATAAAAAAGCCGCAAAAATCGTAGGCACTCTGCAGAAAGCCGCAAAGCTTCTCAGAGGTTAAAAAAATAAACAGGAGGTTAAAAGCATGATAAAGGTAACTGTCTGGAATGAAGGTCTTCACGAAAAGTTAAGCAAAACCGTTGCGGGAATTTATCCTGCAGGAATTCACAACTGCATCAAGAGCTTCCTTTCTTCTCAGGAGGATATCGTTGTTCGAACCGCCACTCTTTCCGATAAAAAGTGCGGTCTTTCCGACGAAGTGCTTGACGATACCGACGTTCTCATCTGGTGGGGTCATATGGCACACGAAAAGGTTCCCGACAAAATCGCCGCCAAAGTCGCTCAGCGTGTGCTCGACGGCATGGGCTTCATCGCTCTCCACTCTGCCCATTACAGCAAGCCCTTCAAGCTTCTTATGGGCACCTCCTGCTCACTCAACTGGCGTGAAGGGGACAGAGAACGTCTCTGGACCGTAAACCCCTCCCACCCCATTGCCAAGGGCGTGCCTCCTTTCATCAACATCCCTGTTGAAGAAATGTACGGCGAAAGATTTGATATCCCCGAACCCGAGCAGCTCGTATTCATAGGCTGGTTTGCAGGCGGCGAGGTTTTCCGCTCAGGCTGCTGCTGGCAGAGAGGCCTCGGCAGAGTTTTCTATTTCCAGCCCGGCCACGAAACCAACCCCACCTATCACGATGAAAACATTCAGCGAATCATTATAAATGCAGTCCGCTGGGCGGCACCGTGCAGGAAGGTTTTCAACGTTCCCACGGGTCACTCAAAGATTTCCCCTGAAGAAAGGCTGCACGAAGCGGACGCTAAAAAACACTGAGGAGTACATAATGAACACGTTTAAAATAACCAAGCTCAAGGAAAATGCAAAAATTCCCAAAAGGGCAACCGAAGGCAGCGCCGGACTTGACCTTTGCGCCTGCATTGATGCTCCCGTAACTCTTAAGGGCGGCGAAAAAGCGGTTATACCTACGGGTCTTGCAATCGAACTTCCCTCAAACGAATTTGCGGCGTTTGTTTTTGCAAGAAGCGGACTTGCCATAAAGCACGGCATAGGTCTGCTCAACTCCGTAGGAGTTATTGACAGTGATTACAGGGGAGAAATCTGCGTAGGTCTTATCAATCAGCTCAGCGAGCCCTATGAAATCACACCCGGTGAGCGCATTGCTCAGCTTGTAATAATGCCCGTAAGTATGATGAATCCCGTTGAAGTCACCTCTCTTGATGAAACAGAAAGAGGTGCAGGCGGCTTCGGCTCAACGGGTAAGGTGTAAAAATGAAAATCGGGGAAACTCTCAGGAAAATCCCATTCGGAATTTTAAGCCTTTGCTGTCTCGGATTTACATATCTTGTTGCAAGCACGGTGGGGATGCTCGTTTTTCCCGTAATTATGTGCATAGTTTTTGTTTTGCCGCTCGGTATCACTTTTGCAATTCTTGATATTGTAATACGCAGAAAAAAACTAATCCCGATTATCAGTCTCGCATTAAGTCTTTATCCGATTATCGGATTTACCGTTATCATTTTCAATCTTCTGCGCGGATTTGCAGAGCAGTTGATTGCCCATTTCGTTTAAAGGAGTTCAGAATGAAAAAATTTATAAGCATCCTTTGCGCTTTAAGCGTCCTTCTTTCCTGCGTTACGGTTTTTGCCCACGCAGCAGACACTTCGCACAAACCCTATGACAACAGCGAATATTTCACCCACGGCGATTACGATATTCATTACAGAGTAGTTGAGCACGAGGGTGAATTCAAGGGCAGAATAATGATGCTCCACGGCTTCCTCTGCTCTACGTACGCCTGGCGCAATATGGCGGAAAATTTAAGCAAAGCAGGTTATGACTGCGTGCTTGCGGATTTGCCAAACTTCGGCTTCAGCACAAGAGAAACCGACGATATGGAAATTATTGACCGTGAAACTCTCATTATCGAGCTTATGAAGAGCATCGCGCCTATGGATGAATGGATTCTTGCAGGCCATTCAATGGGCGGCGGCGTTGCCGTAAATATTGCAGAGCAGTATCCCGTAAAGGCGCTTCTTCTTTACTGCCCCGCTCCCCAGAGCGAATTCCCCGAGGCAATGGAGGGCATTGTTTCCTCAAAGCTTATGAAAGGCTTTATGAACGCATTCTTCAATTACGGCACAAGAGTAAAGCCCCTTGTAAAGCTTATTATTTACGCCGCAACCCTCAACTGGTCATTCGCTATGGATTATGACGTAACGGGCGTTACCGACGCCGTACAGTATGACGGATTCGGCGCAGGCATATGCGAAATGATGTATAACGTAAAGCCCACCGACCTTGAGAATACCGATAAAATCACCTGCCCCGTACTTCTTTGCCAGGCAAGCGGCGACATCATTCTCAACGGTACAATGAAAGAGCAGATGAATTCCGCTTTCCCCGATGCCGTAACTTATACCGTAGACGGCGGAGGACATCAGTGCATTGAGGACAGAGCGGACGAGCTCACCAAGGTAACACTTGATTTTTTAAGTAAGTAATACAAAGCCAAAAGGGGATAGAAAAAAAGATGCAGAACGGACAAACTGAGCAATAACAAGGCTTCAGCCTTGTTATGCTTGCCCGAAGGCGTACAAAGGTACGTCGAGCGGCGAAGTTTGTTCGTAGCATAAAACGCTGCTTTTTCTTCATTTTTAAATTCATAGCAAAAATTCAGGGTTCTGCAGGATATTAATTCCCGCAGAACCCTTTGTCACATTATTGTTTTATGCGGTCTGCGCTTTTTTACATCCCCTTTTTTATTATTCATCTGCATTAAGCCATACGAAAGCAACGTCCCTGCCGATTTTTGCAAAGGAATCCTTGCTGTTGAAATCATAGCCCGTCCTGCGGCTGAAGCCCTTCTTTTCAAAAGCCTCGCAGAAGGCCTGCGCCATTGCTTCATCCTTGAAGGTGATTCTGCCCACAAGCTCAAGCTCGTCACACTTGCGTGTGTGCTCAAGCCAACCGAGAACAAACCCCGTGCACCACCAGTATTTATCATACGGCCTTGTGAAAACGGGCTCGTAATTATTCTCGTCGTAAACATCCCAGAAGCAGGTCATTTCCATATAGAGCCAATCCTCTTTATCTGCGCAGGCATATCCCGTACCGCCCGAGCCGAGTTCACGGGTGTAAACTCCTATTTCGGCACCAACAAACACGTAGCCGTACTGACCCTTCCACAGCTGAACAAGCCACTCTCTGTCATCATAAACAAACTCAACCCTCACGGTATCGTAATACATATGCCCCACAACAGCAAGCTTATCGTAGACCTGAGAATAGCCGAAATTATCCTGCCAGCAATCCTTATCATCCGTATAATAATAGTTGCCCGTATCGTTATATTTGTAGGATGCAAGATTGATTGAGGAAAAATCTATATCGGGATAATCGGATATATATTTTTTCGCCTTCGGAATCACAAAGTACTCGCTTATATCAGTAGGTGTGCAAACGGTATTTTTAACCGTATCAATCACAGAGGTCAGTGTCTGAATTAATGATGTGCTTTCAGTCTGAGTTGTTTCAGGCTGGGTTGTTTCGGTGTGAGCGGTGCTTACAGCCTCCTCAGGTACGGGTGCAAGAGTCATTTCCGTGGTTTCACTCTCCTGAATAATGCCTTGCTCTGTTGTCTGCAGCTGAGTCTGCCGGCTGTGAGTCTGCGTGGCACTGTACTGCGTCTGCACGTCAACAGGCACCTCAGAGCGTGAATTCACAAAAAACGATACCCCCGCCCCTGCCGCAAGCACAACAGCAACAGCCGCTAAAATAACTGTTAACTTCTTACTCATTCAAGACCCTGCCCTTCAAATTCATACCACCTGACGTTGGCGTTTATAAACAGCGGACCCATATCCATTGCAAGCAGATACGTTTCACCGTCTTTTTCAACAAAGGTCATGCCTTCACCCTCGCTGCCCGAGGTAAGGTTACGGTCAAAAAGCTTTTCGCTCTTGCCCGTGTTTACGTCAACAGCGTAAACCGCCTGAGTATCGTCGTTTGTGGCGGCGTACAGAATTCCGTTGCAGAATTCCGCACCCTGAATGCTGTATATGCTCTCTTCAAGCTCCACCCTGCCGACGTTTTTCATTGAATCCGCAGTATCGTAAACAAGAACGGCGGTGGGATTTTTGGAATGGTCAAACGCATAAAGCAGGCCGTTTTCGGGATTTACGCAAACCCACGGAAGCCCCCTTGTATGCATCTCGTCATCAAGCTCAAACCACTCGACAGCCTCAAGAGTTTTCGCATCGTAAACGCAGACTATGGGATGATCCCATACCTTACTGTCCTCAAGCCCTGCATAGATATATCCGTTATAGTAGCTAAGACCGCCGATATGCTTTATGCCGTAATTATCCGCAAGCTCGTCGGGAATAGCCGAATAATTCGCCGCAACAAAGCCCCTTGCATCCGCTTGCGTTTTAACAAGGGTTGTTTTAGAACTGAAATACAGATTGCCCTCATCGTCCGCAGTAACGCCCTGCGAACGGAAATACGCACCTATTCCAACTATATTGCTGCTTTCCTCCTCGCATCTGCCCGAAACAGAAATCAGATCGATTCCGTAAGTAAGCAGATAAAAAGGAAGCATAACGAGCACTGTAACGGCGCTTATAACTCTCATAAATGACTGATTGTGAAGCACTTGCGTCCCTCCTGAGTGTTTTTTTGTTATATTAGCAGAATTTTTCTGTTTTGTCAAAAAGCAGTTCTGCGCCAGTGAAAAAGATACTGCTGTGCAATCCCCTCATTGCCCTTGACGCATTCGGGCAAGCCGTCAGGATAAAGCTCCTGCATTATTCTTTTCACCCATACGTCAACAGGGAAGGAATCCGACCTTGCAAAGCCGTAAAGCAGCACGCAGCTTGCAACCTTGGGACCTACGCCCTTGATTTTCATGAGCTCCTGCTGAGCCTGCTCAAGGTCAAGGGAGGCGATTTTTTCAAAATCAATCTCCCCGCTTTCCACCTTGCAGGCGGCATCATATATGTATTTCGCCCTGAAACCCGCCCTTATTGGCGCAAGACCTTCAACCCCTGCTTTTACTATCGCCCGAGGCTCCGGGAAAGAATAAACTCCGTCACCGATTTCCTCGCCGAGCAATTCGCAAAGGCGCTCTATTATACCTTTGATTCTGGGTATATTGTTATTTTGTGAAATAATAAAAGAGCACAGAGCCTCCCACGGCTCCTGCCTGAGCACTCTTATACCGGGGCAGAAGCTGACGGCATTGCCGAGGCTTTCATCCTCGCAAAAGGATTCGCACAAAGCTTTATAATCCCTTTGTAAATCAAAATAACCGTGCCAGATTTCTTCAAATACGGATTTATCGGTGTTTTTAAGCACAACACTGTCGCCATCCTGATAAATCTCAAGCAGCCTTTTATGCGCAACGCCGCTCCATATGCCGTGCTCATCGCACTTCCATCTGAATGCCTGACCGCAGTCAAGGCAAAGAGCGGCATCAAAACAGGCACCGGTTATCACGGTGTCATTACCGATATATTCAACTCTAAAATTTTCGGACAAACTCATCACCAGCCGTATAAATTTTTGTTGCTTTTTTCGCCTGAAAACGACAAAATGTAAAGCTTTTACAACAGAAAGTATTTTAATTTTTTGTTTCAAAAAACTTTTCCACAAGCGGAAAACTTTACCGTTCAAGTGCTTTCGGGCAAAGTTTTAAACATTTTCCACAGAGTTTTCCACAGGCACCTTTTGGGGTAAAATTACATTGAGTATATTTGCCTTTATGCTGTTTGGAATAATAAATGCCTGCCCTGCCAAAAATAATCGGGAAGCAATGTAACAGGAGGAAATATATATATGATTAAGGGTGTTAACAGGCAGGTTGTGGAAGTAACGCAGACCCAGTGCGAATACTTTGAAAAGGTTTTGTTTTTTATCAAGCCCGAATATTCCGCAGTAAGCGAAGGCAATCTGCGCGAAAGGGCAACGGTTATTGCTCAGAGCGCAGGAATTCCGCCGGCTGCAAGGCTGAGAAAGAACAAAATAAATATGTGGCTTCGCACCGTAGCCGCAGGCGCAATAGGCGCCGCCGCCGCAAGTGCCGCTTTTCTTTTAGCCTCTTTCTGAGGCAGCAGCACAGAATGAAGCCATAACACACCTTGAGCAGGCAGGTCTGCGCGCCACGCACACCGCTCTGCCGTGAAGCACACAGCGGTGGCAGAAATCGTTGCTCTCCTCAGGGTCAAGCAATTCTTTAAGCCTTAATTCAACCTTCTTGGGGTCTTTGGTATCAACGAGCCCGAGGAGGTTTGTTATTCTAATGAGGTGAGTATCCGCAACCACGGCAGGCTTGCCGTAAACGTCGCCCACAATGAGGTTTGCGGTTTTCCTTCCGACTCCCGGCAGCTTTGTAAGCTCTTCTATACTGTCAGGCACGGTTGAGTTGTAATCCCTGATAAGCATTTTACACATTTCTATTATATCCGATGCCTTCGTATGAAAAAATCCGCAGGGGCGCACTATACTTTCCACATCCTCAATATCCGCATCGGCAAAACTCTGCACGTCAGGATATTTTTCAAAAAGCGCGGGTGTTACAAGATTGACCCTTGCATCCGTACACTGTGCGGAAAGCCTTGTTGCTATAAGAAGCTGCAAAGGATTTTTCGCATCAAGCGAGCAGATTGCATCCGGATATTCTTTTTTCAACGCCTCCACAGCGGCGGCGGCTCTTTCTTTATCTGTCATAAAAACCTCCGTAACTAAACGATAATACAATTATATATCATATAAAGAACTATGTAAAATGATTTTATAAAAATTTTGTTAATTTTGTTAACTTTAATCTTATATTATTGATTTTAAGTATACATTGTGATAATATTTACATGGTCTTATATTAAGAATTACCCACAAGGAGGTTACATACAATATGAAGAATAAATCAGTTAGAGGCTTGGCTCTGCTTATGTGCCTTGTTCTCATGATGTCCGTTCTTGTTGCGTGCAACGGCGACAAAACCAGCGAGGAATCCACCTCCTCCACCGCATCAGGCAACGGTTCATGGAGTCAGGGCATCCCTACCGATATGGTAGAGCTCACCAAAACAGAGCTTATAATTCTCGTCAAAGAGGCACTCGGAGATGCGGCTGCCGATTTCACCGGCGACCTTTCCTCTCTTTCCGAAGAACAGCTTAACAAGGTTAAGGACCTCGCCTCCTCCAAGGGCTACGCCATTGACGAAAACGATGACGGAAGCATCCGTATCTCAAAGTCAGTCCCCCTTGTTGCTCTTTCTGACGATGAAGTAATCGAGCTTGCCGGCAAGGTACTCGGCGACGATATTGCCAACTTTACGGGCAATCTTGCCGACCTCAGCGAAGAACAGCTTGAAAAAATCAAGGACGAAGCCGAAAAAGAAGGCTACTACGTTGTTATTGCCAACGACGGCACCGTATCAATCAAGAAAAAGCCTACCGCAACCACTGAGGAAATCAGCAAGGTTGTTGAAGACGTCCTCGGTGAAAACGTTTCCGAGTTCAGCGGCAACACTGCAGAGCTTGCTCCCGAAAAGCAGTCTGAGCTTTCAAGCGAGCTCGGCAACATCAATGCCGACCAGGAGGATGTAAAGGGCTTCTGGGAATCCGTTTTCGGTTCAGAGGAATCCCCCTCGGTAAACACCACCGTTACCACCACCGCCGCAACTACAACCACTACTACAAAATCTAAAGCACCCACGACACCCAGAGTAACCACTACCGAAAAGCAGCCTACGGTGCATGAGGCCACCACCAAGGAAACCACGGTTCTTTCCACTCAGAAGGTTTCCTCCGTTGCTGCCGAGTTCATTGTAAACGTAAGCAACGTCACCGCTTCCTTCTCCGATTGCGTTGCAACGGATGACGGCGGCTTCGTAGCAGTCGGCGCAACTCTTGATAAAGATTCTGCAGCTCTCATTGCAAAGATTGACAAAAAGGGTAACATTGACTGGATTGACGAAATAAAGGGCAACAACATGCTCGCTTACGAATGCGTTGAAGTTCTTGACGACGGTTCAATCATCGCCTGCGGATATTCCGCAGTTACCGACCTCCCCGACCTTGTGGGAGGATACGCCTGTTCTGACACCATTGACGGCCTTATCGTAAAATACAGCAAGAGAGGCGACAGAAAATGGGTCAAGACCATGGGCGGCGCAGGTGACGATTCCATCTACGCTATAGAAGAAGCTCCCGACGGTTCAATCTACGTCGGCGGTAAAACCTCTTCACGTGACGGCACCTTCAGCAAAATCACCGCTGCCGACAAGTTAAGATTCTCCGCATTTATCGTAAAATATGCTGACAGTGATTTTGATACAATCATTGACGAAGGCTGCAAGGCTTACAGCACATCCTTCAGCTGCGAAACAACCGACCTTTCCTGCGCAGACAACGGCGACCTTTTTGCAACAATCTTCGCAATCAAGGCTGACGGTGACTTTGCAACACTGGCAGCAGGCACATCGGGCGCAGGCAAAACAATCGTTATCAAATACAACAGCAGCGGCGCTTACATTTGGAGTCAGCTTCTCTGGGGCAGCGCTCAGACCAAGCTCACCTCAATCCTCGCCACAAACGATGGCGGTTGTATCCTCGGCGGCTCATACACCTCAAAATCCAACCCGGGCGTAGGTACGTTTGACGGCGTTTATAACGGCGGCAACAGCGGCACGTCCGACGGTGTTGTTATAAAGCTCAGGTCTGACGGCAAGGTTTACTGGAAAGAAATGTTCAACGGCTTCGAGCAGGATGTCATAGAAGATATTATTGAAACCGAATCCGGTTTTGCCGTAGTCGGTTACTCCACCTCAGTTAACCGTGACTTTGATACCATGGATAACAAGGGCGATTTCGATATCTTCGTTTACACAATAAGTCCCCTCGGCAAAAAGCAGGCTATGACCTCCCTCGGCGGAAGCAATTCCGATAAGGCTTTTGCAGCCTGCCTTCTTGAGGACGGAAGCGTTGCCGTTGCAGGCAACACCTGCTCCGATGACGGAAGCTTTACAGGCCTTTCCCCTGCAGGCTCAAAGACTCAGGCGGCAGCTAACGTTGCCAAGTTTAATCTTGCAGTAATCGAATAACATCCTAACATCAATCACCCTACCGCACAGGTAGGGTGATTTTTTATTGCATTACATTACACGCTTTGATATAATTAAGTAAAATCATATTAAGGAGCGTTTCTTTATGACTTTTGCCGATATCAATATCCGTGACCCGTTTATCAATATCCGTGACCCGTTTATACTTTGCGAAGGCGGAAAATACTATCTTTACGGCACAAGAGGCGAAACCACCTGGGTTTGCGCCACGGGACTTGACGTATACGTAAGCGATGACCTTGAAACCTGGAGCGAAGCCCACGAATGCTTTAGCGTGCCTGAAAACTTCTGGGCGGACAAAGAAATCTGGGCTCCCGAGGTTCATAAATACAACGGAAAATTCTATATGTTTGTCACCTTCCGTTCAGAAGCAAGAAACAGGGCAACTCAGATTCTTGTAAGCGATACTCCTATGGGCCCGTTCCTCCCCTTTACCGACGATGCAATTACTCCCCTGGGCTGGCAATGCCTTGACGGTACTTTCTACACCGATAAAAACGGTAAGCCTTATATAGTTTTCTGCCGCGAATGGTGCCAGGTGCAGGATGGCGAAATCCATGCCATGCCGCTGACAGATGATCTCTCTGCCGCCGCAGGCGAGCCCATACTGCTCTTCAAGGCATCATATCCCGACTGGGCGGACAAATCACGCACAACCTTTATAACAGACGGTCCTTTCATGCACCGCACGGCAGACGGAACCCTGCTTATGATCTGGTCCACAATGACTCCCAAGGGTTACGTTCAGGCTGTTGCCGTTTCCGATAACGGAGAAATCGACGGTAACTGGAGTCACCCCGCCCCGATTTTTGAAAACGATGGCGGCCACGGCATGATATTTGAAGATTATAGCGGCAAAATGTTCCTTATTCTCCACTCACCTAACGAAACCTACAAGGAAAGACCCGTTATGTTTGACGTCAAAGAAGAAAACGGCACGATTATTATCGGCTGATGCAGAAACTCCCGACTTACGGAAACGTAAATCGGGAGTTTTTTCATAAAAAAAGCTGCCCCGCTTCTTAGCAGGACAGCTATATTCCTCATTAATCGGGATAGGAGATAACGTAAATGGCAACGTCTCTTCTGCCCCATTCGTAGCACATATCGTCAGTATCGAGATAAAGGTCTACCAATGTGTTTGAGTTGTTTACAAATCCGCCTGTATCCGCAGCAATGCAGTAGCCGTAAATATAGTTACCGTCAAGCGAAACTATATAAAGCTCTGTGCCATAGGGGAACATTTTGGGGTCAACAGCTACGTGACCCTGGCAGGGCTTTCTGCCGGATGCTGTTGAATGGTCACCTGAATATGCGGTGGATTCGCCTTCGTAATAATCAACGTACTCAACGGGGAGTCTGTTATCGTCAAGCTCAACGTAAGAGGGAGTTGCAAGGTCTGAAATAGGAACTACTCCGTCCTTGAATTCAACGAGGGCAGGACGCTTCTTGGAGCCGATTTTAACAACTTCGTCAACCGCTTCCTTAACAACCTCTTCATCAATAACCTCTGTTGACATGAACTCACCGTCAACATACTTATCGCTGTAAGTTACTTCCTTGATTCCGTCAACACCCTTTGTTACAACCTCGCTCTCGCCTTCGTAGAGCTCGTCGGTTGTTTTGGTTACGGTTTCATAAGAATAGGATTCGGTTTCAACTCTTTCCTTGTACTCAACACGGCCTACGGTAATTACCGCTTCATCTACAAGGGGAGTTGATGATTTGTGGCTGATTTTATCATCTTCGCTTACGTCAACACCGGCCTTTTCGAGCACTTCTTCAACCGTAGCACCCGTGGTGTAAACGTCAGTCTGCTCACCGTCAACCTCAACGGTTACCTTAAACGCTCTTTTGATAACAACCTGCATACCCGAGGAAAGATTCTCCTCAAGTGAAATGCTGGTTTCATCCATTTCGTTAAGTGCAACGCCGCTGTTTTTGAGGGTGTTGCCTACCGTGGAATAACCGATGCAGTACATTACATCGTTTTCATCAACAACTCTCAGGGTCTTCGCTCTGAGAATCTTGATTGTTCCGCCTTCTTCCTCGTCAAATGCGGATAAATCGAGTTCATCATTAGCGGCAAGCTTAAGACCTGCCTCGGTGACGATTTCTTCAGGGTCGTCACTTCTGGTAGCTATCTCAATTACTCGGGAGCCGTCTGCAACTGTTACCTTCATTATACCTGCCGATGCAGCAAACGCAGTAACGGTAACTGAGCACACAAAGAGGAATGTAACAATAGCAGTTACGATTCGGAAACTTATATTGTGCTTAAGCTCCACTCTTATCTTGCTGAACATGAAAAATTCTCCTTAATTTGCATTAGTAGTTTTGATGCGATACTTTCCGTTTTTGGATGCATTTCGCCCGATTTCCTTTTGCATGGCGTATTATAGTGACAATTTTGTAATTTGTCAAATTTTTTTGAATGCATTTTTTGTGCACTTTGTACAATCAACGCAAGCCTCTTTTTGCCAAAAAAACTTGAAAAATGAATATTATTCATCCAACCCCAATTTTTATGCAATCAATATTCATCCCTTTTTGTGAAAAACATAAAAAAGTTACAAATGGTTACAAAACGGTTAAAATGGCGTTATCTTTCTATTTTAGAATTATTTTTGTTGCTTTTCTACTATAAACGGCACCAATTTTTAAGCAAAAAAACCAATCCATAATTTTCCTTTTATTTTTACTATATATTTACTTTTATTTTATTACATTATATATATGTTTTTCACTGCAACATAAAAAGCCCGTACAAGCCTTGCATACTCTGCATACGGATGTCAGAATCAGGCATTGTTGACTTTTTTCCGAATTGATATTATTATTTATCTATAATTTCATCGGAGGGACTTATGGATTCCAATATTCTTAAAATCGGATACAACACCTCTTGGAACGATCATCTTAATAAATCCTTCGCTTTTGATGCCCCCGCAAATCACGGCAAAGGCGTGGACTTTGTTCTGTGCCATATGCCCATGGGCGGCACGGTAGAGGAAGAGTGCAACCACGCAAGGGACGCAGTTGAATACTTTGATGCGCGAGGAATAGATTTTATCGCAAACTTTGAGGCTCAGAATTTCGAGGCAGACATCAAATCCTCCGACGGGTATGACTGGGCAAACCGCCCCGACGGCACTCACCGCCTCAATCTGCCCGAAGAATATATCCGTTCTTTCACGGGAGGAAAGAGTTTCCTCGGAATAATGTATGATGAATTTGAGCACGCACTTATCAACCGCAACATTTCAATCACTCTTGCAAGCAAGTTCAGAAAAGTGCTCCCTCTTTTTCCGCCGAGTGAAAACACCGATATAGTTGAGCAGGGTGAGCTGTGCGCAAAGCAATTCAAGGAATATGCCGATTATATCAAATCATCAGGGGCACCTTCGTTTGCAGGCGAGCACGTTTTCCCCGTTTTGTACCACACCTTTGCACGTGCAGGCATAACCCCCAACTTCAAATCTCAGAAAGAAAGCAGCTCGAATATCCAGTTTGCCATTGCGGTGGGCGCCGCCCTCGAATATGGCACCGAACTGTGGAACTGCGTTGACTTATGGTTTAACATGACTTTCCCCGGTCACTCGGTCAATGAGATGTATCACAATCTTATTTTTGCTTACCTTGCCGGCGTGAACAGGGTTTACGTTGAGCACGCAAACGCAATGGTTTCAAGGGATGAACAGGGCAATCCGTATTATAACGATTACGGCAAACAGTTCAGCCGCTTCACCGAGGAATACCGAGGAAAACAACGCAGCTATACGTTTAATGATTACAAACCCGAAATCGGAATTATCCGCTATGATGACACGTACTGGGGTCAGGGCGACCCCGTTGCGTGGCGGTATATGCTCTTCGGCAATAAAAGAATAAAGCCTGATTACCGCGCCAAGGAATGGATTAAGGCATTCAATCTTATCACCCACGGCGAGCTCGGCAACAAGGCTCTCACCTGGCACAGAGTGTGCCTGCGCTCACTCAGAAAGCACCGCTCCTTTGCCACTATGAACGGAGCCGCCGTTTTTGACGACAGAGTTACAAAGGATAAGCTCACCTCTCTCAAGCTCTGCTTCCTTTGCGGATATCACATCAGCCCCGAAACGCTTAAATCGGTTGATGAGCTTGTAAAAGAAAACGGACTTACCGCCGTAACAAGCAAACGCTTTCTGCCAAAAGAGCTTGTAAATAAGGTTAAAGGCGACGTTTGTGAAATTCCCCACGGCAAAGGTCGCTATATAGTTACAAAAAATTTCGCAAAGAAAAAGCTCAGAAAAAGTCTTGCCCCTCTGCTCGGCAAAAAAGACGAAATCACAATGCGCTTTGCAGACAAACTCATCCGTCTTAAGATTTCAAAAGACGGTGAAAGCTTTACGCAGATATAACAACCAATCAGCCGCCGCTTTTGCGGCGGTTTTAATTTTTCTTTGGTGCAAAATAATAAGCGGTATTGCAAAAAAGCTTCAAATAATATACAATGATATGTAATATAATTTTTAAAGTTACGGAGGTTAATTATGAGAACTGTAAAGAACATAAACGCTCAGTGGCTCTTTTCAAAAAACGCAAAGAACGCCCCCTCCGCCCTGCCCTCAGGCTGGGATGAAATCAATCTCCCCTACACCTGGAACGGCACTGACGGTCAGGACGGCGGCAACGATTATTACAGAGGAACCTGCTATTTTGCAAAGTCCTTAAAGGCCGACGATCTTCCTGCAGGTGAAGAACTCTACGTTGCTTTTGACGGTGTCAACTCCTCCTGCGAGGTTTTCTGGAACGGCAAAAAAATTGCAGAGCATCACGGCGGATACTCAACCTTCAGGGCAAAAATTGAGGACGTGAAGCCCGAGAATATCCTCGCCGTTGCCGTTGACAATTCCCCTAACGATAAGGTTTACCCCCAGAATGCGGACTTTACCTTCTACGGCGGAATTTACCGTGACGTAAGCCTTATAGGTGTGGCCAAAAAGCACTTTGACCTTGATTACTACGGCTCTCCCTCCATCATGGTAACACCCGAAATCAAGGGTAATGATGCTGAAATCGAAATCAAAACCTTCATCAAGGATGACGACGATTGCAAGGTAAGATATGAAATCATTGCAGACGGTCAGGTTATAGCCTCCAGAACCGAGGACGGTGACGATGACGCTGAATTTGAAATCAAAAACGTTCACCTCTGGGACGGCCGCCGTGACCCCTATCTTTACACCGCAAAAGCAACCCTTATTTACAAGGGCGAAGAGGTTGATGAGATTTCAACCCGCTTCGGCTGCCGTACTTTTAAAATCGACCCCGACAAGGGCTTTATCCTCAACGGCAGGGAATATCCCCTCAGAGGTGTTTCCCGTCATCAGGACAGACCCGGCATAGGCAACGCTCTTCTCCCTGAGCATCACAAGGAGGACCTTGACCTTATCCTTGAGGTAGGCGCTACCACGGTACGCCTTGCCCACTACCAGCACTCTCAGGTTTTCTATGACCTTTGCGACGAAGCAGGTCTTGTACTCTGGGCTGAAATCCCCTATATTTCAAGGCATATGTCCGGCGGTTACGATAACACCGTTTCACAGATGAAGGAGCTCATCGTTCAGAATTACAATCACCCCTCAATCGTAGTATGGGGTCTTTCAAACGAAATCACCATTGCAGGCGCTTCCGACCCCGACCTTATCAGAAACCATAAAAAACTCAACGAGCTTTGCCACGATATGGACAAAACCAGACCCACCACCGTTGCCGCCGTTTCAATGTGCGCAATAGATGCCGAATACGCTCACATAAGTGACGTGCTTTCCTATAATCACTATTTCGGCTGGTACGGCGGTTCAACAGAAATGAACGGTCCGTGGTTTGACGATTTCCATAAGAAATACCCCAAGAAGCCTATCGGCATAAGCGAATACGGCTGCGAAGCGCTCGATTGGCATACCTCCACCCCCGTCCAGGGCGACTACACCGAGGAATATCAGGCTTATTACCACGAAGAGCTTATAAAGCAGATTGCCGACCGTCCCTATCTCTGGGCAACTCACGTATGGAATATGTTTGACTTTGCTGCCGATGCCCGTGCAGAAGGCGGAGAAAACGGAATGAATCACAAGGGTCTTGTTACCTTTGACAGAAAGTATAAAAAGGATTCCTTCTACGCTTATCAGGCCTGGCTTTCCGATAAGCCCATGGTTCATCTTTGCGGCAAGCGCTACGTGGACAGAGTTGAGGATACAACAAAGGTTACCGTTTATTCCAACTGCGCCGAGGTTGAGCTTTTCGCAAACGGCGTAAGCGTTGGCAAGCAGACTAAGGGCAAGTATCCCTTCTTTTATTTTGACGTTAAGAATGAGGGTGAAACCGCACTCACCGTCAAGGCAGGCGACCTTGAGGATTCGGGCGTAATCCGTAAGGTTGATACTCCCAACGAAGCCTACATCATGAAAGAAGAAGGCGGAGTAATCAACTGGTTTGAAATCAATACCCCCGACGGCAGATATTCAATCAACGATACCATAGGCGATATCATGTCCACCTTCGGCGGCAAGATCGCCACTGTTAAAATCCTTCTCAAGCTCAAAAACGCCATGACCTCCTCCAAACCCAAAGACAGTGCGGATAAAAAGAAGGGTGGCGCCCTTGAGGTTGCGGGCTTCCAGCTCAACTTAAGTATGATTAAAAACGTATACGGCATGGCGAAGGGCTTCACCGTAAAGCGTGTATTCTCAATGCTCGGCGGCAAATTCACCAAGGAGCAGATTCTCGAAATCAACGCTATGCTCAACAAGGTAAAGAAACCCAAGAAATAATAAAGGAGAGGTAGTTTTATGGCAAAAGGAAAATTCTCCGTTACGGCTGCCGTGTGCGCATTCACTTTTGCACTTATCCTGATTTTTGCAGGATGCGGCAAAAAAGAACAAGCCGACACCCCCGAAACCACCGCTGCATTTCAAACTGTTTCACAGACTCAGGCTGAAACCACCGAAATGCAAACCTCTCAGATTCAGTCAACGTCTGCTGTTGAAGAGTCAACCTCTCTTACTGCCGAAGAAACAACCGAAGGCGAGGCTTTGCCGCAGACAATCCCCGAAATCGTTGAGTTTTTTAATGAAAGCGCAAACAGAATCAAGCCCGAAGCTTCAAAGGTAGTTAAAAACTACGAAAGACGCATTGCGGATACCGAAAATCTTGTAGTACCTGCAGGACTTGACTCAACCGCAAAAAGCCTTATGGAAACGTTCCTTAAGGATGATACCGAGCCGATAGTTTACTCAACAAGGGAAGAAATCACTTCGGAATTCATCGTCCCCAACCAGAATTACGTCAGCCGCCTGACTCCCGATGCGGTTGAAAAAGCCACCCTCACCGATAAGGGTGACAGCTACGTAATTTATATAAAGCTCAAGGACGAATCAAATCCCGTCACAGGCAAAGGTGTAGGCTCCGTATGCGATATAATCGAAGCAGGCGAGGTTTCTGATAAGGTATCTTTTGTTGAAAAATTCACAACGAAGTATTACAACTGCGAGGTTACCGCAATTATTGATAAAGCAAGCGGCAAGGTTGAGCACATAACATACTCCGTGCCCCTTCTCCTTGATATCACAGTCAATCTTTTAGGCACACACGATGCAAGCGTAGGCTTAACGTTCGTAAAAGATTACACAATCACATATTAAGCTCACAAGCGGCTGTCCGTAAAAAGGCAGCCGCTTGATTTATAAGCCGATATTGACACGGCGATTTATCACAATTATAATTATTCCATACACAAATAAAGGAGAAAATAAAATGCTGACTTTAGACAGAGCAAAAGAGCTTCTTGCCTCAACCACAACCGAGCCTCACCTTATTCTGCACGCAAAAAACGTTATGGTAGCCATGGGCGGACTCGCGGAGCATTTCGGCGAAGATAAAGAGCACTGGATGGCAATAGGATATCTGCACGATTACGACTATGAGCAGCACCCCGACGAGCATCTTGCTCACACCGCAGACCCGCTCGCAAATGCAGGTGTTTCCGAGGATGAAATCCGTGCAATCCTCTCCCACGGCTACACCCTGAGAAACGACGTTGAGCCCTTGACAAATATGGAAAAATCGCTTTTTACCGTCGATGAGCTTACAGGTATCATTCAGGCAGCCGCAAGGATGCGCCCCGCAGGCATCACGGATATGGAAATTTCAAGCTTTATGAAAAAATTCAAGGATAAAAAGTTTGCCGCAAAATGCAACCGTGAGCTCATAAAGCAGGGCTGTGAAATGCTCGGTATGGAAGTAAAAGAGGTTGCAACCATCTGCATTGAAGCTATGAAAGAATACGCAGACGAGCTTCAGATAGGAGTTAAAGAATGAATACTTTGATTAGAGTGACTGCATTCGAACTAAATACGCCGCAAAGGTCGGATTTCCGACCCATCGAAGCGTTTTTTTCTTCGCCATACGTCAGTATGGCTTCATAAAAGAAACGCTCCGCTGAATCAAAACTGCGACCTTTTCGGTG
>JAFQKF010000028.1 GCA_017397105.1 Clostridia bacterium | reverse complement strand
ACTTAAAAAAGCTCTTGCAACAGTTCCGTCAGACCTTTCAATCTATACAGAAGAAAGCGTTTTCACACTTCAAAAAGTGATAGACAGTATTGATTATTCACTTGACATCACCCAGCAAGAAAAAGTTGATGAATATGTTGAAGCGATAAGAAACGCGGTTGATTCTCTTGAAGTTAAGCCTGCGGATTATTCTGTTCTTAATGCTGTTATTACAACCGTTCCTACAAACCTATCAATCTACACAGATGAAACTGTTGTAGCGTTGAATGATGTTATAAACAGTATTGATAAAAGCTTGGATATTACTAAGCAAGAGAAGATTGGCGAATACGTGATTGCAATAACAAATGCAATTGCCGCTTTAGAGCTTAAATCCGCCGATTATGCCGAACTTGAAGAAGTACTGAAAACTGTTCCTAACGATTTATCAATTTACACAGACACTAGCTCAGCAGACCTGAAAACAATCCTTGCCGAAATTAACAAAAATCTTGATATCACTAATCAAGAACAGGTGGATAAATGGGCAGAAGCAATACCTGCAGCTGTAGAAAAACTTGTGTTAAAGCCTGCGGATTACACTGAACTTAAAAAAGCTCTTGCAACAGTTCCGTCAGACCTTTCAATCTATACAGAAGAAAGCGTTTTCGCACTTCAAAAAGTGATAGACAGTATTGATTATTCACTTGACATCACCCAGCAAGAAAAAGTTGATGAATATGTCAAACAAATCGACAATGCTGTTAATAATCTCAAAAAAGAATGTTGGTTTATCCGTTTCATTAAGGCTATAATATCATTTTTTAATCGAATATTAATGAATATAAAGTTTTTATTTAGCTGAACATTTTCAAAATCACCGAGCAAGGATAAATTCATCTTTGCTCGGTGCGGAGGGGGCTTTAAATGAAATTAATAAAAGTATTATTGTTAGATTCAGTAGGTGTCAAAAAGGGTACAATTTCCAAAAAATGAAAGCCATCCACTCGGATGGCTTTTTTGTTTATTACTTTTCAAACATTCAGCAACCATTGGTATGTTAAGTTAATAGGCTTTTTATGTTTTATTTCTATATTTTAATGCACGCGCACGAAAACAGTTGTTTTTTGTTTGTGTTATGTGATACAATCAATATATATTTTTAATCCATATGTTTTGGAGGCTGTATTATGGCTGTAGGAAAGCATAAAAACAGAAAAAAGTCTTTTTTAATAATTCTTATAATACTAATTTCAATCGCAGTTTTAATTACGGGACTCAATGCATTATCTGTTCGTAATTTGTTGAAATTCGGAAGTTCTTACAATCAGGTTGTGATTAATAATCAACTCATTCCCGAGATGGATGAAAACGGTAACTGGTATTTTACAACTGACGGTGATTTTAAAGTAATGCAGCTTACCGATATTCATATCGGTGGCGGTTTTATGACAAAGACAGTAGATGAAAAAGCCCTTAATGCAATTGCGGCTATGGTGACTAAAGAGAAACCTGACCTTGTTATTGCAACGGGCGATATAGCTTTCCCCGTGCCGTACAGAGCAGGCACTTTTAACAATTACAGCGGTGCAAAGGCTTTTGCAAATCTTATGGAAAGTCTCGGTGTTTATTGGGATGTCACCTTTGGCAATCACGATGCTGAGGCATATTCTTATTTTGACAGAGAGGCTCTTGCTGAATTTTATGAAAGAGAAGAGTATAAATATTGTCTTTTTCAGGCAGGTCCTGAAGAAGTTGACGGCTACGGCAATCACACAATCGAGGTCAAAAACTCGGACGGAATTATTACTCAGGCGATAATTCTGATTGATTCTCAGGCCTACGTTAACGACTCAATTATCGAAAGCATCAAGGGTACATATGATAATATTCATCCCAATCAGGTTGAGTGGTATGAATCTGAAATTATCAGAATGAATGAAGAAAACAGCAAAGCAATAAAAGCAATTCAGGGTGATGTAAACGGCGGACTGTTTGAAAAATACGGTACAGTAAAATCACTTGCATTTTTCCATATACCTTTGGTTGAAATGGATGATGCGTGGAATGAATTCCGCGAAAACGGATATAAAGATACCGATGATTTCAGATATATTGAAGGTATAATCGGAGAGCAGGGCAGGCAGGTATGCTGCGGTTACGGCGAGGATGACCTCTTTGAAAAAATGCTTGAGCTTGGCTCCACAAAGGCTATGTTCAACGGTCACGACCATGTTAACAACACAACGTTTGAATATAAGGGAATTCAGTTCAGCTACGGATACAGTGTAGACTATTTTGCATATTCGGGCATTGATGAGCTCGGCTCTCAGAGAGGCTGCACAATGATTACTTGTAAGCCTGACACATCTTTCACTATTGATAAGTACAATTTCTATTCTGACAGATATGATATGTACGGTTTTGAACGCGAAGAGGTAGCAATGCAGTTTGAGGATGTAACGTATCAGGTGTTGCCTGAATAAATCTTTTGGAAAAGGAAAAGAGAACTTATGGTAAAAGAAAAATTAAGCAAAAAGAACTGGTTTATAATTACCCTGTTCTGTTTTATGGGCGGTATTGCATGGAATACAGAGAATATGTATTTCAACACCTTCATAACCAACGAAATATATGCCGATGTATCACAAGCGGCTATCAGAGGCTCAATGGAAGCCACAACTGCTGTAGCCCGAATGGTTGCTCTCTCTGCCGTTGCGGCGGTGCTTACAACTTTTATAATGGGTGCGTTGAGTGATAAACTGAAAAACCGCAAGATGTTTATTTCTGTCGGTTATATTCTTTGGGGTATTGTTACGGCAATGTTCGGCTTTATTACAAAAGAAAACGTGGCAAATCTCCTCAATCTCAATGACGAAACCAAGATTCTTGCCTGCACAGTGTGGTTTGTTATCCTTATGGATATTGTGATGACGTTTATGGGCTCAACCAGTAATGATGCGGCTTTTCAGGCATGGGTAACGGACGTTACGGTTCCGAGACAAAGACCGCTTGTTGAAACGGTGTTGTCCGTTGTTGGTACAATATCTTCATTTGCGGTAACGGGTGTAGGCAGCTTTGCTCAGGCAGGCACAGTGAGCTATAAGCTTTTCTTTGGAGGCTTGGGTCTTATTGTTACCTTGTGCGGCGTAGTGGGCTTGTTTCTTATTAAAGATCCTCCCCGTACCGTGCAAACGCAAAGCTCTTCCAATTATTGGGCTGATCTTTTCTACGGATTCAGACCTTCCGTCATCAAAGAAAACTCAAGGCTTTATCTTTCACTTGCATCTTTCTGCTTTGCGATAATCGCTTTCCAGGTTTTCTACCCTTACCTTCTTACATATGTTCAGTATGTAGTTCTTCCCGATAACGGTGGAGTGGAGAATATTTTGAGACCCGGAGTCATAGTGACAGCTGTAGTGGTTTTAATCGTTACACTTACCTGCATTGTAACGCTTCTTAAGCTTTCAACGGAGAAAAAAGGTTTTTGCCTTGTAACGGGCGTTATTGTGTTGTCGTTGGGATTTTTCCTGCTTTCAACAAGCACAAATATTTACGTTATTCTTATAAGCATAGTGCCCGTTGTTCTCGGCAATGCTCTTGTTAATATTCTGTTCGGTGCTGCCGTTAAAGATTTTATTCCCGAAGGAAAGGCGGGTCTTTTTCAGGGAATCAGAATGATTTTTGTTGTGCTTCTTCCTATGGTTATAGGTCCGGTTATAGGTGATATGGCTTGTCAGCACGCCGCGCAGACTATTTTAAATGAAGTAAATGCAGAGGTAATTGTTCCTGCAAAAAATATGTTCCTTTGGGCAGGAATAGTAGGCGTATTGGCGCTGATTCCCTTGTATTTCCTTGTGAAAAAAGGCTTTGAAATAAAAGATAATAAGAATGATGCTGAGGTAAATGCATGAGTAAATGGAATTTTTATACTTCAAAAGAGATAAAACCTGAGGGTTGGCTTCGCCGTCAGCTTGAAATTCAGGCGGAGGGATTAAGCGGAAATCTTCACAAGATATGGCCCGATATCCGTGACAGTGCATGGATTGGCGGAAACCGTGAGGGCTGGGAAAGAGTTCCCTATTGGCTTGACGGTTTTATACCCCTTGCTTATCTTCTGGAAAATGAAGAGCTTATTGCAACTGTAAAGAAATACATAGAAGCCATTATTGCTGCTCAGGAAGCAGACGGCTGGATTTGTCCGTGCCCAAAAGATAAAAGAGCAGAATACGATACCTGGGCTGTGCAGCTTATCTGCAAAACCCTCAAGGTTTATTACGATTGCTCCGGCGATGAAAGAATCCCCGAGGTCATTTACAGAGTTCTTAAAAACTATTATGAGCTTCTCAAAAAGGGAGAAATCAAGCTGTTCAAATGGGGTGAGGCCAGATGGTTTGAAACTTTTATTTCACTCAATTTCTTATACGAAAAGTATGAGGAAGACTGGATGAAAGACCTTGCAAAAATCATTAAAGAACAGGGCTTTGATTATAACACGGCAGTTGATTTATGGAAAAAGCCGAGCCATGTGTGGTTGATAAAAACGCATATAGTAAACATAGCTATGATGCTTAAAAGCGAGGCTGTTTCCCATGAATTGTTGGGCGAGGAATATACCGATAACGCAGAAAAACTCCGCAAAATCCTTGATAAATATAACGGTACTGCGTTTGAAGGCTTTACGGGTGACGAGGTGCTTTCCGGTCTTGATCCTACAAGAGGCACGGAGCTTTGCGCTGTTGTTGAGCAGATGTATTCTTATGAGGAGCTTTTTGCACATACGGGTGATAGCAAATGGGCAGAGCGTCTTGAAATGCTTGGATTCAATGCTCTTCCTGCCACGCTCAGTGAGGATATGTGGACTCATCAGTACGTTCAGCAGGTAAATCAGATCGCTTGCCGGAAAACAATGATAATGGCTCCGTTCAGCACAAACGGACCTTATGCGCATACGTTCGGCCTTGAACCGAACTTCGGATGTTGTACCGCAAACTTCAGCCAGGGCTGGCCTAAATTTGCTCTTTCGGCATTCATGCATAAAGGGGATAAAATTATAAATTCCGTTATGTTGCCATCTGTGCTCAATGATAAGGACGTTACAATCAGGCTCGAAACAGACTATCCCTTCAACAATAAAATGCACTATTATATAGATGCGCGGAAGGATATCAGCTTTGTAATCCGCATTCCGTCCTTTGCAAAGAATCTTAAGATAAACGGAGAAGCAGCTGCGGTAAAAGACTTTGAGCTTGCAATCAAGCAGGGCAAATCCGAAATCGAACTTGAGTTTGAAACAATTCCTTTCCTCAAAAAGAGACCCAATGACCTTTATGCTTTGCAGATGGGCTCACTGCTTTTCAGCGTACCTGTTGCTTATGAAAAGAAAATGCGGGAGTATACCAAAAAGGGAGTTGAACGCAAGTATCCCTATTGCGATTATCAGTTTATCCCCAAAACTCCCTGGAACTACGGTTATTCGGATGATGATTTTGAGATTAAATTCAACGCAGTGGGAGATATTCCTTTTTCGCAGGATAACCCTCCCGTAACGGTTAAAGCAAAAATGCAGCAAATCAACTGGGGGCTTAAATTCCCTTACAGGTCTGTTTGCAGAAAGACTCCGAAATCAAGAGTTCCGATTTCTGAAATTCAGAAAATCGAGCTTTGTCCCTACGGTTGCGCAAGGCTTAGAATGACAGAAATGCCCTTGCTTGGAAAAAAGTAAAAAAATAATTATTATCTCTTATGTGAAAAGGGAGGGGTTACGTGACAAACAGAGAACGCGCAATGAATATTCTTCACTATAAAGACGTTGACCGTTTGCCTGCTGTTCACTTCGGTTATTGGGGTGAGCTTTTGCAGGAGTGGGCACAGCAGGGCAAGATTCCTGCCGAGCTTGCCGTGAATAACTGGGACGGCAACGAAAAGGACCGTATTCTCGACGGGCTTATCGGTTGGGATTTCAATTGGTCCTGCACAAGGGGCGCAAACAGCGGTCTTTACCCGAGGTTTGAGGAAAAGGTGCTTGAGGTTTTGCCTGACGGCTCCAAAAGAGTTCTTAACGGATCGGGCGTTATTGAAAGAATCAAGCCCGGAATTACCTCTATTCCCGCTGAGGATGACTATACTCTTAAGGACAGAGAAGCGTTTGAAACTCTTTATAAGCCCAAAATGCAGTATACTCCCGAAAGAGTTGATTTTGAATACTTCAGAAACTTCAACGAAACCCGTGATAAGGACAGACCCATCGGTCTCAACCTCGGCAGTGTGCTCGGAAATATCCGCGATATGACTTCGGTTGTTGGTATGAGCTATCTTATGTATGATGAGGATGAGGAGCTGTTTGCGGATATTATTGATACGTATGCAGAGATGCAGTATCAGTGCGTGAAGGCTGTGCTTGAAACGGGAGCAAAATTTGATTTTGCCCATTACTGGGAGGATATCTGCTTTAAAAACGGACCTCTGCTTTCACCTGAAATGTTTGATGAGCTTTGCGCAAAACACTACAAAAAGAGGAACGATTTGTGCCACGAATACGGCATTGATGTTATTTCACTCGATTGCGACGGCGTAACCGAAAAACTTCTTCCTACCTGGTTTGAAAACGGAGTGAACACAATGTTTCCCATTGAAATCGGTGTGTGGGGAGATCAGTTTGAGCCTGCCCGTAAGAAATACGGAAAGGGAATGCTTGGTGTCGGCGGTATGGATAAAACCGCTCTGCGTAAGGATAAAGCGGCGGTTGATGCTGAAATAGAAAGGATTAAACGTCTTGCTTCAATGGGCGGATTTATCCCTTGCCCTGACCACAGGCTTATGCCGGGCACAAAGTTTGAGCTTGTTCAGTATTATGCCGAAGAAATAAAGAAAATCAGACTCTAAACAAGGAGAAGAATATGAGTATTTATCTTGAAATATCCGAAAATCTTCAGAAGGGTAAAGCGAAAGCGGTAAAGGAACTTGTGCAGAAAGCTGTTGATGAAGGATTGCCTGCAAAGGAGATTCTTGAAAAAAGCCTGCTTGCAGGTATGGATGAAATCGGCGAAAGATTCAAGAACGGAACTGTTTACGTGCCCGAAGTTCTCGTTGCCGCAAGGGCGATGAAGATGGGCTTTGAAATCCTCGTACCCCTGCTTGCTGAGAGTGGTGTTAAGGCATCGGGCAAGGTCTGCATAGGTACGGTTCAGGGTGATTTGCACGATATAGGTAAGAATCTTGTTAAAATGATGATGGAGGGCAAGGGGCTTGAGGTTGTTGACCTTGGCAACGACGTGCCTCCCAAAACCTTTATAGATACCGCTATTGAACAGAATTGTCAGGTTATCTGTTGCTCTGCTCTTCTTACAACAACAATGGACGTTATGGCAGACGTTGTTAAGTGCGCCGAAGAGGCAGGAATAAGGGATAAGGTTAAAATTATGGTCGGCGGAGCGCCCGTTACCGAGGAATTCTGCAAGGAAATCGGAGCGGATGTATACACCTCCGATGCAGCAAGTGCAGCTGATGCCGCCGTGGAGCTTTGCAAAAGATGAATATAGAAAAGTATCTTGATAATCCTGAAATATTTCAGTATAAGCTGATTGAATCGTCTGTGATTCCGTTTTCTCAGGCGGTGGTTGATATGTGCAAAGCCAACAGATGCGGAAAATACGGCACCTGCTGGACCTGTCCGCCGGGAGTAGGTGAGCTTCAGGAGCTTGAAAGCAGAATAAAGAGCTACAAAACCGCCTGTGTTTTTACCTGTAAATACGACCTTGAGGACAGTTTTGATTTTGAGGGTATGGTTGCTGGGCAGAAGAGCGCAAAATCTGTTTTGCGCAGTATCATTGACCGACTCAATGCTGACGGCGAAAGATTCATGTCTCTCGGCTGTGAGGGATGCGGTCTGTGTGAAAAATGTACCTATCCCGATTCGCCCTGCCGTTTCCCCGAAAAAGCAGTGCCTTCTGTTGAAGCGTGCGGAATAAACGTTGTTGAGCTTGCGAAAAAATGCGGGATTAAATATAACAACGGTACGGATACCGTAACATATTTCTGTATTATTCTTTGGTGACTGTATGAAACAAAAAGTAATCGAATTATTAAAGCATAAAAATAAAACCGTACCTGTTTTGTCTTTTCCGTCCACTCAGCTTCTCGGAATAAGCGTAAAGGAGCTTATTTCATCGGCTGAAATGCAGGTTAAGGGGATGCAGGCGATTGCGGAAAAATGCAATGTCGGCGCATCGCTCAACATGATGGATTTATCCGTTGAAGCGGAGGCTTTCGGCGCAAAAATCCGTTTTTATGAGGATGATATACCTACTGTCGAAAAGGGAGTAATTGATGATATTGCCGCGGCTCAGAATATCGTCGTACCCGAAATCGGTGCAGGCAGGACGGGCATCTGCATTGACGGCATAAAAAAAGCAAAGCAGGTAATAACTGATATCCCCGTTTTCTGCTCAGTTATCGGGCCGTATTCTCTTGCCGGCAGACTTTTTGATATGACGGAGCTGATGATGGAATGCTACGACAGCCCCGAAGATGTGGAAATTCTGCTTTCAAAGGCAACGGATTTTATAATCAGATATATTAAAGCTTTCAAAGAAGCAGGGGCAGACGGAGTCATTATGGCTGAGCCTGCCGCAGGTCTGCTTTCTCCTTCTCTTGCCAAGGAGTTTTCCATGCCCTTTGTCAAGGAGATTTTTAACGCAGTCAACAGTGAAGATTTCATTGTTTGTTACCATAACTGCGGCGATGCGGCAGGGGATATGCTCGATATGATATCACAGCTTGATGCCGATATCATTCACCTCGGCAATGCAATTAACCTGAAGAAAGCGCTTGAAACGTTGCCGCAGGATGTAATAGTTATGGGTAACGTAAACCCCGTTTTGTTCCGCACGGGAACTCCGGGCATTATCAAAGCAGACGTGCAGAGAGTTCATGATGAATGCTCTGCATATGAAAACTTTATGATTTCAACGGGCTGCGACGTGCCTGCCGCTTCAGGGTGGGAAAATATCAATGCTTATTTTGAGGAAGTAAACAGACTTTACGGTGTCTGAAAAAGAAAGAATCAACCGCTTCAAAAAGTGCCGTCAGAGGCATATTATGAAGCGGTTGATGTTTTAAACGGTGTGATTTATTCTGATAAAGTTGAAAAAACTTGTTGTCTGTGGTAGGATTTTTACGGAATATTTTTTTACGTTATTTCCGAAAGGCAGGCAAAGAGTATGGAGGTTATAAAAAACTTTCTTCACGTCGGGGCAAAGGAGCCTTTTTGCGTTCTTCATGCAAGCGATACGCATCTTTATTATGCCGATTCAAGAGAAACGCAGAGAAAGCTTGAGCTTGCACAGCGCAGGCAGGAAGGAATGTCAACGGCTGTGGAAGACCTTGAGTTTCTTAAAGAAAAAGCGCTCAGAGAGCAGCGCACAATTATTTACACGGGCGACCTTATAGATTTTGTTTCTGAGCTCAATTTTGAAAAAGCTGAGGAGTTCTGTGATTCGGTTGATATCTTTATGAGCGCCGGAAATCACGAGTTCAGCCATTATCTCGGCGAAGCAAAGGAGGATGCCGCCTACCGCAACATAAGCCTTGACAGAGTGCAGAAGATATTCAAAAACGATATAAGGAAATCCTCAAGGATAATCGGCGGTGTCAATTTTGTTGCCATTGATAATTCATATTATCTTTTTGAAAAGGAGCAGCTTGATTTTCTTAAAAAGGAAACCGAAAAGGAATATCCCGTAATCCTTCTTGTTCATACGCCATTGTATACCAAGGAATTTTACGATTTTTCAAGAAAAAACAGAAACGGTGCACCTGCTTATCTTATGTCGGTGCCCGAGGAATTGATGCAGGATTATCCGCAGGACAGATATGAGCAGCAAAAAGAGGATGAAATTACGGCGCAGGCGTATTCGTTTATTATAAACTGCAAAAAAATCAAAGCTGTTATTTCGGGGCATCTTCATGAAAATTTTGAAGGTCAGCTTACAGATGATATATATCAGATAACAACCGGGCGCTCAACTGTAAGGGAGATTTACTTCGATTAGCGGTAATATACATTAACTTTAAACTATTATTTTAATGTTTTGCTTGTATTTTGCTGTGTTTTATATTAGAATTATAATAATACAGAAAAGGAGACGACAAGATAATGAAATCCAAAGTTTCAGCAAACTCCGTTCCTGCAAACGCTTTACCCTCAGATACCGGTAAACATATCACAAGGTTTGAGTATGTTTGTCTTATGCTTGCCCGCATAGGCGGTATGTTCGGAACAACTCTTACAGGTACTCTTGCGGCCGCATTTTTACATGAGCTTTATTTCGGTCCTGTCGGTGTTGATTCTGACGAGATTGCAAGCATTATGGCTGTTCAGACTACTCTTACAACAGTCCTCGGTATTGTAATCGGTCTTATTTCAAGTGTTATTATTCAGAAGTGGAAATCCCGCTGGGGCAGATACCGTCATTGGTACGTTATCTGCGCATTGCCCGTTTTCGCTATGACAGTGCTTTACTTCTACGTTCCTCAGGGCTGGACCATTCAGCAGATGACAATGCTCAGATACGGCATTGCTTGCTGCCAGACTGTATTCAACGCATTCAACAATGCCGGTCAGAACGTAGCTCAGGTTATTTCCCCAAATCCCAAGGAGAAGAAAACCGTTGCCACCATCTGGCAGTTGTCCTATTATCTCGGCTACGGTGCGGCATATCTCGGAACCTTTGTTTACGGCCTGTTCAGCGATGATAAGAACTCAATGTATATGACTCTTGCGCTGGTTGCTGCAATTGTTACGGCGTTCGGTAATCTTATGTGCGGTTTCTTCTGCAAAGAGCGTATTGAATTGCCCAAGAAAGATAAGGTTAAAATCTCCAAAGAACTGTTTACTTTATTTAAGTACAAGAACTACCGCGCATATCAGTATATGCAGTGGGTAAACAACTTTGCGGCAATAGGTAAATTTACAACTTATCTTGTTGCAATTACGGTTGGTTCTTCCAAAAACCTGCTTCTTACCATCCCCACGGCCGTCGGCACTGTTGTAGGCAACCTTATCACAACCAAGCTTTCCAAAAAATATGAGCCCACACAGCTGCTTAAATTCAGCGGTCCTTACGCTTTGATTTCAGCAAGCGTTCTCTTTGGAATCTGCTTTATTGAAGCAAAGATGGGCCTTATGTTCTTCTCCGGCTGGAACAGCATTTTCTTCTATGTTTTCTACTTCCTTTTCGGCGTAGGCATTGGTATTCAGGAGCTTTCAAACTCTCACTTCAACGTTGAGTATTACGATTATCTCGAGTGGCAGACCGGTGACCGCATGGAAGCTATTCAGGGTATCGTTCCCGGTTGGATAAACTCCGCTATCAACTATCTCAAAGAGCTCATGATTCCCTTCATGATTGCTTGGGTAGGCTATAAGTCATCCGCAGAAGGTGACCTTGTTGCCACAATGCAGGCTGAGCCTACGTATATGAAAACCTGCCTGTGGTTGCTTGCTTTCGTTCTGTTCGGCTACGCTATCAGCAACACCTTGAAAGCAATTATTCTTAAGTTCTTATATGATATTGAGGGCGAAAAGAAAGAGCAGATGTACCGCGAGCTTGAAAAAATGCGTGAAGAGCGTCACGCAGAAAACGAAGCGATTTCAAAATAAAATATTGAAGTGAATAAACCGCCTCATACCGTTGCCGGAATGGCTTCGGGTGGGGCGGTGTTTTCTGTAAATATTGACACACTCAATATCATTTAATATAATTAAAATATATTCTTTTAATCAAAAAAAGGTGGAGTTTAAATGAGCATTTTTAAAGCGGTTATCTCTGCAATAGCATCTTTGCTTATATCCTTTTGCGTAATGCTTGATATTCCGTGTTATCCCATGGGTCAGGGGCTTGATACGGATAAATTTGTTCAGACTTTTTCGGATGATTTTGAAGGGGAGCTTAACCGCAACGTGTGGTCGGGCCATTATCAGTACGGCAGCACAACCGAAGCACGAAAGGGCAGCTACTGGAATCAGTACCTTGCTGAAACCCAAAACGGCAATCTTGTTATTCCTGTTACGTATCTTGAGGACGGAATGGGCGGCAAGGGAGCGGGCTGGTACACCGCAGGCATTGATACGGATGAAGATGCTCCCGACTGCTTCAGCCAGAAATTCGGATATTTTGAGTGCAGATGCATTCTTCCTAAGGGTGCCGATATATGGAGCGCATTCTGGCTTATGAATGACGGGGTTTACGAAGAAGACGGCAACGGCAGAGACGGCACGGAGATTGATATATTTGAAAGCGACGGATATGAAAGGTTTTTTAAAAATAACGTTTCATCAAATCTTCATTTTGACGGCTACAATGAAGCGCATCAGAGCCACGGGGCAACAAGATTTCTTATCAAAAACAATCCTTATGAAGAATTCAATACCTACGGTCTTGAGTGGAATGAGAAAGAATACGTTTTCTACATAAACGGCGTTGAAACCTTCCGCACTTCATTCGGCGGTGTGAGTCAGAATCCCGAATACCTTATTCTTTCGGTTGAAATGCGCGGCGAAAACGGAATTCCTTCGCAAAGAGAAAACGCACCCGGCGAAGAGGCACAGTTTGTGGTTGACTACGTTAAAGTTTATCAGTATAAAGATTTGGTTTAATAAAAAATCACCTTCGGGTAACTCGTTTGTAAGTTATCCGAGGGTGTTGTTTTTCTATTGTCATTAGAAAAATTCTCGCCAATAGCGTTATTGATTTATAATCGAGTGTAGGACAGTTTTCCGAGTGATGATTGCCAGTAAACTGAATTAACAAATGCCTTGTGTTTTCCGAATGATGAATACATAGAAGCGTCATAAGGAGTGTCAACAATAGCCGTAAACGTATGTCCATCGCATACTCTGCCCCAGACAGGCATATAACAATCGCCTGTGTTTATCGGGCGTTTTATGTGTGCATATCCGTATATTGTTGCAAAATTCTTTTTATATCCGTCAGGAAGGATAAAGCCTTGACGCATAGGGTCAACATGATAAGAGAGTTTTCCTTTTAATTTTGAATTAAATGGTGCAGGAAAATAGACAGCCTGAATATCATATCCTGCTTCATTTTCTGCTTTCAAAGAGAATTCAACAGTATCTTCACCTGTTATCTCAGCAGTACAAACAATAGTAAAAGGCAGCTTTTTGCCGAATGCTGTGAAATCAGAATAGCGGGTAACGATTTTTTTATCCGAAAATTTTGTTTTCTTTTTTAGAGCTGACCAAAAAGGACGGGATATGGCTATATACTTATCCCCGACTTTTTTTGCGGATAGTTATATAAGGCTTTCTGCCATCGCTTATCCATGAAAAGCCGTTGTGTGCAATCTCGTAATTTCCGCTGAATTTACTGAAATTTAGTTTAATATTATTTTCGGCCATTTCAAACCTCCAAATTTACAATATGATGATGGTCGAACTTATCTGTAAACTTTTTTGTCAACAACTGTTTTGTTCATAGAATCATCCTCAAAAACAATTCACACATATTTAATTATTATAACTTTTCCGTATTAATCTGTCAACTGACTTGTAATCAGATCCACCTTATATCCCATCTGAAAACATTTAACAATTGTATTAAAAATATTGACACTGAAACCGAATGTCCGTATAATAAAAAGGTATTTTAAATTGCTGATGTATATCAGATATCGGGTATTTTGAACTGAAAATCTGAATAACAAAAACTTTTATGAAGGAGAATTCAACTATGGAAAAGAAGCTTGTTTACACAGGAAAAACCAAAAATGTCTATGCTTTGGAGAACGGTAACTGTCTTCTGAAGTTCAAGGATGACTGCACCGGCAAAGACGGTGTGTTTGATCCCGGCGAAAACTCTGTAGGGCTTACTATTGAGGGAGTCGGAGATGTCAATCTCCGTATGTCTGTCTATTTCTTCGAAAAGATTAACGCTGCCGGTATCCGTACTCATTATGTAAGTGCAAACCTTGAAGATACTACAATGGAAGTTCTGTCTGCTAAGGTTTTTGGTAAAGGACTTGAAGTTATCTGCCGCTATAAAGCAGTCGGTTCTTTTTACCGACGTTATTCCGATTATTGCACTGAGGGACAAGACCTTCCTGCTTATGTTGAAACTACCTTTAAGAATGATGAAAAGGGTGATCCGTTGGTTACCAAAGACGGACTTGTTGACCTTGGCGTTATGACTGCCGAGCAGTATGACTCTCTCAAGGCTCAGACTCAAGCTATCACCAAGATTGTTGCTGATGACCTCAAAGCAAAAGGTCTTGAACTTTACGATATTAAATTCGAATTTGGTTATGATGCCGACGGCAATGTAATGCTCATTGACGAGATTGCTTCCGGCAATATGCGTGTCTATAAAGACGGCGAATATATTGATCCCATGACGTTGAATAAACTTTTCTTCGGTTAATGGGCGGTTTCTTCGGAGCAGTCTCTAAAAGAGATTGCGTACTGGATATTTTCTTCGGAGTTGACTATCATTCGCATCTCGGCACCAAGCGGGCAGGCATGATTATTCATGATGTTCAGGATGGATTCCAGCGTCAGATCCATTCTATTGAGAACACCCCGTTTCGTACCAAGTTTGAGAAGGATTTGGTTGATTTCCACGGCTGCAGCGGTATCGGTTGTATCAGTGACAGCGATCCTCAGCCTCTGCTCGTGCGTTCTCACCTGGGCATCTATGCGATTAGCACAGTAGGTATCATAAATAATGCCGAGCAGCTTGTTGAGAAATATTTCTCAGATCACGGACATCAGTTTATGGCAATGAGTTCGGGTAAGGTCAATTCCACTGAGCTTGTGGCTGCACTTATTAACCAGTGTGATGACCTTGTTTCGGGTATTCTCCATGCACAGGATGAAATCGAAGGCTCGATGACATTACTTATTCTCACCGCTAACGGTGAAGTGATTGCAGCAAGAGATAAGGTCGGTCGTCTGCCGATGCTTATCGGTAAGGACGATAACGGATATTGTGTGGCTTTTGAGTCTTTTGCTTATCATAAACTGGGCTATGAGGATGCATACGAGCTTGGACCCCGCGAAATTGTCAGAATGACATCGGATGGTATAGAGATACTCTCTCCCGCAGGAGAGGAAATGAAAATATGTGCTTTCCTTTGGACATACTACGGATATCCGAATTCTCGCTATGAAGGCAAGAATGTTGAGGTTATGCGTGTTACCAACGGAAAGATTATGGCACGAAACGAGCAAGAGAACGGCAGTATTCCGGATGTGGATTTCGTGGCAGGTGTACCGGATTCCGGCGTGCCCCACGCAATGGGTTATGCTACTCAAAGCGGTGTAGAATTTGCACGTCCTTTTGTAAAATACACACCTACCTGGCCCCGTTCATTTATGCCCGCAAACCAAAGCGTTCGCAATCAGGTTGCCAAGATGAAGCAGATTCCCGTACCGGAACTGATTGACGGCAAGAAACTTCTTTTGGTGGATGATTCCATTGTAAGAGGAACACAGCTTGCCGAAACGGTCGATTTTCTTTATAAATCAGGTGCCAAGGAAGTGCATATGCGCTCCGCTTGTCCGCCTATTATGTACGGCTGTAAATATCTGAATTTCTCCCGCAGCAATTCTGAACAGGAGCTGCTTGCACGCCGAGTAGTTCAGGAGCTTGAGGGCGATGAAGGACAAAAGCATCTCGAAGAATATGCTGATGCTCATACCGAGCGCGGCAAGTGTATGTTAAAACGAATTTGTGAGATGCTTGGCTTTGACTCATTGGGTTATCAGTCACTGGAAGGTGTTTTAGAATCCATTGGCATAGATAGGGATAAGGTCTGTACTTATTGCTGGACAGGCAGGGAATAATACGGAGGTGAAATATATGTCAAGTAATGTCCGCCCCGAAACGATGGAGCGTATTACCAACAAAGCACTTGCAGAAGTGTTTATCGAGAACCAAGTAAAAGAAATAAGAGAACAGGTTGGCGACAAGAAGGTGCTGCTCGCTCTTTCCGGCGGTGTAGATTCTTCCGTTGTTGCCGCATTGCTCATCAAAGCAATCGGCAAACAGCTTGTTTGCGTTCACGTTAACCATGGACTTATGCGCAAAGGAGAAAGTGAGCAGGTTATTGAAGTGTTCGGCAAAGAACTGGATGCTAATCTCATTTATGTGGATGCCACTGACAGATTTCTTGACCTGCTTACCGATGTCAGCGAACCTGAAAAGAAACGCAAGATTATCGGCGGTGAGTTTATCAAGGTGTTCGATGAAGAAGCCTCCAAGCTGGAAGGCATCTCTTTCCTTGCACAAGGCACCATTTATCCCGACATTCTGGAAAGCGACGGCGTTAAGGCACATCACAATGTGGGCGGTCTTCCCGAGGATATGCAGTTTGAACTGGTAGAGCCCGTCAAGCTGCTCTTTAAGGACGAGGTTCGTGTTGTGGGTGAAACTCTCGGACTTCCGCACGATATGGTCTACCGTCAGCCGTTCCCGGGTCCCGGACTTGGTGTTCGTTGTCTTGGTGCCATTACCCGTGACAGACTCCACGCTCTCCGTGAAGCCGATGCGATTCTGCGTGAGGAGTTCGACAAGAATGGACTCGCCGGTAAGGTATGGCAGTACTTTGTTGCTGTTCCCGATTTCAAGAGTGTTGGTGTAAGAGACGGCAAGCGTTACGAAGGTTGGGCGGCTATCATCCGCGCTGTCAACACCACAGATGCTATGACGGCTACTATCGAGGAAATACCGTATCCGCTGATTCACCATATCACCGACCGTATTACCCATGAGGTTGACGGAATCAATCGTGTTATGGTAGATGTCACGCCCAAACCTGTGGGAACCATCGAATTCGAGTAATGATTTTATTTAACTGAATATCAAAGCAGCAGATTTATCTGCTTGAAAATGTACAACGGCGGCACGGAGAACTGATTCTCCATGCCGCCGTTATTTTGAAATTGCATATTCAATTCATTGCCGGTTTTATGCTTTGTTTTTTACAGATTATTTAGCTTTAAGTTTCTTTTCATAAGCCTTCTTTTCTGCTTCTGCAAGTTCTGCTTCTATACGGGCATCTTCCATAGCTTTTTCGTGTCTTGCTTTTGCATCTTCATAAAGGCTTTCGATTTCTTCAAGCTTTGCGTAGTTTTCAGCCTGAATCAAAAGTTTTTGAGCCTTAATTACAGGACGGGCAGCACGTGAATAAAGTGAATTCTCGGTTGTTGCATCTTTTATTTCTTTTTCAACAACCTTGCGTTCATTTTTCAGGCTCTTGATTTCTGCTTTGAAACGTGCAATTGCCTCTTTATCTTTTTCGTCTTTAGCCTTGTAAAGATTGTTATATGCTTCTTCGATTTTTGCGGTGATTTCGTCTTCACGTTCAAAGAGTTTTTCAAATACTCTTGCATCAAACTCTGTAATGCTGTTGCCAAAGTGTTTTTTCGCAACTTTTTGTGCATCAACAAAATCCTTAGCAACGGAAATTGCATTTTTCCTGAACTCTTTTTTTTCTGCTGTGCTCTTTGGCAAAGCTTTTGCGGTTGCAAGGTCATTACGGTTATAGTTATAAATTGCCTCATATCCTAAAGAAGCAGTTGTTCTTGCTTGTTCAAGTTGAATTCTGCCAAAGGCTGTATTGAAACGGGACATTTCTTCAAGAACTATTTTTGAAATTTCAAGATCAACATTGAATTGTTTTGCCGCTTTGTATTCTTTTTTTGCCGCTTTCTTTTCAGCTTTATCTTTTGCCTGTTTTATCGCAAGCTTGTATTCTGAAAGATCTTTTGGCTGTGCATTTTCAAGGTCTTTTGCCTTTTTAATTATATCCATTGTTTCTACAAGGTCACGGTCCTGAAGGACACCGTTACCGTAGTCTTCAAACAATGCACGGATTTTAAGAACCTTGATAATTCCTTGCTGTTTAATCTCTGTAAGATCATAGAAGAAATAAGGAATAACATTCATAAATGCACCGATAACAGATGCTGCAATTAAAACGCCGAAAATGGCTATGAAAGTTTCTTTATGGTAAAGAACATTGTAAACATTGGTCGGGTCATCAAGAGGACCTTCCTGCGCGATAATTGCAGGTAATAATTCCTGAAGCTTTGTTTCGTTAAATCCGACTTTTTCGTAAATAGCGGGAAGAACGGAACTTGTTGCCATTGTAACAATACTGCCGATAAGACCGACAGCAGCAAACATACCGTCGATTCTTTCGCCTGAAACATACTGCTGGTAGTCACGGATATCACCGTTGATGCTCGGTGTAAGGATATGTCCGAAAGCACCGACAAGTGCATTCATCCAAAGGCAGATAAGAACAAGCCAAATCATAATGCTCATATCGGAATATTTAACAATAGGATAAATAGCACCGATAAAGATGATATTCAATGTATTTATCAGAAGGAGAGTTTTTCCTTTGCCGATTTTCTTGATTGCAACCGGAGCCAAAAGCATACCCCAAAGAGATGCATTACCGTAAACGGTAGTAATAAGAGCATATTGACCTCCGGTACAAGCGTGTTGGTATGAGTAAAGCCAGTTGAGAATGTTGAAACAAGCACCCTCAAGGAAGCCTAACCAACCTGCAAGCGATGTAATCCAAAAATACTTGTTCTTTGTAACCTCACGCAGAGCATCCATAAACTTGATCTGCACAACATGGGTTTTTGCCTGAATTATTCTTTCGTTGGTATTCGCATAAACGATAATACTGAGGAAAAGACCCAGAATAAGAATGGGCACCCAGATGTATCTGTAAATTCTGATATCATTAAGGTTATCGGTACCTATAAAGTTCTCTGCGAAAAGCGGAATGATGATGCCTGTAACTGACGGTCCAAAGGATTCAACAACCGCTTTGACAGATGAAACATTTGCTCTTTCCTGAGTGTTGGGGGAAAGAACGACTACATAATTGTAGTATGCTTCATAAAGGAAATTATAGAAGAATTGGAAACCGATGTTGAAGAGAAGAACAACAACGCACTTTGTAACCTGACTCTCCATTTTTTCATAAGGCATCCAGAAATAACCGATTGATAATAATACGGTAGGAATACCCATTGAAATCAGATACGGTCTGTATTTACCCTTTTTATTTCTTGTGTTATCAACGATATATGCTCTTACCATTGTAAGAGGGAAGCTGATAATAACCGCAATAAGATATATGTAATATAGTTTCATCGGTTCAATACCGATGGTATTGCCCACGAAAACGTTAGTGGCAGATAAAAGCACCGATGAGACACACTGGGTAATGAATCGGATACCCATACCGCCGCCGGCAAGAGATGCAATCTCTTTAACACTCATATAATTGCCTAACGGTGGCGTTTTCCAGTAGGTCTTTACATAAGAAAACCCATTTTTAACTTTATTGATTAAAGTCATATTTTCACTCTCCGAATCTGATTTTTTAAGATTATATCATTTTAAAGAAAACAAATCAATATTCGTATAACTATCCTTCTTTTCCAAAGTGCAGGCTGACAAATGTGTTATGAATAAATCATTAAGATTACAACAGCTTTTGGACTTGTAACAAAAAAAGAGTTATGATATACTTAATTTATCATATTACATGGGGGATTTCGTTATATGGAAAGCGAAGTTAAAACAGGCGTTTTTGCTAAAGCGAAGAACGCAATCCGCAATGTCAAAGAATATTGGAATGTACCTGCCAAGGGCAATTATATTCCTTATAAAGAAGTTGTTGCAATCAGCGGCGCAGGGTTTGGCGTAAACTGGGCGATGCTTCTTGCAAATCAAATCGGTCTGAGTGCGGGCAATTTCCTTGTAGGTGCAAGCATAGGGCTGCGTCCCATGGATTTGCAGATAATGCTTACCGTCGCCAATCTTATCGGCATTCCTATCGGTATTTTCCGAAGCTGGTATTATGATAACCATCATATTCCCGGCGGAAAATTTCTGCCTTTTATCAGAAAAACAGGTTTCCCCATCGTTCTGATATCAATGATATTCGTATGGCTTCCGTATGAATATTTCAACTATACAACAAAAGCCGTCGTTGTCTGGCTGATGTATTTTCTGCTCAGTCAGTTCCTCTGCTTCTACAATGAAAGCTACACCTATTTTCAGCAGATAATATCGCCTAATGCTCAGGAGAGGGCCAACGTAATGAGCATTTCGCAGGTTATCTATTCCCTGGCACCGACGATTTCAAATTTGTTCATTCCGATGATTGCAGGCTGGACATGGGGCCTTGACAACATATGGACCTACCGTGTTATTTATCCTGTTTTCACGATAATCGGCTTTATTATTACTGCAATTTTCTTCCGCAGAGTAAAAGAAAGGCTCATTCTTCCCAAGAAGAAGCTTGAACCCGTCAGAATGCTTGATGCTATCCGTGAGGTAGCAAAGAATAAGTATTACTGGATTATTCATTCGGCAGCATGGGTTGTTTTCCTTGAATCGGGCTACGGCATTATTCTTAACTGGTCGTTTGTTTATGCACACAACGGACAATACGATTCCTATCTCGGTCTTGCAAACACAGTTATCGGCAATGCGGCACTGTGGTCGATGCTCCTTGCGCCGCTTGCAATCAAGGTGATGGGCAAAAGAAATCTTCTCATAACATCAAACACAATCAACATAGTTGTTCTCGTTATTCTTTATTTTACATACCGCAATCTCATACTGATTTGCGTTCTCTGGTATTTTAACACGTTTATAAGCACATTCTGGAATATAGTTCAGCACCAGATAAGTGCGGATATGAGGGACTATCACCAGTGGAAAACGGGTGTCAGAGTTGACGGACTTTTCGGACCTCTCGGCATGATAGGAACTGTTATCGGCTTCTTTACGGGTATGGTATATCCCGCAATCTATGAAAAAATGGGTCTGCTTGAGGATTACAGCGTGCTTTATGATGACACAATCCGCAACAATCTTTTTGAGGTGCTTATTATATGTTCAGCGGTCGGCGCTTTCCTCAATCTTATTCCGTTCTGCTTCTATGACCTTACCGAAAACAAGCACAAAGCATATGTTGGCGTGCTTAAAATCCGTGCAATGTTTGAAAACTATTCTCTCGGCGTTCTTGAAGACGGCGAGCTTGAAGAGGCTATGGAGATTATCCGTGAAGCAAACAATAATTTCGGAAAAGAGAAAGTCAAGGCAGATAAAACTGCATCAAAAGCAGAAAAAAAGGCAATAAAAGAAACCAACCTTGCCATAGAGAGAGCCGCTATTATTATGCAGGATCTCAACAAATTCTCGGGTGAAGCGGGCATTGCAAGATTAACGCAGGCAAAAGCCGACTATGCAAACGGAAATCTTTATTTCTATGAAAACGCCCGCGAAGAAATGAGACTTGCAAGAAGTCTGCCGAAATCAACGCAAGCAGAAAAGGAAATCCGTTCCGACGCAATCAAGAATGCAAGAACAAAGAAAGAAGCCGCTTCTCTTATTAAAAAATACGGAATTGATAATATTGTTGCTCCTGATGAATCTGTAAAAGAGGAACTTCAGAACAGAGAAACAAACAGCTTTGCTGAAAGCATAAAGGTAAGAAAAGAGCTCAGAGCATATCTTAAGGCGGTTTCAATCTACGAAAGAGCCGTGAAGCCGTATACCGATGCGAAAAATCTTATCGAACAGGCTGAAAATTATACTCATTATGAAGAAATTGAAGCGAGATATGCGGCAATTTCGGCAGAATAATCAGGAAAGGAATAAGCGATATGGCAATTCTTATTAAGCAAACAGTTT
>JAFQKF010000027.1 GCA_017397105.1 Clostridia bacterium | reverse complement strand
GTTAAAAACCTTTGGAATAACCTCGTATTCCTGCAGATTTTCGCCTTGCTGTGACAAAAATCTGCTCTTTCAAAACTGCGAAGCACCGAAAAGGTCGCAGTTTTGATTCAGCGGAGCGTTTCTTTTATGAAGCCATACTGTCGTATGGCGAAGAAAAAAACGCTTCGATGGGTCGGAACTCCGACCTTTGCGGCGTATTTAGTTCGAATGCAGTCACTCTAATCAGCCTTGTTCTGTCATTCGGATGAGGAGTTATGGTTGACATAAGACCCGTTCTTGAAATTGTCTGGAAGGTTGTTATGCCTTCTCTGGCAATGGTAAGAATCAGGTAAAAAGCAAGTTTTGTTATATCCGTCTGGGTTGTGCCCTCGAAAAGATGAGGCATAAGCCAATAAAGGCAGGTCAGAATACATCCGGGAATTGCAAGGAACATAAGATAGGGCCTGAACTTACCCCAACGTGTTCTTGTTTTGTCAATAACCGCGCCGAAGAAAATATCATTGACAATATCCCACACGCTGTTGATGGTATTTACAACAGCCTGCAGACCGAGGTCCACACCTACGATGCTTGTTATGAATCGGTTTGAAAAAGCATTGATATTAAAGCCCTGCGCCGCAGTCCAGACTATGAAGCCTACCGATTCCTTTGTGCCGACGTATCTGCGGTCCTGCGTTTTTGATGCAACGGAGTTTTCTTCCTGCTGCCGTTGCATACGGCGGAGTTCTTCAAACGCTTTTGCGTTTGACAGAGAATCATATTTGTTTGCCATATTTTTCTCCTGCGTTGTTGTTTTTTGCCGTGTTATTTAAAAGCTTATCTCACGCTGTCATAAATTTCATAGAAATTCGAGATAAATGCCGTTGCGGAATTCTTGCCGAAGGAAATAAGGCACCAGGTATCGCTGTCGTAAGCATCGTTTGCCTCGTTGTACTGGATACCTGCAAGGCAGAAGTTGGCAGGGTTTGCAACGTAGCCTGCCGCATCGTTCATAAGGTCCATAACGATAATATCTTCGCCCGTATATTCTCTTACGGGAGCAAGCTCAAAGCCGTCAGCACCCTTACCGCCGAAAACAAGCTCGCCGAAGGTTTCGCCCGGGCTCATGTAGACCTTCATTTCATCGCCGAATTCAAGGTAACCCACTTCGGTAACGGTGTAGTATCTGCCGAAATTATCCTTGAGAACAAAGTTATCGGCAACGGACGTTTTTGCCAGAAGAACAATAATATTGTTTTCAATCTGCACGGTGAACTGCTTGTGTTTTACGTTAAGAACAGGCTTCACTTCTTTTGCGGGAACGGTTTCAAGACCTTCATACCATACCGTGTATCTGTCCTGACCGTTGTATTTTTTAACGTCAAGTCTGTCGCCCGTTTCTTCGTTAAGCTTTATTCTTTCTTCCTCGGTCATATTCATTCCGAGAAGGATATACGCCATTTCATAGCCGTAACGCACCGACGTATAATGTGCGTTGCCGGGGAATTCGTCAACTCCGTCGCCGGTTTCAGATCTCCAGGAGGAAACCGTCGAAACGTTGCCCTGAAGGAAAATAAAGTTATATCCCGCATCGTTCATCACCATTTCGGCGCTCCAGATGAAGTCAGGGGAGAATTTTTTATCAAAGGAAACCTTCTTTTCGGGGTCTGCGCTTGCCCAGTCGTAGCTTGCGGATTCGGGGTGACAGCCGAAGGTTGCGATGATTGTGGGGGTTTTGTCCGCATCGGAAGGCATAAATTCAAGCTTGTAAATGTTGGGGTCAAGGGAAATAGGTGCGGTTCTGTCGAAGAAATACTTCCCTGCTTCGATTTCCGAATAGTAGAGCTTGCCCTCTGTCATATCTGCAAGTGCATCTTCAACCGCTTTCTTTGAGCCGGAAACAACAGACTCAATGAACGAACGCTCAACACCGAATCTCACTTTGCCCGTAATCTTACTGAATGAGTTGTTGATAATGCAGCCGATGGGGTCGGTCCACACGCCCTGTGAATCGATGCCCGTATGTATATGAGTGCAGGAAACGTTGATGCTGACGATGTTGTATTCCTTTGCAAGCTCTTTGAGACCTTCGCGCACCTGCCTTACGTCTGCATTGGCAAAGCCTATTGCATCAAGCGCAATAAACAAAACGTTGCCTCTGCCCGAGCCGTCATTCATAACAACCGCTCTTACCATGAGGTCTTCCTCGTTGCCGTCCTCATCGGTATACATCTCGTTGCCGAAAATATAGGGAACGTATGCACCCTTTGCATATTCTTTTTCAGCGAAATCCGCGGGAAGAACGGAAGCCTTGCCGTAGCCGAGACTCCATACCTTTTCACCCTGAGGCTCGTCAATGAAAGTTTCGGTTCCTGCGTAGAAATTATCGTATTTATCAATATCAAATTTCTCGTAATCCTCAACCGCCGCCGAATCGGGGATAATCAGCTTGAGCAAAGTGCCGAGAAAATCGTTTATAACAAAATTGCTCAGCCCGTTGATTATTCTGCCAAACCTGATTTTTGAATCCGTTTCGTCATTTGCCTGAGCGTCGGCAACGTAATCAATAACGGAATCATAGCTTGCCTGAGTATCTGCCGCAGCATAAACGGAGGGCATCATAAGGCAGATAACCAACACCAACGAAACAACCGTCATAAGCGTTTTTTTCATAAAGCAAAACCTCTTTCCGCAACAAAGTGCTGTTGTTATTTCAATATTAACATTATGGTAATAAAAAGTAAATGATTTGCGTGCAATTATTTACTTTTCATCTGCAAAACAGGGCAAAAGAAAATCCCCGCACAGCTAAAGCCGTACGGGGAAAATCTCATGATTTGCTTTTATTATTGGTCGTAAACCTTGGTTAAACCGAAGAGCTTCTTGAAGAATGCGATAATCTTATCAATGAAGCCTGCCTTTGAGGTCATTGCCTGCTTATCGGCTGAAACAACGTTGCCCTCGGCATCGCAAACGATAGCAGTAACGGTTGTATCGCCGCTCTTTGCGGGGGTGATTGTGCAGGTGGTGCCGTCTGATGATATGGTGTGGCTGAAATTGCCGTTGCTCAGGTACCACTGAACTTTTCCGCCCTCGGGAATCTTTGCAGAGTCAACGTGAAGAACGATTGAATCGCCGTAGCTGATTTTTGCCTGTGAAGGCTCCGCAACAAGAGCGGCATCAATAACGGATGCATCGTAAGACGGAGTGTTGTCGGGAACCTGCGTTTCTTCGCTGTCACAAATACCGTAGTGAATATTTGCGGAAGTAAGATATTCATTTTTTCTCGACATTCTGATTTTTTTCCAATCGGATTTTGAGCCACCGTAGTAAACATCCTTGAGGTCGGCACAAAAATCAAACGCACAATCTTCTATGCTTTTTACACTGTTGGGAATAGTTACGCTTTCAAGACCGGAACAAAAAACAAACGCACAATCTTCTATTCTTGTTACGCTGTTGCCGATTACTATGCTTTTAAGACTGCCGCAAGAATAGAAAGCAAAACCGCCTATTCTTGTTAAGCTGTTGCCGATTGTTACGCTTGCAAGGTTGGTACAATAAGAGAACGCATATTTGTCTATGCTTGTTACGCTGTCGGGAATTGCGTAGCTCTTTATTGTATTTTTTTCGGGATATCGAACAAGAACGGTTTTATTCCTATTGAACAACACGCCGTATTCATCACTTGAATACGCAGTGTTTGCAGAATCAACAGTTATGCTTGAAAGACTGTCGCAAGAATAGAACGCATTATCCACTATGCTTGTTACGCTGTCGGGTATTGTGTAGCTGTTTCTTGCATTTCCTTCGGGATATTTAACAAGAACGGTTTTATTCTTGTTAAATAACACGCCGTATTCATCACTTGAATACGCAGTGTTTGCAGAATTAACAGTTATGCTTGCAAGGCTTGCGCAACCATAAAACGCAGAATCGCCAATGCTTGTTACTCCGTTGCCGATTGTTACATTTTCAAGGCTGTTGCAATCATCAAACGCATAATCACCTATGCTTGTTACGCTGTCGGGGATTGTTATGCTTGCAAGGCTGTTACAATAGGCAAAAGCAGAATCGCCTATGCTTTTTACGCCGTTGCCGATTGTTACGCTTGTAAGACCGTGACAATCATCAAACGCATAATAACCTATGCTTGTTACACTGTCAGATATTGTTACGCTTTCAAGGCTGTCACAATAAAAAAACGCACAATCACCTATACTTGTTACACCGTCGGAAATTGTTGCTGATTTTATTGCCGATTTATGGCTGAACCACGGAGCGCCTATATCATTTCGCCAATCCCACATTGCACCCGCACCGCTGATTGTAAGCACTCCCGTATCTAAGTCAAGACTCCACATAAGGTTTTCGCCGCATTCGCCGCTTGTTGCCTCTTCTGCCGCCTCGGCTTCTGTTCTCAGAAAATCGAGTTCAGGTAAATCAAGACCCACTAATCCCGCAAGCGGTGAAGTGCCGAAAAGCATTACCGCCACAAGCAGAATTGATATTGCCCTTTTGAACGTGTTTTTCATAGCATAACCTCCGTTTTCCGGCAAAAGGCCGATAAAAACCTATTATATAAAATTATTATAACACAATATATCCGCCGTTGCAACACGAATAATGCGCCGAAGCAAAAAGCCGACGGGGGTTAATCCGTCGGCTCTGCGATTGTTGTTCAGCGGTAAAATCATGGCTCGATTATATTGAAGCCTGCATCGCCATCTGTATTGAACTGATTGAGATTATTAATTATCAGCTCAAGCTTTGTAACGTCGCCCTCAAGCTTCATTGAAGCCTTGATTTTTTCCATATCCTTCTGAAGAATAAGCGCAAGACCCGTCTTGGGGCAGGTTACCGTGAGATCTGCCTCGTCGGAATTTGCGTTTTCATATTGCAGCAACGCTCCGTTGTTGAAATGAAGCATTACTTTTTCCTGAGTGTCGGCAAAAACAAAGTTTATCTTGAAGTCCTCGTGCGAAAGCGCACCCTTATCCAGCAGGATTGCAATATAATCAAACACCATTTCCGTAGTCATATTTTTGGCAAGGCTGCCGTCTGTTTTGGCATTGGGAGATTTTTCTGCGGCATTGCCGTTTCTCAGCTCATATGCCGCTGAAAGATATGCGTTTCTCCACGTGCCCGATTCGGACTGATAGCCCAGCTGCTCAAGGGCATCTGCGCAAAGGAGCCTTGCGGCGGTGTTTTCGGGGTCGGCAAAAACGAGGACGTTGGTAACCTCTGCAACCCACTGATACTCGCCCTTATCGAAATCCGCCTTTGCCATGCGCAAAACTTCATCCGTATCGCCAAGATACTCAACCCATTTCTTTGCGCTTTCCGTGGGCTCAAGGGGATTGAGGTTTACGGGGTTTGCATCGTACCAGCCCATGTATTTCTGATAAACCGCCTTGGAATTGTGCGCAACCGTGCCGTAATACTGGCGGGTGTACCAATTCCTTGCAAGCTGTTGAGGCAGCTCAATCATGTTTGAAATTTCATCCGAAGTGTAGCCCTGATTGATGTAAGTGAGAGTCTGATCGTTGATAAACTTATACACAGCCGCCGTATCCGCAAGGTAATCGTTTACAAATTCATTGCCCCAGTGCGGCCAGTTATGCGACTGGAAGGTGACCTCGGCATCCTTGCCGTAAAGCGAAATTGCCTCGGTAATATATTTTGCCCATGCGTTGCCGTCGCGTATCTGAGCGCCTCTGAGGGTGTAGAGATTGTGGAGGGTTGCGGTGCAGTTTTCGGCAACCCAGAGCGCCTTCATTTCAGGGAACCATACATTCATTTCCGCAGGGGCTTCCGTGCCGGGAGTCATCTGGAATTCCATGGTAACGCCGTCTATTTCGTAAGCTTCGCCCGTTGCCTTTATTTCATAGGTGGGTTTCACGAAGGAAACGCTGCCAGTTGACTGGCCCATTCCTATACCCATTGCCACTCTGCCCGTTTCGGACTCCTCAAGAAAAACGCCGTACTGATACGACGCCCTTCTGCTCATGCCCTTGCCTGCGTAAATATTTTCGCTTACCGCGTGCTCGGTGAAATGCTCGGGGACGATTACGGGAACAAGACCGCTTGCAAGCTGGTCCTCAAGGGAAAGATTACTGTCCGCCGCCTGCTCCTCGGAAATAACGCCTGCTATTCCGCCGAAGTGGTCAACGTGGGGGTGAGAGATTATAACCGCCTTGACGGGAAGCTTGCCGAGATTCTTTTCAACAAGCTGCATTGCCGCCTGAGTGCATTCAACGCTCATAAGAGGGTCAAAGATTATCCAGCCCGTGTCGCCTTTGATGAGAGTCAGGTTTGCCATATCGTAGCCCCTGACCTGATATATATTTCCGCAAACCTCAAACAGACCGTAAGCATGGTTATTCTTTGTGTTTTCCCAAAGGCTCGGATTGACCGTGTCGGGGCATTCGGAGTAATTATCCACAAAGCTGTACGCCTTCTGGCTCCAGACGGTATTGCCCTGAGCATCCTTGAGCTCAAGCTCTTCGGGCGCATCAATAAGCCCCCTTGTTGCAAACTCATATTCCGTTTTATCCTCAAAATCGAGCACGGAATAAATGGCGGAATTGACCTTTACGGTATACTCGGTTGCCGCTTTTGATTCGGCAGTCAGACCAAGCTGAGCAACCATATCGGTATTCTTCTGCGCACCGCACGCCGCAAGGGAAAGCAGCACTGCGCACACAAGAATTATTGATAATAATTTTTTCATCATAGCTTCTCCTTTTTATAAAAAGCTTATAAATAACCATTTAAGTATAACACAACTGCTTTTTTGTTTCAATCAAAAGAATCCTTATACACAACGAAAACCGCTTCACTGAAAGTGAAACGGTTTAAATAATACGGTTGTATTTAGTTTAAAGGTGAGTTTTGAATATATTCACAACTTTCAATCAACAAACCCAAATCTTGCCATTGAGAAGAAAGCGGATATAACTCCGTATAGTTGGTGTTGCTAATACAAAGCTCATCATTTTCATTATAGCAGAGAATACCAACATAAGCAGCGGCGTTAACATCTTTGATATACAAATAAATCCACGCTTCTAAATCTGTTTTTTTCCATCTTGAATTATCATCATCAGGACTGTTATTCTCTATTTTATTTAAAATTGACCAAGCGTCACTTGATAGATTGTCCGGCAGAAGATATTCACCACATTGATAAGCTGTAGAATCGTTTGAGGTAATCAATATTGACATTTTATCTACATTGTCATAAACATCCAGATAGTTAAACCGTGGATTATCAACATTTCCGTACACAGACGGTTCAAACAAGTCATACCAATGTTCATCTTGGGAAATGAAATTTGTTTGCCCGTTACCAAGATATGGCTTAAGTTCTACCTTCCCAGACTCTATTCCATTGCTATAGTATGTTGCAGAAACTGTTTTATCGCTTAATTTATCAAAAATATAATAATCGCTAAAATAATTCCCGTATTTATCATATTTTTGAAAGGTGTTATTATTATGTTCAATTGAATTCCAACCGTAAACCGCATAACTTAACGAATCAATCTGGGTTTCTGTATTGTCACTCTGATTGCTGCAAGAAGTCAGCAACATAACGATACAAAGTGTAAGCAACAATAATCTTTTCATAATTTCGCCTCAATTATAAAATCAATTTATACATTGCTCAAACATTATAATAATTATATCACATTTCTTTTCAGCTTTCAAGTTCAGCTTTCGTTTGCTTTATTATTGCTGCAGTCAATTCGGGGTTTATAAATGTTAATTTTTTCAGAACCAAAGCCTTACCAATCAAGTGTCAGATAATACGGTCCGTTTTCAAAATATTCATGTCCGCAACAAGCCGACGCAATATATCTCATCTTTTGTTCTTTGTCATTATAGGCTGCAATAAGATACGTGCACCTCCCCTTCTCTTCGTTTATATAGTTCTCTTCGCACATATAGTATATTACTGTCCAATCGCCCTTTTTTTCAACTTTATAACTGTTATTTTCTTTTCTTTGGCTTATAAGATATTCTTTAACATTTTCATCGGTTTCGATTTGAGAAATACCAAAAATATCGTTATCCAAACATATATCGCCGGGAAGATCTTCCTTTGCTCTTTTGTACTCATCTCCACTCAAAACCCATTCGGCAAATATATCGAATGTACCATAGTAGCCATCGGGACAATACGTATACTTGTAGTAATACTTTGTTGTATCAGGAACTTCAGGATTGTACAGATAATGTGAGGTGATTTTTGCGCTCAATGGGATTTTTCTCGGAAAGACTTCATATATCGGGCAATCGCTGTAATCTCTGTAAAACTCAGCTTCAAGACTCTCATCAAATTTCATATAATTTTCAACATCTGTTGTCTGAGAGTAAAAAGGTGCACCGAAAATCATTAAAATAAACGAAAGAGGAGTTAACGCAGCGCACCCGATTATTGAAATCACTATTAATCCGGCAGTTAGTCCTTTAACTTTTCCTCTGCTGTTTTTTATAAAGCGTCTTCCCGTGCTCTGCCAAAGAATTGTTATTGATAACGCAATCAATATTAACCAACAACTGTGAACACACAAAATTCCAAAACCATCCGGATCAAAACGGATATAGCGAAAATTAAAAATCACTGCACAAACCATGACCAAAAAAGCAACCGAAAAAACTAACAGAAAACTTGCAGAAATCACCGATAACACTTTTTTTACCGTTTCCTTAACGGTTAAATTCATATCTTCAAGAGGCATTTCGTTGTTCTCAACAGTTGCCGAAAGAGAACGGCAAATTGTTTCTATAGTTACTTCCTCATTAAAGGATATGTTTCTGAGTTTTTCAATAATTTCAGTTTTATAGCCTATTTCCGCTTCTGTTTCAACAATATATTTTTCAATAATATCTTTTATCCCATTATTATCAACTATATTTTTGATATCGGAAATTGAAAAGCCTGCCTTGCGAAGCATCGCAATATTATTCAGCCGTTCAATATCTTCTTCGGTAAAATTGATGCTCTTTCTTCCGCTATATGATTCCTCTATTCTTGGATTTAAAAGTCCGTTGTCAATATACAATCTGATTGCTCTGTCAGTTAATCCCGTCCGTTCAATTACATCTTTAATCTTCATAATTTGCCTCCTTTCAACCCAATAATAAACTTTCACCTTAGGTAAATGTCAAGTGTTTTTGCCATTATAGTATAACATTTAACAATTTTGGCTTCAACAATAAATCACAAACACGCAACGAGCTAAGAAAAAACCGCCTTTGACTTACAAAGGCGGTTTCGGTAATTTATATTGATTTTTTATTGCCAACGGAAAGCTTTAAAGTGTTTCACCCGCTGCGGTTTCTTCCTGCGCGGCTTCTTCGTCTGCAGACGCTTCTTCGTCTGCTTCCTGCGCATCTGCGAGAAGGGCATTGCGCCTTTCAATCATAGCGGCTGAGTCAACGGGGATTTCTCCGTGCAGGCTGCCGGGCTCCATAAAATCAAGCCCGCCCTCGTACTCAGCAGGGTAATATCCCTCCTGCGCAAGCTTTTCCCTCTGTTTAAGAACCTCCATAACGTATTCGTGCTGCGGATTGTTGAAATCCCAGAACAGATACGGAATAATCATCAGAACAAATCCTGCAAGGTCAAACGCCAGGGGAACGGCAAGGATATTGAATCTTACGGAATCAATAAAAAGAATATCCCAGTTTGAATTGAAGCCGTTTTTGAGAATGATAACGGGAATTATAAGGCTGACAAAGGTGGTAACAGGTGAAATAATCCAGCTGAACACACCGCTGAAATTCTCCAGACGTTCACCGGAAAGATACATCTGATAGTCGTTCTTCCTGATACCCATATCAGCATCGGCAACGTCGGGGATTGACGTTGCAAAGCCTTTTACAAATTCACACGCAAATATAACGATACCGCACATATTCTGCTTTGTCGGAAAAGCCATAATCGTAAGCATCTGAGCAACAGCGCTCACGGCGCATATAACAAGCTTGGCAATTTTCAGGCTTCTGTACGAGAAACGCTTTACAAAGTAGGGGGCAATAAAGCTGAGCGGTGTTGAACGGAAGCTCATCAACGTTTTCAGCAGGCCATAAAGTATGCATTGCGTATATAGACGGAATGAGAAAAAGTACATAACATTTGTAATATTTATCATACCGTTGCCCAGAGAGTCAAGCAGCGAAGAAATAGTATTCAGCCAGTTGTACTTATTCTTCATTACCTGAGAAATTCCGTACCAGAAGGATATCTTCTGTTTCTTTTCAAGCGGAGGCTGAGGAATTCTCTCTGTAATATTCCTGATGCTTATCAGAGTCAACGCACCCATCGGAATAAATACCGCAGGAATGACGTACTTGTAAAATCTTATATCGTCAAAGGCAATTCCGAAGAGAGGAACTATAACGTCAAATATGTTCTTGACGAAATGTGAAAGCTTGACGGGCCAGGTTCTGATAAGCATTCTTTCGTGAGGATTCGGGGAAATATTCTGTGTGCACTGCTCGATAACGTTCGTAAACGGGAACATATCGTAGACCATAAACAGCAGATATGCCATCCACATTCTGTCTTCAACTGACTTTATATCATAAATCGGAAGCCAGCCGATAAGGATTATCATAACGGACTTCTGGAAAAAATTTGAGAACAGAACGTATTTATATCTGCCGTATTTGGGAACGAGTTTCTTTCGCCAAAGAATATTGCGCAAACCTCCGTAAGCATTCACAAACAGCTGAATACCGACTATTTTAAGAAAGCTTCTTGCGCTTACACCGTTGATTCCGTCAATCAATTCGGCCAACGAGGACGGGAGAAGCAAAGAGGTGTCAAACAGTATCATCGAAAGACCGATGACTGAAATTATGCCGTAAAACGTGAGAAACTTCTTTTCGGTTTTCTTTTCAAGAATACCGAGATTATCGTTTACAATCCAGTTAAGAACGCTCCACAGATAGCTTAACGGAAGACCGATGAGGGTAACAACCGAAAACGCAAGATACGGCAGCTTGTAATGATACATTATCAGGAAACAGGATGCGCTGAAGCCGAGATAGCCAAGAGGGGTGTTGATACTGTAATTCATACCGACACCAAAGAATACCGTCAGATACTCTTTGAACGGGACGTAGTTTCCTTTGCTTCTGTCAGGCTCGTTCCAATGCGCTTTTATGTTATGAAAAGCAGCTTTTACCTTATCGTTAGCCATCAGCCTGCCCTCCTTTCCTGCCCGTAAACAGCCTCAACATCTTTAAGCGACCTCGTACTCTGCTTGGGAAGCCAGTTTTCCTGGGTTTCAACCGAGTCCTCACTTTCGGCACCGAGATAAATTTTTTCACATCCCAGGTCGCCGTAAAAAGCGTGATGTCCGATAAACTTTACACTTTCGGGCACGTAAATATACGTGACTCTTTCACAGTATGAAAATCCGTCAGAACCGATTGATTCAACACCGTCGGGTATTGTAATAGTTTCAAAGCCCTTGCACTTGAAGAATGCAAGATTTCCTATTTTCTTCACGGAAGAAGGGATTTCAACGTGTGTCAGCGCTTCACAGTCACTGAAGCACGAATCCTCAATTCTTGTAACCGAATCGGGGATTACGTAAAAGGCTTGCCTTGAAAACTGTTTTTCATATTCTTCGGCATCTGCGGTTGTTTCATCGCCGTATTTTTTTGCAAACTCCTCAAGGAATACGTCAACTCCCGCGTCATCGGCGGGGGCGGCTATTCCTGCTGCGAGCGCGGTGCGGTACTGATGATTCCTCATAGGATGAAGAACAATTTCTGTCATATCTTTTGAATACAGAACACCGTCAACGGAAACGTAGCTCTGATTTTCAGGGTCAACAATTACCGCCATAAGGTTTTTTGTGTAATAAAAGCAGTGCGGCTCAAGCTCTGAAACGTCTTTTCCTATAAAAATAAAACGCACGTATTCATTGCAGCTCATAGCAAATTCACGCACCACGGTAACCGATTTTGTCGGGTCGGCAGTGCCTGCCTCGTCTCTGACGTAATCAACGTGCAGAGTTATATTATCTTCCTTGCCGACAAACTGATGAAGAGTATATCCGCTATCGTTTTCTTTGTATGTATATTCATCAGAGCTGATTGAAGTAAAGCTGAAATACAGAGAGATACCTACGAAAATTGTGATTATGATTATAAAGAGAATCTTGAAAACCGTATTCTTTTTACCTTTCATCTTCAGGTCCGGCTTTTTGTCAAAAAGCGGATCGTAAAGCAATTCGGTTTTGCTGATTTTAACGTTATCAGCCATTAACTTTTCCCTCCTTTTAATGAGCAAGACGCCTGCAATGCAGGTGCGGGGGTAATTGACTGTGAATCAGATATGCGCTGTTCTCATCGGTATGGTGCAATATCTTTGATCATCATCTCAGCCTCCGTTGAATATTTTTTTGCTTAATTTACAAATTAACATTTACATTATAATATAACAAAATACACAAATCAATACCGCAAAGTGGAATATTTTTGTATTGTTTGATTAATTTGTGTGAATTCTTCTGATTTTTGAAGAACCTGTTGCAACCCAAAATATGTTTCCGTTATTTCAAAATCAAAAAAAACGCCGCGTTTTCCGCTTTTTATCTGCAAAATAAGCGCAAAAGAAAATCCCCCACGGCAGAATCTAAAAACTGCCGCGGGGGTCCGATTTTATTGCTTTTGATTTGCTTTTTAAAGCCGCTTTGATAAACTCGGTTCAAATCAGCTTGATAAAGGATTTTTTAATACTGGTCGTAAACCTTGGTTGCACCGAAAAGCTTCTTGAAGAACGCGATAATCTTATCAAAGAAGCCTGCTTTGGAGGTAAGGGTCTGCTCGTCCTTACTCACTTCATTGCCCTCTGCATCGTAAAGAATTACCGTAACGGTTGTGTCACCGCTCTTTGCAGGGGTAAGAGTGCAGGCGCTGGCGTCGCCCGACACGGTGATACTGAAGTTGCCGTTGCTGACTGTCCACTTGATTTTCCAGCCAACAGGAAGTGTTTGAGTGAGTTCTGTATGAAGAATTATGCTATCCCCATAACTGATTGTAGTTGTTGAAGGAGTTTTTATTACGACATCTGTAATATCATCTTTGTTAACTATTGTCATTCCTGGTTTTTGTGACGAATTATCATCTGTTGTTGCTAATTTAAAAATACCAACAGTGTCATCATCAACATTTCCGAAAGTGTATTCCTCATTGATGTATGTAAATTCAGCATTATTAACAAGCGGTGTAATAGTAACCTGTTCAACATTTGCGGGAATTTCAAATACAACTCTTTCGCCTTTTATGATGTCACCATCTAACGGGTAAACTGACACTCCGTTTACTGCAATTTCATTTCTGTCGGCATAAATATAACGGGTAGTATCAAAATTATCAGCTTTACTGAAATATGTTGAAACATCTCTTAAAGCAATACAGTCAATCGATCCGGAGAAAGTTGAATACGGTGCCTGCATTATTTTGCCGTTTGTATCTTTATAGAAATAAGTTTCTGCAGTCGGGAAATTGTTGTCATATGCGTATATGCGAGGCTGACCGTTTACTTCTTCATAACGGAGGAAATTGATCGCATGACCACCTTCACCGTTTTTTCTGAAACCTATCTGCAAAAAGCCTTTGTTATCATAATCATGGTTTTTAACAAAATTAACAACTTCATTCCAGTCTGAATTAATATCGTATCTTGACATTAAATAAAAACTGCCACCTGCAACGGTTGCGTTTGCAGAATAACTTCCCTGAATAGCCTGATATTTACAAATAGGTTCTCTTACTGCATCGGTCAATGATAATCCGTTGATATACTGTGCGTTGGAAAGACCAACGTTATTTGTATCGAGTTCACCTATGTAGTAAGCAGAGCTTGTCATAGACATACCAAAGCAATGTCCTCCAAATGAATCGCTGTCTCCGAAATTACTGAAACTGTATGTTTCTTCTCCAAGGTTATATTCATTACCCACAGAAGGAATGTCAGGTAAACCAGGTGTTTCATGACCTAAACAAACCCTGAAATCATTTTGATTTTCATTACAATATGTTTTTGCATAACAAGCTTCTGTTATATTACATATATACGCAGAGGAACCTTCTAACAAATAATCTCCTATACTTTTTACACTTGATGGAATGTGTACATACTCTAAATTAACACAATTAGCAAACGCTGCAGTGCTTATGGTTGTTACACTATCTGGAATTACTACGCTTATGAGGTTATTGCAATTAGTGAATGCATTGTTGCCGATATTAGTTACTTTGCTGCCAATTAGTACTTTTTCGAGCGCAGAGCAATAGCCAAACGCCCATACACCTATGCTCGTCACGTTTTCAGGTATTACGAAATTTACATTTTCTCTTCCGGCAGGATAAGATATCAGTTCATTATTTTCCTTGGAATAAAGAACGCCCTGAGAATCGTTGAAAAACTTAGAACTATCCTTATCAACCTCAATGTAGGTTAATTGCGCGCACTGCACAAAAGGATTTATTCCCATTGTTTCAACACTTTTGGGAATGCGTACCCTTTCTAATTTTGTGCATCCTCCAAAAGAATGATATCCTATGTTTTTTACGTTTTCAGGAATTGTCACACTTGACAAACTCGTGCAATGTCCAAACGCATATCCATCAATTGTAAGGATGCTGTTTGGCATATAAACATCTGTCAGATTTTCATAACCATAAAAAGAAGCAAACGCAATGCTTGTAACTCCATTACCTATTGTTACTGTTTTTATGTTTGAACGAAGATCATACCAAGGAGTGTCATCATAGTAACTCCAATCCTCCATATCTCCTGAACCGCTGATAATAAGAGTTCCTGTTGCTTCATCAAAAGACCATGTAAGATTATCTCCGCAGGTACCGTTATAACTTGTTGCCTCCGCTTTTGTTGTAACAAGGTCTCCGATAATTGATAAATCTAATCCGATTAATCCTAACAACGGTGTTGTTCCTAACACCATTACCGCAACCAAAAATATCGATAATGTGCTTTTAAGAAATCTTTTCATTTTGACCTTTCCTTTCGATTAAACTTTTTGTGATTTTCAATATTTGAGACGATTTAAAATTCACGTCTTTTCATTTGAATTCAAACATATCCGCCTCTGAATTAAGATGATTGAGATTCTAAAGTATTACCCCCTAAAAATAAAAAATGCGCAGCCGAAGCTACGCACGAAAAATACATAGCCCCAATTGCTGCGACGCAAGTTTAACACACAATGATCCAAGAATACCAAGTATGCCAAAAAGAGCATGTATTTTTACTGAAACAAAAACACATACTTAGTATTCCTCTGAATCAAATATTAACTTACGTCGCATCTATAGTATAGCACTAAAATCTAAACAATTCAATCTAAAAATAAACCATAATATATGACGGTACTTTAATTATGTGGTAATATTCATATAGGACAATATCCCAAAACAAGTCTAACAGTGGGTCAGCAGTGATCGCGTTACTACAGTTCTTCCTGCACTCTTACCCCGGCAAAGAGCGGCGATACAACCGTTACCGCAATCCTTTACGATGCCGAGGGCAAGGAAGTGAGCAGAGATGAGCATACCCTGACTTCAAAAGCAGGCTTCTTTGATAAGATTATCGCGTTCTTCAAGAAGCTCTTCGGTTTAACCAAGATTTACGATCAGTATTAAAAGACTTTTTCCGGAGCGGTTTTGAATCAAACTTATCAAAGCAACTGTAATTCAGATTTGTCAAAGCGGCTTTAAAAAGCAAATCAAAAGCAATAAAACCAACCTTCCCTGCGGCAGTTTTTAATTCCGCCGCGGGAGGTAAGCCGTAAGAGGGTATGCCGTCTGAAAAAGCTTTTATGTTTTTGTGGAAATATTGTTTGCCTTGTGCTATAATTAAGCCGTAATTTTTCAAGGGAGGTTTTGCCGTGAACAGCACCGAAAGAGTAAGCAACACCATCCTCGGCAAGGCGGTTGACCGCCAGCCGATATACGGCTGGGTGAGGGAAAATCTCAGCGCCGAAATCTCGGCGGAATTCGGAAGCGTTGCTGCGTTTGAGGATAAATTTGAATTTGATGCGGCGCATATTTTCGGCGGTCCGTGGTCCTTTGACGGCGACACCTTCGACACTGTAAGAAGCCGCCACGGCGAGCTCACTCCCGATATCCTGCTCGGTTACAATCTTTTCACCTCCCCCGATAACGATGCGGATTTTGAGCAGGTGAAAAGGGAAATCGCCCACCACAAGCAGCGTGAACGCTTCTGCTATATGCAGACCCCGGGCCTCTTTGAGCATTTCAACACGGTTTTCGGCATTGAAAACCACCTGCTGTATACCGCCCTTTACCCCGAAGAGCTCTGCGAGCTTTACAGGCGGCAGGCGGAGTGGACAATCCGCTTTGCCGACAAGTGCATAGCCCTTGGCGCAGATATGATTCATTTATCCGACGACTGGGGCTCGCAGAAGGATATGCTTTTCAGCCCCGACACGTGGAAGGAAATCATCTGCCCCAATATGAAGCCGATTGTGGAGCATATTCATTCACGGGGCGCTTTCGCAAGCCTGCATTCCGACGGCTGCATAAGAAAGGTGCTTGACGGCGTGCGTGACCTCGGCTTTGACCTTGTTCACCCATGGCAGGAAAATGCGGGAATGCCGCTTGATTTATACCTTGAAAATTATGCAGACGATTTCGCAATCATGGGCGGAATCTGCGTGCAATCCGCAATAGGAATCATGGGCAGGGATGCTCTCGGGGAGGAAATAAAGCGAATCTTTTCGCTCCTTAAAGGCAAGCGCTGGATTTGCTGCACCTCGCATTTCGTGCAGAAGCATTGCTCGGTTGGCGACCTTGCCTTTGCCTACGACCTGATATACAAACTTGCAAGATAAAATATGAGGGACTGTCCCGACGGGACAGTCCCTCTTTTTTCAGGTTGCTATATCAGAAAAGGTTGAGAATTGAGCTCCAGACCCAGCTGAGCGCATCAATAATAAGCCAGAAGAAACGCAGGGAGAAATACTTTGCAGGGGTGCGGATAATCTCAGCAAGATTATCGCACTGAGCCTTGTATTCATTGAGCTTTGCCTTTTCCGCTTCGCCCATATTCTCATCCGCAAGCAGTTCATCAATCCTTGCTTTGAGAGCTTCAATTTCATCCTCCCAGAAGATTGTTACCCTGCTTTCATCAAGCATTTCAAGCTGAGCTCCGATATCCTCTACCGCCTTTCCTGCCTGAGCGATTTCGGCAAGGAGAGCCTCAAAGCCTGCCTTGATTTCATCGTACTCAGCCTTCTGGGCATCGGTGAGGTTATCGGGATTAACCGCTGCGATTTGGGCAATCTTTTCTTCAATTGCCGCCTTATCGTCGCTTGTTACCTTTTCGGGGTCGAAATTGTTTTCAATGCCCTTTAAAGCTTCAAGCTTTTCTTCGGTTTCGGCAATCCTTCCCTCAAGGCTTTCGATATCGGCAATCACACCCGCAAGGACCGTCTTATCATCCTCGGTCACGTTGCCGCTTTGCGCAAGAGCCTTGACGTCCTCTTTAAGCTGTGCGAGCGCATCACTGTCAGAGGCTTTGACGGTTTCCTCAGTGTATGAATCTGCCGCCTTTCCGAATTCTTCGATTTCAGCCTGAGTTTCGGCAATCCTGCCGAGAAGCTCATCAAGCGTTGCATCAAGCCCTGCAAGCTTCTCAATTTCGGCATCGGTAACGTTGCTGCCGTTTGCAAGAGCCGCAACGTCTGCTTTGAGCTGCTCAAGGTCTGCCTTGTCGGTTGATTTTACGCTTTCCTTGTCATAGCCGCCGACGCTGTTTTCAACCTCTGCAATTTCTGCGGCAGTTGCGGCGATTTTTGCCCTGAGCTTTTCAACGCCTGCAAGGATATCATCAAGCCTCTTTTCCTCTTCCTCGGTAAGATAATAGCCGTATCTCTCCTTGATTTCGTTTACTTTTTCAACGATTTTGTTGAGAGCATCGGTATCGGAGGCTTTTACGGTATCCTCACTGTAAAGTGCGTAATCCTTTTCAACGTCAGCCAGAGCTTCTTCGACACAATTGATGATGCCGAGTATTTCCTCGCAGGCCGCCTTCATTTCGTTCCATCTTTCCTTTTTGTTTTCAGGCGCAATATCCGTTACTGCGTTGTTGAGCTGGTCGAGCACGTATTGAACGCTTTCCTTATCGGTTGATTTTACCTTCCATCTTCTCTCGTATACACCGTTATTTTCAACGTATACAAGGTCAATGTGAGAAACGCACTTTTTATCAAGAGCGATTTCATAGCTGAGCTTTGCCTCGCCCGTGAAGTTGCCCGTACCCGTTACGGTGAGAAGATATACACCAACGTTTGTTGCCTTGTTGCCGCTGATATCGAAGGTTGCTTCAAGATTATTTGTTGTGAGCACCTTTTCAACCGTCTGTGTCTGCTCTGTACCGTTATAGGTGAGGGAATCGCCGAGGATAATAAATCCGTCGGAAATATCCTTTCTTGAGATATCTGCCGTTGTTGAAACGTAATAGTTATCAGTTGAATATTCGGAATTTGCGGGGAATTCGTAGTTATCAATGCTGTTGCTTGCTACGGGAGTGTAAATGATATGAACGGTTTTGCCCTCGCCTGCATCCGCACTGTCATACCAGGCTTTTCCGACGGTTAAGCCGAGCATTTCGCCCTCAACTGCACCGTTAATGGTGACGGTAATCTCTGAATATTCAAGAATATCCGTTGTGCCGTCGTAAACCTTATCGGGTGCGGTTGCGGTGACGGTTACGGGCTTTCTGCTGATTATAAACTCTTTTGTTGCTTCGCCTGTGTAGACACTTTCGGTAATTTCGTCTGCATTCGAGCTGTTTCCGATATTTTCACCGCCGCCTGCGATACCGCCTGCTGCCTGACCGACAGCCTTTACGGTTACTGTTGCCGTGCCTGCGTTAATATTGTTTGCGTAGGATACCGTATAATCTGTTCCTTCGGCAAGAGTTCTGCCGCCGACTGTTACGATAACCGTGGGTTTGTGCTCCGTGCCGCTGTAGGTGAACTGAGTTTCGTCAAGAGTGATAACTGCTTCGGAGAGGTCAGCACCCTTGCTTACCTTTACATAGCCGTTAATAATTTTTTCATCATCTGCAACATCAATAAGCTTACCGTCGGCATCTTTGTAGTAATAATCCTCTGCGAGGAATGCGTTTGCGGTTGTGTTATTAACAACAAATCCGTTCGGGAATTCGCCGCCCTTAAGGATGAGGCTTGCACCTTCGTTACAATAAACGGTATATTCTCCGTAGGGTGTGCCGCTGTAAGAACCGCTTGCAAAGTCTGTTCCCGT
>JAFQKF010000026.1 GCA_017397105.1 Clostridia bacterium | reverse complement strand
CCAGAGATGAGTTGCATTATGATTTGCCCACATGAGCATGAACTTCATCTGAGTGTTATTGCGGGCTTTAAGGAATCCGTCATTAAGACAGTTTTCCAGGAAAGGTCTGTTATCATACCAATACCAGTCATAAATAAAAACATTGACGCCGTATGAAACAGCGCAGTTAATCTGCATTTCCATAACCCTGCTGTCAGCTTCGTTAACATATCCCCAGGTGGGAATACGGGGCCAACGGCAACCTTCATAGCCTCTGTTGGTCATTGCTTTAACAGTCTGCCATTCGCCATAGCCCTCGGGCCAGAAAATACGGGTTCTCGGCTCGTCACCTGTGTAAGACGGCCATATAAAGGCGGCAATATCATAATTTTTCATATCATTACCTCACAAACGCAGTCAGCCTGATTTTTAGTATTGTTTATTTCATATGAGCACCTCATATATAAGATAGTATACAACACATCTCTACATTCTTCAAGCGAATAATTGCTGTTTTTTTTAATTCAAGTTTAGCAGGTTTGTGTGGTGGGATGCATACCCTTCAAGTAGTTCGAAGAAAAGCGCAAAAAAGGTTTTTAATGGTAAAATGTGATAGGTGGGGTGCAGGATATTTTTTGTATCAAAACTGTTGATATTTGGCATAAAGTAAAAAACCGGACCTTTTCCGTTACGGAGAGGGTTCGGTCTTTATTTTATGTAATGTATGTTAATAAAAATTTTAAATAAATATTCACAATGAAAAAACACTGTGATATAATTATATAAATCCATTTAGTTGCGAGCGTTACGGTGCTGAACGGATTTTCTGTGATTTAATTAAAATCTCTGATTTTTAAGGAGGTAACATAATGAAAAAAGCACTTAAAAGAGTTCTTTCGCTTGTTTTGTGCCTTTCTCTTGTTGTTTCGGGCGGTGTTTCACTCGGGTTATCAGCTTCGGCTGCGACGGGCGAGTATTACTATGATGATAACAACAACAGAACGGGTATTATCAGTGTGCTCAATGACGATGGCGTGCGTTATTTTGACATTGCCGACGGCGGAATGCTTGTTGACAAAGAGAGCGTGCCCGAATTCTATATAAAGGCACTTACAAAGGAGTATGGCGGCACGTCCGTTGCCCGTATGTGGGCTAATATTGCATCGCTTGTGTTTGAAGAAGCAGGCAACGGTGTAGGATACTCTTTTCCGCCTGCAGTGGATGGCGGTGTGTACGACAGGCTTTTTACAAAAACGGATTCTTCCGATACGTTTGAGTGTGACGTGAATCTTATAGAAGCGCTCAGTACAACTCAGCCGTATTCTTCAGGTTCAATGTCCGATCCTTTGCTTTCTCAGGGCTGCGCTAATTCTACGGGCCTTACTTATTTTTCAAGCCTTGAGGCCGTTCAGGGAAAAATGGCTGAGCTTATCGTTAATAATGTACCTTCTTCGAGCTTGTATACAAAAGAAGAGCTTCTCGAGAAAACAACGGGAAATAAGACCGGCTTTGACGTTCCCGATAAAGGTGACGGTCAGCCCGTAATCGCCGCTGTAGCCAGCAGTATGTACCCTCTTATTTCTACGACCGCTACTTCCTTTGCAATCGCATTTTATGATTTTGAGCTTATTCCTTTTATAGCGGAAGGTGTACCTTTCATTACAGCGGCAGAGGAGTACGAAAATATTGGTGACGCTGCAGCTGCCAACGCGCCCGGTGTAAAGTTTAACTCTTCAACAACGGAAGAGGCTTTTGTCAGCTATACCACCAACCCGTCCCGTTCATCTGCCGAAACCTCCGTCAGCTTTTCTGAAACCAGCTCTGTTTCTGTTTCAAACTCCATGGAGAGCTCGCATTCACATACTTACGGCCACTCTGTAGGCGTTGGAGTAGAGCTTGGTCTGAGTTTTGATAAAATAGGCCTCAGCCTTGGCGGCAGTGCGAATTACGGCTTTACAACACAGGATACCGTAGGCACTGCTTACGGTGAAAGCAATTCCCTGAGTGAATCAACCACCAAAACAGCAAGCGCTCAGATTTCTCTGCCTGCTCATACAAAAATAGGTATTTCTCAGCAGAAAAGTGAGTCCGAAGTTATTCTTGATTACAGCTGCCCCGTATACATTACCTATAAGGTAGCGATTATGAGCATCGGCGGTATCGGTCTTGACTACGCAGGCCTTGAGTCTCCCAGACATTCCGCGCTGTGTACTGTTTTCGGTACCTCGGAAACCCTTAAGGGAGTTACCGCAATCGACAATCTTAATAAAAGAGCAATCCAGTATCTTGATATGCCCTCTTTTGAAGAGAGTCAGTATTTTTACGCTTCTGATGAAGCGGTAAACGGTGTTGATTGGCAAGCAATAATTGACACTACGCAGACTAACGGCGATAAGAGCGCAAGAGAATGTGTAAAGTGGCTTAACGGATACGTTCCGCTTTCAGCTGCGGGAGCAAATCTTACCCTCAAGCAAAACGGCGTTGAAACCAAGCTTACCGATATTAAACCTTTGTATAATCTTGCGGCGGTAACTGCAGGGGATACTACTTCCTACAGCATTGCAAAGGGCGGTGCAATCGATCTTTACGATATCGGTACTCAGGGATACAATGAGTTCGGTATACCTTATTACGGATATTTGCCCCTTATGGGTGAGTGGTCGGTCTGCGATGCAAACGGAAATGCAGTTACAAATGAAGACGGGGTTACTGTTGAAAAAACAACCTATACCCAGATTCTGACCGCAAACGAAATCGGCGATTATTATCTTAAATACAGCATTGATGAAAACACTTATGCATACGTAAACGACGAAACAAGATATGTAAAGAACTCTGATTTGTCAATTTATCCTATTATCAAAATCAGCGTAACAAATACGGGTGAAAATCATACCTGCATTGCAGGGGATTGGACAACAACGATTCCCGCCACCTGCTTTATGGAAGGTGCACGGGTAAAAATCTGTGAAACCTGCGGAATTCAGATGGAAGCTGAAACTGTTGCAAAGTCTGCTCATATTCCCGTTGAGGTTACCGTGCCTGCCACTTGCACAAACGGCGGCAGTGTTACCGAGGCCTGCGGAATATGCGGCACTGTAATCAGCAGTAAATCAACCGATGCCACGGGTCACGGCGCAGGTATGTGGAGAATTGATTTTGAGGCAACCGAGAACCATGACGGTCAGATGTCTGAAATCTGCAAGGTGTGCGGTGACGTACTCAATATTAAGACGTTTGCTGTGCATACGCATGAACTCGGTTATGAGAGCGTTATCAAGGCGGCAACCTGCACCGAGGACGGTGAAAAGAGCCTTGTCTGCAAAGTCTGCAACGCTGTATATAAAACAGAAAAGATTGAAAAATCAGGTCACGGTGAAGAAATTACCGTTACAACAATTCAGCCCACCTGTACCGAAAAGGGTGAGAAGGTAACGTATTGCTCGGATTGCGGTATGAAGATCGGCGTTGTAAGCGTTGATGCAACAGGCCATGATGACGGCGTGTGGAAGATTGATTTTGAAGCAACAGCCGATCATGACGGTCAGATGAGCCTTTACTGCTCGAAGTGTAATGAAGTGCTTCAAACAAAGGAATTCTCCATTCATGAACATAAACTTGGTTATAACGAGATAATCAGACCCGCCTCTTGCGTTGTTGACGGTCTTGAAGGCAGCTTCTGCTCGGTATGCGGCGCTTGCTATGAAACTCGTGCGGTGTCTGCCAATGGTCACGGAGAAAAAATTACCGTTACAACAATTCAGCCCACCTGTACCGAAAAGGGTGAAAAAGTAACGTATTGCTCGGATTGCGGTTTGAAGATCGGCGTTGTAAGTGTTGACGCAACAGGCCATGATGACGGCGTGTGGAAGATTGATTTTGAAGCAACAGCCGATCATGACGGTCAGATGAGCCTTTACTGCTCAAAGTGCGACGAAGTGCTTGAAACAAAAGATTTTGAATTACACAGCCATGAATCAGGTCACACAGGTATTCTCTCCTATCCTACCTGCACTAAGGAAGGTGAAAAGGCTGTTTACTGCTCAATCTGCGGTGCGTGGTATGATACTCAGACGCTTGAAGCTACCGGACACGGAGATACTTATGAAGTAATAACTGTTCCCGCAACCTGCACTGAAGCAGGTGAAAAAACGGTTTATTGTTCCGATTGTCAAAGTGCGGTTGGTACGAAAACCGTTGAGCCTCACGGCCATTCAGGTGATACTTATACCGTTTCAATAAAGCCTGATTGTCAGACCAAGGGCGAAGAGATCCTTTCCTGCGAAACCTGCGGCAAAACAATCGGAAAACGCGAGATTCCTGCCTCGGGTCACACGGGCGCATGGATTACCGTTGAGGAGGCAACCTGCACTAAATACGGCAGAGAGGAGAAAACCTGTACGGCTTGCGGTACTGTTCTTGAAACAAAACGCATTGCAAAAGAGGATCACGTGCCCGGTAAGTGGGAAATCACTCAGCCCTCAAGCTGTACACAGTCCGGTCTTAAACAGCAGACCTGCGCCGTTTGTTCAGCTCTTCTCGGAGAGCCTGTAGCTATTGCTCCTCATGAGCATCAGGCGGGGGAATGGGTAACCGTGATTGAACCTGACTGTGAAAACAATGGCGAAAAGGTTAAGAATTGTACTGTTTGCGGCGGTACTGTTGCTACCCAGGCTATCACAGCTCTCGGTCATACGCAGGGTACCTGGATTACCGCAGTTGAGGCAACCTGCGAGGTTAAGGGTGAAGAGCATCTCACCTGTAACCGCTGCGGTTACATTATTGACAGAAAAGATATTACCCCCATTGGTCACAGCTTTTCTGAGTGGCACACCAACAACGATTCAACTCACTCAAGAACCTGCCTTAACTGTAACAATACCGAAACCAATAATTGTGATTACATAGTAACTTCAACTCCTTCAACCTGCACCGAAGGCGGATATGCAACAAACGTATGCTCGGTATGCAACCACACTTATATTGATAAGTATACCGATGCTCTCGGTCACAACTGGAGTGAGTGGACGGATTGTGGCGACGGCGAAAATCACTCAAGAGCCTGCGGCAGGTGTCTGCTTTCCGAAACCGAGCCGCACAGCTGGAGCGAATGGGAATATAATGACGATGCTACTGCGTTCTGTGACGGAACCGCAACAAGAGAGTGTGAGCATTGCGATGCTTCTCAGACTCGGACAGCGGAACACACGTCAACCTTCGGCAGGATTTTCTACGGATTTATAGTTTTTATCGGTAACATTGTCCATAAGCTTATTTACGTTATTTCCCTGAACTGGCTTTTCCCCGACCTTACCATAACTCCGGAATTCTGATTATATTTTAAAGCCGACAGATTAACTCTGTCGGCTTTATTCTTGGCGAGAAGTTTATTGTGTTGACAATATCTTGTATGTGCGGTACAATATTCCAAAATAGAACAAAGGAGAAGTTCTCATGGCTAAAATTATTTCCGTACCGCTTGCGATTATAATGCTGATTGTTTCTGTCTTTTTCCCGGGCAGTAAGCCTGAGATTAATAAAGAGGACTGGAATACCAACTATAAGTACGTCTGGGTTCACGGTCTTATGGGCTGGGGCAGTTATGACTTTTATTATAATCTGTTTCCGTATTGGGGGATTTTTAACGGCGATTTAATGAAAGAACTTAATTCCATGGGTTATGAGTGCTATGCCGCTTCCGTAGCAGGCACCGCAAGTGCATGGGACAGAGCCTGCGAGCTTTATGCTCAGCTGACGGGAACCGTTGTTGATTACGGCGAGGCACACAGTTCACGCTGCGGTCACGAGCGCTACGGTAAGGATTTTACGGGCAAGGCTCTTATTGATAAGTGGGACAGTACCAACAAAATCAACCTTCTCGGCCATTCCTTCGGCGGCGCTACAATCCGTGTTTTCGCATCACTTATGGCTGTTGGCAGTGAGGAAGAAATGAAAGCAAGCCCTGATAACGTTTCATCTTTCTTTACGGGTGGAAAAGGGGACTGGATTTATTCAATGACTTCTCTTGCTGCTCCTCATAACGGCACAAGCGCTTATTCTGATAATTCATCAGAGCTTGATACTGCGGCTTATGATATGTACATAGATAATGCGCTGGAATTGAATAAAAGCATCTACACCTGTCCCGATACCTACTACTTTTCCATCGCCTGTACCGCAACGGATAAGAACGCTGACGGTACTTATTCTGCTGATACCGAGATAATGGAAAAAATGTTCCAATCAAGTGCGAATGAGATTGGCAGATATACCGGAAAGACCGAGGCCGGCTTTGAAATTGATGAAACCTGGCTTGAGAATGACGGCCTTGTAAATACCGTTTCCTCTCTTGCTCCGAGCAGTGCGCCCAGCGCTGAGTATAACCCTGACAGTGTAACCAAGGGCGTGTGGAACGTTATGCCTGTATACCGAGGCGACCATATGTCACTTCAGGGAGGAATGACTAAAGTAAATACCGATATTTTCGAATATTATGTAAACTATCTTGATATGATAAACAGCTTATAAATATATTTTAATGTATATATTAAAACATCCCGTGTCATTCCGGCACGGGATGTTTGCATATTAAAGGTAATCTTTTACGAATTCTCCGTTATAGAGCGTTCTGAGATATTCAAAGCCGATATCTTTAAGCATAAGTTTTGTTTCTTCGAAAGCGCAGTCAATAGCCTGCGCTGAGTGGCTGTCAGCTGAAAGGATGATTTCAGCGCCGTTTTTTCTGAGGATATGAAGCAGATTAATTGCAGGGTAGGGAGTGGTTCTGTAACCTCTTGATATGGCTCCTGTGTTTACTTCGAAAATGCATTCGCTCTTAATAGCCTGAGTAATATATTTTTCAGCAATTTCGTTGTACTGTTTGCTGTTCATCAGCAAAGGTTCATTGCGTTCGTCAAATTTTGTGATTAAATCGAAATGGCCGATAATATCGGGTTTTCTTGAAAGAATATAATCACAGAAGCTTTTGAAGTAGTTCTCTGCAAAAGCCAAAGGATTATTATCCCACGCCGAAATACATTCTTTTGAGGTGTCATAGCTTGAATCAATGGGATAGTAAATGCCGTTGCGCAGTGAATAATGAGAAGAACCTATTATGTAATCGTATTCATTGCGGTTTACAGGCTGGAACATATCCTCTTCGGTGCCGAGATAAATCTGAATTTTATCCTTATATTTATCCTTGAGTCTGAGGATTTCGGCTTTGTATGCGCTGATATCCTTCATGCAGTAGCTCAAATCAAAATCCGTATAAGCATGACCTGAAAATCCTATAGCGGAAAAGCCTTTTTCTATTGCCGTTAAAACAACTTCCTCAGCTGTTGATTTACCGTCACAAAAAGTGGAGTGGGTATGGAAATTAGTAAGCATAGTATCACCGTTTTCATTAATGTTTAAATAATAATATCACAAACACCCGATATTAACAACATAAAATTAATTAAAAATTCACTTGTTTTACTTAAAAGTTGTGATACAATACCTGTTGGCAAAAACAACATCTTGCGTGAAGTTTACAATTTGTTTACAATTTAAAATTCACTTTTTTGCGTTTTGATTTGTTTTTATTTTGGGTAATGTTTTGATAAGGAGGTATTGATCGGATAAAGGTATTCGATTTTGAGTTTAATGATAAATCAAAGCAGAACTGAAGAAGAAATCAGAGCTCTTGTTGATGAATACAGCCAGTTGATTTTCAGGATTTCATACTGTATCCTTTGTAACCGTGACGATGCCGAGGATGCCGTGCAGGAAACCTTGTTGAAATATTTGACCAAAGCTCCTGAATTCAACGGAGAAGAGCATAAAAAAGCCTGGCTTATCAAGGTTGCGGCAAATATCAGTAAGAATATGCTGATGCTTCGTGTACGCAGAGATACCTTCAGCCTTGAAGATTTTAAAAATATTGGTATATGTGACTGTGACATTGATTCACTTGAAGTAATAATGGGCCTTCCGCCTAAGTATAAATTCGTGCTTACTCTTTATTATGTGGAAGGCTATAAATGCCGTGAGATTGCTGAGATTGTCGGCATAAGTGAAGAGGCGGTGCGCAAGCGCCTGCAAAAGGGAAGAGAATTATTGAAAAAAGAAATGGAAAGGAATGAGCTTTCATGAAGAGTATCAGAGAGTTTACAAGATTAATAAGCCAGATTTCTCTTTCTGATGATGATAAGGAAAGAATTGCAGATAATCTCATCAAAAAAACTTCAGCTAAAAAAGATTTTCCGAGAAAGCAGGTAGCGGTTGCTTCGGCTGCGGTTATTGTTGCCGCCGGTGTTTGCATCCCCGTAATGCTCCGCTCGGGAAACAGAACAAGATACAATATTAGTCATGTGTGAGGTAAATCATGAAAAAGAATTTAACAAACCCGTTTTTCAAGTGTGAAAACAGCAGCTTGCCTTTGGGATTTGAAGTTCCCGACGTTTCTCTTTTCGGTATGCTCAAAATCTCAGCTGATAATCAGCCTGAGGAATCCGCTTACGAGTATTTCGGAACACAGTGCTCGTTCAAGGATCTCGTCAAGAGAATTGAAGAAGTATCCGGCTCTTATTACAGCATCGGTGTACGCAAGGGTGACATAGTTACCATTGTTATGCCCAATACTCCCGAAGCGGTCATCAGCATTTACGCTCTTAACCGAATCGGCGCTGTCTGCAACATTCTTCATCCTCTTTCAGCTCAGGAAGAAATCAAGAACCACATCAACCGTGTTGAAAGCAAGGTTCTTCTTTGCGTTGATATCTGCGCGGAGAAGGTTGCAAACATTATTGATGATACTCAGGTTAAAACCGTTATTTTTGCATCTGCAGGCGATTCCATGCCTTTTATCATGAAAAAGCTCTATGCGCTCAAGTGCATAAAGAACTTTAAGTATGATAAGTCCGATTCCAGAAATATTTCATGGAGCACTTTTGCAAAGAAGAAGGCTGATGCCCCCGAATATCTTCCCAAGGGCGATAAGAATAAGGAAGTCAGCGTTATTCTTCACAGCGGCGGAACTACCGGCACTCCCAAGGATATCATGCTTTCAAACTATAATTTTAATGCTTTCGGCATCCAGGCAGTTCTGACTCTTCGTGACGTAAGCGTTGGCGATAAAATTCTTGCAATCCTTCCCATCTTCCACGGATTCGGTCTCGGTGTATGCGTTCACGTTTGCTTCTGCTTCGGTGCATGCTCTGTTCTTATACCTCAGTTCAATTCGAAGAAATTTGCAAGCATCCTCAAGAAATATAAGCCCTCAATGCTCTTTGGTGTTCCCACTCTTTACGATGCACTTATTAAAGCTGACGGCGTTGACGATATTGATTTCTCATTCCTTAAGTATGCTATCAGCGGCGGTGACATTCTGCCTGAAAAGCTTGAGGTCAGCGTAAATAATTTCCTTAAGGCTCACAACTCTGATATTAAAATCTGTGAGGGCTACGGTATGACCGAGGGTCTTGCAGCTCTGTGCCTTTCGGTTGGTGACGATTATAAATCACGCACCATCGGTAAGCCCCTTATCGGTACTGAAATGTGCATTGTTGAGCCCGGCACAATCAACGTTCTTCCCGCAGATACGGACGGTGAGCTTTGCGTAAGCGGCCCTACCGTTATGATCGGCTACAGAAACAACAAGCAGGAAACGGACAATACCCTTCGTGTGCATGAGGATGGCAAGGTATGGCTTCATACCGGCGACATGGCAGCTATTGATGCTGACGGTTTCGTTCATTACAAGCTCAGAATCAAGCGCATGATGATTACTTCCGGCTTTAACGTATATCCCACTCAGATTGAAAGCGTAATTGAAGAGCTTGACTTTGTTGATAAGTGCGTTGTTGTTGCAATTCCTCATCAGTATAAAAAAGAGGTTGCAAAGGCATTTATTGTTCTTAAGAACGGCAAGGAAAAATCCGCCGAAACAGAGAACGAAATCCGCGAATACTGCAAGAAAAAGCTTATGCATTACAGCGTTCCTTACAGATATGAGTTTGTTGATCTTCTTCCCAAAACCGCATATAACAAGATTGACTTCATGAAACTTCAGAAGGACAGTGAGAAGGAGGCTGTTTGCTGATGGTTCACAAGCCTAAAACGTGGGGATTCAGGCTGATGAAAACGATTCTTGCTCCTGTGTTCAGGCTGTATTATAACCCCCGTATTATCGGAAAAGGCAACATTCCCAAGAAGGGAGCGGTAGTTGTTTCAGGCAACCATAAGCACGTTATGGATCAGTGCATGGCTATTATTTCAACAAGCCGTCCGATTAATTACATGGCTAAAGCTGAGTATTTCAACGGCTCTCTTGCGTGGTTTTTTGAGTTTTCCGGTTGTATCAAGGTAAACAGAAACGGTGATGACAGCGAAGCGAAGGCTCTTGCAAACGCCGTGCTTTCAAACGGCGGAGCTCTCGGCATTTTCCCTGAAGGTACAAGAAATAAAACCGATAATCTTATCGGTGAGTTCAAGTACGGTGCTGCTTCCCTTGCGTGCAAAAATAACGCAATGATGGTGCCTGTTGCCGTGACCGGCGAGTATAAATTCAGAAGCAAAACTCTGTGTGCAAGAATCGGTAAACCATTCTCTACCGAAGGTATGACGGTTGAGCAGGTTAATACCAGACTCAGAAATGAAATTATTATTCTTATGAATGAAAATATTTCACAGGGTTATGCAACAGAAGAAGAGCTTGAGCGTGCCAAGCGTTGCGCAAGTTAATTGAATTTTTATTAACGGCTGCGGATTATATTCCGTCAGCCGTTGATTTTTAATCATTTATGTTTTATAATACTATTTGATTTTTCAGAGTAAAGAGGTCAGTATAATGAATTTTAAAAGATATATCAAAGGTGCGCTGAATCAGCCGATGCCGGAGGATGATATTGAGTATTTTAACCTGAAAGCACGTGTTTCCGGCAATATTTTGTCTAATGCACAAAGGACGATTCCCGCAGGTGGCTACAACTATGAGGCTGATATCACAAAATTCTGGGCTGAGTTTCATAAGCTTAAGGAATCATGCGGTTATCCTTTATCCTTTAATACAATAATGATGCGTGTGCTTGCCGAGGGGCTTAAAGCTGCACCCAGGCTTAATGCACATATGGATTATAAGTATAAACCGTCCTGCGGCAGGCTTATTATTAAGAAACATATCGACATTGCCGTTCCTCTTCTTATGGACAGCGGAGAAACTTTTCCCATTAAAGTCAGCAACGTTGAAACCATGACTCTTCATGAGCTTTCAGATGAATTCAACAGGCTTGTAAAAACTTTGGAAACCACCGATGTTGACCGTGTTCTTTTTGATATAATTCTGCAGAGAGTAATCGGATTTATTCTTAAGGGAAAAATCGGTATGGCTGCAGCTCAGGTTGCAACAGGCTACGTAGGAAAATATAAAGTTGCAAAGCTGTCAGGTCTTTTTGAGCATGCGCCGCGTGATAAAACCTCTCTTCAGATGCATGAGCTTAATGAAGGAACGGTTTGCCTTACAAACCTCGGTTCGCTTTACAAAGGACTGTGCGGCAACGTTACATATGCACCTATTCTCTATCCTCAGGTTTTCATTATGGCTATGGGTGCCGTTCAGGATAAGGAATATGCTTTCAGAAACGATAAAGGTGAAGTTGACCTTGCAACCAAGAAGGTTTTGCCTATAAACGTAATGTTTGACCACAGAATCGGCGGATTTGCCGACGTGGTACCATTCATTAAGAGAATCGATGAAATCTTTGCAGCTCCCGAGGAAATATGGAAGTGGTGACTCGCTTTCAGGAGTGACTTACGTATTAAGGTCTGCTTAGAGTGCCTGCATTCGAACTAAATACGCCGCAAAGGTCGGATTTCCGACCCATCGAAGCGTTTTTTTCTTCGCCATACGTCAGTATGGTTTCATAAAAGAAACGCTCCGCTGAATCAAAACTGCGACCTTTTCGGTGCTTCGCAGTTTTGAAAGAGCAGATTTTTGTCACAGCAAGGCGAAAATCTGCAGGAATACGAGGTTATTCCAAAGGTTTTTAACGCAGCTGTGGCGGAAAGTTGCCTTTCAAAACCGTATGGAGTT
>JAFQKF010000025.1 GCA_017397105.1 Clostridia bacterium | reverse complement strand
TATAAGTACGGTTCCAGAAGTTTCTGGTGCAGAGGGTATTACGTAGATACAGTCGGACGAAACAAAAAGCAAATAGCAGAATACATAAGGAATCAGCTTGAAGAAGATTACGCAGTAGACCAAGTCACAATGAAAGAGTACATAGACCCGTTTACGGGTAGCAAGACAAAGTAGGCAAAATAAAACAGCCGCTCGGGAGCGGCTGCCAGTGACAGTAATGCGCTGCTAAACCTTCAAAGCCCCTTTTAGGGGCAAAGCCAGTAATCGCCCCTTGAAGGGGCAGTGCAAACCCCCGGCTCAGCCGGGGGTTTTGATTGTTTATTCAAAAAGTGTTTTTGTGCCTGCGTTGTAATCCCAGGGCTTGAATCCCATTTCGATGGCAGGGCTGTTGAGCGCGAGAGTGAAATTGTGGTTTTTGGCATCCTTAAAGAGCGGGTCTGCAAAAACGGCGTTGTTATAGTATCCTCTTGCTACCATTGACGGTATTGATTTTCTTTCAAAGAAGCTCATAGAGTCACCTGAATATACGGTTGCTCCGTTCTCATAATCCCAATAAATATTGCTGTCATCAACAAACCAATCAGCGTCTGTTAAAAGAGCGTACATGGTAGCGTTATCGGTTACAAAAATGTTGTTGGTAAGAGTGAGGGCATTATGGTCGCTGTACTTTGTGATTCTGAAAGCGCCTTCTTCACCGAGAGCGAAAATGTTGTTTCTTATAACGTTGTCTTTGCCGTAATGCTGGTGGAAGGTCTGCGATGAGCAGTCGTAAACAAGATTGTTTTCAACAAGCATACCGCTTGAGCCTTCATCAAGATAAATGCCCCAGCCGCCGTAACCGTAGCTTCCTTCATCGCAACCGACGTTGTGGATTACGTTTCCTGAAATTACCGTATCGGGCTGAATGCCGAGGGTGTAAATTCCGCCCATATCGGAAAGCCAGCCGTTACCGATGTCATAAATAAGGTTGTTGCATATTTTTATGTTGTTGGTGGGGTTATGGCCGTAGCCCCAGGTCCAGCCTACGGAAATTCCGGTGTACCATCCTTCGTGAATCTCGTTGTTGGAAAGCTCGCAGTCAATTGCATGAGTAAGAAGAATACCTATTGCGTTGTTGAATATTCTTCCGTATTTTGTGATGTGGCAATCTTTTACGGTGATGTTTTCCGATATTACATTGGTTTCCTTATTTCCGTCTATAAATATCGCATTTGCGCCGATTTCGTTGAATTCAGAGCTTTCAACCGTGCAGTTTTTGGAAGCGTTTTCAAATTTTAAGGCTGTGTAGGATATGTTTTTAAAAAGGCAGTCAACAAAATTGATTGAGTCGGAAGCGGAGATGTTGATTGCGGCAGGTGTTTCGTAGGCTGCCTGAGTATGGTTTGAGTTATAGTTTAAGTTTTTAAAGAGGGGATGAGTGGCAGGAAATTCGTTGTTATAAGTTCCGTCTGTTTTTCCGATATAGTCCCAATCCGTGCATTCAAAGTTTATTCCGCGGAAGGTTATGTTTTTTGCGTTATTCAAAGAAAGGAGCTTTTCGGTTTTGCCTGCATAAAGAACGGTGTTTTCAACGGTATCGCCTGCTTCGGGGATGTAGTATAATTTGCCTTCGCTGCGGTCAAGGTACCATTCGCCGGGCTGGCTGAGTGCTTCCTTTACGTTTTCAAAAACGTAATTGTCGTCAACTCTTACGGTCATTGCGGTGGGCTTCCGGGTTTCTACTCTTCCTGTTTCTGTATCGATTGAATGAAGAGGAAGCAGCTCGTCACACCAGAAGTGCATGATTCTTACGTCAACGTCCTTGATATTGCTGAAGTTAAGAACGTCCTGCTTGTGCGCATAAAATACTGCCGAGTTTGTGAAGAAGTTTGCTTCGCTTTCAGGGACCATTGCTTCATCTGTTTTCGGGTCGGCTATTTTAAGTACGCCTGTTTTGGGATAATTCGGGCGTGAAAGTCTTCTTCCGTCTTTGAAGAGAGAGTGGAAATAATCTTCGTCGGAATTAATTTCAACGTTGGCCACAAACGCATCAACACCGTTTACGGTGCCTTCACTCCATTCGGAAATTTCTTTTGCGCCTGTAAAAGAAACCTCTTCATCGGGGTATGAACGGTAAATTACGTTACTTCTGTCGTCAGCGGTGAATTCGACGGTGTTATCAATGAAATACGCTCCTTTCCTGAACCACACGGTAACAGTTTCGTCCGAGGAGTCGGATTTCAGGATTTCTTTGGCTTTTTCAAATGTTTTCAAAGGTGCTTCAAGGGTGCCGGGGTTGCTGTCATTACCGTCGGCAGAAACGATGAGGTCATTACTGCCCATTATGAATTCCCCCTCATCAAAAGCGGTTTTAACCTGTTTTGCAGTTTCGCCGAACTCGGGAACAATCGGTTCGGGAGGGAATAAAGCGAGTGATATCATAGTGATAATGCTGAGGATAACGGCCCGGATTCTTGAGAAAAAAGCGCTCATAAAATCAACCTTTCTTTAAATTGTGAATGAAATAAATTTATCACAAAATGCAAAAGGATTCAAGAGATAGGATTTATTATAGTGAATATAGGTGAAAGTATGGGTTGATTTATGGAAGAGATAATGGTATAGTTTATTTAAAATATGTATTCTTAAAGGAGAGTGCAAAATGAAAACGGTAATCAAAAAAGCTGTTGCTGTTATGCTTTGCGTGGCTATGCTTGTTTCTGTAAGCGTGGTAGGTGCACTTGCGGCAACTGAAACGGAATGCGGCGGAAACTGCGGCCATTCACCCGTAATAGTTCTCCCCGGTATCAACCATTCACCCACTTATCTTTATGACGCTGATGACAAGCCCGTTATGAACGGTGACAGTCAGGTGGGCGGCACACTTCTTATTCTCAATGAGGCGGCGCTTTCTGCTCAGGCAATCGTAAAGGTTGCGGCGAGTGCCATAGCGACTATTGCTTTTCAGACAAACGTAGGTCTTGATAAAGTTGCTTATGATCTTGTTTGCGATCTTTTCAAGTATCAGAGATGCGATGAAAACGGCGATCACGTTGAAAACCTTAAAACCCAGCGCTGGAATCACTCGCTTGAGAAAATGACTCAGGATGAGCTTGAATGGACTTACAGAATGGTTCCCATGAAAGCGCTTGTTGATGAAATCGGTGAGGATCACACTTATTTCTTCACCTTCAATCTTGTGGGCGACCCTATGAATTCCGCGGATGATCTTGATGAATATATCGATATGGTTAAAGAGCAGACCGGTCACGATAAGGTTACCTTATTGCCCGTAAGCCTTGGCGGAACTATTCTTACCGCTTACCTCGACAAGTACGGTCACGGTGAGATTGATCAGATTGTAAACGCCGTAGCCTGCCTTGACGGTACGGATATTGTTGCCGATATGTATGCAAGGGAATGGCGACTTGACGATGATGAGTACCTTTATCATGAGTTTATTTCTCAGATTTTTGTTGAATCCGAAGGAAATCCGACTCTCGGTTATCTCATAAACTCCCTTCTTCACATTATTCCCCGTTCGGGCATTGATGCTCTTCTTTCCGGAGCAATCAGCGGTATTATCGATACGCTTATGGTTAACTGCCCTCAGTTCTGGGCTATGCTTCCTTCAGGCAGATACGAAGCGCTTGCTGACAGATACCTTTCCGACAAACCTGCTCTCAGAGCAAGAACTGACCGTTTTCAGGAAGCAAGGCTTGATCTTAAGAAGAATATCCTTGCGGCTGTGGAGGATGGCGTTCGTGTGAACTCCATAGCAGGCGCAAATCTTGACCTCGGCGAGGAGATGTACACTTATTTCAATATTGTTGCAAGTGCTGAAAAGGTTAATTCCGACGGTATCATAAACCTCAGCTCGACCACTCTCGGTGCAACGGGCGCAGCAGGTAATAACACTCTTGCTGACGTTGATTATGAAAAGAATACTTACTGTGATAACCCTGCTCATAACCACGTTTCGCCCGACAATATGGTTGACACCTCTACGGCGATTCTTCCCGAAAATACCTGGATATTCCTTGAACAGCATCACGAGGTAGGTTATAACGACGTTGTTCTTAACCTCGCAAAGGCGATTATTCTCGGCGAGGTAACTGACGTTAATGACAACCCCGAAAAATATCCTCAGTTCAACGGACCCTGCAAAACCAGGGATATACGCCGCTGGACTCTTCCCGATGCAGAGAGAGTTGACCAGTCAACTCTCAGCCAGGAGGATAAGGCGGAGCTCAACGCAGCTATGGAGCAGGCAAGAGAGGTTCTTAAAATGACTGTGGCAGACCAGGGAAAGGTTACTGCGGCAGAAAACAGACTCAGAGCCATTCTTCACAAGGTAGGAGCGGAGGGCTATGAGAATATTGAGCCCGAGAAGGAATCTCCGCTTGATGAAGTGTTTGAAAAGGTTACTTATGCAATGAGCAAGGGCTCGCTCTTCCTCTTCGGTGCAGGCAGCCCTGTGGACAGAATTCTTTCTCCCGTAAGGTCGCTGTTCTGATTTTAAACTTTCTTAATTGAAAAATGAAGCAAGGTCTTGCCTTATTGAAGACAAGACCTTGCTTTTTTATATTTTCCAAGCGGAAAGTAATGTTTCTTTCGTGCTTGACGGATAAAAGCTGAATGTGTAAAATATTATTTGTTCAGGATGTAAAACAACGTGTCGGATTATAATAAGATGATTATTTGTGTTGATAATCCTGCACCGTTCATTTATGAGGTGAAAAATATGTTTGCAAAAATTTATAATACCGAAATCAGGATTGATTACAACAACGTTGATGCTCTTAACAGATACCCTCAGGATTTAATGACTGAATATACTCAGTCGGTGGAGGAGGGGCTTGACGTTGAAAAGTATAAGAGCTTGTTTGAGGCTGTTGATGCGCTCCAACCCGGCGATTACAAAACACGCATGAGCGATATAATCTATGAAATGGTTATGAATGCCGGTATGAAGCCGGGCTATAAATACAATGAGCCCCTAACCCTTGGGGAGATAAAGGCTCTCAGAAATCTTCATGATTTTGAAAAGAAGATGCCCGATGAGCAGACGCTTCGCAAAAAGCTTCTCGGCGCATGGACGGGCAGGGCGTGCGGATGCTTGCTTGGAAAGCCTGTGGAAGGAATAAGAAGCGATGAGCTTATTCCCTTGCTCAAAGAAACTGGTAATTATCCCATGCACAGATATATTCTCAGCACTGATATTACGCAGGAAGTCTGCTCGCATTATAAATTCTACCTTAAAAACAAAGCGTATGCCGATACCGTTGACGGGATGCCCGTTGATGACGATACAAACTACGTTGCCCTTGCTCAGAAGATTGTTGAAGAGTGTGGCAGGGATTTTGAGTCAGAGGATGTTGCTCTTGCGTGGATGAAATATCAGTCCATATTTTCGTATTTTACAGCGGAAAGAACAGCTTTTGTGAATTTTGTGAATTGCATTGAGCCGCCTGCATCAGCAATGTATAAAAACGTCTGCCGTGAATGGATAGGAGCACAGATAAGGGGCGATTATTTCGGCTACATCAATCCCGGCAAGCCTGAAGAAGCGGCGGAAATGGCTTACAGGGATGCGGTGATATCGCACGTCAAGAACGGAGTTTACGGCGAAATGTTTGCGTCGGCAATGATTGCCTGCGCAGCCGTTACCGATAATATTGAGGATATAATTCTCGGCGGTCTTGCTGAAATTCCGTCAACCTCAAGGCTTTATGAGGCTGTAATGAGAATTATTGATTGCTATAAAAACGGAACAAGCGTTGATGAATGCTTTGATATAATCCATTCAGCTTATGATGAGCATACCGACCACGGCTGGTGCCATACAATTTCAAACGCCATGATTGTTACTGCAGCACTTCTCTACGGTGAGGGCGATTTCGGCAAATCAATCTGCATTGCCGTGGGTATGGCGTTCGATACCGATTGTAACGGCGCTACCGTCGGTTCTGTTCTCGGCATGAGAAATTCGGTTGACGGTATTGATGAATATTGGAAAAAGCCCGTCAACGGAAAAATTCATACTTCCATCTTCGGTGTAGGTACTGTTGATATAGAAGAAGCGGTTAACAAAACGCTGGAGCACCTTGAATAAAGCGGTAAAGCTTGCGTTGAGTAATTGACTTTATCTGGTTGAAGTGTTAGAATTTTTATGTTACTGACGGTAACAAATTTTTTGATGAGGTGACAGATGTGTTTGAAACGTTTTTAGTTGAAGTTTTAAAGCTTGCGCCCAGGCAGGTGTGGGGCGTTGAGCAGCAGCTGCATTATCTTACCGAGATTTTTACTTCCTTTTCTCCTAAAAAGATTATCGCTTCTCTGCTTGCGATAATTGAACTTTTCGGTCTTACAATTCTTGATTTCCCTACAACACCCAGAGGGCAGGAGCTTGACCTTACGGGATATAGCCTTGTTTTTGAGGATCAGTTTGATGCACCCACCCTTAACACCGATGTGTGGGAATACAGAGGAAGCGGTCCGCGCAGGGGTGGCTTCAATGCCGAAAGTCAGGTTGAACTGAAAAACGGTAATATGATTATGACAGGCGAATACCTTACAGACGGTGCATACGGAGAGGGCTGGTATACAGGTATGATAAAGCTCAAGGAGCGCTACTGCAAGGGATATTTTGAAATCCGTTGTATTGTTAATAACGATCCCGGCTTCTGGTCAGCATTCTGGCTTCAGGCTGACGCGCCCTACACGGCCTCAGTTTCAAAAGGCGGACCCGGCGGTGCTGAGATTGATATCTTTGAATCAATGAGCTGGGGCGATACCGTAGGAAGTAACTCTGTTACTCAGACTGTTCATTGCGCAGGTGTTGACGGTGTGCAGGAGGGCTTCCAGTCAAATAATCTCGGCAGCTTCTACGGTAACAATATATATGAGGAATATAATACCTACGGCTTTGAATGGACAGATGATGAATACATTTTCTATATCAACGGAGTTGAAACCCGCCGCACCTCTTTCGGCAACGGTGTTTCCGAGGTTGAAGAGGACGTTATAGTTTCGCTTGAAATTCCTGCGGCTGAAGAGCTTTCAGAGCTTGATAAAGAAAACTATAATACAGAGTTTATAGTGGACTACGTAAGGATTTATCAGAAATAAGAATAAAAATTGTGAGCCGCAGGAACTGAGTTCTTGCGGCTTCTTTATATAAGCATACTGTATACTTTTGATTGAAAAACATAAAACGGTGTGTTATAATATTAAAAAAGAATCCGGAGGTGTCGGTGTGGACGCAGAGCGTGCAAAAAAATCTGTGCAGAGTGATTTGATTAATCTCGAGTGCGAAGTAAGAGAACAGTATGAAGCGATTACAAAATCGCTTATTGAAAAAAAGCTTTTGATTACCACCATGGAAAGCTGTACATCGGGGTTTGTGGCAAGCCTGCTGACTGATACCGAAGGTGCATCTGCCGTGTTCAAAGGTGCTGACGTTACTTACAGCAACGAAGCCAAAATGATGCGCGGAGTGCCTGAAAGAGTAATAGAAGAATACGGTGTTTATTCTTCGCAGACAGCCGCGGCAATGGCAGCTGCATGCAAAAACAGCTACAAAACCAACATAGGTATAGGTATAACGGGCACTTTCGGCAACGTTGACCCTGAAAATGCGGACAGTGTTGCAGGTGAAGTTTATTTTGCAATCAATTTTGACGGTAAAGTCAAGAACTGTGCAATAACGCTCAAACCCTGCGCTTCACGCTTCGGCTATAAGCTGGCCGTTGCAAAAGCGGTAGCTGATGAACTGATGGCTTTTATCATATGAGCATAAAGAGAAACGTGCTTGCATCGGTTTTTATCAAAAAGAATCAGAAGAAAAAGTGAAAATCTTAAAACGTAAGTTTTTGGATTAGCATAATTTTATGGGGTGGTATACAATGAAAAAAACTGCAGTTAAAATTCTTTCATTCCTTATGGCAGTAATAACTCTTGCAAGCGCCTGCGGAATTTTCGCTTTTGCAAAAGAGCTCAGTGATGAACAGGAGCAAATCAGAGTGGAAACGGCGGACCTTATTGTAGCTACTGCAAGGGCTGAAATCGGCCATTTTGAAAGCGACGTAAATAAATTTACAACCTGGTATTACGGCATTGAAACCTCGGCTTCGTGGTGCTCAATTTTCGTTTCGTGGTGTGCGGATAATGCCAATGCAATCGGCGTTGCAGTGCCTAAAGAGGCTACCTGCAGTTCAATGAAAAACTGGTTTGAGGAGAGAGGGGAATACTACCCTGCGGACAGTGACTATATCCCTCAGAAGGGTGACATTCTGTTTATGAACACCGCAACTGACGGAAGCGACGGCGTAACGCACGTTGAAATTGTTACAAGAAGCGGATTTGTTATGCGGTCAGGCAAAAAGCACGTGCGTGCCGTTGGCGGATGCACTTCTGATATAAACTATGAGGGTGAGGGCTATGTTACGGAAAAAACAAGGCCGTTTGATATGAAAAACGCTGTAATTCTCGGTTACGCTCATCCTGCTTATGAAGAAAGCGTGAGCTCAAAGGCAAAGCTTTATGCCTTTATGGATGATAATATGCCTGCAATATTCAAATATTTTATAGCCAAGCTCAAAGAAATCACTTACAGATTCAACAACACGAATACCAAAGCTCTTGAAACCGTTTAATACCGTCCGCAGGTGAAAGCCTGCGGATTTTTTGTTTGCAATGAATCGGGCGGTATGTGCCTCTTTATCAAATCATACAATTTAAATAAAAGATATTGTATTTTTAAAAATAATATGTTATCATTTAACAAAAGAACTTTGGAATGGAGGCGGTGTGTTGAGCGAAAAAACAAACGTGTCAAGCAATGAGCAGAATCAGGGTATAGTTATTGACTACGAAAAAGGCGTCAAAAACCCTCTTTTGCGTGAAAGACGCTACGTCGGCAGAAGGGAGAAGATAGGTTATCTTCTCAACGATGTTTCGGGCAGCTTCAACATCAGCAAATATAATGAAAGATTTATTTACGACGTTGTTAAGCTGGATTTTGATTTCCTCGCTGTGTTCGGGCTTTTTTCAGGTCTTTGGGATACAATCAACGATACTTTCATCGGTGTTATAGTTGACCGTACCCGAACCCGTTGGGGCAAGTTCAAGCCGTACATCCTGCTTTGCAAAATTCCGCTTACTCTTCTCGGCTTGTGGTATTGGTTCATGCCGCTTATTTTTAACGATACAAGCGGTACTTATCTTCCTAAGCTTATCTTTTATGCCGCATTTTCCGTTATCTGTGAAACGGCAGGTACTTTTACCGCGGTAGCCGGCACGGGCTTTATGGCAACCATAACGCCTGACCCGTTGGAGCGAACGGGGCTTATAACCATGGCAAACCTTATTTCAGGTCTTGTGGGTGAAAAAATTCCCGAGCTGGTGTTCGGCGTGCTGCTCGACCTTGTTAATAACCAGGTTGTTTCGTGGGACAGAAGCAGTCTGTTTATCGGGTTCGGTATACTTACAGCTCTTATCAGCTGTGCTATGTCATTCTATTTCATTTGCGTAACGAAGGAAAGAGTTACTCAGACCATTGAAAAGCCCAGTATTATTCAGGGTCTTAAGGCTATTGTCAATAACCGACCCATACTGCTTTATACTCTTTCAGAGTTCCTTGCAGGCTTTGCAGTAGGTAAGAGCAGAATCAATTATTACATTGACGTTCTCGGCTCTGCTACATATCAGACAATAGTCGGTATTCCCGCTTCTCCCATTTCAACTGCAAGCTACGCTTTCATTGCTCCCCTTCGCAAAAGGCTTTCCACAAAAGCAATCTGGATTCTTGAGGATATATGGACCGACGCCTGCTGGCTTACCGTTTTCGGCATAGGCTCCATAGGCGGTATGAAGAAGGGTCTTTATAAGAATAAATGGGTAATGCTTCCCGTTATGGCTATTGAGGAAATGTTTGAAATGTGCGTTTACGGCTTAAGGCACGTTATTCCTCAGGAAATCCTCAACGAAGCAATGGACTATTGCGAGTGGAAAAACGGTTACCGTGCTGAGGCTATGACCGGCGTTGCAAGAGGCCTTGTAACAAAGCTTCAGGGTATTGCAATGAGCTCGATTCAGAATTTCATTATGAAGCGAATCGGCTACGTTCAGGGTCTTACAATCGGCACTCAGTCCGACTCCACCAAGTGGTGGATTTTTGCAATGGGTACCGGAATTCCCGTTATTACGGGCGCTCTCGGTATCATCCCCAAGTTCTTCCATAATCTTAACGGTGCAAAGCGTGACAGAATGTATCAGGAACTCTTCGCAAGAAGAGAGGCTATGAACAACGCTGTTGAGCAGGCAAAGGATGCGGATGAAATTGCAAAGGTTGCAAGAGCTCAGATGAACAAGGAATACGTTCAGCAATAAATAAAAAAGGGTTTGCCTTTCGGGGCAGACCCTTTTAAACAATAAAGAGGCGATTAAATGAAAAAAACAGCAATTGTTACGGGCGGCACCTCAGGTATAGGCAAGGCTGCGGCGTTGGCTTTGATGAAAAACGGATTTAAGGTGTATGAGCTCAGCCGCCGCGAAAAGGGCATTGAGGGGATGCACCATATATCGGTGGATATCACCGATGAAAAGGCCGTTACAAGCGCAATTGATGAAATAATCAAGGCAGAAGAACGCATTGACCTGCTTGTGAATAATGCGGGCTTCGGCATTTCGGGAGCGATAGAGTTTACGGAAACCGAGGCAGCAAAAAGACTTTTTGACGTAAACTTTTTCGGTACTGTCAACGTAAGTCGTGCAGTGATTCCGATAATGCGTGAGCAACGCTCCGGAAGAATAATAAACGTGAGCAGTGTTGCGGCACCCGTTGCAATACCTTTCCAGGCCTTCTATTCAGCAACGAAAGCGGCGGTCAATAAATACACTCTTGCCCTTGCCAACGAAATCAGACCTTACGGTGTAACTGTGTGTGCAGTACAGCCTGGCGATATAAAAACAGGCTTTACGGGAGCAAGGGAAAAGTTTATTGAAGGTGACGACGTTTATTCGGGCAGAATAAGCAGGGGAGTTGCTCAGATGGAAAAGGATGAGCAAAACGGAATGGAGCCTGAGCAAATCGGCAACTTTATAGCAAAGCTTGCGCTTAAGAAAAAAGTAAAACCCATTTATACGGTAGGGCTTTCGTATAAACTTGTCACATTCCTTGTCAAAATCCTGCCGGACAGTTTTCAGAATTATATCGTCGGTCAGATTTATGCAAAATAGAATTTAAGGATTGCTTTGCTGAGCAGAGCAATCCTTTTTTGCTCCCTGACCAAATATTTCCGTGATGTAAACAAACTCTGACTCTGCTGTTAAAGTTTTCTTAAATTTCAATTAATTTCCGTTTTACGGTGCAGTTTTATGTTACAATTGTTTTGCGGTACATATTGCTTGTACCTTATGTATGAGGAGGATGAAAGGAGTGGATGTAAAAAGAACGGTTGATAGCTTTTTGAGTGAGGAGATTTGTTGAATGCGGCAAATCTGAGTTATACGGAGAAATGTTATGAACAAAAAAATGAAAAGAATTATATCGGCTATGCTGTGCATAGCAATGTTTGTTACGGGCGTGCCTGTGATGAACGTCTTTGCCGCTGAGCGTGAAAGAGTTGCGGGCGGATATTGCTCAGCAGACGGCGGCACTGATCTTGAGTGGAATCTTTATGAAGACGGCGAGCTTGTGATAAGCGGCTCGGGCGAAATGGATTGGTATTACGTGGACATCCGCGGCGAAAAGAATGACCCTGAAAAGCTTCCTCCCTGGTACGGGTATTATGATAAAATCAAAGTAATAACCGTAAGTGAGGGTGTTGAGAGCATAGGCAGCTATGCTTTTGCGGATGTTAAAACAAAATATCACAGAGTCAATCTTCCTTCGTCACTCAAATATATGGAGGTCCGTAACCATATTGATACAACACCTTTTGCGACCAGTGAACAAAATCAGGGGCAGGTAAGGGTGTTTTGTTATCCGGACGATATAACGGATTTTTATAAGGTTAAGGTTAATTTGTATGAGTTTGTTGCAGACAGAAAAACAGGTGAAATAAGCCGTACGTTTAAAAAAGAGGAGACGCACTTTAATCTGGATGCTTATCCTTACTGTGCGGCGTATTTTAACGGTGCGCAGCCCGAGATTTTCTGCGAATTGCAGCAAAGAGAGCTTGGAAAATTCGGCGAAATCAAAGAACCCGGCATAACCAAAAAGTATTATATACGCTACTATGCGGCAGGCAGGGAGGATATCAGAATTGTCTGGCGCACACAAGGTGATGCTTTTGATGCAGCTTATTATGAGGATACGGGCGGTACGGGCCTTATAACAGCGGCGGATTTTACCTCTGCAAGGTACGGTTATTATTACGTAACTGCTGATATTACCGATTCCGACGGGAACGTGCTCGCTACTACGAATACGCTTAAATTACGCGCAAACATACGGGAGGATATGACTTTCAAAGAGAAGGTGGAGGATTTCTTTGTAAGCGGATATCAGAGCTTTCAGGCTTTTATTTATATGATGAGTATTTTGATGCCGCTTTTGTGGATGTCAATTTTTCCCTTTTAAAGCATAAATAAAAATCAGGGCGGTTGCACCGAAAGGTGCAGCCGCCCTGTGTATTTTAATCAAACATCGGGGTTGAAAGATATCTTTCGCCTGAATCGGTAAGTATAACCACTATGGTTTTGCCTGCGTTTTCTTCTTTCTGAGCCGTGAGGATGGCAGCGTGAAGAGCAGCGCCTGATGAAATTCCCGCGAGGAAGCCTTCTTTCTGAGCGATTGCTTTGCCTGCAGCGTAAGCGTCGGCCTCGCAAACTGTCATAATTTCATCGTAAACGCCCGTGTCAAGCGTTTTGGGCACGAAGCCTGCTCCGATACCCTGCAAGCCGTGAGGGCCTGATTTGCCCTGTGAGAGCACGGGAGAGCCGCTTGGTTCAACGCCGATGATTCGGATTGATTCAATATGTTCTTTGAGGAATCTGCCCGTTCCGCTGAGAGTACCGCCCGTGCCTATGCCTGCAATAAGAAAGTCAACCTTTCCGTCGGTGTCGTTGAGGATTTCGGGTCCTGTGGAGCAATAATGCGCCTGAGGGTTGGCAGGATTTTCAAACTGGGAGGGCACAAAGCTTCCCCCGATGCTTTTTGCAAGCTCGTTTGCTTTGCTTATAGCGCCGCTCATGCCTTCGTTTCCGGGAGTCAGCACGATTTCTGCGCCGTACGCCTTAAGAAGATTCCTGCGTTCAACGCTCATGGTTTCCGGCATGGTGAAGATGGTTTTATAGCCCTTTGCGGCGGCAACGCTTGCAAGGCCGATGCCGGTATTTCCGCTTGTGGGCTCAATAATAACAGCGCCTTTTTTCAGTATTCCCTGCTCCTCTGCGGCTTCAATCATTGATTTTGCAATTCTGTCCTTTGCGCTGCCTGCAGGATTGAAGGCTTCAAGCTTGGCAAGTATGGCGGCTTTTGTGCCATACTCCTTTTCAATATTGTTAAGGCGAAGCAGGGGAGTACCGCCGATTAAATCCGAAATACAGTTGTATATTTTCACGTTATCACTCTTTCATACAAGGTAAGCCTCCCGTGAGGGAGGCTTTTGCATTAATTAAACAAGGCTGATTGTCATGAACAGGGAAAGAATCTTGAAAAGAATGGAGAGGTTGATGTAATAGAAGGGTACGTCAAAAACGTCATTGTCAAAGCTTGTTTCAACGTCCTTGAGTGTGAGGCTGATGGATTCGCCGAGTGTGTCGGTAAGGTCAATCCTTGAGAGTTCGTCGTTTTTGTCATAATAAAAGCTGCCGGAAACAGCAAGTCCCTTGCCTGTGAATTTTTCAAGGGTGTATTCTTTACCGTCAACCTTTACTGTTTCGGTGGTGAAATTGAAAGAGCTGAGGTCGGGGTCGTCAAGGAATTTGTCCAATACAGTGTCAAGAATTCCGGTGCCGATTGAGAGCTCCTTTGCAAATTCCAAGCCTGCCATATCAACAGAAAGATAGCAGAAGAAACGGGGGATTACAACCTTGATTGCCGAGTTGTCAGCAACAACCTTAAAGCCCTTTGCTGCAGTGAAGTCGCAGCAGAATTCATCTTCATCAAGGTTTGCATAAATGTCAAATTCAATGTTGTTGGTGATGTTGTCATAAGTGAAGCTGGTGGCGGTTGCTTTTAATTCCTCGGTTTTTGCTATTTCTTCAATAAGCTCAACGGTGAGGGAATCGTCTGCATCAGCTGCAAAAACAGCAATGCTTGCCGAAAAAGCCATGAGGAGTGCGAGAACAACGGAGATGATTTTTTTGGTGGTTTTCATTTTAATTCCTTCCTTTTCTTTAATATTTTATGTGCTTTAAGTTTACAGCGTTTTATTTTAAAAGTCAATTGTGCAAGGCAAACTTTTATAATGATAATGCATTTTTAAAAAAACATTAAAACTATTTTAATATATTCAAAGCATTGACAAAATTAAAACGGATACAGCCGCAAAGCTGTATCCGCATATTTTACCAGTTATACATTTCTTCGGGATTCTTGAAGATTTCTTCAAGTCTTTTGATGAAGGGAAGAACTTCAGCGAAATCAACTGCTCTGTGGTCAAAAACAAGGTCGATAGGCATTTCAGTTCCGATTGCTATGTAGTCGTTACCGTTTTCATCCTGCTTTACTACGGGCTTTTTGTTTGCTGCGCCGATGCAGGCAACGAAAACCTGAGGAGGAATAATTGAAAGCAGACCAACTCTGCCGGGGATTCCTCTGGTGAGGGAGCCGATGTTGGAAATTGTAACAGAGCCCTGCTTTATATCATCTTTGGTAAGTCTGTCTGATTCGGGGATGCTGTAATAATCCTTCTTTGCCTGGCCGGAAAGGGTCTTGATTCTGTGCTTGCCTGTTTTAGCGCCGACAAGGCGGTAAATAGCGTTAATCAGTCTGCCCTTCTTGAGCTTTTCAAGAGTGTCGTTAAGAGAAACGGAGAACATAACCTCGGTAAGGTCTGTGTTGCCGATTCTTCTGCCGACGTCTGCAATGTATTCGGTAAGCTCAACGAGTGATTTGTTGCCGATATCGTGAAGATTGATTGTCATCATTTCGCCGTTGGGGAGAATCCAGGTCATACCTGCATGAATTTCTTCAAACTCCGTAATACTGCCCCTTACGAGCTTGCGGTTGAACTTGATGTGTGCATTAAGCTGGGGAGCTGCCTTGAAGGCTTCTGAGAGAGCCTTGAGCATAACGGTGTTAACGGTTATCTTGATAGGTGTTTTTCCTGATTCATTGAGCTCTTTTACGGTTTCAAGAAATTTGGAAACTTCCGGCTCGTAAATGTAGGAAATGTGGGGGATGGTTTCCCAGCTTTCAGAGGTCATGTTTGCAACGATTTTTCTCTGGATACCAAAGTGTGTGGTTTTTGTAGGTTTCATTTTTTTACTCCTTTCATTTTTTTACAATACTCCAACTCAAAAAACGCCGCAGGGAGTAAATCGAACTTCCTGCGGCGAGCATTTAACGGTTAACCATTAAGAGCCTGGTTACGTTTGATGGTCTTGCAGAAATCAGCGGAAACTCTTGCCTGAACCTTTTCGCGGTTGTCGATTGCGTACTTGCCGTCCTCAGCGATGATGGAAGCGTCGAAATCTTCAAAAGCGGTATTGCCAAGAGTGTTTCTTACGGTGTTTTTCCAGTCAAGATCATCCGTGTTGTTGCTTACGAAATAAACGAGGAAGTAGCCGTATTCTTCTGCTTCGATAACGGCTGTTTCACCGGGCTTTCTTGCGGAGTCGAAGCACCAGTCTTCAAAAGCGGGAACCATTTCGTTGATTCTTACGTCGATAAGACCGCCGTCAGCGCTTGTTGATGCATCGTCGGAATTTTCCTTGCATACAGCTGCGAAAGCCTCTTCGCTGAGGTCGCCTGCAGCCTTCCAATCTTCATAGAGCTTTTCAGCCTTTTCCTTGGCAGCCTTGCTTTCGGAATTGCTTGCAGCCTTTGTGAAGTTTTCGTTATAAGCAACAAGGCAGTAGCGTACGCTTACGCTGTTTGTGAGATATTTGGGAGTTACAACGCAGATGATGTGGATTTCATCCTCAGCTTCAACAAGCTTAACCTCGCCTGCCTTGCGTGCTGAATCAAGAGCCCACTTTGCGCCGTCTTCACCAACAGCAGCGCTGAGGGTGGAGAATGAAACTGCCTCGTAGAGGGTTTCGTCTTCGTCGGATTCTGTTTTTTCTTTATCTGTGCCTTCAACCTTTGCTGAGTCAGCAACAAGAGAATCTTCATAAGCCTTTACTTCAGCCTTGAATGTTGCTTCATCCTTGATGCCTGTGAATACGCCCTTTGCGGTTTCGAGAGTTTCCTTATAAACAGCATCCTGTCTTGCCTTGAAAGCGTCGTCAGTTTCCTTGTCTTCCTTGGTAAGAGTGGTGGGGGTGAAGGTGTAGTAGCGTACGTCAGCATAGCCGTATGCTGTGGGATTTTTGTCATATTCAGCCTTGATAGCTTCATCGGTAATGCCTTCGCTGAGTTCTGCCTGCTTGTCTTCTGAATATCTCTGAGCGATGGTTTCCTTCTCAAGCTGAGTTCTGAAGGCTTTCTCGTTGAAGCCTGCGCCGAAGTTTGCTCTGAGGTAAGCGTTGAGGGAATAGCCGTTAGCGTCAGCACTTTCTTTGTAGCTGCTTACGGTTTCATCGATGCTTGCCTTTTCGTCATCGGTAAGGGTGTAGCCTGCTTCGATAGCCTCGTTGTAGTAGCTGATAAGCCACTGAGCGTTTGTTGCGGCGTTTTTGGTGAGAGCCTCAGCCCAGGTGATTGTTTCGCCGTCTTCGTTGGCAACGGGATAATCCTGCTCGTCGGGGCTTACGTTAGCGTCAAAATAGCTGTAGTTCATTGAGGAGTAAAGATTTTCCTGAGTATAAGCTGCCTGCTGATATGCCATGTAGTAGTAATAATTGAACTCGGTTGCGTTTACTTTTTCGCCGCCGACGGTGAGGGCTGTTGTGAATCTGTCACTAAGGCCTGTGCTGTCAACGATAAGATAACCGGCGCCGAGAACAATAGCCACTGCAAGAACAACTGCAATTATTCTTTTGAAGAGTCTGCCTGCTTTTCTGCTTGCATCAAGCTTCTTGGAATTCTGCTTGGTTGCCTTGGCAATTCTTGCTTTACGTTCTTCTCTGTAAATTTCAGCTTTGCTTTTGTTGTCGTTTTTAGCCATTATGTTCATCCTTTTCTAAAATGATATTTTGGTTTATATTAGCCGATCTGAACAAAATCGGCACAATACATGTATAATAACCTATTTTCTTTACTTTTACAAGTAAAAAATTAAAGAATGCGATATTTTTTTACAATATTAACAATTTGCTCATTTGTTTTCGGTCAGATTGCCATTGAGAAACTCATCCCTGAACCACACACTTTCAAGCTCGAAGCTTTTTGAATTAAGATAATTGAGGGAAGCGGCATCGGTTCTGAAACCGAAGCAAAGACGGTAGGAGCAAAGGAATTGCTTTTTGTAACCCAGAGATTTGTTGAGGGCGTTTGAGCCGTATTTTCCGTCGCCGAGCAGGGGATGACCTATGCTCGCAAAGTGGGCACGGATCTGGTGGGTGCGCCCTGTGAGAAGATGGATTTCAACAAGGCTGAGTCCGTCGCGCTCAGCGATAACTCTGTACTTTGTGCGGATTTCTTTAGCCCCGTCTTTTTTTGAGGAGTACACTTTAACTATATTCTTGTTTTCGTTTTTAATGAGCCAACCGCTGAGGGTTCCTTCTTTTTTCCTGAGATAGCCGTGCACAACGCACAAGTAGTATTTTTCAATTTCACGGTCCTTGAGTTTCTGGTTGAGAATTCTCAGGCTTTCGGCGTTTTTGGCAGCAATTACAATTCCTGCCGTATTACGGTCAATTCTGTTTACCAGGGCAGGAGCAAAGGAATTTTCGTCATCCGGATTATAGCTGCCTTTTTCATACAGGTAACGCTTGACCCTTGTGATGAGAGTGTCACGGTATTCCGTTTCATCGGGGTGAGAAAGAAGACCGACCTTTTTGTCAAGAAGCAGGATGTTTTCATCCTCATAAACGATATTGAGATTTTTTGATGCGCCGAGAAAATCGTAGTTGGTTTTCGCCGGGGCGAAAAATTCATCGTTGATATACATATCAACCACATCGCCCACGCAGAGCCTTGTGGATATTTCGGCACGTTTGGAATTTACCTTTATGCGCTTGGTGCGTATATATTTATAGAGCAGGGATTGCGGAAGATTCGGCACAGCCTTTGTTATGAATTTGTCAAGACGCTGATTGGCGTCATTTTTTTCTATTGTAAAACTTTTCATAAAACCGACCTTAAAAATTTTTTCGATTAATTATACCACAGAATCCTTTAAATGCAATTAAAATTTAACTGAAAGCTTTTCAAAATATAAAAGATGTGCTATAATACCACAGAATTATTTGAAGGAGGTGAAGAAATGCACGAAAAACACCGTGAAAGGGTACGGGAGAGATTCCTTAAAGAGGGTATAGCCAATATGCCGGAGCATAATATTCTTGAACTTCTTCTTTTTTACTGTGTACCACGCAAGGATACCAACGAGCTTGCTCACAGGCTGATTGACACGTTCGGGTCGCTGAGCGGTGTAATGGATGCCCCTGCCGAGCGATTAAGGCAAGTCAACGGTATCGGTGATGCCGCAACTGCATTTCTCACTCTTCTGCCGCAGGTCTGCAAGTATTATATGCAGCAAAAAGAGACTGACGATAAGCTGAACATAGAGGATTATGAAAGTATTCTTGTTCATGTCAGGAATCTGTTTCTCGGCGAAAGCAGGGAAGTGTTTTATATGCTCTGCTTTGACGGAAAAGGCAGCCTTATAAACAGCATAAGATTTGAAAGCGGAGGAATAACCGAAACCACCGTAAACAAACGAAGGCTTGTCAATGCGGCTCTCGGCAATAATTCACGCAGCGTGATTTTTGCCCACAATCATCCGGATTCAGTAGCGGCACCGTCAAAAGGTGACGTGATTGCAACGGAGGAATTGATTTCGTTGTTTTCGGCGGTGGAAATCAAAGTTGCCGACCATATAATTGCCGGAGCGGGCGATTTACTTTCTATGGTGAAAACCGAAAAATTCAGATTTATGTTTATTTAGCATTATATTATTTAATTTAGCTCTTGCAAAACGTAAATTCTTATGTTAATATTTATGGGTATGATTTTACAGCAAACGCTATGAAAGGGAAAAGTAGGCATCATAAGCCTTGCTCAGAGAGGGTGCGCCGTCAGGCTGAAAGCGCATCTGCACGGCCGAAGCTGAAGTTCACCCCGGAGCGGTGCTTTTGAACGGAGCAATCCCAAGGGAGCAACGGCAGCCGCCGTTATCGGCAAAGAGTGTTCGCCGCAAGGCGAAAATTAGGGTGGTACCGCGGAGTGCGTCTTCGTCCCTGTTTGCGGGATGAAGGCGTTATATTTTTATGGAGGAAAAAGCAATGATTGAAAAAACTGCAAACCTTAGTAATTTATTTAAAGAAAAAGCCGCTGCGGCTGCTTCTTCAGCTGAGCTTGAGCAGCTGAGAATTGAATTCCTCGGCAAAAAGGGCTACGTTGCCGAGCTTATGAATGATTTGAGAAATATTCCCAACGAGCAGAAGAAGGAAGCCGGTCAGCTTATCAATGAGGTTAAAAAGTTCATTGAGAGCGAGATTCAGAACCGCAACCGTGAAATTCTCAAGGCGGAGGAGCTTCGTCTTGTTGAGCAGGCGGAAAGCTATGATGAATCAATGCCTGTTGATATAAACTCAGGCTCATATCATCCCATCACTCTCGTTCAGCGTGAGGTTGAGGAGATATTCAAAACAATGGGCTTTGCAGTTGAGGATTATTATGAGATTACTGACGATTACAACTGCTTTGAAGCGCTCAATATTCCCAAGCATCACCCTGCAAGGGATATGCAGGACACTTACTATCTGAGCACGGGTCAGCTTCTTAAGACCCACACTTCCGCTGCTCAGAATACAATTCTTCGCAAGTATGCAAAGAATCTTGAGCAAGGCAACCCCATCAGAGCCATCTTCCCCGGCAGATGCTTCAGAAATGAAAAGATTGATGCCTGCCATGAGAATACTTTCTTCCAGATGGAAGGTATTATGGTTGATAAGGATATTTCAATCTCCAACCTTATTTATTTCATGAAAACAATGCTTTCCGAGGTTTTCCAGCAGGATATTACCGTAAGACTCCGCCCCGGCTTCTTCCCCTTCGTTGAGCCCGGCTTTGAGCTTGATATCCAGTGCACAATCTGCAAGGGTAAGGGCTGCCCCTCATGTAAGGATTCCGGCTGGCTTGAGCTTTGCCCCTGCGGCATGATTCATCCCAACGTTCTTACGGCAGCAGGCATTGACCCCGAAAAGTATATCGGTTTCGCTTTCGGACTCGGTATGACAAGACTTGCAATGATGACCTACGGAGTAAAGGATATCCGTGTGTTCAACAGCGGAAGCCTTAAAGCACTTTCGCAGTTTACGGAAAAATCTTTCACCGTTCCCGAAGAAAGCAAGGAGGCATAAGCAATGTTTGTATCAATAAATTGGATTAAAGATTACGTTGACCTTGAAGGGGTTGACATAAGAAAGCTTATTGAGAGCTTTACTCTTGCAACCGCTGAGGTTGAAGATATTATAGTAAAAGGCGCAGACGTTGAAAACGTTGTAGTAGGCGAAATTCTTTCGGTTGAGAATCATCCCAATTCAAAGAAGCTCCACCTTCTTAAGGTTGATGCAGGCTCAAAGGTCTGCAATATCGTTTGCGGTGCGCCCAACGTTGCCGTTGGTCAGAAGGTTGCTCTTGCTCTTGCAGGCGGCAGAGTATGCGGCGGTGAAATCAAGGTTGCAACCGTTGCAGGTTATGAATCCGAAGGTATGTGCTGCTCCGAGAAAGAGCTCGGAATCAGCGAGGATAATTCGGGAATAATGGAGCTTGACCATTCACTCGCAAACGGCACAAGCATCAAGGATATTTTCCCCATTGACGATATTATTTTTGAGGTTGATAACAAGTCCCTTACAAACCGTCCCGACCTCTGGGGTCATTACGGCATCGCAAGAGAGCTTGCAGCCCTTGCAGGCAGAGAGCTCAAGCCCCTTGAACTCGGCGACCTTTCATACGACGGCGACGAAAAGGTAGACGTTAAAATCGGCAGGGAAGACCTTGTTTACAGATATTCCTGCATCAAAATGGATAATATAACAAAGAACAAGAGCCCTCTTGATATGAGAATCCGCCTTTATTACTGCGGAATGAGAGGCATCAATCTTCTTGCTGACGTAACCAACTATATCATGCTTGAAATCGGTCAGCCTACCCATGCTTTTGCAGGTGATTCAATCGAAAATATCGTTGTAACCACTCCCAAGGAGAAAACAACCTTCAAGACTCTTGACGGTGTTGAAAGAGTAATTGATGAAGAAACCCTTATGATTTGCAACGGCGATACTCACGTAGGTATTGCGGGTATTATGGGCGGTCTTGATTCCGAAATCGTTGAGAATACAGGCTCCGTTGTGCTTGAAAGCGCAAACTTTGACGGCGTAAGCATCCGCAAGTCATCCTCAAGGCTCGGTCACAGAACCGATGCAAGTGCAAGATACGAAAAAATGCTTGACCCCGAGCTTACCCTTGATGCGGTTGGCAGATTTGTAAAGCTTGTAAAGGATATCGACAGCGGCGCAAGGGTTGCATCAAAGCTCACTGATGAATACGTAAGAAAGTATCCCGAGATTTCTCTTTCATTTGATAAAAAATACGTTGACCGTTACACGGGTATTGATATCAGCGATGAGCAGATTAATAAAACCCTCACCGCACTTGGCTTTGCCGTTGATTATGCTGACGGTAATTTCAACGTAAAGGTTCCCTCATGGCGTGCAACCAAGGACGTTACCATCAAGGCTGATATCATTGAGGAAATCACAAGAATTTACGGCTATGATAACTTCATGATTTCCACCACCAGAAGCCCTCTCAAGCCCGTTCGTATGTCCCAGGGCAAGAGCGAGGATTACGAGGTCAAGGATATCCTTGTAAAGAAGTATTCCTTCAACGAGGTTCATTCCTATCTCTGGTGTGACGGCAAAAAGTACAAGAAGCTCGGTATAGAAGTTGAGGATAACGTAAAAGTTCTCAATATTGAAAATTCCGAAAACGGCGTTCTTCGCAACAGCATGATTCCCACTCTTCTTGTTACCGCAAGCGAGAATAAGGATTATGCGGAAACCTTCGGAATCTTTGAAATCGGCAGAGTTGTAAACGGCACAAAGGCTGACGGTACCTGCGGCGAAGAAAAGCATCTCGGCGCTGTTCTTTACAGCAAGGCAATGAGCGAAAAAGCACTGTATTTCAAGGGCGTTGAGATTGTAAACTGCATCGTTGAGCTTATAAAGCAGAAAAAAGCAGAGTACACCAAGATTGAAGCTATTCACAACTGGCAGCATCCCAAGAATACGGCAAGAGTTTGTGTTGACGGCAAGGCAATCGGCGTTATAAATACCCTTTATCCCTCAAATCTTGCAAAGCTTGATAAGAACGCCGCAGTAGTTTGCATTGAGATTGATATGGACGCTCTTGCAGCAGTAAACGCTGATAAGATTGCTTTTGCAGAGCCTTCAACCCAGCAGGCAACTTATTACGATCTTTCGCTCGTAGTGCCCGAAGGCGTAAGATATTCTTCAATTGAAGCTTCGTGGAATTCTCTTGGAATTTCCGAGCTTGAAAGCGTAAGAATAATCGATACTTACGATAAGGGTGATCTCAAGAGCATCACCGTAAGGCTCAACTTCTCCTCTCACGAGCGCACTCTTGAGATGGAAGAGGTTCAGGCGTGGATTGATAAGGTTATCGAAAATCTTGCAAAAATCGGAGTAACTCTCAGAGCGTAAGAAAAAATATTAAAAAAAGCATTGTTTTATTTCGGTGCTTGATATATAATAATATTATTGTAAAATTTGGAGGTGGCAAGAATGTCCGATAGAAAAACAATTCAGTTCTCAATCAAAGAGGAAAATGAAATCGAAATGAGGCGTACTTTGCTTTCGATTTACGAATCTCTTAATGAAAAAGGCTATAACTCAATCAGCCAGATTGTCGGTTACATTCTTTCCGAGGACCCGACTTATATCACCACTCATAATAATGCTCGCAGCATGGTAAGAAGAATTGACCGTGATGAGCTTCTTCAGGAAATGGTGAAGTGCTATCTCGGGCTCAAGTGATTAATAATCGTTACTTTTACGGAGGTACAGCCGATGGCAAAGAAAAAGGATTTCCTTATGTATAAGGGAAAGCCGCTCGTAAGAAGCGGTAAGACCATATATTACGGCTTTATGGATGAACCCTACGTGCTTATTCTTCAGATTACAAGCACGAGAGAAGTCAAGGGCGTTGAGGTTGCTGACAGAGTTGTAGTTCAGCTTGTAAGCACTGACCCTGAGCTTCGCCCGAAGGATAAGATTGTTAAGAAGGCTGAAAGAAGAGGCCTTTACAATGCTATTGATATCGGTACAATCTGGCTTGAGCGTGAGCTCGGCAAAGCGCAGTAATAAAAATTCGGCCTGCACGGAGTGCAGGCCTGTTTTTTTGCAAAAACAAGGTACACAGTCAGGCGGTAATCCTGATTGTGTACCTTTTCTTGTTAAATCAGACTGAAATTTACGGAATTTGCAACCGCAAACTCATGAGCCGCAGAACCCTCCTTGCATTTAACGGTAAGTGAGTCGCAGCCTGCAAAAGCGTCATCGGCAATGTAAGTAACGCTTTCGGGGATTGTTACCGTCTGCAAAGCTGAACAGTCTGCGAAGGCTTCGTCGTTTATGGTTTGAGTACCGTCGGGTATTGAAACAGATGTAAGGCTTGTGCATCCGTAGAAGGCGCCCATGCCGATCATTTCAAGAGATGACGGCATTGAAACGGAAGAAAGCGAGGTGCATCCGGCAAAAGCCTCCTGACCGATTTGTGTAACGGTTGAGGGTATTGAAACCGAGCGGATAGCCGTATTGTCGGCAAAAGCCGCTGCGCCTATGGCGGTTACGGTGTCGGTGCCGATTGTTGACGGTATTGAAACGCCGGAATCGTTACCTGTGTATTCGGTTATTACTCCGCCTGACGTAGCGTAGCTTTCTTCGGGATTTGTTGTGGCTTCGGTTGTGGTTTCTGTAGTTGTTTCGGTCTCAGCCTCAGTGGTTGTATGTCTTTTAGTGGTAAAAGTAACCTCCGTCGGTTTTGCGGTTGTGGTGGTTGTGGTGGTTGTGGTGGTTACTTTGGTTGTGGTAGTGGTTGTCGGTTTGGCGGTTGTAGTAACGGTGGTTGCAGTGGTTGTTTTTTGAGTGGTTGCCCGAGAGGTTGAAGTAACGGTGCTTTGAGATGTTTTTGCAGACTCTGAGGTTATAATTGATTCTGTTGAAAAACGGCTTGTTTTTTCAGTGGAATTCAAGGAAGAAAGGGCTGTAACAAGCGTTGTTTCGGACGGCGCTTCGTCCGAAATCGATTCGGTCACTGTAAGAGTTTCTTCCTCTTCGGTAAGCAAAACAGAGGTGTAAGCGGAGGTGGATTGGCTTTCGTTTTGAGTTTCAACGTAGTTTTTTATGGCTACAGAACCTCCGGTTACTACCGAGCCTGCAACCGCAACTGCCGCAATCTTTACAGCTATTGATGCAGCTACGCCTGTTGTGGCTGCTGCTGTGCCTGATGCTGCGGCGGTCGCCCCTGCTCCTGCTGCGGCTGCGGAAACTCCCGTTGCCGATGCGGTAGCTCCTGCCGCCGATGCCGCAACTCCTGTAGCAGCTGCGGTTGCCGCATTCGCTGAAGCGGAGCTCATTACCGAGGATAAAACAGCCTGTGATACGGTTGCGGGGACTGCGGAGTTTGCTGCATGGTATGCGAAAAGAGAAAGAACGGCAGGGATTGCCGCAACGCTGTAAAGGGAAGGGTCTTTTTTACGCAGCTTGTTGAATTCTTTTTCAATCTGTTTTCTGCCGTTATAGAGTCGGCTTTTTACTGTGCCGAGCGGAATATCAAGAATTTCGGCAATCTGTTCAAGTGTTTTATCCTCAAAGTGAAAAAGAACAATGCATGCCTTGGTTTCGGGGGAGAGCTTTTCCAGCACGTGAGTAACGCTGTCTCTGAGTTCCTCGCGCTCCATATATTCCTGAGGTATGGGTTCGCGCCATTCTTCGGAATTGTATTCCGTTTTGTGCTTAAGAAAAACTATCGGCGAAGAGATACGTTTTTCTTTTTTTATGTAGTTTTTACATTCATTTTCTACAATGGATTTGAGCCAGCTTTCGAATTTTTCGGGGTTTTTTAATTCAGCAAGCTTGATGTTTGCTTTTATGTATGCGTTTTGCATCGCATCCTGAACGTCATCCTCGTTTTGCAGAATGCGGAAAGCTGTCTGATATGCGGTGCTTTTAGTAAGATGATAAAGCGCTTCAAAAGCCTTTTCGTTGCCGTTAACGGCATCGCCTACAAGCTTCTTAAAATCAACCGTTTCCTTCACAACAGCCCTCCTTTCAGCAAATTCCTATAAAATATAACATAATATCCAATTTCTATCAATAAATACATAAAAAATAAAAAAATGAAAATTTTGAAAAACAGTGAACTTTTTCAAAAAAAGTGTTGTCTATATAATGCAAATGAAGCATTTGGCAAGCGATAAATGCCAAAACAAAAGGAGGATTTTTATGAAAAAACTATTTGCGTTTATTCTTTCAGCATCAATGCTTTTTGCGTTGAGCGCCTGCGGAGAAACAGGAGATAAAACTCCTGTAACAACAACCGAGACTCTTCAGACGTCGACATTGACTCAGAACAGCCGCCTTTCTCCCACAGAGTCAGATTTTGAGAGGCTTGAATCTGTTGTATACGGAATAACAAGAAGCTCATCGCATAACTTGCTTGATTTTGGCGGTTATTTTGATGATTATAAAAATGATAATGAATTTGCACAGCTTGTAAGGAACATAAGCTCACCCGAGGTTTATAAGAATGCGTATGTTCATAACAGCTTGTCTGACAGAGCACTTGCGGAAGCGATGTACATGATATGGAATCAGAAAAGCTGGGGAATCGATAGTTTTATTGATGCAGACGTAGAGCAAGAGCTGTATAGCAGCTATGATGAGGATGGCAATCCATGCGAATTACCTGCAGACCCGATGAATATGTTTACCGAATCCTTCGGATACATCAAGCTTAATGCGGATGATGTTGATTGGATTCTTAAAAATGTTTTAAACGTTACTCCCGACAGATCAAAGACTGATGACGATTTTGATAAGTCAGGATATCACGGAGTGTTCAATTACTATTACTGCGACGGTTATTATTATTACGAAGTTGAAGAAGGCGGCGGCGGAGGTTACGGTTATAAAGTTATTGACTGTTCCGAACAGCAGGACGGCAGTTATATAGTTAAGCTGTCAGGCTACAATGAGGTTGCCGGTATGAATGAGATGACGGAAGAGCTTGACGAGGATTATGTTTATGACATTCTTGAAGCCTCAGCTACTTTAAAGGAGATTGACGGCAAAAGAGTGTGGACTGTATCTCAACTGCGGGTTTCGGAATATGTTGTAAACGTTGACAATCTTGACAGAGTTGAAAAATAACCGGCGCCCTATGATTTAACGGTATGTTGAATTAAAAAACAACAGATTTCTTTTGATTAAAAATCGGAATGAATTACGGGCTTTAAAGTGATTGTCATCTTTAGAGGACTATACACAAGTAAAAAGGAGTTGTTGAAATGAGTAAAGTATTTAAGCGTACTTTGGCGATGATTTTGATGGTGGTTATGGTAATTGGTGTGTCGCCCTTATCAGGATTTGTCGGATTAAAATTGCCTGAAAAATCTTCAATGTTTATTCCTGAAGCTTCTGCGGCGGAATCGAGTGAAGAAGATTCGCTGGTTTACGGAACAGATGGCATAATCACAAGAGCCGAGTGGCTTCATAATCTTGCTGTTGTTTTTGAAATGTCTGTTGAGAACGAAGAATATCCTGACAATTATTTCAGCGATTTGGAAAGTACAAATGAATATTATTATGATGTGCTCCTTAATGTTCAGTTCGGTGTTGTTGATGTAGAAGCAGGCGGAGAAGTTAAACCTGACGAAATCGCAACAAGAGAATTTGCAACCCATACACTGAATTTTTGCTTAGGCTATCAACTTGAAGAGACTGAATATACTTTTTCCGATTCAGATGACTGCATATATCCTGCCGATGCTCAGATTGCGGTTAACAGAAGCTGGGTTGCACTTATTGATGGAAAGTTTATGCCTTCGCAAGCTGTTACTTCAAGTGAAGTGACAGCTATGCTTAATGATGCGGCAGCAGTTCTTGGTACAACCGTTGCCGAAGAAAACTACGACAGCGAATATATAATTGATTCATCTTATGTTGAAATCCCCGATGGAACAGAGGTTACTGTGGATTCCGAAACATCTACAATTATTATTGTTAATTCACCGGAAACAATTTCAGCAGGTGACGGTTTTGTAATTTATCAGAATTCAATTGCGAACGCCTTTGTGGCTGAAAATGTTTCTGTAAACGAAAGCATAACAACAATTACATATTCAGATATTATAGAAGATGATGCTTTTGATTATGTTGATGCTCAGGGTATTGTTGATGCAGATTTTAACACAATTGAGGCATATGATGATACTGAAATTGTTTATGTCGATGATGAAACCGGCGATGAATATGAAACCCAAGGTGAAGTTGTTGCTCTCTATGCCGCAAGAGGAGTTAAGGAATTTAACAAAACATTTAAAGCTAACAGAGAGCTTGATTTTGGAACAGGAATCAAGGCGTCTGTCAGCGTTACAATGAAAAATCCAAAGGTTGTTTATGGCATAAAAACATTTGAGGGTGAAGCTTTTGCTTATCTTGAGGGTGATGTGTCTGTATCGTATTCTATAAAATATGATGCAATTGCCGATTTATCAAAAGCTTGCGGATTAGATGATATACGTTTGGTCAATCTTACTGTACCCGGTGTAGGCGGTTTTGTTATCAGTGTTGATATTTCAGCAGAAGGTTCATTGTCCGGTGTTAATGCTGGAACATTAAAAACCGGTGTTCAGTTTGCCGATAAAACGTTAAGATTGATTAAAGACTTTAAGAGCAAAGATTTTACTTTATCTCTTGAAATAAAAGCAACACTCGGCTTGCAAGCGAAGTTTGGCTTGACTGATTTGCCCGTTCTCAAAGGTTATGTTTATGCAAAAATAGGAATGACGGGTGGAATGAAGTTTTCTGTTTATTCAGGAAATGTTACGCCTAAAGAATGTCGTCATTTTTCCGCACACCTCTATGCATCTGCGGGCGCAACCGTCAGCGTTAGTATTTTAATATACAAAGAATCATATGATATTTCACATACGATTTTCGATGAAGATAATAGCCCTGTAAAGATAGCACATCACTATGAAGACGGAAAAAAAGTTTATAAATGCACTCACGGAACAGGAACCATAGAAGGTGACAACGGATACCGTACACCGAGCAATTCTAAATATAACGACGCAGGTTGGTATGGAAAGAGCAGCAGTACAGGGTATGATTCAAACGGCAATCCTGTAACTATTTATACATATACCCTTGATGAAGATAATAACGCAACAATTACTTCCTATACAGGTAACGCAACAGCTTTGAATATTCCTGAAAAAATTGATGGGTATACAGTTGTGGGAATTGGGAATAGTGTTTTTGAAGGAAACACAAATTTGCGTTCAGTTGTAATGTCAGATGAAATAATAACAATTTCTAATGATGCATTTAGAAACTGTTATAATCTTTCTGAAATAATCCTTTCAAAGAATCTTTTTGAAATTGGTTCTGCGGCTTTCAAAGATTGTGTATCTTTAAACAACATATTGATCCCGAAATCTGTCGAAAAAGTTGGTGTGTTTTATTATTATGAAGCACATGGTCCGTTCGATGGTTGTGTAAACCTAAGAACAATTAAATTCGAGAAAAGCATAACCAAGATTCCTGCTGAGTTATTTAATAGTTGTGAAGGATTGCGTACGGTTACTATTCCTGATTCGGTTACAGAAATAGGTGATAGTGCGTTTGCACAGTGTGAAAATTTAACAAGTGTTTCTATACCGGATAGTGTGAAAACTATTGGTAGTCATACTTTTGCAGAATGTTCAAATTTGTCAAACACCAACTTACCCAAATATTTGGTTTCT
>JAFQKF010000024.1 GCA_017397105.1 Clostridia bacterium | reverse complement strand
TGAATTAAAGAAATATATTCATTATTACAACAACGAAAGAATTTCCTTGAAACTAAAAGGAATGAGCCCGGTACAATACCGAACTCATTCTCTATCAATTTAATATTTTATTTTGTCTAATCTTTGGGGTTCACTTCAAAAACGGATTTCTGTACCGTGTCTTTTTATTTATTGCGTTTTTTTATGAATACGATTATTCCTGCGGTAACAATTATAACTCCTGCCGCCATTGCCGAAAAGAAAATAACAGGCTTGAGAGTTGTCTTCTTCACAGTCGGTGCTTCGCTGCGTATCTCCTCACTTGTAACAGCTGCTTCGGTAATTTCAGAATCACTCTCGGGAAAAAACGGCTGCGTAACGGGATACGGCTGTGTAACGGGATACGGGTCGGTTGTTTCGGCAAGTGTGCCGTGGCTTACAAACTGCATCCCCCAGCAATCGGCCCACACGATTTTCCCGTTATGCGCAAAGCCTATCCACGGGTCGGAGTTACCCGCGTAAATATACATCGCCTTTATTTCAACATCCTTTTCCATATAATCCGCAATCTCTGCGGTATCACGAGGGAAAACGTAGAGCGGTGTTTTGTCCGCACCTGTTATATATCTGTCCGACGAAGGATATGCAACGTCGGCACCTGAGCTGTATTTTGCCCAGTAGCCGCCAAAATCGCACTGACCGCCGTAATAAATCGATATCTTGCTCCAATAATCGCCCGTTGTGTCGTCATATATCTCGTAATCAAAGGAAAGGCTCTGATTCTCAGGAATTTTTACGTCAACCTTACTTGAGGTATCAAGCGGCCTTTCGTAAAGAGTGAATTCGGAAATATCAAGAGGAAGCAAAGAAGATACCGCTCCTCTGACAACCTCGCCGTCATATCCGTTTTTTCTGCACAGCCAGCCGCTCATGCCGCCGTGCTCGGTAAGCACCCACTCGTCATCCCCATCAATAAAGGAATACTGATAATAAAGCTCGGTATGCGGCTCTATTTTACCGCCGACGCAAGGGCTGGATTTGCTTGGCTGCTGATGAAGCTCATATCCGCTCCCGATTACGTAAAGCTTTCCGAGGTTCAAGTTATAATTATGAACCCACTCGGCAACTTTACATTTATATTTATATAAATCACCGCCGAAATAGCTGTCATGAATTATAAACCATCCGTATTTCCCGTTGTAGGAAGTATAGCCCCACGTACCGCCGTTTGCGGTTGAAACCTCATACTCAAGCTCAGTGCCTACGGGAATTTCTTCACTTGATACCTCAAAAGCATCCGACGGTCCCTTGAGCAGAAAAAGACCCGTATCCTTTACGTAAGCTTTCTTATAAGAGTGCTTTACTCCGTTTTCGGGCGGATACAAATCCTCTGCAAGAGTAAGTGTGCTTGCCTTGTAATATGCACCGTCGCGCGTATCGGGATGAACGGCATAAACGAATTTTTCGCCATCAAAGGTATATTCCGACTGCACGGTAAGGCGCTGACCGAAAGGCACAAAGCCGTCCATATCAACAAAATCTCCGCCATTTTCATAGCCGTACACCTGCGAACCGCCCTGCTGAGTTACAACCACGTCATACGGCACAAACACCTGCCATATCCCCATAACGTCCGCAAAAGCGGTAGAGTTAAAGGTAACGCACATTAACACTGCAACAATCAAAGATATAAGTCTTTTCATTTTCAGTCCCCCTTTCATTAATAAAACAATTTTTACCGCCCTTTTATTGCGGGCAACAGTAACAAAAATCCCGCCTGTAAACTGTTACGTTTACACAACGGGATTTAAAATTAAGCTTTATTGAGTTTTTTAATCAGTGCAGGGATTTCTTCAACCGTTTCCACCTGTAGCTCAGGCTTTTCAATTTCCGGGAATACCCACGTACCCGTGGTTTTTACCCATACGGGAATATAGCCTGCAAGCCTTGCACCCTCAACGTCATTCAAAGGATTATCGCCTATGTAAAGCATCTCCTTTGCATCAAGCTGAAGCCTTGCCGCCATGATGTCAAAAGGTCCTCTTTCAGGCTTATGCACGCCGATATCGCCCGTTGCAATTATGCTGTCAAAGGAATCCTGCAAGCCGAGAAGGTTGATTTTTGCATACTGCAAATCATGGGCGCCGTTTGTGATAAGGCCTGTTTTTATTCCTGATTTTCTCAAGCCGTCAAGCATAGGGATTGCAAAATCAAAGGGTATCGCCGTTTTATAAAAGCACGACACCACAAAATCCCTGTATTCTTCAAAAGAGGGCGCCTGAGAAAACAGACCGCAATCAACAAGATGCTTATGAATGTGACGCCAATGAAAATGAACGTACTGCTTATCTGCCCAGACTAATTCCCGTGTAATGCGTTCATCCGTCACACCGTCGGCAACGTCAAACTGCGTTCTGAATTTTTTGGCAACCTCGGCAAGGGTTGCATATCTGTCAAACAAGGTGTGGTCCAGGTCAAAAATTGCCGCTTTTATCATTTAAATTCTCCTTAATATCTCTTCTTACAAAGCAAAATGAGAAGCAACAGCCACATAAGGCAAAGCAACACAGCCGCCGCTATGCAAGCCAAAGTGTGCGCAGAAATAAAGTTATATACGTGCAGACAATAAGGCAGATAAATACTCGCTTCGCCCAGCACGGCACTCCACTTGGTCTGCACGGTTTGTTGCTTTGAATAAGCATCAACGTAGCTTGCGGTAATCAGAAGATCACTTTCAGCATCGGATACCGCACTTTCCACAACGGCGCAGCGGTATTCCTCCGACCGTTCATCAAGGTAAACTATTATAAGCCCTCGGTCAACATCCTGCTTGCTTATGTCCTTTACCACCACAAGATCTCCCCTCGAAAGGGCGGGAGATGCGGTTGTAAGCAAAACGGGATAAAGATGATATCCCGCAATCTCTCTTTTACTGTTATTGCACAAATACGTCATCCCTGCAAAAAAGCCGCTGAGCAAAACAGAAATCACAAGCATAATGCTCACAAGCACTCTTGCAAAAACCCTCCCCTTACCGGCACGGTATGCAGGCAGGATATCATATTCCTCCTGCTGCGTTTCGGGTCTCTGAGGAGTATATGAAGGGACATTTATTCTGAATTCTTCACTGTAAGCAGGCTGAGGCTTTTCCTTTACCGGCAAATCCGCCTGCATGGGTGCCGCCTTATAAAAAACGGGCTTTGGCAAAAGACTCTCACGCTGACTTTCAGGCCTCGGCGCAGGCTTTACAGGCTCGGATTCTTCCGTTTCCTGCGCACCGCTGCTCAGCTCCCTTACGGATTCCATAAACGCACTGTCAAGCTCTTCAAGGGATTTTGGTTTAAAATTCTCCATAATTAAACCAACCTTTCTCACTTATTCTCAAGCGCTTCCACTCTTTTGCGAAGCTCTCTGTTTTCCCTGACAATTTCTTCGCTGAGCATAGTCATGGTAGAAATACTTCTGAGCAAAACGGCATTGTCCTGTGGCTCCTGCGCAGCAGCTGCGGGAGCTGATGCTTTCTGAGCAAGCTGAGCTTCAAGCTGCTTTATTCTTTCTTCAAGCTGTACACCCGATGCTCTGAGGGCTTCCTTTTCCTTTTGCATGGCGACAAGCTTTTCGTTTGCCTTGGCAATCAAATCGTCCTTTGCCTTGGCATAATCGTAAACCTTTTTGTATTCCTCTTTAAGAATACGGATATATTCATCAACCTGAGTGCAGTTATAACCGTTTGCGCCTACCTGAAAAAGCTTTGTATTCTCCATAAAACACCCTCCGTGAAAAATAATCGTCAAAATAATTATATAGAATTTTTATGTCAATGTAAACCGAAAAAGCAAAAAAACTGAAAGGTTTCGGACAAAGGATTGAATTCAGAAAGAAAAAGTGATAAAATGTTTACATTATAAATCAGGGAGTGACACCTATGCTTGAAAGACCCTCATTCAACGAAAACGGCGAAAGAATCCTTTGCGAAATGAACGGCAAAAACGCTTCAATGCTTATGAATATAAAAGTCAAGAAGCTCAGCCGAGGCGAAGTTTTCAGCCTTTGTGACGAAAAGAACGAAACCGCTTATCTGCTTTTAAAAGGTCAGCTTGCCTTCAGATGGAACGGAGAATGCGCCACCACGGCAAAAAGAGAATCCCCTTTCATCAAAACGCCCTATGCTCTTCACGTTTGCAGGGGCACGGCTGTTGAAATCGAAGCCAGGGAAGACAGTGAGTTTATTATTCAGCAGACCGACAACGAACGCATCTTTGATGCCGTTTATTATACTCCCGAAAAATGTCTTTACCAGGAATTTGGCAATTCCCAGTGGGGAGGCACGGGCCACCGCACCTGCGCTACCATGTTTGATTTGAGCAACGCACCCTACTCCAACATGGTGCTTGGCGAAGTATTCCACCATCCCGGCAAATGGTCCAGCTATCCCCCTCACCATCATCCTCAACCCGAGGTTTACTATTATCAGTTTGATTATCCTCAGGGCTTCGGCGCTGCATTTATGGGCGATGACGTTGAGAAAAGCACGGACGGCTCCTTCCTTTGTATTGAGCCCCATTGCGCACACCAGCAGGTCTGCGCACCCGGATATACCATGTATTATGTATGGATGATACGCCACATTGACGGCGACCCGTGGGACAAAACAAGAATCTATGAAGCAGAGCATGAATGGCTCGCAAATGCAGACTGATAAATTTTTAACAAAAAGGCTTGTACAGGATCATCCTGCACAAGCCTTAATTTTATACATTAATAATTATTCTACGGGATAAGCGATGGTGGTCATAAGCGCCATTTCTGCCGCAGAGGTATCAAGCCTGCTGTACTGAACAACTATCGGCTCGTTTGATTCAACAAGCACTGCATAAGGTACGTCCCTCGGGATTTTCACGCCCTGCGCATTTACCTGCTTATCCATTCTTATATGGTGAGTTTTCATTGCGCCGCATACTGCGCCGTAGCCTGTTACAGCCTCTCTGTCCTCAAACAAAAGTGTAAAATCAATCTTTGCTTCTCTTGAAGTGGTGTTTATAACGCATATAGCCTCATGGCTGATGCTTTCGTTTTTGGAAACTGAATTGAGAAAACAATCGGGGATAAGCCATACCTTTTTGCCGTATTCTTTCATGATTATACCTCCTGATTTTCTTATAAGCAAAGTATAGCATTTATTTTTACAATTATCAATACGGATTTTTGACAAAACACAAAAAACAGGCCAGTACGGAAGATCTCCGCTCTGACCTGTTTTATTACAATAATGACGAAAAAATCTGCGCCAGTTCAAGCGCGCTGCGCCTTACGGCCTCGCACACATCAAGACCCTGCCCCGTATTTTCAGGCTGAATACCGATTATCACCGTTTCACAGCCCGCTTCGGTTTTAAGATAATCAAGCATAAGCGGCAAGGGAAGCATATGGGTTGAAAAAGAAATTCCTTCAATCTGTTTTGAATCAAGCAGGCTTATTTCTCCGGTTTCAAGTCCCATAAACGCAGCATCAACGATAAAAAGGATATCGGGTCTGAATTTCTTTATGACTCCCGTAAAATTTTCGGGTGCAGAGCCGCCGCCTATCACAAGAAGATTTTCACTCTGTATAAGCGATTCAAGCTCACAGGCAAATATCATCCCTGCCGCATCATCGTTACGAAGCTCGGAGCCGACCCCCATAACCGCATACTTTTTACCTTTGCTGAAATAAGGGGCTATTCTTTCAGGTATATTCACAGCTTCTTCACCATCTCTTCACGGCTTACTGCGTTGAGATTGTAATTATCCGAAACAGAAAGGCAGCCCTTCATGCAGGAATCCACGCACTGGCAGCAGAAAATGCATCTGCCCGTATCAATTGATGCGTTGAGCTTTTTATCTTCTTTGGTGCCTTCGTTAACAATCTTTATTGCGCCTGCAGGGCAATCCCTCACGCAAAGTCCGCAGGCTATGCAGTTTTCGGGATTGTAAACGATAAGCCCCCTGTATCCGTCGGGTACGGCAGCAGACTGCTCCGTTTCCGAGGAAGGCTTTCTGAAAAGATTCTTAAGCGCTTCGGCGGCAATTCTGCCTGCCACGTTGATTTTTTTCAAGCAAGCCACCCCCTCACAATAAGATTGACAATCATCTGCAAAAGTGCCGCAGGCACAAGATATCTCCAGCAGAGTGTAACGGTCTGGTTAACTCTGAGCCTTGCGGTAACGGTTCTCATCAAAGTGAGAACAAACAGAATCGCAAGGGTTTTAACAAAATAAAGGATTACGTCAATCACTGCATTTCCACTCAGGAACGGAAGGAATATCGCGCTCACAAGAGAAATAAGAACAACCTCTTCGCAGTCTGCCGACATTCTGAAAAACGCAAGGGGTCTACCCGTGTATTCAACGTAAGGGCCTGAAACGATTTCCGTTTCCGCCTCGGGGGCATCAAACGGAGCTTTTGAAAGCTTACTCTGAACAGTTATAAGCGCAACCGCAAAAGCAGGCAGATTGATAAGAGCATAAAGCGGATGCTCGGAATAATACTGAGTTATGCCCGAAACAGACCAGGTATTTGCAATAAGCGAAGGTGCAAGCAGGCACATAAACAGCGGCACCTCATATGCAAACATCTGGGTTATTACTCTTGAAGCACCTATTGTTGCGTAAAGACTTCTTGAATACCAGCCTGCAAGGAACTGAGTAAGCACGGGCAAGGAGAGGAAATACAAAACGATGATTATATCGCCCTCAAACGAAAAAACAGCGGACGAACCGACAACGGGAATATAAATGAACGCCGTTGCAACGCCTGCGAGGGATACCACGGGCATCGCCTTTATAATTCCTGCGTGAGCATCGTCGTGGATAATAGTCTGCTTGCCTATAAGCTTGAAGAAATCCGCAAAAGGAATATACCACTTGGGTCCTTTACGGTTCTGCATCCTTGCGTGCAGTTTACGGTCTATATATTCCGCCGCAAAGGCGTAGGATGTGAGAAAGAGAAAGCCGGGGAACAAAAGCACTTTAAAAAGCATCTGTAAAACTTCCATTTCACACCCCTCTTTCAAGCCTTATATCAGCCATATCAAGCCCGCGTTTTTTATACCAATCAATACCGTACTTGCGTATTGACTGCCAGTCGGTAACCTTACGGGTGCCGTCGGAATTTACGGTGATTGCTCTGTCCGTGCAGGAATAGCAGGGGTCAATAGCGGCAATGCTTATGGGCACGTCCGCAAGATATTCACCCTTAAGCATATGCTGCATACCGTGCCAGTTGGCCTCAGACGGGGCACGTACACGGATTCTGTCAGGCTTATCGGTACCGTTTGAGCGGATATAATGAATGTTTTCACCTCTGGGGGCTTCCATTCTTACAATAACCTCTCCCTCAGGGATTCTTCTGGGCACCTTTGCAAGAATTGCACCCTCAGGCATTTCCTTGATACAATGGCGGATAATCCTGATGCTTTCAAGCATTTCAAGAATTCTGACTGCAGTTCGTCCGAAAACGTCGGCAGCGGTATGAGTAATAACGTTCACCTCAAAATTCTTATATGCGCCGTAGGGTTCAGCCGTTCTTATATCCTGAGCAACTCCTGCCGCACGAAGAACGGGACCCGTTGCGCCGAATTTAAGCGCATCCTCCTTTGAAAGGCAACCGATACCCGAAAGTCTTGCTTTAAGAGTAAGCTCTGTCTGCGCAAGCTCAAGGTAATAATTTATCTGCTTTTCAAGCTCGTTGAGAGTTGCGGTAATTTTGGCAAAAATGCTTTCATCCAGATCTCTGCGGACTCCGCCGAAGGTATTTACCGAATAGTTGATTCTGTTTCCGCCTATTGCCGCAAGAAGATCAAGCACCTTTTCACGGTCCCTCCACGTGTACATAAACAGAGTATCAAAGCCTATTTCATGCCCTGCAACTCCGAGCCAGAGTAGATGGCTGTGAAGCCTCTCAAGTTCGGCAACTATTGCTCTGATGTACTCCGCTCTGTCAGGCACGGTAACGCCTGCAAGCTGTTCAACACCCATACAGAATGCGCTTGTGTGAGAATGGGAGCAAATGCCGCAGACACGCTCAACTATATATAAATCCTGCACGTAGGTTCTGCTTTCGCAAGCTTTTTCGAGGCCTCGGTGATTGTAACCGATACCTATAACTACGTTGTCAACCCTTTCACCGCTGAGAGTTACGGTGAAGCTTGCAGGCTCATCAAGCGACGGGTGCTGAGGTCCTATCGGGATTATAACTTTGTTATCGTCAGCCATTCTTCTGCACCTCCTCGGGCGGCTCGTAAGTCATTGTTTCTTTATTGAAATACTCAGGCTTCCATTCTTTCCTCATGGGATAGCTGCCCTCGGGCCAACCGTCGGGCAACGGATAATGAGGTACGTCGGGCAAGCCCGAAATCACGGCGCCGAAAAGGTCGGCAAGCTCAAGCTCGTGCAAAAGCAGAGAGGGATAGAGCTTGTTGAGCGATTCTATTTCGGGATTTTCCTTGGGAACGGTCTGCTTTGCCGCAAGGATTGTGTTATCTTCATCGGAAAAGATATAGATAAATCCGAGATTCTCACCGTCGTCAACACCTACAGCGTGGTGCGCTCTGAAGAAGCCCATTTCATCGTGAATGTACGACACAAGCTGATGAAATTCGCCGCTTTCAAGAGGGTCGGTAAAAATCCTTTTGGGAGCAATCTGACGGATTCTTCCGTCAAGATTGGGGAAATTCGATATTATCTGCAAAACCTTGCTTTCTTCATTGCTCATTTTTTATCGCCCTCCCCGTCTGTTTTAAGAGAAAGTGCACGCTCAACCGCACTTATTATTTCATCAGGTCTTACGGCGCAACCCGGCACGTACACGTCAACGGGTATAACCGTATCAATTCCGCCAGTAACGCAGTAGCAACCGTCAAAAACGCCGCCCGTGCAGGCGCAGGTACCAACAGCTATAACACGCTTGGGCTCGGGCATCTGCTCGTAAATCTGCTTTAATCTGTCCCTTGTCTGAAGAGTTACGGCGCCCGTGCATATAAGCACGTCGGCGTGCCTCGGACTGCCCTGCTTTACAACGCCGAAGCGTTCAAGGTCATATCTCGGCGTAACACAGTCAACAACCTCAATATCACAGCCGTTGCAGGCGCCTGCATTGAAATGCAGAATCCACGGTGATTTTCCGCTCGCCCATTGCGAAGCTTTTCTTATTAAATCCATATCCAATTCACCTCTTAAGAACAATCACCAGCACATACAAACCCGCAAGGATATAAAGTATGGGCATTGCCGTCATTTTTTCGGGAGCGGTTGCAATTACCATTGTAAGAACGTGCATCACCGTAAAAACAAATGCAAAGGTAAAAAACTGGCTGTAGTCGGGGTTTACGTATTCCTTGAAACCCTGCTGGCCGCAGGCATACGAATCAAGGGTTCTTTTGCTTTTTTTGCCCTTTGCACTGTATCTTGAAAGAAACAGAGCAAACACTGAAATCAAAGCAGTAATAAGAAAGAAAACAACTGCCGGAGAATAAAGCACTTCTTTTATACTCATATTCTCACCTATCCTCTCAAGTTGCGCAGATTGCGCACGTCAAGGTTGCCGTATTTCTTATACAAATCAAGTGCAACACCTGATGCAACAAGTGTTATAACAACCTCTATAACTATAATCGTAATAATAAACGCCTGAGAAAGCTCCATATTGCCGTTGATACGCCCTGCAATCACAAACAGCAAAGTAACAGCCTTCATTGAAAGCTCCATACCGATTATGATTTTAAGCAAGTGGTAAGTTCTTATTAGGCAAAAGCACCCTGCAAGGATAAGCAATACCCCTGCAAGCAGAAAAGCGAATTCCATATTCATGACTTTTTCTTCTCCTCCTTTATAAGAACGGAAATGGCGGTGCCGCCCGTAAGCATAACGATTATCTGACCCCAGATATCAGCCTGCCTGCTGTTCCAGAAAACCTCTCTGAAATCCTGAACAAGTCTCTGCGCAACAGGCATCTCAAAGTGAATTGCGGCGCCTGCCCCAATCATAACGATTCCTGCGACCACAAGCACAACGGGTAAAACTCCCATTCTGCGTTTATCGTCATATTCACGCCTTACCTCAGCCTTTGTATCGTGCGAAAGGCTGATTCCGCTGATAAATATTACCGTTATAAGACCTGCACAAACGGACACCTCAAAAAGCGCCGCCCAGGGTGCGCCGAGAGTATACATAATTATCGCAAGCGCCGCACTTGCCGCCGCAAGGCAGATTGCGTCCTTGATTATACTCCTGAGCATTACCGCAAGCACTCCGCAAACAAGGAGCGCAGCAAGAGAAACGTAGATTATAATATTTTCCATTGAGTTACGCTCCTTTCTTTAAATAATGCCTGCTGTCTGAAGATACTGCAGCGCAAACGGGAAGAGCAAGCCCGCTCCCACGGTTACCGCAGTAAGGGCAGCCTCAATAAATCCGATAGAATTTTTTGCCTCGCGGACGTCCTGCATACCGTCGGCAAGCTTGCCGAAGAAAACCTTGCGCTGAAGACGCAGGAAATAAACGGCAGTGAAAATACTTGCCGCAAGAGCCGCTCCTGCCCACACAGTATCGCCGCTTTTCCAAAGAGCAATTACTATGAGAAGCTTGCTCCAGAATCCGCAGAACGGAGGAACACCGGCGGTTGATAAAAATGCAATAACGGATGAAAAAGCCGTTATGGGCATCTTCTTTTCAAGACCTCCGAGCTTGGTTACGTCAAGCACGCCGACCTCCTCGTGAATAGCCGCCGCATTTGAGAAAAGGGTTGATTTGAATATTGCGTGGCTGAAAATATGAGCCGCCGCACCAACAACACCGAGGGTAGTGCCTGAGCTGAGAGCAAGAATAATATATCCCATCTGGCTTACGCTCGAATAAGCGGCAATGCGCTTGAAATGATGCTGCCTTGCGGCAAGAACCGCACCCGTTATTGTTGAAACAAGGCCGATAACCTGATAAATAATCCTTACCGCTTCGAGTGAACCGAAAAGGTCAAGCACAACTATAAGACCGTAAATACCTGCGATTTTGATAACTATGCCGCTGAGTAATACGGATACTGCGGTGTCCGCACTCTGGTGAGCATCGGGCAGCCAGCTGTGGAAAGGCACTGCACCTGCTTTTACGGCAAAGCCCGAAATCATAAGAACAACCGCCGAGTAAGTAAGAGCTCTGCGTGAACTGTCCTGCGTATCAAGCAAGCTTTCACCGATTGCTTTAAAGTCGAGTGTACCCGTCTGCATAAAAATCAGCGCAAGACCGCTGAGCAGAAGAACAATGCCGAGCGAGGATACAACAAGATATTTGAACGAGCCCTCAAGCCCGACCTTTGAACGGAACATTGCAATCATAACAAAGCTTGTAATTCCTACGATTTCAAGGAACACGTAAAGGCTGAAAAGGTCAGTCGCCATTACCATGCCGTTCATTCCGAGAAGCAGGCACATAAGCAGATTAACGTAAGAGCGTTTATGGTCTTTGATGGTTTCCAACGCAAGCATTACGGAAACAAAAACCACAATTCCTATGCAAACCATAAGGAATAAATCAAGGCGGTTTACCGAGAAATAATCCGCGCTTACCTGACCGGGATCAAAAATGTTGAAATCGTAATGCGTTATCCCGTAACGGGTGTACATAACGAAAAGTGTAACGCTTGACGCTATCTGAAAAAATGCAACGGCTGCGCACACGTATAAAGCGATTTTTCTGGCAGTCTGCTTTGCAAGCAGATTATTTGCCGCAAGCACCACAAGGGGAAGCGCCAGCATGGCATGAACGGTTAAGTTTAACATATTCATATTTCCCCCTCCTTAAAGAACTTTTGACAAAAGAATCACAGCCGCAACAGCCACACCGAGAAGCACGCCTGCAAGATATCTTGAAAGCGAGCCGTTATCCGAACGGTGAAGCATATCACCCGTCTTTTTAACAATACCGGGAATTGCTCTGTCATAAACAAAGCTGACACCCTGCTCAATCTTTACACATACAAACGAGAAGCCCTGAGCTATACCGTTTATCCAGTTGTAAGGGTCAAATCTTCCCTTTTCCGCTGCGGAATAAATCTGCTTGAGCACGGGAGCGTAGTGGATATGGTCTGCCGCATTTATGGGCTTGCCTGTTTTTTTGCAGCCGTAAATATGGTCCGCAAGTGCAAGCAAAAGCACACATACTGAAATTATTACAAGAAGCGCAGAGTGCGGCCAGCCGCCGAGCTTTTCCTCAGCTCCCGTTGCGCAGGCAAACCAACCGTCAACCGCAACACTGTTGAAAATTCCGAAAACAACGCAAAGCGCCGACATAACAATAATCGGAAGCTTGAGAAGCAAGCCTTTTTCATCGGCAGTCTTAACCTTTTCGGGCAGCTGCTCTTTGCCTGAGAATGCGCCCCTGCCCATTTTAAGGAAGGATACGGCGGTCATAAATGCACCGACAAGCGCGAGCGCGTAGAAAAGATAATTGAGTTTACAATGTGATTCCAGAGCCGCATCAAAGATAAGCTCCTTTGAGAAAAAGCCGTTGAATCCGGGCACGCCTGCAATTGAAAAACCGCAAACCGTAAAGCATACGGCGGTAACGGGCATTTTTTTGAAAAGGCCCGAAAAGCTTCTCAAATCGGTGGTGCCGAGCTTTTTCTCCATAAAGCCCGCTATCATAAAGAGAGCGCTCTTATAAATAACGTTGTTGAGCATATGGAAAAGTGCACCTGCTATGCCTACAGGCAATGCCGAGCCGAGGCCGAGCACCATATAACCTACCTGACTTACGGCATGATAGGACAAAAGCTTTTTCATATCCTTCTGAATGAGCGCCATTGCAACCGCACAAACAAGCGTTACCGCTCCGAGAGTCATAACCGCAATACTTGCCGCACTTCCCGACTCAACAGAATAAATCTGAGTCATAACTCTTACACCAAGGTATATTCCGAGCAATTTCTCAAGAGCGCCGGGGAATGCCGCCATAAATGCCGCAGGTGCACTTCCTGCAGCCTCGGGAATCCATGAATGGAAAGGCATACAGCCCGATTTACCGAGCGCACCGAGCATAAGGCAAGCAAAGCCTGCAATTCCCGCACCCTTGACCTCAAGACCTGAAAGTCCGCTCATATTTGAACTGCCGCCGATGTAAGCGGTTATGATTATACCGAGCATCATAAGCAAATCCGCAATACCCGAAAGTGTGAGCGCTTTGACTGCGGATTTATAATTCTCACGGTTATTTATAAGCAGCATTCCGAAGAGAGTACAAAGCAAGCCCTCCCAGAAAAAGAGCATCGCACCCAGACTGTCGCACATAAAAGCGCCGTTAATCATTGCAAGGCTTATAAACAGATAGAACATAAACAGCCCTGCGTATTTTTTGCTGTTAAGCCATGCGGAGCAATAAATGCCTATAACGGAAAACGCCGCTGCTGTAAGGAATATAAACAGAGCAGAGAATTCGTCCGTCAGAATATCTATATCAAGCCCGAAGCCTGTCATTTTAACGGTATCGGCAATCTCTGCTTTTGCAAAATACAATGCGCAGCCGAATATAAGATTCACTATCCCTGCCACAGCGGTAACTGCAGTACGCAGGATATCCTTTTTACCTGCCGCCCATACGGCAAAGGCAAAAATCACGGGCAGACCAACCGTGAAAAGCAAAAGGTTGTGCCCTGTTGAAAGTAATTCAAAAACCGCATTCATTTAAATCACCTCCATGGCAAGCTGCGTAGGTGCAGCGATTACGAATCCGAGCACAAGTGCAAGCACTCCAAGCAACAGAACGCTTGCAACCATAACGGGCGAGCCCTCTTTTGCTTTAGGAAATGAGGGCTTGCCGAGAAATACTTTTACAAAAAGTCTTACAAGGTACATAACGGTCATAACTGCGCCGACAATAAACACCGCAGCTATCCACAGCTGACCCGTCTGCACTATCGCCTCTATTACAAGGTACTTTGCAAAAAAGCCTGAAAATGGCGGAATACCCATAACCGAAAGTGCGCAGAGAATAAACGCAACCGCAGTTTTCGGCATAGTTTTAATCATACCTGAGATTTTGCTCATATCCTTTGTATGAACTGCGTGCTCAACAATACCGCAGCAAAGGAAAAGACCGCCCTTTGCAACGCTGTGAGCAAGAATATAAAGCAGACCGCCAACAGTGCCGACTTCATTGCCGCAGGAAAGACCGAGCAAAATGAATGCAAGCTGGCTTATTGTGGAATATGCAACAACCCTCTTGATATCGTTCGCTTTAAGGGCGGCGCCTGCGCTTACAAGTGCGCTGACTGCAGCTATAACAGGGACTGCGGTTGTGAAGATTTCATCAACCTCGAAGCACTTTACAAAAAGCCTTACGTAGGCGAAAACACCGATTTTAACAAGCACCGCCGCATGAAGAAGCGAGGTAACGGGTGACGGCGCAACACCTGCATCGGGCAGCCAGCTGTGAAGCGGGAAGGTTGCGGATTTTGAAAGGATACCGCAGAGTATGCACCATACACACCAGGAGGGTATGCTTCTGCCGCTGAGTACGTTGAGGTCAAAGGTGCCGTATTCACCGTAGACACCCATAAAGCCGATAAGCATCACAAGCGCTCCGAGCACGGTAACAACAAACGCTTTATCCGCACGTCTTATCATCATCTCCTCACGGTAGAAGCCGATAAGTCGCCAGCAGCAAAGGGATGAAATCTCCCAGAATATATAAATCATGATGAGGTTTGTTGAATAAACAAGGCCCGTCATCGCTCCGATAAAGAGCGTTACCATCATGTAGTATTCGTTCTGATTCGGATATTCCTTTATGTAGCCGTAGGAATATATAATTATTATCATGCTCACAACGCACGCCGTGAGCGCCATGAAAACCGCAAGAGCGTCCGCTCTGAATCCGAAGGTAAGCCCCAACGGAAACTCCCACGGACCTGCCGCAAGCACGTTACCGTTGAGCAGACTCACAAGCGCCGCAACAGCACAGCAAAGCGACACCCCCACAAAAGCGAGCGAGCAAGCATTTCTGAGCTTCTGATTGATTTTTCCAAGCAAAACAAGCAGGAATGCACCGAAAAGAGGAGTGCAAACCCCTGCAATCAAAATATTCGAGTTCATATTTTTACCACCTCAACAAATACGGGGCAGAACTTCCCCGCGCGGCATAAGAATTCTTCTTTTTGTTCCTATGTCGGTAATTCCCCACACTTCGGAATTTCCGCTCTCAACCTCCGCAATAACCGCCGCAGAGGTTGAATACTGATAATTTCTCAGCGCTTCAAGCGCTTTTGCACAGTCTTTTTTTGCAACACTTGCGAGCAACACACCCTCGTTTGCAAGCTGTAACGGGTCAAGCCCGAGCACTGCGCATATTTCACTGACCGAAGCTTCAACGGGTACATTTTTTAAATCAACGGTTATATCAACACCGTCCCTTGCCCATTCGCAAAGAGTCGCGGCAACGCCTCCGCGTGTAGGGTCACGCATTGCGTGCACCTCGGCTCCGCTCGAAAGCAAAGCATCAACCACACCCGAAAGCGGCTTTACGTCACTGCAAGGCACGGGCGAAAAATCCATACCCGACCTCGCAACCGTAACGGCAACACCGTGCGATGCAACGGGAGCAGAGCAGATTATCACGTCACCCTGCACTACCTTCTGCCCGAGTGGCTTTCTGTCAGCCGTAAAAACGCCGACGCCTGAAGTTGTTATATATATACCGTCAGCCTTGTTGCCTTCCACCACCTTGGTATCACCCGTAACAATCCTGACACCGGCTTCAGATGCGGTATCGGCAATGCTTTTGCATATACATCGAAGCTTTTCGGTCTCAAACCCTGCTTCAATTATCATTGATACGCTCAGATACTGCGGCACGGCACCGCTCACCGCAAGGTCATTTACAGTACCGCACACGCACAGCCTGCCGATATCTCCGCCCGGGAAGAATATGGGATTGACCACAAATCCGTCCGTAGTGAAAGCGATTCTTTCACCTGCGGTGCATACGGCACTGTCACCAAGCTCGCAGAGTATTTCGTTTGAATAAGCAGGCAGGAAAACTTCATTGACCATTTCCCTGTAAAGCTCACCGCCCGAGCCGTGGGCGAGTGTTATTTTTTCCTGCATAGAATTCACCTCTCATACTTGTAGTAAGCGGCGCAGCTGCCCTCCGAGGATACCATGCACGCACCCAACGGGGTTTCGGGAGTGCACACGGATGCAAAGCTCGGGCAGTCTGAGGGAAGCGCTTCTCCCCTGAGGATTTTTGAGCAGATGCACATTCTTGCGTTTTTCTCTGTAAAATCAGGAATTTCAAAACGGCGGCGTGCATCAAAGAAGGAATACTCATCACGTATAACGAGTCCGCTTTCAGTAATTCTTCCGAGCCCCCTCCACTCGCATTCGCTTTCTTCAAAAATTTTATAAGTAAGCCTGAGTGCGGGATCATTGCCGTTTTCGCTTACGGCTCTTGTGTAGGCATTAAAGCACTCAAGCTGAGATTTTTCCAACATATCGCATATCTTAAGCAATGCAAAAAGCATATCGCAAGCCTCAAATCCCGCTATAGCGGCAGGGATTTTCAGCTTTTCGGGCACAAAATCGAAGCCCTTTCTGCCCGTAATGCACGCAACGTGACCGGGGCACATCAAAGCATCAATTCCCGATTTACCCGAAAGTAAAGCGGTGACGGCGGCAGGCATCGTTTTGTGGGAACAGAGCACGCTGAGATTTCCGACGTTTTCTCTCGCCGCATCCTCAATAAGCACCGCCGTGTGAGGAGTTGTTGTTTCAAATCCTACGGCAAAAAACACAACCTGCTTCAACGGATTCTCACGCGCAATCTCAAGCGCCTCAAGTGCACTCACAACGCTTCTCACGTCAGCGCCATCACTCTTCATACCAAGCAGACTCGTATCACCGCATGGCACCCTGAGCATATCGCCGTAGCAGCAAAGCACGGTATCTTTCATCCCTGCAATGCTGAGCGCCGCATGGATATCACTCTGCGCCGTTACGCACACAGGGCATCCCGGCCCGGAAACAAGGCGGATATTGTCGGGCAATGCCTGAGGAATGGCGTGGCGGTGAAGCTCGTTTGTGTGAGTGCCGCACACTTCCATAATTGCTATATTACCGAGCCCCTTGGCTTTTTTGTGAATAGCCTCTATTATTTCCGCCGCTCTCATCACGCTTCACCCATAGTTTCTTTTACAAGCATTTCAATCTCTTGCGCCGATTCGGGCGAAACAATCTCAATAACAAAGCCTGCGTGCACCAGCACGGTATCCCCGACCTTCGCCTCAGGCTTTACCCTCAAATCCGCACGGGTTGTAACCGCACCGTAATCGATAACAGCCTGCGAATCTTCAATTTTTATTATTTTACCCGGCATTGCAAGGCACATAATATCACTCCGAATAAACCGCCGCTGCCGCCTGACCGAAGGAAATACCGCCGTCGTTTACGGGTATACGCTCGTTTGAATAAACTTCAAATCCGTTGCGAGTCAGAATGTTTTCGGCATTTTCAAGCAGAATGAAATTCTGAAAGCATCCGCCTGAAAGGGCGATTTTTTTAATGTTGTATTTTCTGTACACAATATCGGCGCACTGCGTTATGAGATTGATAACAGCCCTGTGAAAACGCATTGATATAACCCCTGCGCCAACACCGGACAATCTGTCCTCAACCGCGCGTCTTACAAGATTGCGCCAATCGAATATAAGCTGAGATTTCTCTTCACAGATATCAAAGCGGTATTCACCCTCTGCGCTTTCATCGGCAATCTGTTCAAGGAGAATTGCCGCCTGACCCTCATAGGTCACCTCGGTGCAGACACCTGCTATTGCGCAAACTGCATCAAACAGCCTTCCCATAGACGAGGTTTCGGGGCTGTTGATACCCGCTTCGATACTGCGCAGAATAATTTCCGCTTTATCAAAGAGTCTGACTGCACTCCCCTTTTCTGCCTGCTCTGCCACAGCAACGGCGCATCTCCACGGCTCGTTGATTGCGGCCTGAGCTCCTGCAAGGTGAAACTCACGCAGATGGCCGACTCTTTTGCACGAACGGGCAGAGCCGAGGAACATCTCTCCGCCCCATATTTTCATATCCTCACCAAGTCCGGTGCCATCAAAAATGAAACCCAGAACGTCTTCATCCAACACTGAGTGCTCGGCAAGCACGCTGATAAAATGAGCCTTATGGTGCTGAATCTGTTTTACGGGAAAACCCGAAGCAAAAGCGAATCTTGCAGAAACGTAATCGGGATGCATATCGCACACCGCAAGCTCAGGCTTTGCCGAGAAAAGATTTTTAAAGCTTTCGATTTCTTTCTTATAGCTTTTTTCGGCAGACTCTTCGTCAAGGTCACCCATGTGACCCGAAACAAAGGCGTAACCGTTGCGAAGCAGGCAGAACGTATTTTTCTGCTGAGCTCCGCAGGCAAGCAAGTCCCCCTTGCCTGCGCCTATATATAACGGCTCGGGAGCGTACCCCCTCGCCCTCCTTATAATCCTTACCTTGCCGTTAACCACGGCACAAACGCTGTCATCCACCCTACGGCATATTCTTCTGTTATGCCTGAGAAATGCATCGGCAACGCTTTCAAGCCTCAGCGCATCTTCATCCGCAAATACGGTGGGCTCATCGCTGAGATTTGCGCTCGTCATAACAAGCGCATCGAATCCGTCCATAAGCAGATAATGAAGCGGAGTGTACGCAAGCATCACGCCTAAACGGTTATTCTGAGGCGCAACACTCGGTGCTACGGCACAGTCCTCTCTCTTGCGCAGCAGGACTATCGGCCTTGCAGGGCTTTGGAGAAGCTTCTTTTCCGTATCATCTATGACGCAGAGCTTTTCTGCCTGCTCAACGGTCTTTACCATAACGGCAAACGGTTTATCAAAGCGGTGCTTGCGCGCCCTCAGACGGGATACGGCGTTTTCATTAAACGCATCGCATGCAAGATGATAACCGCCGAGACCCTTGACCGCAACGGTTTTGCCCCGTGAAACAAAATCTTTAAAAGCCTTAAGCGCATCGGAATAAACCTCTGACCCCGCAACAAATTCAAGCTCGGGCCCGCAATCAGCACACGCAACAGGCTCGGCGTGAAAGCGTCTGTCTTCAACGTTTTCATATTCTTCCCTGCACTTGCCGCACATCTCAAAGCCGCTCATAGTTGTATTCTTACGGTCATACGGTACGGCTTCAATCATCGAAAACCTCGGACCGCAGGAAGTGCAGTTTGTAAAAGCGTAGGCGTATCTTCTGCTGTGGGGATTGCTTATCTCCTCAAAGCACGCTTTGCACGTTCCGATATCGGGCGATACAAACGTATCGGCGCTCCCGTCAATGCTCGGTCTTATAAAGAATCCGCTTTCTTCAACAGTTTCAATCTCTTTTACAGCGATTTCTTCAATCCGAGATGCAGGAGGCGGACAGACTCGGATTTTTTTCACAAACCCGTCAATCTCAGTTTCCCTGCCCTGCACCTGAATCTCCACTCCGTGAGGAGTGTTTGCAATGAAACCGCTTAACCCGAATTCTTTTGCGCAGTTGAACACAAAAGGTCTGAATCCGACACCCTGAACGGTACCGCGTATTCTGATTTCCCGTCTTACAGGCATCATTTCAGATTTTTCCTTGCTTCAAGAATATACTCAACAAGACCTTCAGCACGGTATTCACCGTCCGTTTTGCCGGCGGTGAAAATCTTTACGTCGGGATTCACCGTTCCGATATTTCCGATAAGCTTATCAGTGCTTACGCAAACGTATTCTGCAATATCCGTTTTTGAAACGACAACCGCATCCGTTTTAAGCATTGCGGTGGGATACTTGAGAGGCTTATCCTCGCCCTCGGCGGTGCTGAGCACAACTATTCTCAAATCCTCGCCCAGCGCAAACGATACGGGGCATACGAGATTGCCAACGTTTTCAATAACAAGCACGTCGGTATTCTCAAGGTCGATTTTTTCAAACTGGCGTTCAATCATTTTAGCATCAAGATGACAGCCGCCGTTTGTATTAATCTGAACAGCCTTAACGCCTGTTTTTTCAATTCTCCTTGCATCGTTCTCGGTTGCAAGGTCACCCTCGATTACCGCCACACGGCACTTGGCCGCAAGCTCGGGAAGGATATTTTCAAGCAAGGTTGTTTTGCCTGAGCCGGGAGAACCCAGCACGTCAACGGTGAGAATACCGCAGGAATGGAGCTTCTCTTTATTCTGCGCCGCAATTTCATTGTTAAGCGCTTTCAAATCCGTATTAACTTTAATCTGTGACAACGTCATCATCTCCGATACAGTCAATGTTTTTTATATAAACTTCCTCTCCGCCGATTATTTCAAAATATCTTCCGCCGCACACGGGGCAGATATACGGAAACCCGACGGGATTATATTCGTAGGCGCAATCCCTGCACCTTGCCGTTACAGGCAATTCTTCAAAGTCAAGGTCGGCGGTTTCAAGCACGGTGCCCTGCTTCATTGCATCAAAAGCAAACTCCATAGCATCGTAAAGCACACCCGACAAAGCACCCACGCACAAGGTAACGCTGTTCACTTTTGTAACACCCTTACCCTCAAGAGCCCTGCAGGCTATGTTTATCAGATTTTGCGTAAGCGCCGTTTCGTGCATAATCGCCTCCAAAAAACATCAAAAAGCCACGGTCGTTGATGACAGCGGCTGTGTTGTTATTTTAACACCTTATTATAATAATGTCAATCTGTCATAATCGGTCAAAATGCCGATGTTTTTTTGCATTTTTACCGCATTTTTCGTCAGCTTTACGATTGAAAGAAACAAGCTCCTGTGATACCATAAATACCGATTTTTTAACACTGTCCGGAGATGAATTAGAATTGGAAAAACCTTGCATAAAAAACATACTTCTGAGAATTAAAAAGTACGTTTTCACCTTTGTGAAATGGATAATTGTGGCAGGGGTCAGCGGACTTTCAGGCGGACTTGTGGGCTGGGTATTTCACACAAGCATAGAATATGCTACCGCCTTTCGTGAAAGCCACCCGTACATAATATGGTTTCTGCCCGTAGGCGGTATAGTAATCGCCGCTGTTTACAAGCTTTTCAAGCTCGGCCACACGGGAACAAACAAAATAATAGACTCCGTTCGTTCAAGCGAAAAAGTTCCGTTTTTGCTTGCGCCCGCAATATTTATAAGCACTGTTATCACTCATCTTTTCGGTGGCTCTGCAGGCCGTGAGGGCGCGGCGCTTCAGCTCGGCGGCACAATCGGAAAATACCTCAGCAAGTTTTTCAGGCTTGGCGAGAAAGACGTACCAATTGCGGTAATGTGCGGCATGAGCGCGGTTTTCTCGGCTCTTTTCGGCACTCCCATGACCGCCGCCATATTTGCAATTGAAGTAATCAGCATCGGAATAATGCACTATGCCGCTCTTATTCCCTGCCTTGTATCTTCACTTGCGGCTTACGGTGTATCCGCTCTTCTCGGCTCTCACCCCGTAAGCTATCAGCTTGCACTCATACCCGAGCTTTCGTGGCAGATTGTGCTTCAATCCGCCGCAATCGGCGCAGTCAGCGCCATTGCCGGAATTATATTCTGCGTTATGCTCCACAAAGGCGAATTCCTGCTTGAAAAATTCATTAAGAACACTTTCCTTCGTGCCGCCGTCGGCGGACTTGTAATAGTGCTCCTCGGCACTCTTATCGGCACTCAGGATTATTTCGGCGCAGGCTCTCAGATAATAGAAAAAGCGATATGCACAGGCGTTGCAAGACCTGAGGCATTCGCTTTAAAAATTCTGTTTACCGTGCTTACAATCTGCTCCGGGTATAAGGGCGGAGAAATTGTACCCACTTTCTTTATCGGTTCCACGCTCGGCAGCACCGTTTCCTCTTTCATAGGATTAAACAAGGGCTTCGGCGCTTCGCTCGGTCTTGTTTCCATGTTCTGTGCGGTTGTAAACTGCCCCATAGCATCAATAATACTGAGCATAGAGCTTTTCGGCACCTCTCAGATAATCCCTTACGTTACTTCCTGCGCAGTGAGCTATATGCTCAGCGGATATTTCGGCCTTTACACAAGCCAGAAAATCGTATACTCCAAGCTCTCCGCAAAATACGTAAACGCAGACGTAAAATAAATTATTCAACAGTCGCCCTGTCCGTGTATATCACGAGCAGGGTGCCTTTTTTTACGGAAATTTCAGCTCTCTCGCCAACAAATTCATTGCTTACTCCTATGGCGTAATCGTTGGTCATATCATAACCGTCAAGCAGATATTTAAGCCCTTTCTCGCTTACGCCATCACTCTTTTCGCAAAGGGAAAACACTGAAACCATACCCTGCGAATCAGCAGAAAAAGCAATGGAGGAATTATGAACAACCGTCATAATTTCACCGTTGCCGAAAAGCCTTGCTTTCATACCTTTTTTTGCAAGCATTGTAATAAGCTGAATATTGGCAAAGGTGTGGTCACTCCTGCCGCCGGTACCGCCGTAAATATAAAAATCCGTGCAGCCGTTTTCAATGCCGAGCCTTACGGCCTCCCAGGTATCCGTTTCATCCTTAACGGGATTAAGCTGAATAACGTCAACGTTTTCAGGCTTCTGCGCCGAATCAAAATCACCTATAACGGCATCGGGAGTTATTCCCCATTCCTCAAGCCTTTTGTAACCTGCATCGGCGGCAACAACATAGCCGTCAACGTCAGGCTTCTCGCAGCTGTAATATTCTCCCGCCGCAAACACGAAACATTTTTTAATATTCATATCATCACCTTAGCCTATGGTACAACTAAAAGGCATAAAAAGTCAATCTTTTCGTTGAATCTGTTAAATTTCTCTTGTAATTTTCCTTCAAATGTGATAATAATTATTTATATTCATTATGAAAGGACTTGTTATTGTGAAAAAACTCTCATTAAAAATCACAGCACTCCTTTTGGTTCTGACTATGGTTCTCTCCGTTGCAAGCGTATTTGCATTTGCAAATCAGCCTGCCGAAGCAGATGCCGCCACAGTTAAAACCGTTACCCTCAGCGAAGACGAAGCCACCTCACAGGCTCTCTTCAGCTACCTTACCGACCCCGACGTCAACCCCGAGGAATGCAGTAACTCCGTTGTTATCCCCGGTGTTTTCCAGTCCAAAACCGCTCTTTACAATGAAGACGGCACTCTTGCTCTCAACTCAGAGGGCGAGCCTTACGAAGCCCCCTTCTTCCTTGAAAGCACAAACGATATCGTAAAGGTTGCGCTCAAGGAATGCCTCTTCCCCCTGCTTCTCACCCTCATCACCCAGCATGACTGGAACGGAATGCTTGCAAAGAAGGTTTCCGCAGTTCTCGGCGAAGTTCTCGGCGCAAAGGCTCAGAACAACTCCAAGGGTGAATTCATCTACAACGTAAAGGCTGACAAATATGAAGGCAGCGTTGCAGAATGCACCGAGGAAGAAAAAGAATACATTTACGATCAGATTCCCCTTAACGATTATGCAGAAATCTGCGGTGAAGAGCATCTTTATTTCTATTCATACTGCTCCTTCGGCAATATCAACTCTCTCGTTGACGAGCTTTACGCTTACATAAAGAAAGCTGCTGCCGCTTCCCCCACAGGCAAGGCAAACATCGTTCCCATCAGCCAGGGCGGCTCACTTGCAGTAAACCTTCTTGAGCGTTACCCCGAAGTAGGTCAGTATCTTGACAGAATCATTTTCATCGTTCCTGCCGCTGACGGCACAATGCTCCTCGGTGAAATCTTTGAGTTCGGTCTTATTGACGATGATGAGGCTCTTTACAACGAGATGTTCCCCATCCTCATTGCTGACGACGATACTCCCTGGCTCGGCCATCTCATCAACATCGTTCTCAGAATTCTCCCCAACTCCGCAGTAAACGGACTTATTGACGAGGCTATCGACGTACTCGCAGGCGAATATCTCAGATACAGCACCACCATCTGGGCTCTTCTCCCCAGCAAAAACTACCCCGCAGCAGCAAAGAAGTATCTTAACGAAAACGAAGACGCTTTTATAAGAGCACAGACCGACGTTCACTATCAGGCTCAGCTTGATCATTATGACAACATCCTTTATCAGATTGAAACCTACGGCGTAGAGGTATTTGACATTGCTGACTATAACGTTTCCCTTTATCCCATCGTTGATTCATGGGATGACGTAAACGGCGACGGTGTTATCCACCTTGATTCAACATCCTTCGGCGCTACAAGCTACGGCGTTGACGTAACTCTCCCCTCCTCCTACACTCCCGTTGAAGGCGGCAAGTACGTTGACCCCCACAAGATTGTTGACGCAGGCACAGGTCTTCTTCCTGACCATACCTTCTACTTCCACAATCAGAATCACGAGCGCACCGCAAGCAACGACGTTATCATGAAGCTTGCAATCAGCCTTCTTACCGATAACAACTTCACAAGCGTTAATTCTTACCCTGACAGATATCCTCAGTTCAACGAATCCAGAGACGGCAGAGATTTAACAAATGCTGTTAAAGCCGCAAAAGCTATTGACGCTTCCGCTCTTTCCGCTGAGGACGCTCAGGAGCTTGCAGCAGCAATCGCTGAAGGCGAAGCTCAGATTGAAAAAACCGCCATCGACCCCGAAGCCAGCGTAGCTGCAGAGGCAAGGCTCAACGCTATCCGTGATAAAATCAACGGCGTTACCGTTGAAGAACCCACTTTCTCCGATAAGGTTTCAGACGGCGCAAACGAAGCTCTCACCTCTTTCATTGTCGCTTTCAGCAATTTCCTTTACAGATTCTTCGGCGGCAAGGGCTTCTCAGACATAATCCTTTTCAGATAAATTCATAATCTCTAAGACCTGCGCGGTAAATAATTCCGTGCAGGTCTTTTTATGTTGTTTTTTGCATCGGCAAGCGGTATAATAAAATTGAATCTTTACCGATTCTTAATAAATTTACTTCCCGATTCTTTACTTTGGCGTGTTTTAATATAGCCATCGGGTGATATTTCTCTGATATTCAACGAACAGGAGATGAAGAAATGTACCGTGTACTCGTCTGCGACGATGACAAGGCAATCCTCGATTCAATCGAGGTGTATCTCAAGCTGGAGGGCTATGAGGTACTTAAAGCACAAAACGGGGCTGAGGCAGTGCAGCTCGTTAACGAAAACGAGGTTCACTGCATTGTGCTTGACATAATGATGCCGCTTCTTGACGGAATGGGGGCTACGCTTAAAATACGCGAGAAGCACAATATTCCAATCATTATGCTTTCGGCAAAAAGTGAGGATACCGATAAAATTTCGGGACTCAACTTCGGCGCTGACGATTACATAACAAAGCCCTTCAATCCCCTGGAGCTTACCGCAAGAGTGCGCTCACAGATAAGGCGCTACACCTCTCTCGGCAGTATGACGGTAAAGGAAACTCTGCTCACCACGGGCTCGCTCTCGCTTGATACGGAAAGCAAGCTTGTAACCCTTGACGGCGACCCCGTAAGACTCACCGCCCGTGAATACGGAATCCTTGAGCATCTTATGCAGAACATGGGCAGAGTGCTTTCCACCTCGCAGATTTACGAGGCGGTGTGGAATGAGCCGTCATATACCAGCGACAAAACGGTAACCGTTCACATCAGAAAAATCAGAGAAAAAATTGAAATCGACCCTAAGAACCCGAAATATTTAAAGGTGGTGTGGGGAATTGGCTACAAAATCGAAAAAATTAAGTAAAAGCCCTGTTTTTAAAGCAATATGCGTTTTCCTTGCGGTGATTTTTGCTTTTGCAGGCGCCTGCACGGCGGCAGTCGGAGCAGCAAAAATTTACGTCTGCTCTACTGTTGCGTCAATAACCGAGGGGTGCGACAACTTTTACGAAAGCGGCGTTTTCGTGCGTGCCCTGAGCGAATATATGAGCAGCGCAGTAAGGCTGATCACTTCCTATGAGCTTGAAGAAAACAATCTCGCATGGTGCAACAGCAAGGCTCAGATTGTTGACGCCGCAACCAACGAATTCCTTGAAAGAAAAGCAAAAATCATTGAAAATGAGCTCAGGTATGCAGTAAACAATGCAGGCACGGAATACGCCCTGCCCGGCGAATACGAAACCACAACGTTTCCTTCCGACGAGGTTACAACCGCTGTCTTTGAAGAGATGAGTGAGGTTTACGTTGCAAACGAAGGGAATACCGTTACAGAAGATTATTCCACTTCCGAAACCGTAACAACAGCCAACAAAACCGTAATCATCCTCCCCTCTGATGCTTCCGCAGCACTTAAAGAGGCGAAAACAGCTCTTGAAAACTCGAGCGGTCTTGATTTCCTTGCCTATGAGCATCTTGTAAGGGACGAAGCGTTTTTTGACAATTTTAACTTTAATTACAAAATACAGCTCAATTCAGGCGAGTACGCTCACGGTTATTTATATGAAGGAAGCTTCAATTACACCGAAAGCGAAATAAGAAAAGACTTTTCAGCTCAATATGACAATGAGCATATTTTCTGGTATGACAGCGAAAAAACCTACGCAAAATCTGCTGAAGCAAGGCTGAGAAAGTATCCCGAAATCCTTTGCTGCTTCAGGGACAGAGCAACCCTGGAAATCCTCTTTGCTACCGCTGACCCTTCAATAACTGCGCAGACCGTTGAAAATGACAGCTTTTACATCATTTATGACGGCGGAGAGCTCAGATACAGCGGAATAACCGATTCTGCATTTTCCGTTGTAAACGAGTATTTCAACACAGGTAATCTTTCTTCATATTTCGGCCCGGGCTCCTTTGTTGACAACAACGGGATTGACGTTATCATTTATCACTCACCCGCTGCAAACTATGAAACCCTGCTCACAAGGGCTCAGACCTTCTTTAACGATTACGATTGCTACAACGGCTGCGTGAGCTGGTTTGTTATGGCCGTACTGTTCCTTATTGCCTGCCTTATATTCATAATTCTTGCGGCGAAGGGCAGCGGACTGAGCAACAACGAAGAGGGAGTCAGACTTTCGTTTACCGACAAGCTGCCCACCGATATTCATCTTATTATAAGCGCGGGGCTGATGTTTGCTCTGCTTTTCGGCACTTTCATAGCCGGCACAACATATATCGGTCTGCCGATATTCCGTCAGCTTGAGGGTCTTGAATACACACCCTTGCCCCACGTTATTGCGTGCACGCTCTTTGCTCTTTCCGCTCTTGTTTTTATGGAGTGGCTTTGCTCAACCGTACGCATAAAGCGTGCAGGAAAAAGCTGGTTCGGACACTTTACCGGAGTAAGAATCATCAGCTTCATTTTCCGTAAAATCAAAACTCCCGTAAAGAAAATCTTCTGTGATATAAAGAGACTTTTTGAATACAAACCCCGACAGTTCAAAAAGAAATTCTTAATACAGCTTGCGGTTTACTTTGTAATCAACCTTGTTCTCCTGCTTGCAGGCGGCATTTTCTTCTGGAGATTAACTGTTGTTTCCTTGTTCATTTTTGCCGCAGCGGCGGTATTCAATTTCTTTGTTATACGCAAGGTTCTCCGCTACATTCAGCAGCTTGATACGCTTATCTGCTGCGCCTGCGAGCATACAGCGCCCAATCCTGCGGAGCTTATCGGCTGCGACGAATCCCTCAGAATGCTCGAAAGCGGACTTCGCCTAAACCGTGAAGAGCTTGAAAGAGCAATAGAAACCGCAACCAAGGATGAGCGAATGAAAACCGAGCTTATCACCAACGTTTCGCACGACCTCAAGACTCCCCTCACGGCGGTTATAAACTACGTTGACCTGCTCAAAAAATGCGATATAAACGACGAAACCGCTCTGGGTTACCTCAACGTACTCGACGAAAAATCGGCAAGATTGAAGAGCCTTATCGAGGACCTTGTGGAGGCTTCAAAAGCTTCCGCAGGCACTATAAATCTCAACAAGGCGGCGCTCAATCTCTGCGAGCTTACGCTGCAGGCAGTTGGCGAAAGCGCAGAAAGCTTTGAGCAGTTAAATCTCGACGTAAAGCTCAACGTCAGCGAAGAAGCGGTTACCGTTTTTGCAGACAGCCAAAAAACCTACCGCATTATTGACAATCTGCTATCAAACGCAAGCAAGTATTCCGCCCCGTTTTCAAGGGTTTATATCAGCGTTTCCCGTGATGAAAGCTTCGGCATATTTGAAATAAAAAATATTTCAAGAGATTGCCTCAACATTACCGCAGATGAGCTTACGGAGCGCTTTGTAAGAGGCGACTCCTCAAGGACGGACGGCGGCAACGGACTCGGACTTTCCATTGCCCGTGACCTGTGCGCACTACAGGGCGGCGAGCTGTTGCTTACCATTGACGGCGATTTATTCAAGGCAACCGTACGTCTGCCGCTTAATCAGTAATACTTCAGTTTAATTGTTGCTTCACAAAAAGAGCACCGCAGGGAAATCCTGCGGTGCTCGCTTTTTACAAACCAATATGTTTATCAATAAATTCCGTTACTTTCTTTTCATACTCTTCCTTGCCGTCATAGTAGCTGTAAGCGTGCATTGCGCCCTCCACTATCAGCTTATCCTTCGGCGTGGGGCAGGCATCGTAAAGTTCATGGCACATATAGGTGGGCACGAAAGTATCTTCGCTGCCGTGAATGAACAAAACGGGATTTACGGCATCCTTCATTTTGCCCAAAGGGTCGGCATCCTTCTTAAGGTCATACCCTGCGATAAGGCGGCAGAAAATATTGCCGAGATTCATCACAAGCGGAAAGCCGTAGCCTGCGGCAGTCTTTACCGTGCTCATCATTTCTTCAAGTGCATTCGTAAAGCCGCAATCCTCAATAATAAGCTTTACCTGCGGCGGGGGATTCTGCGAATTCACAAGCATAGCCGTTGCCGCACCCATAGAAATGCCGTGAATAATAATTTCAATATCCTCACCGAAGCGGTTTACAAGATAATCAATCCACAGCTTTATATCCTTACTGTCAAGCGCACCGAAGCCGACGGCATTGCCCTCGCTTCTGCCGTGACCTCTTAAGTCCGGCAGGAAATAATTATAGCCGAGCACGTCGTGATAAAATCCGAAAAGGTGGCTGCACTCATCGGGACCGTTGCAGTTATAGCCGTGAATGCATATCACAAAACGTTTTGAAGGCTCCTTTGCAGGCACAAACCACGTTCTTAATTTAAGTCCGTCGGTAACAAGCTCCAGATCCTCAGGGTTGTGAGAATACAGATAATCGTTATTGCGTTTTCTTATATCAATGCGTGCTATTCTTTTTTCATCCGTAGGTGTTTTGGGTACTCTTTTGGGTATAATGGCGTGGCAATAAGCAATCGCACCCGTAACTGCGGCAAATGCCGTAACGGCACCCGCGGCTGTAAAAATTTTGGAAACCGCTTTCATAAAATCACACCTTTCTTAAAAATATATTATCATAGTGTGCATTAAAAAATCAATACTGTTGACTTTTTTATAACAGGAATTTAAAATAAAAGTATCACACATACGGGAGGAATCAAAATGCCCGATAAAGAAAAAAAGCCTCTGTTTTCCAACATTGCCGCAGTGTACTTCAAGCTTACCAACAAACTGCGAGTTTCTTTCAAAAAAGGTCTGATAGGAAAAAGCGGCTATGCCTGCAAGCGTTTTCCCGAGCTTACCGCCTGCTTCGGCTTTGAGGGTGACAAGGATGCACCCATTGCTTTTATTGACGGAAGCTATCTTCTGCGTGACAGAAATCACACTTTTATAACCTTCGGCATCTCAGCCCCCGAGGGCAAAATCAACTGGTACAACAAAGAAGGCTTCCTGCCATGCTTTGTAAGTGAAATGGAAAAGGATTGCGTAAAATACACCGTAGAGAATTTTGCTGACAAAGTAACCGTTGATTCTTACGATTACGTGATAGCGTATTCACGCATAACTGCGGTAAACCTTTCAGATAAAGAAAAAAACCTGTCAAAGGTTTCCTCTATGCTTATACCGTTAACCGAGTGCCCCAAAACGGTGGGTGCAGGCAAAACGGTGGTAAGGGATTATGCGGTGGGTGCTGACCGTTTCGGCAAAAAGTATCCCTACCCGAGCAATGAAAAAATCGCCCTTGCCGGCGGCTTTGACGAGCATTACAACAGCATGAAAGAGTATTGGCTCAAAAGACTTGAGCCCCTTGCCGAGATTACCAATCTCCCTGACGAGAGGCTCATCAACGCCTATAAGGCAGGCTATATTTACACAATGATTGTAAAGGACGGCACCGAGCTTCACGTTGGCGAAAACGGATATGACAGAGTGTTCGACCACGACATAATAGGAATTCTCGCTGCTCTTGTTACCGTAGGCGATTTCAAGGATTTAAAAGAGTATGCAAAGCACATTCTCAAAAATATCCAGTATCCCGATGCACGTTGGAAATACAGCTGGTTTTTTGCCCTTTATCTGCAAAAAACGGGCGATATAAGTTACATCCGCGAAAACTTCAGGGATATCAAAGAAAACGCTCGCTTTGTTGCCGAATCCCGTGAAACACCCGATTCAATAATCAAAAAAACAAACGCTATCGACTCCCACGGAAACTGGACTATTGATAACTGGTCCGCCCTTACCGGGCTTTGCTGTTACCGTTATATATGCGAAAAGCTTTCGGAAGAGGACGAGGCGCAATGGGCTCAGAAAGAGTACGATTCCCTGCTCAACGCATTGAATACAAGGCTTGAAAGAACGCTGAGCGACAACGGTATCAACTATATTCCCATTTCCGTTACCGAGCCTAACGAGGCAGGCCCGAGAAGTGACCCAAGGGATGCAAACTGGGCTTCGATGTTCCTTTTCGGACGTTGGGCATGGGACGGCTATCTTTTCGGTGCAAAGCAATACGGAGTAAGCCTTGATTTAATCGACGAAACCTACACCCACGGCTTTGAACGCAGAAAAGATATAAGCAACAGCATCTATAACTTCGGCGGATATCCGCACGGATATTTCTGCAGCGCCTATAACGCAGGCTACGGCGGTGCCGCACTCAGGGGCGACAAATACCGTGACTGCGGAATAAAAGCGTATCAGTTTATGATTGAACAGGCGCAGTCGGGTCCCTTCTCCTGGTGGGAAGGCATTGACTACCCTGATGAAAAATCGCCGTGGAGCATTCCTCATGCCGCAGGCGGCGGAGGGTCATGCCAGCATATCTGGGGTCAGTCAACCGCCACAAAGGTACTGTTTGACTCCATAATATGTGAAAAAGCGAACGGAGATATCATAATTGGCAGAGGTATCCCTGCCGAGTGGATATACGACGGTGCACGCATAACCGTGAAAAAGTATCCCCTTTCATCGCTTAAAAGGCTTGACCTTGATATAAAAATCACCGCAAGTCAAAGAATTGTCACCCTCAGCGGTGATGCCCCTGACGGCAGTATAACCGTTGACCTGCCTGAATGCGGCAAAGAATTAAAAATTATCACCCGATAAAAAATGTCCGCAAAAGATTTCCTTTTGCGGACGCTTTTATTTATGCGAGTTTGTTTCCGTTGGAATCCTTGAATGCACCTACAAGAATCATGATAAAATCAATCAATGCGCCAAAGCCGAACAGACCTGCCGTAAGAAGCCAGATAACTCCCGTGCCGATTTTGCCGACGTAGAATCTGTGGATACCCAACGCTCCAAGGAAGAAGCAGAGAAGAAGAGCCACAATCTTGTTTTTACTTTCAACGGGAGGCTGAGGCTGTGCGTACACGGGCTGCTGGTAAACCGGCTGCTGATACACGGGCGGCTGCTGAGGGGGCTGCTGATTATTAACCTCGGGAGCAGGCTGTGCGGGTTGCTCAGGCTGAACGGGCTGAGCCGCTCCTACGGGTGTGCCGCAGAATTCGCAGAATTTTGCTCCTTCAGGCTGCTGTGCTCCGCAATTTGTGCAAAACATAATATTACCTCCTTGGCTTGTTGTTAATTACAGAATAAAACAGTTTTCCTGAAAAATCAACAGTTATCTTGCTATATCAACAGATTTTCCTGTTTTTGCGGAAAGATATACCGCATCAAGAATCTTCATAAGCTCTACACCGTCATCGGCTGTGGCAATACACTGCGCCTTACCCTCAACGGCATCTGCAAAGTTTTTGATTTCTCTGTTGAAATCCCTGTCAAAATCAAAACCGTTATCGCCTGAAATTGAGATATCGGCTATTCTGCCGTTGCACTCGGTATGAAGTTCAAAGGGTTCAAGGGTAAGACCCGCCTTGTCGCCGAACAGTTCAATATCACCGCTTGAGGATTTGGTGTTAAGATTGAAGCTTGTTTCAACCTGTAAAACCGCTCCGTTATCAAAACGAATCATTGCAACAGCAAGATCCTCAACGTCAAAAACAGGCTTCTCCACTACCGTTTCGGATTCCCACGCGGTAGTTTTTATATGACTTCTTGCGCCGATTTTATCAAACGTTGCGCCGAAAACGGTAACGGGTCTGGGATTACCCATAATATATCTTGTAAGGTCAATAACGTGAACGCCAAGATCGATAAGAGGTCCTCCGCCGGAAAGGCTCTTGTTGCCGAACCATCCGCCGGGGAAGCCGCAGCGGCGAAGATAGGTTGCCTTTGCAAAATAAATATCACCGAGGTATCCCTTATTTATAAAATCAATTGCGGCGGCGGCATCGTTGCCCTGACGGCGCACAAAGCCCACCATAAGCAATTTGCCGTTTTTCTCAGCCGCTTCCTTCATTTCGATTGCCTGCTGAGCATTCATAGCCATCGGCTTTTCGCATATTACGTTGCAGCCTGCGTTGAGTGCAGCTATTGTGCACTCTGCGTGGGCGCTGTTCCATGTGCAGACGCTTACAAGGTCAAGCTCATTTTCCTCAAGCATCGTCTTGCAATCGGTGTAATAATTCTTTACGTCAAATTCTTCAGCGAAAGCCTTTGCTTTTTCCTCAACAATATCGCAGCAGGCAACAATCTCAACTCTGTCACCCAGCGCCTTATATCCTCTTGCGTGGCAACGGCTGATTCCTCCGTTACCTATAACTCCGACTTTAAGTGCCATTAATTTTTCCTCCCTTATTTTTTATAACCTTTGCGCTTTGCCGCCACACGGCAGGCACGCTTATAACACTCCGCAATATAAGAATCAAACTTCATATCACGGTAAATATCGTTTTCATGACGACCGGGCTTTGATACGGTTGAGAGTTCAAAGGTCATAACACCGTCAAACCCGCATTTATCAAGCCTTGCAGCTATATCATCCCAATCTGCAATACCGTCAAACGGCAAAAGATGTAAATCGTCGATATAGGTTATTCTGCCGTCGGAATCACGTATGCCCAGGTTGTCGTTTATGTGAGTGCACAGCAATCTGTCGCCGTAAAGACTCAGCAAATCCTGCGAGCGGTTATAGCACATCTCGTGCCCCGTATCCCAGCAGAAACCGACGTTTTCGCATCTTGAAAACTCATTCATCAACGCCGCAAGATACTCCTCACCCTCGGTATTCTCAAATGCGATTTTAACGCCCTTTTCCCGTGCGTATTCTATTACCTTTCCGTAATTCTCAAGCCCCTGCGCCGTTGGAGTATGGTCCTCAAATCCGATAAACGCATGAGCTACCATAAGCGGCACACTCTGCTTTGCACACTCATCCACACACTCAACAAGCTCGCTGACAGCCTGCTTTGCCTTTTCAGCATCGCCGTGCCACATATCCCTCGATTTACCAAAAGGAGCGTGGACCGACTGAAAAATCATACCGAGTTCTTTTGAAAGCGCCGCAAGAGCAGTTAAATCGTCGCCACGCTGCCACTCCGTAAAAAACGCTTCAAAGCCCGTTCGGTGAAACAGCCTCACCTGCTCACACAGCGATATCGGAAACGCACCGCTTGTTCCCAGGCACAGCTTATATTTCCACATATCAACACTCCCTTACTCACAAGGTGTAATCTCATAGAAAACAACGCCGTTTGCCGCAAGCTTACCCTTTACGGTAAGCTTACCGTCAGTAACCTCACCTTCAGTCACAACGGGCTCAAGGCGTGAGCATTCGCTGTATTTATCGTAAAGTTCAGTGAAATATATCTCCCTCGCCGCTTCATCATGAAGAGTATTGACGGACTCAATATACGGGTCTTCGGGTGACCACGCAAAGCAATCGTCTGTGATGCCGTACGTTTTTCTGTCCTCAACCCATTCATCAAAATAGTTACAGTCATCATCGACGGTATATGCCGTTATTTTAACCTTTTTGCCGTCAAACTGAGGAGCGTTGATTTTGAATTTAAGATTGATGCTTCTGTTGTATTCAACGTCGTTTCTGAAGTTGTATGCCATAATGCGAAGAGTGTCCGTTGAGTCGTCATAAGCGCTAAGGCAGTCTGCCTCTGTACGGAAAAGCAAGCCACTCATTACTTTTTTAACGGCAACCCGCGCCGCACCTGCAAAACCGGCAATCTTGCTTGCCACGTGATAACTGACGGTGGGATTGCCTTTGAAAAGCCCTCCCGAAAGGTAATACCATGAGGAAAGATAATCTCCGCCCTCGTCAAGCAGCTGCTTATAAAGTCTTGCATCATAAGCCGCCTGATAGGTGTAGCCGCAGGTTCTTGAAAAAAGGTCTGCACCATCCTTGCCGCTGACGTTGCCCGAATGAATCCTGCCCTCATCCACTCCGATAATAAGATTTTTAAGCCCTGCTGCTTCAGCAGTTTCCCTGAGGTAAGCTATACACTCAGGGAGAGTTCTGCCCTGAGTGTATTCACCGGGGCGCATATCGTAAAACGATGTGGCAAGAAAGCAGATTCTGCTTGATTTCCCGCCCGTTTTATAGTTAGTGCCGTTTGCACAGTGCTGAATGAAAAGAGCTTCATCCCACAAGCCTTCGCTTACCGTCATAGAATGAGCACCTACAAAAACGTCCTCACCTATCACGTCAATAAGCGCCTGAACGGTGTAATCGTAAAGCTTGAAATATGCCTCGGCAGATTCCTGAGGGTCACCGCTGACAGCCTTGAACCAATCCGCATTTTCATACTCGGTCATAACTCCGAAGCGCCATTTCAGCACTTCCTCTGCGCCGAATTCGTCAACAAGAGCCTGAGCCACAGCAGCTATGTAATTGTAATACACATCGTAATCATCGGGCGGATAAACGTTTGTACCGAAATACTCATCCTCGCTTGCAGCCGCCGAGTACTTAAGCGGCACGCTTCCGAGCTTAAGATGAGGCTTTGCGCCGATTTCAATAATCCCTCTGCAATTCTCAACAAGTCTGGTAAAATCGTAATCGTCAAGCACGGTTTTATCAAGAGGGTCTTTGAACAAATCCCTTGAAGCATTGCCGCCCGTGCACTGCATGAGCTGGACGTAATCTACGAACTCAAAAACATTATACTCACTGTTGATTTCGGGGTCTGTAAATTGAGAATCCGTGTTCATATCCCATATATTTACATTACTTACGGGATTTACAAGAGTTTCACCCTTTTGCGAAGCGTCAATGCTGAAGGTATAGCTGCTTCCTATTCCCATAACAAAAGTTGCCGCCGCTGTAAAAAATGAAACGATACGTGCGATTAAAGAGTTCATACAACACCTCTACGATAGTTTTTCTGATTTTAAATATGTCACATCCTTGCGTTTGTGTCAAGCGTTATTTTTTTAATATTATCCTTGAAAATTAATACATTCGTGGTATAATTGTTACATTATAATTATTCAGGAGGAGTTCTGCTTTGAAAAAATTTATTTCTCTGTTACTCTGCGCAGTTATGCTTATCAGCTGTGTAATTATGCCTGCACACGCTGAAAACACAACAAAACTGAAGTTCGGCGACGACGGCAAATTCAGGATTCTTCACTTTGCCGACTTCCAGGATATTTTCTACATGATGAATGCTACCAAAGATTTTATCCATGCCTCAATCGAAAAAGCTCAGCCTGACCTTATTGTTCTCGGCGGCGACAATATCACGGGCGGTGCAGGCATTATCAAGCCCCTTACCCGTATGTCAATCGACCAGTTCATGAGCATTTTTGAAGAATACAGCATTCCCGTTGCCGCTGTTTTCGGAAATCATGACAGCGAAGGCGCCGCTACAAAAGAAGACATGATGAAAATGTACGAAAGCTACGATTGCTTCATCGGCTGTGCCGGCGAAGACCTTACAGGCTGCGGCAACTACAACCTTCCCATCTACGCTTCTGACAGCGACAAGGTTGCTTTTAACCTCTGGCTTATTGACTCCCTTACTTACAATGAAAGCGATAAGAAAGACAACTACTGCGAAAACGACCTTGAGGGCTACGCCTGCGTACATAAGGATCAGATTGACTGGTACGTAAAAACCTCAAACGAACTCAAGGCTGCAAACGGCGGAAAACCCGTTCCTTCACTTGTTTTCCAGCATATCGTTGTACCTGAGATTTATGATGCTCTTGTAAAGACCGAAACCGGTTATACTCTCCCCGAAAGCGCTACAGGCGTACTCGGAGAAGACCCCTGCCCTCCCAACTATTCAAACGGCCAGTTTGACGCTATGGTAAATCAGGGCGACGTGCTTGCAATGTTCTTTGGTCACGACCATACAAACACCTACGAAGTTGAGCACAAGGGCATTGACCTTGTTAATACTCCCGGTGCAGGCTTCCACTCATACGGTGACAACTCAAGAGGCGCAAGAGTAATCGACCTTGATGAAAACGACCTCTGGAATTACGAAACCGAGCTTATTTTCTGGCGTGAAATCTTTGACGTTGAAAACAACGCACTTGCAAATTACCGTTTCATTTACAGCGCAAGCGAATACTCAACTGCTGAACAGATAAGAGCATTCTTCCTTTACATCTATGAGGCAGTTCTTATTTCCCTTCAGATTCCCAAAAAGTATTAATCTTCATAACCCTGTCTGATTTTTCAGGCAGGGTTGTTTTTATACAAGTTGACATAAGAAAAATTTGATTTTATAATTAAAGAAATACAGAGTACGGGAGGCGCCGCTTATGGCTGCAATATTAAAAGCAATAATTTCGGTTTTTACCGCCATATTTATGCTGCCGTCAGCAATTAACATTTTTCTTTTCGGCACCCGGAATATAAACGAAAACACGTATGGCGATGTTAAGCCGGACACCTGGGTCGCTGTTGACGGACTCGGCAGAAATCTGCCCGATTATGAAGATGTCGGAGAAAAAGACAAGGGAAAATTTGTTGGTCTGTTTTACTGGACGTGGCATTATAATTTCGCTTCGGATTTTGAGGCTGACAACGTAACCGAAACACTCAAGAAAGCCCCCGAAGCGGTGCGTGATTTTTCGCATCCCGTATGGAAAAACACACCGAGCGGTAAGCCCTACCATTGGAATGAGCCGCTTTACGGATATTATCAGAATCTTGACGAGTACGTTGTAAGAAAACACGCTGAGCTGATTGCCGACGCAGGCGTTGACGTTATAATATTTGACTGCACAAACGGCAACTACACCTGGCAGCCTGCATACGAGGTGCTTTTCAAGGTATTTGACGAAGCAATCAAAGAGGGCGTAAAAGTGCCTCAGATTGCATTTATGCTCCCCTTTAACGATTCAGAAGATGCAAACAAATCCCTGCACGACCTATACGAAAACGTGTATTCAAAGGGAAGATACAGACATCTGTGGTTTATGTGGGACGGAAAACCGCTTATTATGGCTCATCCCGGTGCTCTTGATAAATCCTTACCCGAAGAAAAGGAAATTCTTGACTTTTTCACCTTCAGAGAAAACAGCCCCTCCTACTTTGACGACGATTATTCAATAATTGATAAAAAATGGGGATGGTGTAGCGATTATCCGCAGGCAAAGTACAGTAAATCCCTTTTCGGAAAACCTGAGCAGATGTGTGTTTCCGTTGCACAGAATGCCGCTGACGGCAAGCTTGTGGCTATGAATAACGGCGGCAACGTTCAGGGCAGAAGCTTCACCCACGGTAAATATTCTTACTCTTACAAAAAAGGAACCGAAACAGTGACGGTTGATTCCTCAACCGAAAACGCTATGCTTTACGGTCTTAATTTCCAGCAGCAATGGGATTACGCAATAAAATGCAACCCTGATTTCATTTTTGTTACAGGCTGGAATGAATGGATTGCAGGAAGGCACGATACCTGGCAGGGAACAGAAAATGCATTCCCTGACCAGTTCTGCGATGAATACAGCCGTGATATCGAACCCTCGGCAGGTATAATGAAGGATCATTATTACTATCAGCTTTGCGCAAATATCCGCAGATTCAAGGGAATAAGCAAACCGCAGACAACATCAGGAGGTCAGACAGTTGACATAAACGGCGAGGACAGTCAATGGGATTCGGTTACAAACGAATACTTCCACTACACGGGAAGCACACGCAGCCGCAATGCTGACGGCTGGGTAGGGCTTCATTACGAAAACAACACTATGCGTAACGATTTCCGAAGCGTTAAGGTTACTTACAACAGTGAGAATGTTTATTTCAGAATAGAAACGGTTGACGACATCACCGCATATACCGACCCAGCGTGGATGAGAATTCTTATTGACACCGATTCCACAGGCAACAGTGCAAACTGGGAGGGCTTTGAATACATCATAAACCGCGATAACGCAGACGCATCTTGCTTGAAAGTTGAAAAATCCTGCGGCGGTTGGAGCTTTGAAGAAACCGGCACCGCTCAGTATGCGGTAAAAGACAACGTAATGCAGGTTTGCGTTGCAAGAAGTGCTTTAGGTCTTGCTAAGGGCGATGAAGTTCATTTCAACTTCAAGCTTTCCGACAATATGCAGACCGACGGCGATATCACGGATTTTTACGTAAACGGCGACGTTGCACCCGGCGGCAGATTTATGTTTGCATTTTAACTTTCAATAAACTCAGCGCCCCCGACCGAATGGTCGGAGGCGCATTATTTATTCGATAATTTTTTTAACTTCGGGGAATACGCTTAGTGAACGCTTGAGAATACCGTTCATATACGCAATCGCCGTGCCGTAATTAGTAATCGGCACACCCTGCTCTGCGGCAAGATTCATGCGGTAATTCATTTCCCTTGCGTTGAGCATACATCCGCCGCAATGGATAACCAAAGCAAAACGGGATAAATCCTGAGGGAAACCCGCACCCGAAGAAAGCTCAATATTGAAGCTCTTTCCCGTATACTTTTTAAGCAATGCAGGAAGCTTTACGCTGCCGATATCTCCGCACTGCCTGTGATGCGTGCAGCCCTCGGAGATAAGCACCGTATCGCCGTCTTTAAGCTTATCTATCTGCGCAACGCCATTTACCGCAAGCTCAAGGAAACCCTTGTACCTTGCCATAAGCACCGAGAAAGACGTGAGCGGAATATCATCAGGTGTCAGCTCGCTTACAAGCCTGAAAACCTGACTGTCCGTGATAACCATGGCAGGCTTCTTTGCAAGAGCGGAAAGCGCAGCGGTAAGCCCGTCCTCTTTAACAACAAGTGCCTGAGCGCCTGCATCAAGTATATCCCTTATAGTCTGCTGCTGGGGAAGTATCAGCCTGCCCTTTGGCGCCGCCTCATCAATGGGCGTTACAAGCACCGCTATATCGTCAGGCTTTAACAAATCGCCCACAAGATGCAAATCCGTATCTTCTTTTTTTGCAAGGAATGCAATCTTTTCACGCAAGCGGCCTATGCCGTCATTTTTAAGCGCGCTGACATAGATTTCGTTCTCCTTTGCTGCGGCGTGGCTTTCAACGGTATCAGCCTTATTATAAGCAATAATATAATTTACACCCTTGCTTCTGAACAAATCTATAAGCTCCTCATCCTCCTTACTCAGAGGTTTTGAAGCATCCGCCACAAGCACGGCGATATCTGTTTTTGAAAGCACACGCAGAGTTCTTTCCACCCTGAGCGCACCCAGCTCGCCCACATCGTCAAAGCCGGGGGTGTCTATAATCATAACAGGGCCCAATCCGAGCAACTCCATAGCCTTGTAAACGGGGTCGGTTGTGGTTCCCTTCGTGTCGGAAACCACGGACATTTCCTGACCCGTTACGGCATTGACGAGGCTCGATTTGCCTGCATTTCTCATGCCGAAAAAGCCGATATGTGTTCTGTTTGCAGAGGGTGTATCATTGAGTGACATAATTACTCCTTAAAAAGCTTTGATCAATTCATCATGTTAATTTTGGCAGAAACTTTGTAATCCATACGCACTCCGTCTTCGTTCGTTATGCCTTTACGGTATATTTTCCGCCTTTAAGAACAAAATTCCACTTGCCGTTTACGGTTGCGGCATCCGCAGCTTCTCCGTTTACGGTAACGCCCGATGCCGTTTTGAAAAGGATAACCTGAGCTTCAACACCCTCAGGGATTTCGAAATCGTATACAAATCCGCCGTTTTCTGCTTTCCAGCCTGATTTAATCATACCTGCCCTTGAATCGTAAGAAGCGTTGGCAAAGGTGATACGCTCCTGATTGCAGGGCGGATTCTTTCTCATATCAGGCTTGGGTTCAAGGATAATCCTTGCAAAGCCGGGATAGTTTACATCCGTTGCAATACCTGCAACCTTTTCAAACAGCCACTGAGCAACAGCGCCGTATGCGTAATGGTTGAAGGAGTTCATGCCAACGTCGCCGAAGCCCTTTTCAATTGTGTATGAATTCCAGCGCTCCCATACGGTGGTAGCGCCCTGATTTACACTGTAAAGCCACGAGGGATCTTTCTCCTGAAGCAGGAGCGAATAGCACAAATCCTCAAGGCCGAGTTTATCAAGAGTCTGATTGAGAAGGCAGGTGCCTACAAAGCCTGTGGAAAGGGTATAATCATTATCCTCAATCTTCTTTCTGAGCTTGAGAATATGAGCTTCCCTGAGCTCTTCGGGAAGTAAATCAAACGCAAACGCAAGCAGATAAGCGGTCTGTGTTTTTTCCTTGAGGCTGTTTTTGCCGTCAATATACTTATCAATAAATGCTTTCTTTATTCTTGCGTGCTCACAGGCATAGTATTTGCTCCTGTCCTCCTTGCCGATTATTGCAGACATTTTTGCCATAAGGTCAAGACTGTTTGCATAATAAGCATCGGCAATATATCTGCCGTCAGTTTTTTCATAGCAGAGCCAGTCACAGTAACCGGGGTTGGGTCCTTCGGGATTCTTGCTTTTGAGGTAAGCGAGGTATTTTTCCATAGATTCATAGCATTCCTCTATAACCGCAGGATTGCCGTATTTCAGATACATCTGGTAAGGAATTATAACACCTGCATCGCCCCATGCAGCGTTGCCGTAATTGCCCTCATTTACAAGCACGTTGGGAATTGTATCACAGTAGCCGCCCTCAGGATTCTGGCAGTCACGCATATCTCTGAGCCACTTTCTGAAGAATTCTTCCGTATCAGCAATATAACTGCCTGCATTGAAGAACATCTGTGCATCGCCCGTCCAGCCAAGACGCTCGTCACGCTGAGGGCAATCGGTAGGAATGCTCAGGTAGTTGCCCCTCAGACCCCATACGACGTTGGAGAAGAAGCGGTTTACCTTTTCATGCGAGCAAGTGAACGTACCCGTTTCACGGTTATCGCTGCCGATTACCTGACCCTTTACTTCAAGGATTTCAATATCGGCATCTGCGCTGATTTCAAGATATCTGAAGCCGTAGAAGGTGTGGCACGGAGCAAAACTCTGCTCACCGTCCGTTGCAATATAAATGCATCTTGCCATTGCGGAGCGGTAATTCTTGATGTAAACGCTGCCCTTGGCATAATCGTTTCCTCTGCTCTTTTTGCCGCTGTCGTTAAGAAATTCGCCAACGTAAATGTTAATTCTTGTTCCCTTGCCGGCCTTTACTCTGATGTAAGGTCTGCCAACCATATTCTGCTTAAGATCAAGCACAAGAGCCTGTCCTTTTTTCAACAAGCCCTTTTCACAGCCGTCACTTGCTTTTTTGGAAACGGTATTGATTTCACCGTAGGTAGTGAAATTACGCTTTGTTCCTTCATATATAACGGCCTTGCGAGGTGTTCTTTCAAGATGCTCTCTAACCTTGATGGGAGGACCCTGAGGCTCGGTGATTTCGCCCTCGTAATCCTCGTAAACAACTGCCGGCTTCCAATCGGCAAAGTTTCTGTCAATCCTTGCGTCATACAGCACACCGTCCCAGATTGACGCATTGAGATAAGGACCGTTAATGGCGGTCTGCCAGCTTTCATCGGTATTTACGCCGAGTTTTTCACCGCCATCGAGAGTTATATCAAGCTCCGCACGGAAAGCGGTATGCTTGAAGCCGTAAAGACCAAAAGAGATTCTTCCGCTGTACCAGCCTGATGAAACCTCGCCTATAACGGTATTCTCACCTTCAACAAGATATTCGCTTATATCGTATGTAAATGCAAAAACTCTGGATTTATAATCAGTCCATCCGGGCTTGAGTTCGTCAAATCCGTCCTTGCCGCCTACTCTTTTTCCGTTTACGTAAACTTCAAAAACGCCGAGCGCCGTAGCGGTGATGCTTGCCTCCTTTACAGGCTTGTCTATATTAAAAACCTTGCGGAAACACGCAATTCCGCCCAGAGAGGGTAAATCGAATTTGCGGTTATTGAACTTCATATTTTCCCACGGATGCTCCCTGCTGAAAGACGTGGAAGTGTTTATTAAAAACTTTGAGTTTTCAAGCATAAATATAACCTCCTGCTGAATATTCCTGTTTAATTATACAAATCACTTTTATTGATGTCAACTCAATAATTATTTTTTATAAATCTCTTGCCTTTAAGAATTTTTTTGTGTATACTTTTAATATTACAACATGACAATAAAAGAAAGGAATTAATGCCATGACTTCTGCTTTTACTCAGGTGCTTGCTTTTCTGATGTCCCTCATTTACACGCTTATTCCCTTTGTTGATTATTCACCCAAAAACGAGGATGAGCTTCTCCTCAACGCAGCAATGATTTCCGACGTTCACATTGATGCATCTCTCCCCTGCGGTCAGGAAATGCTCGCAGCGGGATTAGAAGACATGAAAAGATGCGATACTCCCCTTGATGCAGTTATAGTTGCAGGTGACCTTACAAACTACGCAGATGAAGAATCTCTCATCGCTTTCTATGAAATTCTCAAGGAGCACAGCCCTGCAGACAGCTGGGTAATCGCTCACGGCAACCACGATATCGGTCACGTTGAAGGCTTCACAAACGCTGAAGCACGCGAATGGAACATAAAGCATTACAACGATTACACCGGCTCTGAGAATGAGAATATTTATTACAGCCTTGACGTAAAAGGCTACACCTTCATCGTTCTCGGCGACCAGGGTGATGACAACTGGGACCATTATGACATTTACGAGGACCAGCTCCAATTCCTTGACACTGAGCTTGCAAGAGCTACCGCCGAAGGTAAGCCTGCATTCGTAGTTTGCCACATCCCCGTTGAAGGTGTTAACGGCCAGATGCAGGTATGGGAAGAAGGCTCCCTTGAAGAATACAGCCAACCCATAGTTGATATTATGGAAAAATACAACAACGTTTTCTTTATCAGCGGTCACGTTCATACGGGCATCAACGGCGCCCTCGTTCAGAACGCATTCGGCTTCAGTTGCGTTGAAACAAGAAACGGCGTAACCTACATCAATCTGCCCACATATCTGCTTGTAAACCGCTACGGCATCCCCTGGAACGGCATGGGCTTCCACCTCGAGGTTTACGAGGATGAGGTTGTGCTTCGTGCAAGAAGATTCCTTGTTTCAAGATGGTATGCATTCCACGAATTCAGCGTTCCTCTTGTATGACCAAAAATTCTCCCGATTTCTCAAACGGAATCGGGAGTTTTTATTTGCAGACCCTTTATAACACCGCAAAAAAATCAACTAAAAACCGTGCGTTTTCAGCTACTTTTTTTCTAAATCCTACAAAGTTTCCATTTTTAATTGAAAAATCATATTAATAATGTTATAGTATTTGTGTTTATGTTTGTAATATTAAAATGCTTAATATAATTTTTCGGAGGATGACGCATGCCGCAATATTATAACGAAAAAAGACTGCGCGACTACAGAGACCTCATTAACAACTCCGCAAACCTCTATCCGAAGAGAATCGCTTTTAAGCTGAAAATATCCGAAGGAAAATACAGGGAAATTACCTACACGCAACTCAGGGATTATTATTACCGCTTTTGTGCTTACCTTCTTAAAAACGGCTTCGGCGGCAAAAGAATCGCCGTTTCCGGCAGCAACTGCTTTGAATGGGTTCTCAGCTATCTCGGCGCCGCAACCGTCGGCGTTGCCGTTCCTATTGATAAAGAACTCGGCGCAGATGACGTAAACGATTTTCTGGATTCTTCCTATAGCAGTGTTATTTGCACCGATTCTTCAAGAATCAGTGCCCTGAAACCCGTAGTTAAAAGAAAAATGGAATACATTGACTTTGCCGACCTTGAAAGTATTTGCAAAAGTATGTCCGGCGCTGATTATTCCGTTGTTGACACGTTACCCATCGACCCCAAGGCAATGAGCATTCTCATTTTCACCTCTGGCACAACAGGCAACTCAAAAGGCGTATGCCTTTCACAAAGCAACGTCTGCGCAAACATCCACTCTACCTTGAAAATGGTAAAAATAAAGCCCGATGATTCCGTTCTTTCCATTCTCCCCCTTCACCACACCTATGAATGCACGCTTGACTGCCTGCTTGTTTTGTCCAAAGGCTGCTGCATTTCATACTGCGAAGGTGTTACGAAGGTTGCAAAGAATCTTACCGAATATTCTCCCACGGCACTCGTTGTTGTGCCTGCATTGCTCAAGGTACTCAACAAAAGAATCAAGGCCGCAATTATAAAGGATTGCCCCGAAAAATACCGCAGCAATTTTGAGAATTACTCGCTGAGTGAAGCTCTTGAGAAAACTCCGTTCCTCATCCGCAAGGTCATCTGCGGTAAGGTAATGAAATCCCTCGGCGGCAAAATCCGCCTTTTCATTGTTGGTGCGGCAGACCTTGACTGCACTCTTGTTGAAGATTTTATGGCGCTGGGAATCAGAACGCTTCAGGGCTACGGACTTACCGAGTGCTCTCCCCTTCTTGCCGCCAATAACGATTTCCATTTCAATCCCCGTTCAACGGGCGTTGCTATTCCCGACGTTGAGCTTAAGATTGAAAATCCCAACGATGAGGGCGTAGGTGAAATCATCGCAAAGGGCGAAAACATCATGCTCGGCTACTACAACGACGAGGAATCCACTGCCGCCGTGCTCAAGGACGGTTGGTTCCACACCGGCGACCTCGGCAAATTTGATGAAAACGGTGACCTTTTCATCAAGGGCAGAATCAAGAACGTTATAGTTACCGAGAACGGCAAAAACATCTACCCCGAGGAGCTTGAAACAAGACTTTCAAAGTTCCCCGAAATCAGCGAAGTTCTTGTTTACGGCTTTGAAGACAACGGCACCACCAACGTTAAGGCCAAAATCTTCCCGAACATTGATTATCTTAAGGAAAAATTCGGCCGCCATCCCAACGATGACGAAGTCCGCTCCGCCATTCAGGATACCGTTAAAAGCGTAAACAAAAAAATCCCCAAGTACAAAAACATAAAAGCGTTTGAAGTACTTTCCGCCGCGCTTGAAAAAACAACCACTCAGAAAATCAAGCGTTTCGGTCAGAATACGAAATAATTCTGCTTAAGGCAGTTTATTTAAAATCATTAAAAAATTTTTTAAGGAGGTCCTCGCATTGCTTCTTACCACAGCTGTTCAACAATTCTTCTTCCGTCTGTTCGCATTTATCATTTCCATTATCTATTCAACCTCAGGCGGATACACAGCACCCTCAACCGAAAACCCCATCAATACCAGCCGTGACGGCGCTAACGTTGTTTTTGCTGCTCTTGCCGACCCTCAGATTTCAAACTATATGTTTGGCAGATACCCCGTTCTCCAGGCTGCAAGCGATGACTTGCACGCAAGCGAGTGCGACATTGATGCAGTTCTTCTTGCAGGCGACATTGCTGAAAACGGCCTTGCTGAAGAATATCAGCTTGTTTACGACGAGCTTTCAGGTCTTGATGCCCGTTACATCTGCGCATCAGGCAATCACGACATAAGACTCAGAAGCTATTCACAGTGTGTTAATCGCTTCACCTCATTCGCAAACGCCCTTAACGAAGATGAATCTATGAAAAATCTCAGCTTTTCCGAAGTTATCAACGGATATAAATTCATCGTTCTCGGTTCTGACAAAGCAACTTTTGAAGAAGCTTACTTTACCGATGCTAAACTTGAATGGCTTGAGAATGAAATCGCAGGCGAAAACGGCAAACCTGTATTCGTTATTACTCATCAGCCTCTTAAACTTACACACGGTCTTCCCACTACCTGGGGCAGCGGCAATAATGAAGGTGCAGGACACATCGGCGACCAGAGCGACGCTGTTGAAGCAATCATCACCAAGTATGATAACGTTGTGTTCATTACCGGTCATCTTCATACCGGTCTCGGCGAGTACACATACGAAACCAAGGGCAAGGCTCATCTTGTAAACCTCCCCTCTCTCTGCATTGAGAATAAGGACGGTTCTTACAACGATGCAGGCATCGGCTACATGGTTGAGGTTTATGATGATGAAATCATCTTCAGAGCAAGAGACTTTGCAAAGGGAACCTGGCTGCCTGATTATGACATCAAAATCCCCGTAGCAGCTACAACCGTTGCTTAAACAAACAACAAATTTCCCCTTGATGTGCAGTAAGTACATCAAGGGGATTTTTCATATCTGTTTGGATTTTTTGGAAAAATTGATATTCAGCATCACTATTCCCAGAAGAATTAAAACCATGCCCGCAAGCTTAGCCGCCGTAATACTCTCTTTAAAAAGAAGAATTCCGACAACTGCCGCCGTTACAGGCTCAACGGTTGCGATAACCGCCGCCTTGCTGTTTTCCGTGCCCTCAAGACCTTTGGTATAAAAAATGTAAGGAAGCACACAGCTGATAATCCCGAGCCCGAGAGAAAACAGAATATTCTTTGCATCCGCAAATAAATGGAGATTTGCCGAAAAACCTGAAAAAGGAATTGCGGCCGCCGCAGAAAAGGCAAATGAATAAAAGGAAATAGTATAGCATGAATAGCCTTTATCAAGCGCATATCTGCCGAAAATGCTGTAAAGCGCATAGGCAAATCCCGAAGCGATACCCATAAGAATACCGACGGTATTAACCGTTGCGCCCGAAAAACTCTCCGCAAGCCCGGTAACAAGCACACAGCCTGCAATCACGAGCGGCAACACCGCAATCTTTTTTGCGGTAAGCTTTTCTTTGAACAGTACGGCTGACATCAGCATTACAAATACGGGAGAAGTGTAAAGCAACACAGCCGCCACGGACATCCCGTTTTGTTCAATAGAATAAAAATACGTAACGTTGAGAAGGAGTATACTTGCAAGCCCCGTGCCGAGAAAGCACCACAAATCTCGAAGTCTGATTTTAAAATCCTTTTTCTCGCGCAAAAGCATATATATGCCGAGGACTGCCGTGGCAACCGCCATGCGGATAACCGTTATCTGCATTCTTGTAAATCCTGAAGCGAGCAGATTGTTTACAAAAACGCCAATCATTCCCCAGAGGATTCCGCTTGCAAGTACAAATGCGTAGGAATATTTTTTCATTTTTTCACCTTGAAAATATCTAAACCGAAAGCAGAGAATATCTTGTCAAAAATACTTCTGAAGAAATCCCATACAGGCTCAAAGGTAAAGAGTGTACCCGTATCAATTTCGCCGTTTATATTGCCCATGCCGGTGCACGGTGTGCCGTCATAATCCGAAGTAAACTGAGAAAGCCATGAAATCATTCCGTCGGGATAAGAAAGAGTCACCTCTTCACCTGCGCCGTTTACGGTGTTCATATAGTGATATGCGCCGTTATCAACGGTAAACATATCATAATTTACCGCAAACCATGCGTGGTGGCTGCTGGGAGTCTTTTTACCGTTTGCATAGCAGACCTTGGTAAGAGTTGAGAATCTGCAATCCTCAAGACGTTCATTTGTTTTTACTATATTGTTCCACGCAGGGGTAACGGCAAAATGATAATTCACCAGAGGATCTCTTGTGCTTGAAGTAATCCATACGGGAATATCGGCAATAAGCGCCGCGGTGCTTTCATCAGGCACCCACGCAGGACAAATCGGGAAGATTGCCGCAAACATTTCAGGGAATGCAACGGCTGTTTCAAGGGTCATTTTTCCGCCCATTGAGTAACCGCCCATGTAAATCCTTGTAACGTCAATATTTGCACTGTTCTTTGATATAAAATCGTTAACCGCAGCCATGAGAGGCTCAAGCATCTTGTCACCCCAGAATACGGAATTCTCCTCTCTTGAACGGGGCGCAAAAATAAACGCTCCGCCTGCAGGCTCAAAGCGTGCCTGAAATTCTTCGCTTGCCCAGTAAGCTATCTCACTTTTTGCCACCTGAGCGCCCTCTTCGCTTCCGTCACCCATGCCGTGAAGCCAGATAACGAGAGGGTATTTTTTACTTTCCGAACCTTTAACGGGGGAATAATACCTGTAATCTACACTGTACTCTCCTGCCTTGGGACCTTCGCCTGCCGTAAACTGAGCCTTAAGCGCATCAAGACCGTCCTCAATCTTTACGGCACCTGCCATAACGGATACACTTGACAAAAGCATAAGAACAGCCAGTGCAATGCAAAACAGTTTTTTCATTTTCTCTTCTCCTTATTTCTTTATTGTAGTATTACGATAACACTGCTGTAAAAAAAAGTCAACAAAAAGCCGTTTTACTTTAAAAAATCTGCCCGTCAAAGGTTGCCTTAAGCTCAAAAAAGTGATAGGATTATTTAAAACGCACAGGAGGATTTACCATGAAATTTTCATCAGCATTTATTTATGCTTCATCCGAATACACTTCCTACGAAAAATTCGTAGCCGCTCCGTATTTCAGGAAAAACATCACTTTTGAAAGTACACCGGAAAAATGTGAAATCACTGTAAGCGGCCTCGGTTTTTACCGCATCTGGATAAACGGCACGGAAATCACCAAGGGTCTTATCGCCCCCTATATTTCAAACCCCGACCATATAGTTTATTTTGATAATTACGATATTGCAGAGCTTCTCACAGCAGGCAAAAACACCGTAGCTTTTCAGCTTGGCAACGGTATGCAGAATGCTCCCGGCGGTGCTGTGTGGGATTTTGAAAAGGCCCGTTTCAGAGGTGCGCCAAGGCTTGCTTTTTGCATTGAATACACCGTAAACGGCGAAGCTTTCAGCATTGAAGCTGACGAAAGCGTTAAGACTGCTCGCTCGCCCCTTTACTTTGACGATTTGCGCTCAGGCGTACGCTATGATGCAAGAAAAGAAATCGACGGCTGGCTTCTTCCCGATTTTGACGACAGCACGTGGCAGGATTCCGTAATCTGCGAAAAGCCCAGAGGAGAATTCAGGCTCTGCGAAGCTGACCCCGTTGTTGAAACAGGCGAAGAAATTGCCCCCGTTTCAATCCGTGAGGCCGAGCTTGCGCCTTTCTATCCCTCCCATCAGGTAAAGGACATCGTGCCTCAGGAGCTTCCCGATGAAACAAAGTGTGTTCTTTATGACTTCGGCGTAAATAAGACGGGATATTGCCGCCTTAAAATCAACGGCAAGGCAGGGCAGAAAATCGAGCTTCAGTTTGCGGAGCATATTGACGATGACGGCAAGGTCTACTATGCAAACATCGATTTTTATCCCGACGGCTACGCTCAGAGAGACGTTTACATCTGCAAGGGCGGCGAGGAAGAAATCTTCACCCCCGTTTTCACCTATCACGGCTTCCGTTACTGCGCAGTAATAGGTCTTGAAGAGGGTCAGGCAACGGAAGATTTGCTCACCTACGTTGTATGCAACTCCGATTTGAGAGAAAGAGGCTCGTTTGAATGCTCCGACGAAACAGCCAACACTCTGCAGGAAATGGTCAGAATTTCCGACCTTTCCAACTTCTTCTACTTTCCCACCGATTGCCCTCACAGAGAGAAAAACGGCTGGACGGGCGATGCTGCTGTATCCGCAGAGCAGATGCTTCTCAACTTCACACCCGAAAAGAGCTATATCGAATGGCTCAGGAATATAAGGGCCGCTATGCTTGAAAGCGGTCAGCTGCCCGGAATAATCCCCACAGGCACCTGGGGCTACGAATGGGGTAACGGCCCTGCATGGGATGCCGTGCTCACCTATCTGCCCTATTACACCTATATTTACACGGGTAACACTCAGATTCTTGAAGAAAACGCAACCGCAATCCTGCGTTACCTCAACTACATTTCCCTCAACCGCACAAAGAGAGGCACCGTTTCCCTCGGTCTGAGCGACTGGTGCCCCGTAGCAGGCAGGCTCAAGCCCACCCGTGAATACACCGACAGTGTTATAATCATGAGCATTGCCAGGATGGCTGCATTCATTTTCGACGTGCTCTCAATGAAGCTCCAGAAGGATTTTGCTTTGGGTCTTTATGAGGATATCAAGGCTTGCGTAAGGAAATATTTTATTGACCTCAACACAATGACCGCTGACACAAGATGCCAGACCTCACAGGCAATGGCTATCTTCTACGACGTTTTTGAACCGGGCGAAAAGACCGCCGCATTCGACGTGCTGCTTGAGATAATTAAAGAGAGTGACGAGCATATTGATTTCGGTCTGCTCGGCTCACGCTGCCTCTTCCACGTGCTTTCAGATTTCGGCAAGGCTGACCTTGCATATAAAATGATTTGCCGCAGGGATTGGCCCTCATACGGTTATTTCCTTGAGGAAGGTCTTACTGCACTGCCCGAGGATTTCCTGCACGGACGCAAAATCAACTCCCTCAACCATCACTTTATGGGTGATATTTCAAACTGGTTTATCACAAGCGTTGCGGGTATAAAGTACAATCCCAACGGCGATAATCACCGTGAATTCACTCTGCGCCCCGCATTTATTGATACACTTGACTTTGCAAAGGCTCACTTTGATTCGCCCTATGGCAGAATCACCGCGGAATGGAAACGCGAGGGGGACAAAATCAACCTTAAATGTGACTTCCCTGAAGAGCTTGAATGCACCGTTTTGCTTCTCAACGGCTGGAAAATCGAGGGCGAATGGATGAGCAGAATAATTGAGGATAAATCCTTTGAAATGACTCTTTACAAATAAAATACTGCTATAAAAAATCACGGCATCGAGTAACCGATGCCGTGATTGAATTTTGTTTATAAAAATCAGAGTGTTGCAAGAAGCTTCATTGTATCTTCCACAAACATGTTGACGGTAACAGCAACAATATCCCCTGCACCGATTAACGCATCGCGAAGGTCGGTATAGTAATCCCACGGTGTATAGGCAAAAACAAACAATCTGTCAAACTCCCTGTAAATTTGTCTTTTTGCACTTTCGATATAATTTCCGACATTCTCTTTATAGTACTCAAGATTCTCCTCGCGGGTTGCTTCCCTTATTTCACACGGGACTCTTTCAATCAAGTAATATGTTTCGATAAAAATAAGCAGAATATCGTAATCAATTTCGATATACCATCTGTATTTTCTGTTTCCTTCGGGTGTCACAGTCAGTTTTTCATCGGGTGAAAAAGTTGCCTTTGTGCCGTCGCTATAAGTGACAACAAGATTTGTGTTTTCTATTCCCTTATAATCTCCATATATCCTACCAGTATAGTAAATTATACTTGCTCCTTTTTCTTTGCCCTCAAGTTCAACCTTTTCAATTAAATCCGATAGTTCACACACAGTTACGGTTGTTTCTTTTTCAAATCCAAAAAAAGATAATGCTATATTGTTTTCTCCTGCCTCTAACTTTTTGTCAGAATATACTTTCAAAGTGCAATCATCAAACTCAAACCTGTTTACACTGTCAAACATTATATAAAAATCACAGTAAAACTCGTATGTAAACCTTGTTCCGTATTCACCTTCGTGAGAAAAATCGCACTCTAAAAGATTATTCTTTTCAGTTCCGTTAAGCAAACCTATATCGGTAACTTCGCTTCCCATATATTCAATTTTAAAATTTACATATCCGTCTATATCATCATACGGATCTATTAAAAATTGCGCTTCGCCCTGCTCGGTTTTAAATATATATTTGTCTGTTCCCTTTCCGCCGGCATCGCTGTATATTCTATCATACTCTGTTACACGAGAATCTTCCAGCCAAACAGAATCTATGAATATCTCTCTGCCGTTTTCATTAAATTGAGTTGTTATGCAGTAATAGCCGCTTTTCTCAACATCAAAATCAACACAAATATCCGAAAATCTGTCTCCAACATAAGCAATGGAATTGTCTCCAAGCCGTGCCTGACCGATAGAAGAACTGTCTTCCGGTGCGCTATCAACCAACTCTGCTGCTGTCGCAAATATAGGCATAGCTGAAACCAGCATTACAAGAGCAAGGAATGCGCAGAAAACAGATTTTATTCTTTTTTTCACAACAAATCCTCCTTAAGCTTTAAATTGATTTAAACTCATTCTATATTATAAGAAAAAAATTGTCAATTAACGTTTTGTTACGAACTTGTTAACGTTTCCCCTGCACTCTATAACGATTTATTGAAAAACCATTATGGTATAAAAACCACGGCATCGGGAATCCGGTGCCGTGGCTTTGCTTAATCTGATTCAAATCAAACCGCTGCTCTGAAATATCTTATTTCTTCTATTACTCCTCTGAAGATATACACCACACTGTCGCCTGCATAAATAAACGCATCACGCACAGCCGTAAAATAATCCCAGGCATTCTCTGCATAGGCAATCTCTGCAAATCGCTCTCTCACCATCGATTTAATCCAGAAAACTCTGTCATTAATTCTGTACATAAGGTGAGATAAGTTTTCATCATAGCTTGCATAAATCAATTCACAAGGTGCAGTACCCACAAGTTCATCTGCTACCAGAATGTCCATACACGCTTCGTCGTCTTCATAGTGGAAGGCAAGACCCCAATAGTATTCCTTACCGCCTTCAACAAGTGTAACTGTATCTCCGTCAAATTTTTTCTTGCTGCCATCTTTATAAGTAACAGTTATTGCAGTTTCGTCCGTTGTGCCGTATTCTCCGGTATAACTGCCATCATAAAACTCTTTGCAATAGCAATTATCAAGCCCAGTAACCTCAGCACTCTCGATATAATCCAAAACAGAATTTACCGTTATTGTCAGTTTATTGTCATATTCAAAAAAGATATTATTGACTTCGTTTTCACCGTAACCTACTTCGTAGTCCGTTCCGAGAGTAAGCTCAGATTCTGCAAACTCAAGCTTTTCCTGATTATCAAAAACTAAATCAAAATCACACCTGAGCTTGTAACAGTACATATAATCATCATAACAGTAGTCCTCGTACCAGCAATCATACAAATCGTAACCGAGTATGATATCCTTGTCAGTACCGTTTTTCAAGACAATATCCGTAACCTCTCTGCCCAGATATTTGATATTGAATTTGAGGGGTGAGTTTTCTTCAATCTCCATACCTTCAGGAAACAGATTGAACATAAACTTTTCTGCACCTGCTTCAAGATTGAAAATATACTTTTCAAGGTCATTGTCCTCTAACACATCATAGGAATAATAACAAGGTTTCTCTTCATAAGTGTATTCATTATAAGTAAGGGGAACAGAGACTTCACCGGCACTGTAAGTTCCCTGGTAATAATCCATGGTTACGTAGTAATATCCGCTGTTTTCAACATTAAAATCAAAGCAGAGACTATCCTCGCTTACCGTAAAGCTGTTGTCCCCAAGCTTTGCTTCGCCTGCATAATAATATTCCGCATCACGCCACACAAAGTTTTCACCCTGCGCCGCCGCAAAAACAGAAAGAACGGAAAATGCCATTATTACGCTGAGCAGTACACAGAAAAATGATTTGAATGTTCTCTTCATAAAAAATACCTCCTTAAGCGGAAAAATCTGAGGTTTTCACCAAATTTATGATAGCATTTTAAAAAAATACTGTCAATTACATATTTGTAAACATTTGCAGATCTTTTTAACTTAAATTTTAAGTTTGACATCTTATGTAATATATTATAGAATAATCGGTGAAGAAATAAAAAGGAGTGTTCTTTATGTGTCACTGCAAATGTAACGAAAACAGCGACCTTTCAGCACTTGACGGCGTTCTGAAGGAATATGCCGGCGTTAAAGGAAGCCTTATCACCATCCTTCAGAAAGCGCAGGATATTTACGGTTATCTGCCCACGGACGTAATGTATCACATTGCTGAAGCCATAGGCACAACACCGGCAGAGGTTATCGGCGTTGCCACCTTTTACACACAGTTCAGGTTAAAGCCCGTAGGCAAGTATCTTATTATGCTTTGCCAGGGTACGGCTTGCCACGTAAACGGCTCAGAAAGAATCGAAACCGCAATCTGCGAACATCTCGGAATCAAAGACGGCGAAACCACCAGCGACGGTCTTTTCACGCTCAAAAACGTTGCCTGCCTCGGTTGCTGCAGCCTTTCCCCCGTAATGATGATAAACGGCGAAACATACGGCAGCCTCACTCCCGATTCAGCAATAGGCGTGCTTGAAAACCTCAGAAAGGAGAGCAACGCATGAGAATAATAGTTGGCGAAGGCAGCTGCGGTATTGCCGCAGGCGCTCATAAAGTATACGAATCCCTTGAAGCTGCAGGTATTACCCCTCAGATTACAGGCTGTGTCGGTATGTGCTTCCTTGAGCCGATAGTTGATATTTATTCCGACGGCGGCGAGCTTATGCGCCGCCTTGTAAAGGTAAAGCCCGATGATGCCGCAACTATCGCTGAGGCTGAAAAAACGGGAGATTTATCTTTGCTTGACAGCATAACAATCTCCGATGAAGATGCAGCTTTCCTTTCAAAGCAGACAAGAATCGCTCTTCGTAACTGCGGAGTTATCGACCCCACCGATATAAACGCTTACACCGCAAACGGCGGCTACATTGCTCTGAGAAAAGTTCTTGGTATGACCCCCGAAGAGGTTATTGAAGAAATCAAGATTTCAGGCCTTGCAGGAAGAGGCGGCGCCGGCTTCCCCACGTGGTTCAAATGGAATGCGGCTCGTCAGTCTGTTTCGGACACAAAGTACCTTATCTGCAACGCTGACGAAGGCGACCCCGGCGCTTTCATGGACAGAGCCGTTATTGAAAGTGACCCCCACAATCTTATTGAAGGTATGCTTATAGGCGCTTATTCCATAGGCGCAAGCGAAGCGGTAGTATACGTAAGAGCTGAATATCCTCTTGCAATCGTACGCCTGCAGGAAGCTATTGCTCAGGCGGAAAAAGCAGGATATCTCGGCAAAAACATCCTCGGCAGCGATTTCTCCTGCAAGATGAGAATCAAGGCAGGTGCAGGCGCATTTGTATGCGGCGAAGAAACCGCTCTTATAGAATCCCTTGAGGGCAAAAGAGGTATGCCCCGTCTCAAGCCCCCCTTCCCTGCCCAGAGAGGTTACAACGACGAGCCCTCCAACATCAACAACGTTGAAACCTTTGCAAACGTTGCGTGGATTATCAACAACGGCGGTAAAGCCTTTGCAGCTATGGGCACGGAGAACAGCAAGGGTACGAAAGTATTTGCCCTCACGGGTAAAATCCGCAGAGGCGGTCTTGTTGAAGTACCTATGGGTATGACTATTAAAGATATCATCTACGATATCGGCGGCGGTATCCGCGGCGGTAGAGAGTGCAAAGCCGTTCAGCTCGGCGGACCCTCCGGCGGATGTATTCCGTCAGATAAATTTGACACTCTTATTGATTATAAAGAACTTGCTGCAACGGGCGCAATCATGGGCTCGGGCGGTATGGTTGTTATGGATGACACCACCTGCATGGTAGGAATGGCAAAGTTCTTCCTTGACTTTACCGCAAAAGAATCCTGCGGCAAGTGCGTTCATTGCAGAATAGGCACAAAGCGTCTGCTTGAGATTCTTGACAGAATCACAAAGGGTAACGGTCTTCAGGGCGACATCGACCTGCTCACCGAGCTGTGCGAAGCCGTTAAGGACGGCGCTCTTTGCGGCCTCGGTCAGACTGCGCCCAACCCCGTTCTTTCAACTATAAGATATTTCCGTGACGAATACGAAGCGCATATAAATGAGAAGAGATGCCCCACAGGCGAATGTGCGGATCTTGTTACGTATTCCATTGATGCTGACAAGTGCCGCGGCTGTACTCTCTGCGCTAAGAAATGCCCCGTAAACGCTATAAGCGGCAGTGTAAAAACTCCCCACGTTATTGACAGTGAAAAGTGCATAAAGTGCGGTCAGTGCGCAGCAGTTTGCCGTTTTGATGCCGTAATTAAGAGGTGAGTGTATGGAAAAGATTAAAATTACAATAAATTCAACAGAATGTATTGCCGACAAGGGTAAGACAATTCTTGAAATAGCAAAAGAAAACGGTATTGAAATCCCAACCCTTTGCCACCACGAAAACGTTAAGCTCTACGGAGCGTGCGGCATCTGCCTTGTTGAGGGCAAAAATATGCCCAAGCTTATGCGTGCCTGCTCTACCGTTGCGGCTGACGGTATGGAGCTTTATACCGACTCTGAAAGAGTTAAAAAGGTACGTGCCGTAGCTCTTGAACTGCTTATGAGCGACCACGAGGGTGATTGCAGAGGTCCCTGCACTCTCAACTGCCCTGCAGGCACAGACTGCCAGGGTTACGTAAAGCAGATAGCTATGGGTAACGACAGAGAAGCCGTTAAAATCATCAAGGATAAGCTTCCTCTGCCTGCATCAATCGGCAGAGTATGCCCCCATCCTTGCGAAACCGCCTGCAGAAGAACAAAGGTTGAAGAGCCGATTTCCATTGCTTTCCTTAAATACTTTGCAGCCGACAGAGTTCTTGCTGATAATCCCTACGTCCCCGAAGCCGCTCCCGCAAGCGGTAAAAGCGTTGCTGTTGTTGGCGGCGGACCTGCAGGCCTTACCGCAGCATATTACCTTGCACTCAAGGGTCATGGCGTAACGGTTTACGATGCAATGCCCAAAATGGGCGGTATGCTCCGCTACGGTATCCCCGAATACCGTTTACCAAAAAAGGTTCTTGATGCAGAAATTGCAGAAATTGAATCCGTTGGCGTAAAGCTTGTAAACAACGTTAAAATAGGCAAGGATATCACTCTCGACGAACTGCGTAAACAAAACGGCGCCGTACTTGTTGCCATAGGTGCATGGAAAAATACAGGCCTTCGCTGCAAGGGCGAAGATCTTGAAGGCGTTATGGGCGGCATTGATTTCCTGCGCCGCGTAGCTCTCGGCGAAAAGGTTGATATCGGCAAAAACGTAGCGGTTGTCGGCGGCGGCAACACCGCAATGGATGCCTGCCGTACAGCAGTACGTCTGGGCGCTGAAAACGTATACGTAATCTACCGCAGAACAAGGGATGAAATGCCTGCGGAAAAAATTGAAATCAGCGAAGCTATGGAGGAAGGCGTAAACTTCAAATTCCTCACAAATCCCGCCGAAATCCTTGGCGAAAACGGTAAAGTCAACGCCGTAAAGCTTCAGATTATGGAGCTCGGCGAGTCCGATGCAAGCGGCAGACGCTCCCCCGTACCCGTTGAAGGCAAGTTTGAAACAATCGCACTTGACAGCGTTATCTGCGCTATCGGTCAGAAAGTAAACGTTGCAGGCTTCGAAGAGCTTGAGCTCAATCCCTGGGGCATCATCTCGAGCGACGAAAGATATTTCACCACTTCCCTCGAGGGAGTTTTCGCAGTAGGCGATGCAACCAACAAGGGTGCTTCAATCGCTATTGATGCTATCGGCGAAGCAAACAAAGCCGCAAACGTTATTGACGGTTATCTCTACGGTCTTGATACTCCCTACACAGCTCCCGTGCTTTCAAAGCGTGAGCCTGACGAAACCTTCTTTGAGCAATTTGAAAAAGCAGAGAGAATCAAAATGCCTGTACGTCCTGCAGAAGAAAGAAAGCACGATTTCAAGGAAATCAACCTCGGCTTTGAAGAGTGTGCCGCGCGTAAAGAAGCCGCTCGCTGCCTTGAATGCGGATGCCACGATTATGCGGATTGCAAGCTTATAAGATACGCTGACCGTTACCGCATCGATACCTGCAAGCTCGCAGGCGAAAAGCATGAATGCTTCACTGAGCGCAAGCTTGAAATAATCGAGCGTGACCAGGGCAAATGCATACTCTGCAACCTCTGTGTAAGAATCTGCCGCGAGGATGCAAAGCAGGGCATCATAGGTCTTGTAGGCAGAGGCTTCGGCACTGTTATCCGCCCCGAATTCAACAAGCCTGAAACAATCAGCGTTTGCAAGGATTGCCTCAAGTGCGTCACCGCCTGCCCCACAGGAGCATTGAAGCTTTTAAACCTGAAATAAACAGTATTAAAAGAACTGAACAGGACCGTTTTTAACGGATCTGTTCAGTTTTACTTTACCCCACTTTTCTTGTTTGAAAAGATGCCGTGTTTTATATTGTATCAAACAAAAGAAAAGGGTGTGCAAATATGCAAACTGCAGTCAACAAAGAAAACAACTTATATTTACCGGCATTCCGCGCGCTTGCGCTGATTATACTTTTCGGTCTTCTTTTTTAATTCAAATCCTTGGAACGCGATGCAAGAGCATATGCAGAAGACCGCCAGACAGATTATTTGGTTCGTATAGAACTGCTGTGTGAATATAAAACACGGCAAACAAAAAAAGCAAGTCTTTCGACTTGCTTTTTCCTGCATTTATAGCTCAAATCAAAAACATCTCTATAAATTGGATTTTATCAATCTAAATTAATGTTAATCTCATATTGGTCATCAATGAGAATAAAGTTTGTATTATGCTTTTGCGCAAGAGCGAGGACTTCCGCATTATCTATCAAAACACTCTCAATTGTACACCATTCGTCATCCAAACGATTTTCAATAACGTTTGCATATTTCTTTATGTCAGCAAAATGATTTCTTATATAGTCCTCACTCATTACCAAACAATAGTATTTAATATGTTCAAGATATTCCTGCTCAAAGTCTTTTTGCCAATCGAAAGGAATATAGCAACCTTCGACAATTAAGTTCTGATTATTCTCAATAGCAGTTTTTATCATTTCTCGAACAATCGGCCACAAATATTCGGTTAATTCATTATCATCCGTAGAGGTAAGTTCTGTGTTGCCGCTGCGAATTAAACCCATTTTCAGATGGTCTATCGAAAGATATGGGTATTTATATTTTTCAAGCAATTTTTGAGCAAGTGCAGTTTTACCCGTATGCGATGCCCCCGTGATTATAATAATCATTATCTCACCTACAAATTCTAATTTGTCGAGTTAATTATATCACACTTAATGAGAATTTACAATCTGATGCGGTTATAATCCGTTTGCTGTAAGACAACTTCATTCATTTATACCCTGCGTTCATAAATAAAAAAATCCAAGCAGTATGAGTCGTACTCTTAAGGATAGTTTTAAGATTTTATTATTGCACGCCTAATTGTAGCCCAGGCAGCTATAAAGGACTAATGGAGAACTTCTTCAAGTTCGCTCAGTTTACTCTGACACTCGAGGATGCACAGGAATATGCTTATTCCATATCTCCGACAAAGCGTGTAAGAAACTGGCGAGATATTGAAGTTAACCTCTATATTTAAAATGAACTCCGTTTACCGAGCAATCGGTAAGCGGAGTTTTTGCGTTTGACTATACATAAATCAAGAGTCTGTTCACAAAATAAGACCTTATCAAATTTGAAGTTGAATGATATAATCATATCAGAAGCTTCGAGAAAAAATGAAAAGGTGAAAACGATGAACAATATATTCAGCGACAATCTCAAGAAATTCCGTCTTGCAAAAGGCTTGACCCAAGAGCAGGTTGCAGAAAAACTGAACGTAAATTCTCAGACCGTTTCCCGTTGGGAGTGCTCAGCAACTCTTCCCGACGTTCTGACTTTACCCGAACTCGCAAGACTCTACGAAGTGACGGTTGATGATTTCTATAAAAAGAACACCGTTGCATACGATAACTATGCACAGCGTTTGGCTTCTGTTTATGAGAAATCGCGTGACCCTGAGGACTTTATGCGTTGCCGTATCGAATACGAAAAGCTTATAAAAAATGGCGAGATGTCAACCGAAGATAAGTGGCTATACGGTTGGATTCATATGTATATGATGAATTATTGCAGGGACATTGCGGTTGAGTGGTATGATAAAGCAGTCAGCGATGACCCGAATGATGACCCCGAAAATTATCAGCTCGCCTGCATGCAGAGAATATGGATGTTCTTTCTTCTG
>JAFQKF010000023.1 GCA_017397105.1 Clostridia bacterium | reverse complement strand
TTCATTGAGAGTGTTGAGATATTCAAAGAAGAGCAACCCAACGGCAGACTGTTAAAGTGTATCAATTTCAAATTCCCCGTCTTTTATGACGGGGATGAGAATGTGACACATATCCGTTGGGACAGTGAAACAACAGTCGAAAGCGTGGTTTCGCTGGTTAAAAATCTGTAAAATTCAAGGAAAAAGGAAGAGAGATATGGAGAATTTTTTAAGCTTAAAGAACGAGGAACAACGGTAAAAACGGAGTTCATCGCAGGTATGACCACCTTTTTGCCATGGTTTACATACTCATGGTAAACGCCAATATGTTTGCCGACCCGCTCGGCGTACCTTTGTACGCCTTTGGGCAAGCATAACAAGGCTTCAGCCTTGTTATTGCTCAGTTTGTCCGTTCTGCATCTTTTTCCCTATCCCCTTTAAAAAGGCTGCAAAAAACTTATGTTTTTTACAGCCTTTTTTATTAATATTCAAATCTGTTCCACGGCTCTGCGGCATTGTCGGGCTTCTTTGAGAAAACCATTCTCTCGCTGCTGACGGGATGCCTGAACTCCAGCGTGTGCGCAAACAGCGCAAGATTTCCGCCGCCTCCGCCGTACCTTCCGTCACCGAAAAGGGGCAGTTTTCTGCTTGCAAACTGAACTCTTATCTGATGAGTTCTGCCCGTATGCAGCAGGATATCGAGCATGGAAAGTCCGTCCGCCTCGCCGATAACCTCATATTCCAGCGACGCTTCACGCACTCCCTTGCGCATTCTTTTTACGGTATAGGATTTATTTTTCTGCTTATCCCTGAAAAGCAAATCCCTGAGAACTGCGCTTTTTTCTTCGGGCACGCCCTTCACAACGGCGTAATATCTCTTTTTTATAAGATTCTGCTCCGCCTGCTTCGAGAGAGCGGCGGCAGCCCTTGAATTCTTGGCGTAAACCATTATGCCTGCCGTTTCTCTGTCCAGCCTGTGGACGGGAAACGCCTCGGCTTTTTCGCCGTTTTGCGCAAAATGCGCGTTGAGGGCGGATATCATATCCTCACCCTCACCATTCTGGCTGAGCACTCCCGCAGGCTTGAAGCAAACAACTATCTGCTTATCCTCAAGTAAAATTTCCGTTTTCACCATTATCCCTCCGCTGCGGTATCTGCCGCAAAATCAGAAAATCACGTCTGCGCACAAAGCGGCGTGGTCGGAAAGGTACATCTTGCCGATTTTTTCATCAATGATTTTATAGGTTTCAACCTGTATTCCGTCTGAAACGAAGATGAAATCAATAGGCCTTGTTTCCGAGAGGTTTTTGCCGTAGTTGATGAACGTTGCGCCGTCGTCGGAATTCTTTGCAAGGTACTTGGAATCATTGAGGCAGGGCTTCATTTCGTTGTAGGCGTCTGCGCCCTCCTTGGTGTTGAAATCGCCCGTGCATACCACGGGATAACCCTTTGCTTTAAGCTCCTCAATCTTTACCTTGAGCACCTTTATCTGCTCAACCCTTACGGATTCAAGCACGTGGTCAAGGTGGGTGTTGACGTGGGTATAGATTTCGCCCGTTTCCTTATTCTCAAGGGTTGCCCAGGTTGCAATTCTCGGGCAGAAGGACAGGGCGAACTTTGAACCGAATTCTTCGGGAGTGTCGGAAAGCCAGATTGTTCCGCTGTCAATGACGGTGTATTTATCTTTAAGATAGAATACCGCCGAAGCCTCGGAGCTTTCCTTGCCGTCACGCATTTGGCTGATGCAGGCATAATCGGTAAGGTTTTCGCTGAGGATTTCAATCCACTGCGCGGTTGCCTCCTGCACGCCGAAGGAATCGGGCGCATACTGCTCCAATGCGGCGCAGATGAGCTGACTCCTGCCCTTTACCGAGCCGAAGGTGTCATCCTTGCAGCGCACGTTGAAGGATACAACACGCACGCTGTCGGCAGGTTTTTCGGGAACGTTTTCAATGCTGAGGCTCTCGGGCGCATAAGAGCCCATGGTGAAAAGGATTGAGAGTATGAGCGCCGTAAGCTGATTGATTATGTACATTTTCATTCTCCTTATAAGTGATTTACACAATTATTATATCACTGATTTCGGAAAGTGCAAGATAATAGTATCAAAGAAGAATAATCAACAATTAACGGCCTGCAAAACTAAGGTTTTCTTAGAGTGGCTACATTCGAACTCCATACGGTTTTGAAAGGCAACTTTCCGCCACAGCTGCGTTAAAAACCTTTGGAATAACCTCGTATTCCTGCAGATTTTTGCCTTGCTGTGACAAAAATCTGCTCTTTCAAAACTGCGAAGCACCGAAAAGGTCGCAGTTTTGATTCAGCGGAGCGTTTCTTTTATGAAGCCATACTGTCGTATGGCGAAGAAAAAAGCGCTTCGATGGGTCGGAAATCCGACCTTTGCGGCGTATTTAGTTCGAATGCAGTCACTCTAAGCTCGCCCTCGGTGCCGAACGGGTATTTTTCAACTCCGTGCTTTTCGAGCAGTGTCGTCATAGGTAATTTCGTTATTCTGCTTAAAAGGAATCATAAAAACACTCCCGATAAATTGTTGTGATAAAACGGGTGATGCGCCCGTCTGCAATCAAGGATAATTATATCACCCGGACGGTAAAAAGCAACACCGTAATGTTAAACGCTTTGCAGGATTTTTTACGGTTAAACAGAGTTTTTGGAGCGAACAAGGTCTGTGAATGCGAGATTTAAGATATAATTAAGGTTTAATTAATGCGTTTATAAGGAATCGGAGAGGCGTTTGATTGACAAAACACTGTATTGTGATATAATGAATTGCTTTAACAATTCAGTAACATTTTGTTTACAAATTGGAATTATTTTAAAGAATTATCGAAAGGAATTATGATGAAAAAGACTGTTAGCGTACTTCTTGTTGCCGTGCTTATTTTTACGTTTGCGTTGCCTGCTTTTTCGTGGATTGACGTAAATGAAACCAAAAGCCAGATTCCCGTTATCCGTATTTCAGGCGACGGTGAGCCTCTTTACGATGCTCAGGGCAATAAAATTTTTCATTACCGTGATATAGGCAAGCTTGTGTCGGGCGAGGGCGAAGCCAACACCGATATGTACAAATCAATGGCAAAAACACTTCTGCCTGCCATGCTTAAGGGTCTTGCGATAAACGACTGGGACGATCTTTACGCAGGCCTTGAAACGGAAATCGGTAAGATATTTGCGGATGCCGTTCTCAATGAAAACGGCGACGTAACAAACGGCTCAGGCCTTGGTCAGCACCGTATAGACGAGATGGAGCATAAAAGACACAACAGCCAGATGGGCAGCAAGGGATATTTCGCCTGCGACGATTATTGGTTCCGTTACGATTGGCGCCTTGACCCTCTTGAAATTGCCGACGATTTCAACTCTTACATCAAGGATATCAAAGCATCTACGGGTTGCGATAAAGTAGGCATTGCGGCTACCTGTCTTGGCACAAATGTCGTTATGGCTTACGTTTCAAAATACGGTGTTGAAGATATTCAGGGCATTGCAGTGGACGGCAGCGTTGTAGGCGGCGCTGAAATCCTCAGCGAGGTTGTAAGCGCAAAGTTCGACATTTCGCCCCCTGCGCTTATGCGAGTTCTTCGTGACGTAGAAGGTCTCGGAATGTTCAACATGGATGATTTCATAACGGAAACCATCGAAATGCTTGTTCAGACGGGCGTGCTTGAAGGCATTATCGGCACAACGGAAAAAATCTTCTATGACAGACTTATTGAAGGTGCAACCTCCGCCGTAGCGCTTTCAACCTTCTATACCTGGCCCAACTATTGGGCTTGCGTTTCCTCTGCGGATTATGAAGATGCAAAGCATTGCGTTTTCGGCGAAGAGGGCAGCGAAAAGAGAGTAAAATATGCAGGCCTTATAGCGAAGATTGATAATTATGACAGGGAGGTCCGCAGCAGAATCCCCGAGCTTGTTCAGTCAATCAAAGACGGCGGTGCAAACTTCGGCGTTATTTCAAAATACGGCTTCCAGATGATTCCCAACTGCGAAAGTGCGGATCTTATTTCGGACCAGTTTGCCTCCGTTAAATATTCATCCTTCGGCGCAACAACAACCACCGTTTACGAAACCTTCACCGATGATTATATTGCGCAGAGAGAGGCTGAGGGCAAGGGAAAATATATTTCTCCCGATAAGCACATTGATGCCTCCACCTGCCTTGTTCCCGACAGCACGTGGTTCATCAAGGGCTCAAGCCACTCAAACTGGACCTGCTACGAGAAGAAAATAATGTATGACGTTGCGACTGCGGAAAAACAGCTTACGGTTGATGATTTTCCGTTTACTCAGTTTATGGTTTACACTACGGACACGGACACCCTTGTTCCCATGACTGAAGAAAACTGCAATACCGAATACTGGGATGCGGATCCTGAAATCTATAAGCCCGCAACCTTCCTTGATAAAATCACGGTTTCCGCCAGAGCATTCACGCAATGGTTCAAAATCTTTATAACGTTTATTTCAGAAAAAATACGCAGCTGATACGAAAGTATCAACTGCGTTTTTCCTTTTGGGTGAATTATTAATCCACGGGGAAGGGTGCGTTTTCGGGGCGGTCAAAGGTTATAACGGTATTATTGAAGCCGAGGGGTCGGCTGTATTCAATGCTTTTTGCAAGCTCCTTGATTTTTTGCAGATGCTCCCTGCTGAAGGAATCGCCGTTATCGGGAACGTGCGTGGGATTGAAGGGCTTGCCGTTATCACGGAACTGAATTATAACCTGCGTGGGGGTGATGCAGGCGAGGATATCGATTTTGCCTTCGGAGTTGCCGCCGTGGGCATGATGCGCCGTACATCTCACCATTTCCTCCACCGCCGCCGCAAGGTGTTCGGGCATATAGGTGTTGACCTGATTATCTTTGCCGATTTCAAGAATGCGGTTTGCGAGCCCTGCCGCCTGAGATTCGTCGGCAGTGACGGTTATATCGTAGCGTACGCATTTTTCATTTTGATTGCGGATGAGCAGGATGCCCGGGAGATTTTCTTTTTTGCCTATCCTGCGGCACACGGCAAGCGCAAGCAGAAGAGTGCTTGCGGCGGAGCAGGCAAAGCTCAGCCACAGCAGGTCGGGTGAAATCTGCGCAAATATTACTGCGTAGAGCACCACGAAAACGAAGCCGTTTGAAATTACCATGGTTACGGCGAGCTTTCTTCTGCCCGTGGTGTTGTAGAAGCTTTGCAGCAGCTGGAGTGCCGCATCAAAGGGCAGCAGGAGCGAGAAAAGTCTCAACGCCGAGCACACTGAGGAAAGAGCCTGAGCGTCGTGTATACCGAAGGCTTTTCCTATCACCTGAGGGAAGCTCAGGAAGAAAACAAGCAGGAGCGAGCAGGCGGCAACAAGCACCTTGCGTGCGCTTTTAACCGTCTGCCGTATACCGTAATAATCCTGCTCGCCAAACAGGATTCCCACAATCGGCACGAGGGTATCCGCAGTGCCGCCCGTAAAAATGTTGAACAGCATAAGAACGTTGGTGCAGATAGTCATGATTGCCATACCTGCCGAGCCGAGGGAGCTGACGATAACAGAGTTTATTATCAGCGAACGCAGAATGTTGCAAATCTGAGTCCATGCCTTGGGCAGGCCGCTTTTGAGCAGGGTGAACAGGATTTTCATACTGCCCTTGCCGGGTACGGTGAAATGAAAGCTGCGTTTTTTTGAGAGCAGGTAAGGGATTACCGCCGCCGCACTCACTATATAGCCGAGCGAGGTGGAAAATCCTGCGCACCAGATGCCTTTATCCGTAAAGCGGATGAGGACGTAATCGAAAATCAGGTTTACTGCGTTTGCGATAATCACAATCGCCGCGGATACACGGGGCTGACCCTCCATCCTTATAAACAGCGAGGTGCCTGAGGTAAACATAAGCGCAGGCGCAGTAATCAGCAGAGGGCGCAGATATTGCTCGGTCATTAATGCGAGCTGAGCATCTCCGCCTGCCAGCAGGGAAGACAGAGGCCTGAGCGCCAAATACATGACCAGCCAGAAAACAAGCATTACCGCCACACCGCCGCCGATTGTAAAGGTGAATATAATATCCGCCTGCTTGCTGTCACGCTTGCCCTGCGCAACGGAGGCGCTCGTAAGACCTCCGATGCCGAAGAGCATATAAAGCAGATTGATGCAGAAGATTACAGGCCCTGCAAGACCTATAGCGGCCAGAGCCACGTCGCCGAGCATGCTGCCCACAATCATGCCGTCCACAACGGATGCCATGGAAACCGCAAGGGAAGTGAGCATGGTTGGAAGCAGATGCTCCGTGAATTTTTTCTTTATGAGTTTTCCTGTTCTTTCAAACATAGCTTAACTTCCCTTTCTCTGCCCGAGGGTGTCGTCAAAGAAGCCCAGGTCGTTCATTCCTCTGAAGAATCTGTCAAGATAATCAGCCGAGGTGATGGGCCACTTGAAGCCGAGGCGCAGCAGCACCTGCGATGTGTAGCTGTTTACGGATTTAATGGGCACAACACGCTTGCCGTGCTCCTGATAAGCAATCAGGGAGTTTAAGTGGCGTGCTTTTTCGGGGTTGCGCATCGCTTCGCTCAGATGCGCTTCATATTCGCAAAGCTCGCAGGGTCTGATGCTTATACCGAGCTTGTTGAGAGCTTCCACCGCATCGCCGAGGAATACGTCGTGGTCATTATAGGGGTGGAAAACACGGCATTTCACGGGAGTTTTTGCAAGAAGCAAAACAGCCAGAGCGGTATATCCGATGGGAGCGAATTCCGCTTTTGCGCCCATGGCATCATAGGGGATTGCGCCCACGCAGTGATATGCCTTAAGACGGCTGAGGAAATTGTTGCTTCTGAAATTTATCTGGAATTCGCCGTCAATATCACGTGCCATAAGATTGCCCACACGCATGATTTTAACGTCCGCACCGTCAAGCGCCGCTTCAAGCACGGCACGCTCGGCAAGGAATTTACTGTGAACGTATTTGTTGGAAAGGTCCTGACCGAAACGGAACATGGTTTCGGTAAGCTTTGTGTCCTCATCGGGCGAGCCGTTTATGCTCATGCCCGCTATGCTTGCGGTGGAAATCTGAACAAAGCGGCAATTTTTGCGCCTGATAAAATCCAACGCAAGCTTTACTCCGCCGTAGTTTACGTCTTCAATATCCGTTCCTGCGGAGAAGTGCTTTACGTTTGCCGCACAGTTTATATAGGTGTCTATGGGCAGACTTTCAAGCTGCTCATAGAGCTTCGGGTCCGTAATACTGCCGTCTATTACCACGATGCGGTTGCCGAGAAGGCTGTCAATCGCCTCATGGAAGGGCTTGCCGTCAATTTTGAAATGCTCGCCGCTGAAGTAATAGTTGAGCATATTGCAAAGATGCTTCTGCGCCGAAACAGTCTTTCTGCCACGCACAATGCAGAATGCCGTTCCCTTTTCAAGCTGAAGGAATGCACGCAGAACGTGGATGCCGAGGAAGCCCGTAGCGCCTGAGATGCAGACGTTGCCAAGCTCACGCATTTCGCCCTCTCTGAGCGCATCAAGGGTGTTTTCTTTAAGAAGAGCGTGGATTGCATCGTAGTTATAACCGTCAAGCCCGTCCTCCACGGGGGCAGGAGCGGCATCACGGGCTATGGCGGCAAGCTCACGGGGTGTGGGGTTTGCGAAAACGTCGCCGTAGCTTACGGCAAGTCCCTTTGCCGTGGCATCAATGGTGACTTGGGTTACAAGCAGGGATGTGCCGCCCATATCGAAGAAATTATCCGTTGCGCCGACCTTTTCAAGATGCAGGATTTTTGCAAATATATCGCAGTAAATCTGCTCCGTTTCGTTTTTGGCGGCCTCGTATTCGCTGCGCTGCATAAGCTGAGCATCGGGCAGGGCTTTTCTGTCAATCTTGCCGTTTGGGGTCATGGGCATTTCGTCAAGCTGTAAGTAAGCGGTGGGTACCATGTATTTTGTAAGCGTTCTGAGCAGAATCTCACGCAATTCCTCTGCAGGCAGAGTGCGAGAGGCGGTGTAGTAGGCGCACAGATGCTCCTGAGAGTGAAGCTTTCTCACCAGCACGGCGCAGCTTTTTACCGCTTCAACGGCGTTTATGCTGTTTTCGATTTCGCCAAGCTCGATGCGCAGACCTCTCAGCTTTATCTGACCGTCGTTTCTGCCAAGGTGAACGATTTCACCGTTATTCGTCCAGCGGGCAACATCGCCCGATTTGTACCAGCGCAAGCCGTTTCGCTCCACAAAGCGCTCGGCGGTCATTTCGGGGTTGCCGAAATAGCCCTTTGCCACGCCGTTGCCGCCAATCCACAGCTCGCCCGTGAAGCCCACGGGCAGAGGATTGCCCTCAATATCCATAACCTCTTCGGTAACGCCTCTGAGCGGTGCGCCGATGGTTATGTTTTCGCTGTCAAGAATCTTGCCGTTTGAGGATACGGTGATTTCCGTAGGTCCGTAGGTGTTTATAAGAGTGGCGTCGGTGATTTCACGAAGCTTGCGGTACAGAGCAGGGGGATAGGATTCGCCGCCTGCCATAATAACCCTGCATCGTGCAAGAGCCTTTTTCATTGCGGGTAATTCCATATACTGAAGCACTCTTGAGGGAGTTGCGTTGAATGCGTTTGCACCCGTTCTTTCAAACAGAAGAGCAAGCTTATCGGGATTCTTTGCCTCTTCATCATCCGCAAGAACAAGGGTGAGCCCGTTCATAAGCGTTGTGAATGCCTCCTTGAGGAACATATCAAAGCTTACGGTTGTTACGGATGCCATTATGCAGTTGTTTTCAACCAGCGCACGCACGTGGCGGTTTTCGCCGTCATTGAGCACGTAGTTTACAATGCCGCCGTGGGTGAGCATAACGCCCTTGGGTTTACCCGTGGAGCCCGAGGTGTAGATTATGTAGCAGAGGCTGTCGGAGCTTACGGGCAGGGAGGGGTTGGCGGTGTCGGTATTGCTGAGGAGCGTATCGATATCAACGCTGTTTTCAAGCTCCGAAGAGCCGCTTGTGAGGATGTATTTTGCGCCGCTGTCGCCGAGTACGTGCTCCACACGCTCACGGGGATATTCGGGGTCAACGGGGATATAGGTACAGCCTGCCTTGATGATTCCGAGCATGGAAATCAGGATTCTGCTGTTTCTCGGCAGCATGAATGCGATGCGGTCACCGCTTTCAACGCCCATGGCAAGCAGGCTGTTTGCGAGCGCATTTGCACGCGCGTTGAGCTGAGCAAAACTCAGAGCGGCATCGGCGGCAATGAGAGCGGTTTTTTCGGGAATACGCTGAGCCTGAGCCTCAAAGAGCTGATGAAGTCCGCATTCGGGTACGGGTTCTGCTTTGCGGTTAAAGGAATCAGTTACCCTGCGCTGGGCCTCCGTGCAGATGCACAGAGAGCCCGTGGGTGCCTGAACACAGCGCACAAGAAGCCCTGCCACGTTTGCAACGCACTCGGCAAAGGTACGCATTGTATCCTGAGTAAAGCAGGAATCATCGTATTCCGCTTCAACAATAAAGCAGGCACTGTTTTCCTGAATGTTTATGCTTACGGGGAATTTTGCACGGTTGAGCCCGAGAGGGGTGAGAGTCACGGGCTGAGCGCCGAGGCTGTAATCGGAAACAACGCCGCCCTGATATGCGTAGAGCATCTGTGAGCTGTATGAATAATCTGACGATGCCTGAAGATACGGATATGCCTGATTGTCAAGCACTCCGTTCATCTCCTGCTGTACCGCCGCAAGGTAATCGCCTGCGGTCATGGCAGGGTCAATCTTCAAAGCAAAGGGCAGAGTTTTTACAAGCATACCGATGTTGCGCTGAACGTGGGCGCCGTCACGGCCGTTGGTGATAGCGGCAATGCGCACGTCACGGGTGGAGGCGAATCTGCCCGATACAAGGCAGGTGGCGGCAAGGAATAGGTTGGAGGCGGTTATGCCAAGCCCCTTTATCACCTGCTCTACGCTGCTTTTCGGGATTTTTGCACGCACGGTGCACGGGAAGCCCTCACCGTCTGCGCTGCTGTCAGTGGGGAATACGGTTGCGCCTTCCCCGTCCCACAGGCGTTTGCGGAAGAATTCTTTTGCTTTGCCGAAAGCGTCACCCTGCATAAGCTCCTGCTCCGCAAGGGAGAGGTCAAAGCTCGAGAAGCTTTCTGCATTGATTTCTTCGCCTTTGTAAGCGGCGGCAAGGTCCTGCAGGAAGATATCCATTGAGCCGCCGTCGAAAATAATGTGGTGGAAATCGCACAGCATCATTACTGCATCGGGAAGCACGCAGATGTCTATGCGGAAAAGCGGACCCTCAAAGAATGAAAACGGGCGCACGAAGCTTTCTTTACGCACGGCGTATTCTTCCGCGGTGCAGCTGATAAGTCCGATTTCAAAATCACCGTCATCCTTTCTCAGCTGTACGGGTTCGTTCTCACGCATGGCGAAATGGGTTTTGACGTAAGGATGAGCGTTTATCACCTTGCGTACGCTTTCACGCAGCTTTTCGGCATCTGCCCTGCCGCAGGAAATCTCAAACGGAATGTTGTAAACAAGCGTGCCGGGGTCCTTCAGGCAGGCAAAGTAAAGACCGAGCTGATTCTTTGTAAGAGGATAGAAATCCTGCTTTTCGTAGGTCTTGAGTTCATAGCTGCCGCTGCTTTCGAGCAATGCGGCGATTTTTTCAATTGTCTTTTCACGCATGAGCTCGGCGGTGCGCAGATTTTTGCCTGTTTTTTCGGTAATCAGAGCAGCCGCCTTGATAGCGGAGAGGGAGTTGAGCCCTGCATACATAAGGTCGGTTGTTACGCCGAAATCCTCGTGCCTGAGCACCTGCGCAACCTCACGGAATATAATCTTTTCCGTTTCGGTACGGGGAGCAACAAGCTCCTCTGCGGCAATCTGAATACGGGGCAGTTCACGGCGATTAACTTTGCCGTTCTGGTTGAGAGGTATACGGTCAATCTGCATTGTTGCAGAGGGTACCATATAAGAGGGCAGAGCCTCTTCAATAAAAGCGTTCAAAGCTTTGATATCTACGGGTGAGTCGGATACCACGTAGGCAACCACACGCTTGCCTCCGCCTGCGTCCTCCTGGGCGATAACCGCCGCATCCTTTATGTTGTCAAAGGCACGGATGCGCCCTTCGATTTCCGTAAGCTCTATGCGGAAGCCTCTGATTTTTACCTGGAAGTCACGGCGTCCCACAAAATCGAGTGCGCCGTCGGGCAGGAAACGCACAACGTCTCCGCTTTTATACATACGGGCATAGAGGGGGTCGTCCGTGAAGGGATTGGCGATGAATTTTTCTTCGGTAAGGTCGGGTCGGTTGAGATAGCCGCCTGCAACCTGCGGACCTGAAATATACAGCTCTCCCGCAACGCCTACGGGCGCAAGCCTGCCGCGGCTGTCCGCCACAAACAGAGCCGTGTTGTAAGAGGGGTAGCCGATGGGAATACGGTCGTACAGCTTATCTACCTGATATGACGTGCACGCTACGGTGCATTCCGTAGGTCCGTAAAGGTTGGTAAGGCTGAATTCGGGCGGAGCAAGGGGCACAAGAGCCTCGCCGCCGACGGATAAAGAGCGCAGAGTAGAAACGTTCATGCTTTCGGCAAACTGTCTGCCGAGCTGAGTTGTCATAAACTGTACGGTAACGCCGTTTTCTTCAAAATAATCACGCATTGCAGGCAAATCCAGACGCATCTCCTCGGGCAGTACGTGCAGGCACGCACCTCTGAGCAGGGTGGGATACATATCCATCATGTTGGCATCAAAGCCGAAGCTTGCGTATGCGCAAACAACGTCTGTTTCGCTCAGCTTGCACAGGTCGGCGTAGAAATAGCAATAGCTTGTAAGGTTTGCGTTGGTGAGCATAACGCCCTTTGGCTTGCCCGTAGTGCCTGAGGTGTAGAGCAGAATAAAAAGATCCTCGGGCTTTGAAACGTCCGCAAGGGGAGCGGCTTCGGGCAGATTATCAAGAACCGAGCTGTATAAAACCGTTCCCTTGAAATCGGGCACACGGTTCTCAAGCTCTTTGTCACATATTAAGATTTTCACTCCGGCATCCTCAAGCATATACTGCAGGCGGTCTGAGGGGTAGCCGGGGTCCATGGGGAGATAAGCGGCGCCTGTTTTAAGCACGGCGAGCGTACCTAATGGCATCATAAGGCTGCGGTTTACCATGATACCCACCACCTCGCCTCTGCCTGAGCCGTGGCTTTTCAGGAGCGTTGCAAGGCGGTCGGTGACGGAATCAAGCTCTTTGTAGCTAAGGCATTCGCCCTTGAACACAACGGCACGGTTATCGGGAGTTTTTGCCGCCTGTTCACGGAAAAGGGAAATAACCGTTTTGCCTGACCAGCCCTCAACCCTTTTGCCGGGAAACTCATGAATCATCTGACTGAGCTGAGCCTCGGGAAGCTCGGCAAGGTCAACAAGAAGATCGTCGCCCGTGCTGTCACAGCAGCGCTCAAGGGTGGTAACGAACTGCTCAAGGAAATTCTCCGCTATGACGTCGTCGTAAAGCTCTCTTGAATAGTAAAGCTCAATCTCGGCATCCTCACCCTCGTGGGTTACTTCGAGCACCATGTCCATCTGCAGGGTCTGACCCTTTATGGGAACGTGGCGCACGGTGGCATCGGGCAAAACGGGGAGATATTCCTCATGCAGATAATTTAAAATAACGTCAAATACGGGTGAACGGGATGCGGTTCTGTCCGGCGCAAGAATGGGAACAAGACGTTCAAAAGGAAAAGTCTGGCAGGATTTTACGGTGCGCACTGTCTGCGCCGTCTGCAGCACGTAATCCTTGAGCATCATGTCGCCTGCAGGCTTGATGCGTAAGGGCAGGGTGTTTACGAACATACCTGCCATTTTTGCCTGCTCGGGCATGGTGCGTCCGCTCATGGGAGTGCCTATTACAACGTCCTCACTGCCGCAGTATTTGCCGAGAGTGATGCCGAGCACGCTGAGAATCAGACCGTACTGCGTTACCCCCAAACGTCTTGCGGTTTCTTTTATGCGGCTTTGCGGCAGAGCCCGTGAGGTAACAACGTTTGCCTCGGGGAGTACGTCGGGTCGCTTGGGGTGGGAGGGCATTTCGTTTTCGGGCACGCCGTCTGCAAACATTTCTTTGAGCGTTGCCTCCATTGAGTCAAGGTCGGCGTTGCTTTCCTGCCACACGGCATAATCCAGATAGTCAAACTCCACGCTCTCAAGCTCTTCTCCACGGTAGATGCAGAACAGCTCGTGCGCAAGAGTCTGCCATGATGCGGCGTCAATGATAATATGATGAATGCAGAAATGCAGGGTGTGCAGATTTTCCGCATGGCGGAATATCGTGCAACGCAGAAGCGGCGCTTCGCCGAGGTTGAACGGTCTGTTTTCCTCCTCGATTATGCGCTGAACGTCTTTTTTGTCACAGCTTCTGCGTACAAGAGGGATGTGCAATCCGTGAACAATGCGGTGTACGTATTCGCCGTTTTCTATGGGATATACGGAGCGCAGTATTACGTGGCGGTCAGCAAGAGCATTGATCGCCGCTTCCATTTTGTCGGCATCAAAGCTGCCTTCAATTTCAAAGGCGATGAAATTTACGTTGTACGCTGTGGATTCGGGGCTCATTGCCTGCTCTATTGCCATCTGGCGCTCGGCAAAGGTTACGGGCCACGTCTCACGGGGGACTGCCTTTGTAAGGATTGAGCGGGAAGGATTGTTTGAATTCATACAGTCTGCTCCTCTCTGTGTAGTTTATTACGCAAGCGTTCCCATATCAGAATGCTCAGCCGGCAAAGCACTCCCGTAACGGGTGCGGCAATTACGCACGTAAGCGGTGAAGCCGCCTTGTAGCACAAAAAGGAATTGACAAAGCAGAAGAAAAAGGGATGGATTGCATAATAGGGCGTAGTTTTTTTGTTAAAATGAATAAGCAGATTATGTAAGGGCTTAACGGCGCTTATGACGTTGCGAAGCGTATACAGCAGCGCCGCCGCAAGAATAATACAACTGCAGTTGGCGAGGGACTTCAGAGCGCTGGGGTACAGATATCCCGTTCTTGAAAAAGCGTAGAGGGCATCAAGTGAGCCGTTTGCCGAAATAGCGTGCTCAAAATAACAAATCACAATAAGCGCCGCAGGAATGGATGCTAACCCGTACAGACGGGTTTTATCTTGCGTACAGCGCAGGATTTTTCCGAAGCCTACGCCGAACAGCACGTACGGGATATGTGTCAGGCAGCAAAGCGATACTGCAGAGCGTCCGCCTGCAAAGGTGGTCAGAATGTAGTCAAGAACAGCGTTGCCCGTAGTTTTGTCCTTCATGAATAAAAACGGATTTACAACCATGAATGCGAGTGCCAGCACAAAGTAGAGCCAGGTGGGAGTTTTGGCAAGGCGCAAAAGCGCAAGCAGCAGGTAGCATACGCCTGCTATGAAAAAGATGTTGATATACTGCAGCATCATTACGGCAAAATCACGGGTGGTGTCCCATGCGGTTTCTTTGCCGAGGAGCATCAGAAGCAGCTGTGCGAGCGCCATAGGCAGGATGAAAGCCAGCACGTTCCAGATGAATTCCTGAACAATCAGCTTAATGCCGTCCTTGGCAAGCTGTTTTTCGGTGCGTTTTGAATACGTACTGCCAAGCCCCATAACGAAAAGAAAGATTGCCGAGCCCGTCATGGTTGCGGTGATGTAGGTTATCTGATATGCGGCAGGGGTTGGCGCGGCATCGCCGCCCAGCACCTGAAAGGCGTGAATAATCAGAATTATGGGGATAAACAATCCTTTAAGGTAGTCGAATTCCACCTGCCTGCCGGTGTTTACCTGAGATTTTTTCGGTGCGAACGTTTTTCTTTGCTGCGCCTCTGCTTCCAATTGCCGGCCGGGATTTATCTGAGCTTCACCGGACATAAAAATCCTCCTTTTTTGAAAAAATACGGGGAAAGGCAATGTGTAATAATTTATATAGAGTATACACTTCTATATTTTAAATTATAACATCAGCGGCATCGTTGTCAAGAAAAACACCGCACCGATACGTGCAGCACTCTTAATAACTTGTACGTTTTTTCGATAATGTACAAATATTGTATTGCTTCGACAAATATGGTATAATAAATTAAATATGCATCCGAACTCAACAAATATGCATCCGAACTCAACATCGGAAAGCTCAATTTTCATTTACCTTTGCTGTGAAGAACAAAACGGAGGATCAAAAATGAGTATACAACAAACAGAAGTTGAAAGAATTACCAGAAAAGTTACAAGCATACAGCGTTATCCGGATTTCCACGGGGAAATCCAGGCCGAAACTTCAGGAGAGGTGTTCTCTTTTAAAGCTTATAACATAAAAAGAAAGCCTGACGGAAACAAGGTATACCTTGGTATTGGCGATACAGTTGAGTTTGAAATAGAAATGAATGAAAGCGAAGAGAAAACAGCAAAGAATATTTCAATTGTAAGAAAAGCTGAAAAAGTAAGTATAAAACATAGAGGAACAATCACAAAAATAGAATACACCCCATCTTTTAACGGAGAAATCCTGACCGAAGACGGTAATCAGACAATCTGTTTTGACGTAACAAGCAAAAGCAGTGCGGAAATCAGATTGGGAACAGGAGATCTGGTGGAGTTTGACATCAGAAAAATATACGGCAAGTCCACGTATAAAGCTTTCAACATTTCCGTTATTGGAAAAGCTGCAGTTGCGCCAAAAGAAGAAAAAGTTTTACAAACAGACAACTATGATGAATTGTTTAAAGAGCAGCGGTATGAAGAAATTCTCAGAACGTATAATGACAGCAATGAACTGGAGAAATTATTCCAAAAAAAGCCTCAGCTTGTACTGGATGCGCTTGCCGGTTTCTTGGAAATTAATGAGAAAATTGAGCTTAATGAATTCCAAAAAAGTTTGATTGAGGTTAAAAGCAAAGATGAACTCGAAAAATTTTTGAAAGAAGAGCAGATGTACAAGCTGTGCGAAGAAACATCGCTAACAAAAATATCACAAACCGAATTTCAAGATTTTTTTGCTCGTAAAAATATAATCGAACCTTTTTCTTTCAGGAATAAAACTATCCTTTTTCTGAATTTTAAGAACGAACTAACCATATATATATGGCTTTTATGGTTAATCTGGGCAAGGAAAAGCAACAACGCAATAGAATGTTGTAAAGCTTTTTTCTCAAAAATTGAGGAAGCGTTCGGAGACGAAGCTGTTAACCGTTATGTGTATGTCATCAAGATTTATAATACCTTTCTAAATCAACAAAATATAAATCAACAAAACGATAGCAAAACAGCTTTTTACCGCAAAAGAATCGGAGGCTGTTTAAATCATAAAAACGCAGATGTTTTAAATGAAATATTGAATCTTGGTTTAGAAAACGGATATGAAGAAGCTAAAGATGTAAGAGATTTGTTGGAATGCAAAAACCTTACAGTAGACGTTGCGGAAAGCTTTTTGGTTTCCTCAGAAAAGCAAAGAACCGAGCTTTGCGCGAACATTATAAATTTTTTGTGGCGTCAAAACATAAGAGACTCAGAAAAGTTCATTTCTATTCTTGTTTCACCGTTCGTAGGAAACGACAGCAACAATACGGACGATTTTTTTATGACGCTCAAAATGATTATTAACAATACCGGAATATCAGATTTCGACAGGGATTATAAAATAGATCTGCTTAAAAGGTATGCTGAAGATAATCCGAATAAATCAGATGCGGTAAAACTCTTGCTTGATTACGCTTCGGGTAAAAGTGAAAAAAGCATCGAAGCGGCAAACAAAGCATTAGAGGATATTAAAAGAATAAAAGGCGAAGAATTAACTCAGGAAAAGCAGAAAGAACTTTATGAAAGCATATGCAACTATTTTATTGCCTGCGGACACGTAGAAAACACTCAGTATGAGATTTTTGATTATCTGGAGTATCCGGTTATCGAGCAAATTCTGCTTGACGAATACAGAAGAAACGACCACAGATTCATTGCCGCAACCATCGCTCTTTTGTATTTGTATATCAGCCAAAAAGAGATACTCAAGGCGGTGTATATCTACACCGCATCAAGTTACCAGCGAAAAAAGGATAAAAAACACAAAGCAGACGCAGAAGAAATATCAGACTTTCTCAAAAATCGTACCAGACTTTGGAACCTTAAGAAAACTACGGATATAGACATTTTGAAAACCGCTTTAAAAGTTTTGACGATTGATGAATTTGACAGATTTATAGAGTGGGCAAGCAAAACCAGGCTCAGAGTTGACAAAAATCAGATAGACGTAAAAAAGCAACCGAATTTCGGATATGAATTATTTAACCTTGTGTTCGGAACAAGCCGCAGTCAATATGATGAAAACTGGAAAGCCTTGGCGTTCAAGGCTCTGTCTGTTAACGCAAAAAGCGGTTTAAACAGTTCTATACTGGCATCATATTTCTGCAGATACGGAAAAGAAGCATTCGAGCAGCTGGTAATCAGCAAGGCTCAGAATGACAGACAAGGTAATGATGCCGCTGTGTACTATTCCTCCTTGTGGAGAGGTTTGGTTTCAGAGCAATATTCCCAAAACTTTTTACAGTTGAATCTCGGTTTGATTGAAGAAGCTCCCGCTGCATACTGGAATGATTTTTATGAATATGCGGTTTGCAAAAATCACGTTTTCAGCAAACAGGATTTCTGGGGAGAGCAGTGGTGTGTGCAAACCTGCGATATGAAGGAGTTTTACACCGCTCTCATAAAACGCTACACTGAGCAAAGAGAAACGGTATTTCTCCAGATTGCGGCAAAACTGTTGGAGGAAAGCGACGAAATAGACGACCCCGATTTTAAAAGCTATTATCCTTACTGCAAAAGCGTCAAGAATAAAGATTTTATCTTCAGGATGATTGCCGGCTTAATGCAGAAAAACAAACATCCGGAAGAAACTGAGATGTTTTTAAGCTCAGAAATATGGAACTGCAAGCAGCAGGAAAAGACGTTAATTTTGACTTTGCTCAACTTCTGCAAAGAAGATAAGCAAGGTTTGGTCAGTTGCGCAGATTTGACAATAAACGAATATTATGCGTTAAAGAAAAGCTTTTTACAAATCGTCAGAAATTATCCTGATTTGAGCAACGTCTACGGTATTTTGGAAAACCTTAACAATAAAAATCTCGGTTATATTCTGATGAAAGCCGTTTTCGATATTGCTTATGAAAACAAGGTGTTAAAAAATCTTTCGGCAATCAAGTTCTTTTCTGTAGACAGCAAAGATGATGTCGTATTTAAGAGTTATCTAAGAATGATGATAACAGTGCACAAAAAGCAGCTTCAGAATCCGATTGAGCGCGGAGAAAATCAATATTATATTTATATCCAGAACAGATATCACCGTATTTTAACGTGTGAAATTCTGCTCGGAGAAAAATCAACCGAAGAAATTGATACACAGATAAAAGAGTTAATCTATTCCTACGGTCATTCCGGCAATATAAACGATAATTACGACCGCTTTAAGAAAACCCTGTTCGCCTTCTTGGAAACGGTGGAATCAGAGTCTGAGTGCCGCAAAGCCGTACTTTTCGGTTTTGCCACTTATAACTGGAGCGATTTCTGCAGCTTGATAGATAAATATTCTGAAGAATCTCTGGAAAAGCTCAAAGACGTTTTTGAACATACCAGATTCCAGGAATATAACCAGATGCTTTTGAAACTGTTTATAAAAAAGGTATCCTACGAAAACGGAGCTACGGAATTTGTATTTGATAATAATGAAGATTTATTAAGAAAGGTAAAAATTTGCTCCCCTGTTGTAGACAATATAATTAAAGGCTTGCGTAACGGTGAGGAGGATGAAATCAAAGCAAAGGTTCAAACAATTGCAGATATTTGCCAAATGGAAGAAGTCGAAACAAAGGCCGGCAAGTCTTTCCAGGTGTTTTGCGATTGGGTAAACAAACAACCGTTTGAAATCAGCGCTTCGTCAGATTCTGATATTTACACGTATACGTTAATGGCTATGGTTTATAGTCAGACAACCGTATATTATTTCAGAAAAAAGCTTCTTAACGATGAAATAAAGCTGTCTTTAAACAAAGAAAACGCCAAGAATCCGTCTCCTGTGTGGAAAAAAGTATTTGAAAAAATGAATTGCATAAGGGATTATTATTATAATCTGTCTGTTTTTTATGCTAAAAAAGACGAAAGAGATAAAGCCTCTAAATTTTACACTCGTTTCGAAGTTTTAGATGATGAGGGCATAACCTTTACAAATGTATTAACCGAGGAAAAAGACAGACTTAGCGAATATCTTAAAGAACCACCCGGAAACGGCGGAAAACCTGTAAAGTTTTATGCTGACGATGAAAGGGATTTTAACATTGTTTTTCCCGAGAAGCATTACACTGCTGCTCAGGGTATCGGTTTGCTTAAAATAAATGCAGACCAAGAATTCGACAATCAAAGCGAAGATTTTGATTCAAAGAAAGCCCTTTTAAAAGTTGCTGATAAAACATTGAGCCTGCAAGAAAAGCTTATGTATTGTAAAGCTTTGCTTTGCAGTGTCAGCGATCCGGAAGATTTCCGCAAATTAAGCGAAGCGGTAAACGCAAAAGAAAAAAGCATAAGCTACAATGAATTTTTGATTATTTGTGCCTCTTCGCGTATTTCGTCAGACAGAAGTTGCTCAGCTTCAGAAAAGCTGAACATGCTTTTTGTAATGACGGAAATTTATAAAAATCTGCTGGAAAGCCAGAAACACGAGGAGTATACGGAGAACGTAATCAACGAAGCTGTTTCCGCGTTGCTTGAGCAAAGCGCACTGGATTTCGATTCATGGATTGATAATTTCTCAACGGAAAACAACTGTGATATCAAGAGAGTGCTTGAAAATTTTTCTGCGCTCAAAAAGGATGACTTGTTAACGGGTCTTGTTATTGGCTGTAAAAAAGAGATAAGCACCTGCCCCACCTGTATGCAAAAGCTTAAAGTTCTTGAAGAGTGGAAGAAAACAAACGTTATTTCCACGGAGCAAACAACAGATTACGTAAAGTCATTTATGGATGCAGTGGATACAAAAATCGAAGAGCTTTCCTTGCTTCCGAAACTGGTGCTGTCGGTTTCGTCTGATAAAATTGAAGATGGAAAAATCTTCTATAAATTAGAAAACCTTGAGCAATCAAAGGCCTCCGTAAATCTGGATAATGTGAATACGGAAATTGAAGCGACAATAACAAAAAGCGGAGAAAAAGGAAATACTTATAAGGGAAAATTCAATAACCTTATAGAATTGCGCCCGGGATACGCTTGCGGTCAATTCTTTACCGTGCCTAAGGAAAAACTTCCTGAAGATCAAGGTCAAGAAATCGAAGTGATTCTGAAAATCATTGTTGACGGTGTGGTTATCTGTAATAACTCGGACAGTAACAAAACATTTGTAAAAATCAACAATGAAACTGACCTTTCCGCATGTGTAGGTAAAGTGGAGTACGACTACAGTAAACCTGTTTTTTCAAAAGAACTTGCAGGCTTCGGTCGAGATGATGAAAAGGAAACAATCAGCGATATACTTGTAAATCCTCAAGAGAAGCATCGAAAAAATCTGCTGATTTTGTACGGTCCGTCCAGAGCAGGAAAAACCTCTCTGCTGAATTACATACGAAACTTTTTGATTAGTGAGTCCATTCCTGAAAACGGAGCAATAATACACGTTTCGATTGCTGATGATAATGACGATTACAACAAAAGCATGATTGACGGCACTGCTCTTGATAACCTTGAAACAACAGAAAAGATAATGGAATATTTGTTTATCTCTCCGTTGAAAATTGCATTTTCATGTTCCCAAAACACCCAACGTAAAAAAGCGGGAAATAAAGACTTGTCAACTGAAACAACAGCTGAGATAAACAAGATTTTATCTGAAAAAAACTCTGTCAGTGAAAAAATCCGTATTGTCGGAGATAAACTGTCAGCCGAAAATCATCAGGTTTGGTTAATATTTGATGAGTTCCAGGAGGTAATACAAAAGTGGGGCAGTATTTCATCTGAGTTGCAAAGACTTTGCGGCATAATAGCCAATAAAACTAAAGGTATAAAACTGATTCTTTGCGGCTCAGACGAGCTTGTGCGTTTGTTTGAGTGCGGAGATATGGCGTTGTGGAGTAATTTCAGCACTGCAACAGTAGAATATACCTGTCCCGTAAAGCAGCTCAATCAAAAAGATTTCAAAGCCATGATGAATGACCGCGAGGTATTAGGTGATTATTCCGTATTTTCAGACGATGCCTTGAATCTTCTTCACAAATACACCGGCGGCAATGCCATTTGCGGCAAAATATTCGGCAATGAGATTCTTAAAGAAATCAGAGACGGCAAGTATTACAGAAGAAGCTGTGTTTACTCCTCGGATATCACCCGTGTTGTATATAACCTTCTTGAGGAGAAAGATACCGGCACAATCCATACGGTACTTACCGAGAATACAACAAAGAATCTTGATGCTGGGATTGAGCAATACCTCATTTTCATTGCATACGTTCTTGAAAAAAATCCGGGAAGATTTGCGGTTTCGTTTGATGAATTAAAAAGCTTTTTCAAAAGCGAAGACCCGAAAAGAATCAAGTCTGCAATGAGATTCCTTTGCGCCAGAGGTTTCCTTGATGTGAAAAATGAAAACGATTATACGTTTTCAACCATGTTTTATTTTGACTTCTATAAAACTTTGGCAGAAGACTGGCGGATAGATGAGCTCAAAAGAAAAAATGAAACACAAGCAAGTGCTTCCCGTGAAGGTTTTGAGGTTTCTGTTGCGAATTATCTTAATGGAATGTCTGCTCCTGACGCAACTTCCGCAATGGTAGGAATATTTTCTCGTTTGGAAGAACAAAAGGACGATGATGGCAAAACTGTAAAAGATAAAATCAGAAGCACAATTGCCGAAACAACAAACAACACAACGTACAATACGATGTACGACAATTCAACAAACATAGAAGGAAACGTAACTCAGAACAACTTCAACATCAATGTGCAAACGTTAAATACAGCGTTTTCAACCTTGATGTTCCCGAATTTTGGTGCGGCTGATTTTAATGCATCAGAATACATTGAAGCCTTTTCAAGTTTGCCTTCATTGCCTGCGAGCAGTCTAACCGGAAACGAATCTGAGGAAGAGGAACGCAAAATAACGGAAAACATCGAGAATCAAATTACGGGAAGCGTAATAAACAGTGCGCTCTCGTTTGCTGACTTTGACGATTTAACTGTTGATAAGAAAGGTGCTCTTCTTGGTGTTGACAAAAACAGAAGGGAGAAGTTTTTTGAAAAACTTGACGCTGTTGTAGGAAGTTACAACGGCCCATTGTCGATGGCTATTATGATTCACGGCATTTATGATGTTATGTACCGCAATGCTATCGGATTTATTAATGATATTAATAATCCGCTCCAAAAAAGGCAAGAACTCAAGGAAAAAGTGAACAACATGGATTTTTGCCCCGTTGCTTTGTTGTACGGAAAACTGATTGAAAACATATTGAGGAATAAGTATACTCTAATATACGCAAACTATATTCCCGATGCTACCTATGTGCCAGACAAAAGGTTTGGTGTGTTTGCAAATCAGGATTGCGCTGCTTATGCTTCAGACAAAAGCCTGTCAATCGGCTCTTATGCATGGCCTATTATAAGACCTGATGATGGAATTGCTGATCTTCCTAATCCGAAAGAGCAATACAACCCCGTAATCAACCATTGGCAGTTCAGGCGAGTATTTGTTGATTATACAGAAAACAGAAAAAAATTATCTGAATATTCAGGCGATGAGAGTGAATGGACAAAACATGCAAAAGCGTTGGAGGTTATTCGCGTAATACGTAACAGGTCAGCACATGCCCTTATGCCTATAACAAAAGAACTTTTTGATTGGCTGGTGGAAGTACTTTTCAAGGAAGAAGAAATTTTAAGAATCTTTGAGCTTTCAAAGGCAAAAGATTCTTAAACGTGTATCCCAAAAAACGAATAGTTAAAAACAAAGCAAAACCGCAGTCTGAGGGCTGCGGTTTCTGCTTTGTAACCTCTTTTTGAACCTAAACAACAAATTGCCAAAAAAATTCCAATAAAAAATTTTTGAAAAATTTTGGGTTTTCTCCTTTTCACGACACAATAGATGAGTGAAAACAAAAATTTTAAAATGGAGGAATTCAAGATGAACACGAAAACAGTCGATAAAGTTGATTTTTTCTTTACGGTTTTCTTCGCGATGCTTTTTAGCGGATCAATTGCTTTTCTTGCGCTGTATTGTTGTAATTTTTCGGATGAAATTGCAGCAGATTTCAAAAATGCGTTTCAAGAAACCAAGGGCTTCTTTCTGAGGGTAGACGGTGCGGTAGATGCAATTTTTGAAGACAGTTCTGAAACTGCTTCGCTCTGCGGTGCAAGCGAGGATGACAGAGTTGTTTACAGTGTGCGCACGGGTGACACTACCATACTCTCGGAGAGGGAGTTGCAACTCTATGCGGTCGCAAAGAAATTTGCCGAGGAAAACTCGGGTAAAACAAATTTCGAAATCGCTATGGCTGCAAACGATTACGTCTGTAAGAATACGGAATATGCGTATAATCTTTTGGATTATAATCAACCGTACGATGACAGCCAGACCTCTTTCGGGTGTTTGATTCTCGGACGAACGGTCTGTGCCGGGTACACGAACGGGCTCAACCTACTGTGCAATTCGGCGTCTGAAACCATAGATGCTACATATGTCAGGGGCAACGTCCTGGATGATGATATGGGCTCTCATGCCTGGTCTATGGTTCGTCTGGATGACGGCAATTACTATCATCTTGACAGCACGTGGAATGATACAGATGATACAGATGGCTGGAACTATGAATACTTCCTCAAATCGGACTCGTTCTTTTCCGAAACCCGCACGTGGGAGCGATGGATGTATCATGAGTGTCCTGCGTCAGTAGTGCTTTAAGGAGGAAAATGCAATGAAAAGATATGATACAGCGTATGCAACCGTTGTAGACGTAACATCCAAAGGTGTTATAGTTGACACGGATTTCGGAGGTCAGGCAAAAATTTATGGCAACTTTGTTCAGGGAGACAGACTTCTGGTTTCTCTGAAGAAGAGGTTAAGCGGTGAATTGGACGCGGTTTTGGTTGAGTCTGTGATAGAATATGCGCCAAGAGAAAGTGCTGCATAATCTATAACGGACTCATTTTATTATTGACAATATTTTACGGTCATTTATAATTAATATGTAAAGCAATTAATTCTTAACTGACAGAGGTGCAAAATGAAAAAACTTTTTATATGCAGCATACCGATGCGTGGAAAAGGCTTAAAAAATCTTGATTACTATACTGATAAAGATGAATTCTTACTCAATTCCGCTTTCCCTTCAATAGTATTGCTAAATAAGTATGTAAACGAGGACGACAGACCCGAAGACATATCCATTGTTACTATAAGAGACGATTGCGAAAACAGCACAATCAACAACGAAAGATTCCTTGAAGAGTTGAAGGATTTGTCCGCATCCAAAAATATATCTCTCGAAGTGAGCAACGAGATCGTTTTTCCTCATAATGAAAGTCAAGCAAAGCATTTAACTATTTTTAAATCGCTGTTTGAGATATATTCGGCACAGGCCGAAGGCTGCAAATTGTATGCAGACATGACATACGGAACAAAAGTTACCTCGGCAGAATTGGTTGCAAGTCTGAGTTTTTCTGAAACGAAGGGGATCAAAACCGAAGACCTGTGCTATGGTTTTTATGATCACAGCATAAAGGATAATAACCAAGGGATTTTTTACAGCATCAGGTACGTATTCGATTTGATTAACCTTATAAACACTACCTCCAGATTTATGGGGGCTGAAAAGGTTGAAGAAATAATTAAAGGTTTAATATGAAAACCGCTTTTTCAGCAACGAGGGGGGTGTTTTCTATGCAGCATCAAAAATCCGCAAGCCAAAGGAAAAATAATTATTTCAACGAGATTGATCAGAATTGTGAACCGTACAAGCAGGCCATCGAAGAGGCTTATATGCATTTTTCTCAATACAAGTCAGAAGCGAAGGAATCTGTTAACAGCGGAATAAAACACACGGCCATTTTGACTTTGTTTAATGCGATTTTTCAGAATTATATTGAAATATTGTTTATACGCAATGGGATAACCAAGGAGGATTATTACTCCCCCAAAACGAAAAACAATGAAAAAGACAGAATCAGTATTCAGTTGGAGGTTTTTTACAACAAGCAACAGGATATCGAAGAATCGTTTTTTAATTTTTCTGTTGAGAAACGGTCGGGAAATCAATATCCCTATTTTGTCTATCTGGATAATTTGCTCAGACCGCATCTTGAGTCGGCGAAAACAAAAGAGAAAATAGAAGAAGTAAAGGGTGGTGTCAGATTCAGCGGTTTTCAGACGAGGCTGATGAGTGACTTGTTCAGATTTCTGGATTCATATTATAATTTCCTGGATTATGACAGAATATCTGATGATGTTCTTGCTGAGTTCATAGAGTCGGAAAATGCAAAACGCAAACAAAAGCTGACTTTAGAAAGAGTAAAGCAGCTATACATTGCGTTAAGAACGCACGCCAAAACCTTTGACGTTGAGCAAAATGACGAAGGCGACGAAGACTTTGATGATTGCAGCGAAGAGGACAATGCCGAGGAATTCTGCGAGGAAGACGCTGCTGAGGATTCATCGGATGAAGAGCATTTTGAAGACTTTGAGGAAGAAACGTCGGAGGATGATGACGAAATTGAAGAGTTTTATGTAAATGCAGATAAGGTGGATGATACCTTTTTTGCCAACGGATTTGAGAATGCACAGCTGATTTACGTGTTGGATAAATGTGAGAACGAACTGAAAAAAGAAAAGAAAAAATTTCAAAAATACATATCTTTTCAGCTGACAGCACATTTGCTCAATATGTGCGTTGCTTCTCTGAAGATTTCTGATGAAAGCTATGCTGCGGCAATTTCCGAAAATTTCGCAGCAGTAAACGCTTTTATTGAAAGCATTAAAAAATACAGCTTTGCATCAGAAGAAATTATCAACTTGTTTATCAGCAAAAAAGATAAAGTTCTCAAAAAAGAGATTGCAGAAATGCTCAAAGTAACAGATCAGACTCTCAGAAATCATTTCGGCCCGTTCACGGATAAAATCGGACTGGTTAATGACAGTACGGATGACCTGAACTGAAAGTTAAAACAGTATTAAACAACAACACCGCAGCAGATACTTTTTGTATCAACTGCGGTGCTTTTATTATTCTGATTGAGTTGAATTATAATGAATTGTAATGCTTGTGAAATCGTTGCTTTCGTGAACGGAGATTTTAGTCCATTCCTCACGGGAGCCGACGTAGTGTATATCCTTTAAATTATAATCAAACGCCTTCTCACCTATTGTTTTCACACCTTTGCCGATTGTTACGTCCGTAAGAACATCACAACCTCTGAATGCGTTGTTACCAATACTTGTTACACTGTCGGGGATTACCACATCCCTGAGACAGAAGCACAGATTAAACGCATTATCACCAATGGTTTTTACGTTTTTGCCGAAGGTTACGCTTTCGAGATTATAGCAGGAGTCAAATGCACAGCTGCCGATATTCGTTACGCTGTCACCCATAGTTACGCTTAAAAGGCATTCACAGGATTCAAAAGCTCTTTTGCCGATTGTTTTTACACCGTTGCCGATTGTTACGTCTGTAAGAACGTCGCAATATCTGAAGGCACCGTCACCGATGCTTGTTACAGTATCGGGTATTGTCAGCTTTTCAAGGCTTGAGCAGTCGGCAAAAGCGCACTCGCCGATTGTTTTTACTCCGTTGCCAAACGAGATGCTTGTGAGAACATTATTGGAGTTGAATGTATATGCTTTTATATCGGTTACACCGTCGGGTATTTCAATGTGCGTTAAACCGCTGTCTGAAAAAGCCTCTTCGCCTATACTTATAACACTGTCGGGGATTGTTACGCTTTCAAGGAAGTTGGCAGAGGCAAACGCACGGTCGTTTATTGAGGTTACCCCGTCGGGTATGGAGTAGCTTTCTATACTGCTGCTACAGGGAAACTGGATCAATTCGGTTTTGTCTTTGTTGAAAAGAACTCCGTTTTCATCATTGCTGAAATAAGGATTGCTTTCTTCAACGTATATTCCCCTGAATTCATTACAATCAAGAGCGCTTGAAGCAATGTTTTTTACGTTGCTGCGAAGCATTATTTTTTCAAGGTATGAGCAATTAGAAAACGCAGCTTCGCTTATGGAAATAACGCTTTCCGGAATGACGTAGAAAGCGAAGTCTCTGTCGCCCGGATACTGTAACAGTTCCGTTTTATCTTTATTGAACAGAACTCCGTTTTCATCATTGCTGAAATTAGGATTGTTTTCATCAACACGAAAGTTTATTAATTCCGTGCCGCCGAAAGCACCGGTTTCAAGAATGGTTACACTTTGAGGTACGGTGATGCTTTTTATATTGTAGCACCCCGAAAAAGCATAGCTGCCGATTTTGGTTACACTGTCGGGAATAGAGATGCTCATAAGAGCGTTGCAACCGTTAAAAGCTTCATTGCCAATGCTTGTTACACTGTCAGGTATTGCAATATTTGCAAGACCCCATACAGAATAAAAAGCATTGCTGCCGATGTGCGTTATACCGTCGCCGAGTACGATTTCATCTATTTCAGCATGGTAAGAATACCACGGCGCACAGTTTTCTGTTTCTTCAACAAGAGTGTTGAGTCTGAGTATATCGTCGTAAGTTTGGTCATTATAGTGATCGTAAGGACCCTGATAATCATACATCGCGCCCTTGCCTTTTATTTCAAGAACGTTGGTTTCCGAATCAAATGACCATTTGAGATTATCACCGCATTTTGAAGTGAACCCCAAAGATTAGACAAAATAAAATATTAAATTGATAGAGAATGAGTTCGGTATTGTACCGGGCTCATTCCTTTTAGTTTCAAGGAAATTCTTTCGTTGTTGTAATAATGAATATATTTCTTTAATTCA
>JAFQKF010000022.1 GCA_017397105.1 Clostridia bacterium | reverse complement strand
GGTGTAAATTATCGGCATAAGCCCGTTTTCAAAGCCGAAATGCTCCGAATACGAGCGCTGCATGAGGTCAAATGCCCTTGCATACCTGCCGCTGCTCCAAGCAATATCCGATTCGCCCTGATACCATATCATACCCGAAGGTCTGAAATTGCCGAGAGCCTCGATTTTATGGTTATAGTTAGCAGTCATATCACCATAAACATTCTGCTCTTTTCCTTTCCATTCGGTTTGTTCAATATATGAATCGCTTGAAACAAAATCGTTTTTTACATCCGCATCGCCGTCAATCGCTTCTCTTGAAAGCCAGCTTGTAATTGAACTGCCGCCCAAAGATGCGTTGAGAATACCCACGGGCATATCAAGCTCCGCCATAAGATCGACGGCAAAGAAATACGCAACCGCACTCATGTTGTAAACAACAAAATCCTCTCCGTTTACCCATTGTGCACCCTCAATATTGAGCTGAGGGTCGGCATAGGTGAATTCAGGTGCTGTTGTATTGCCCGGATATGCAGGTACAAGCAAAACTCTGAGCCACCTGCTGAGCTTTTGCCGATTGGCAAACATCTCCCTGCCCGTTCTCGACTGAGCAAGAGGATACTGCATATTGCTCTGGCCGCTTGAAAGCCACAGTTCGCCGAAAACAACACCGCTCAGCCTTGCGAATTCAGCCGAATTCTCTTTGAGAACAACGGTATATTCCTCATAGCTGCCTGACGGGGCATCAAACGAAACCTCAAAAGTGCCGTCGGCTCTTGTGACGGCTTCACCGCTTGCAGCAAGGCTTCCGTCTGCGGAATAAAGCTCAGCCGCTATTGCGGAGTCTGCCTTTGCCGTGCCTGCAAAAACAGCCTCTTTGTTCTGTTCAAAAAGCATTCCGTCACCATACACATTATAAAGCTGTGCCGAAGTGCTCTGTGCATGAGCTGCCGTTACACAGCCCGCTGTCATCATCGCCGCAAGAAAAAATGAAACAATCTTTTTGATTTTCATACCGTCACCTTATATTGTTGAAATTCGAACGGATTTCATCCGTTGTGCCCGTTGAAATGTAATAATTGTATTCCATGGGGCTGAAGCTTGAAAAATTCTTCCATTCCACAGCCGCAATATATGAGGTTGAAGCGGATACCGAAGGGTCTTCTTCCGTTGTTTTCTCACGGTCATAAACACCTGCAAGGAAGGTTGCGTTGTGGGGCACATAAAGACCTATGCCGAAGCTGTCATCATGCTCGCCGATGAACGCCGACCAATTTTCGGTTGAAGAAAAATTGGGGTAGCCTGCATCAGGCCAGAAGATAAGCTTGTTTTCATAGCTGAGGTTTTCATCGCCCGTCCACGGCTTATCACCCGAATAATAAACAAATCTGTTAAACGGCTCAATGCAATAGAATGCAGGAAGCTCCTGAGTTGTGTATGCGCTCGGATAGCCCGAAAAATCAACAAATCTGCACGAAACACCCACGCAGCCCTTTTCTATAGAATATTTTGCTTCCATATATGAAGGCGTGATATACTCTGCGGTCTTCGCCCAGTCAAGAGGACGGCATTTTATATATATGTAATCATCAGCACACACAAGGTCAACGATTTTGCTCGCTTCGTTATACTGATTGCCGCCCTGAACGGGGTTATAATTCCACTTGTTTTCGCCATAATAGCCGCAATCATATTCATGCGTGCCGTAATACGACTGCTGAATGAGCCTGCCCGTATCGTGGCGGTTAATAAGGTTCACATTTTTGTTGACAGCCTTTGAGCCGTAACGCTCAGAGGCTTTTGAATCAACATAAACCCTGCCGTCAACCTTCACCGCCTCAACATCGGAATTCATATCCTCAAGGTAATCAAGCGCACCGCCCCAGAGAAGGTTAACGCCGATTTTGTAGCCGCCGCTTTCGATAAAAACATTTTCATCAGGCACTTCACGGTTAAACAATCCCACACCGAGGAGGGTGAATTGTGCCTGCTCCTTATTGAGAGGCTCAAGAGCTATTCCGAGAAGCGAATTTGACTTCGCCTTGTCAAGCACGCCGTCAATAAAGCTGTAAAAAGGCTTTGTTCCGTCACACGGCTCAAGAAAAAACTCTTCGCTGTACTCGCTGCCCTTTGAGGTGTAAGTGATTACACCCTTCATATAAGCATCGGATTTATAGCTGATGCCGTAATAATTGAACATACCCTTGCCGTCAAATTCAAATTCAGCCTTATCGGCTATAACGCCGTTTTCAGTTCCGCTGACAGAAACCGGACTTAATTCAAACACGCTGAAATCCGTATCAAGCCTGCCCGGTAAAAAGCTTAAAAGATACGAGGGAAGAAGCATAACAAATGCAAGAATGAGAGAAAAAATATTTTTCACACCGTCACCGCTTTCTTTTATTAATATAATAAAAGAATATCATGCCAAACAAATCAAGTCAATAAAAAAACACTCCGCAGTTCAATATCAATGGTTTTACCGTTATCTTCACATTTCTCAAGCTTTCCGTCAGCAAGAGTCAGTCTGTCCATTGCCTCTGCAGGAAGGTCTCTGACCATAGCTTTGATAAGCCTGTCCATATTATCAGCGGTGCTGTGATGCGTGTTTGCAAGAAGGATCTCAAATGCAGGAGGAACTGCATTGGCATCGTCAAGATAAATCGGATACAACCTTTTACCGTTTTCGCGCGCCACGATAATTTCCATACCGCAGAAAGGAGATGTCATGGAAAATTCCGAAACAAACAGCACAACTGCAGAACAAGCTTCGATTCTTTGACGGAGCTCATCTCTGAAATCGTTGCCGTTTTCGCAGGATTCGTCATACCATATTCTGAATTTTTCATCATGAAGCGCATCAAGGATAGGATAGACAACGGTGTGAATAACTTATAAAAAGATAGGGATCCTTGCCGTTATAAGCAAAAATTTTGTGTGAGTTTCTTCAAGCTGTTCCTCTTAGGGTAACTCGATATTTTTTACTCCGTTTGCCATTTCAAAATTCTCCTCAACAAATATCATCAAAGTATATTATAGTATCTTTTATCATAAAGCAAGATATATTATCAAATTAAATTGTTTTTGCCAGCTCATAGTTGGAATATGAGCGGTCATCCGTAACCTCTTTTATCACTTTTATAAAGTCGGGCATTATCACCTTTTCATTTTCGTTGCTGAACTCAACCTCAACCACAGCCTTATCACTCCAGAATGGATAAATATCAATCTCGAAATACTGCGAGCCGTAGCTGAGGCAATAGCGTGTTTTACGAATCTGCCTGAGCGAGGTATCCGCATCCATAAGCGCAGTGAGATATTCCTTCTGCGTGAGTCTTTGCTCAATTTCCACACGCTTCACATCGGAAACACGGATTTTTTCTGTTTTGAAATATATGTAGCTTCCGCCGGCACCACGCTGCCTGACTCTCGCCTCATGCCCGTCATCGGTTTTGAGGTAGGTCTGGATTATTTCTACTTTTCTGCAATTGGGAAGCGATTCGAGATATGAAATATCGGGATACTCAATAAGATATTTATGCTCGATTTCAAAAGGCTCAGGCTCACCGAGAACAGATGCTATCTCTTCCGTAAGCTTTTTCATTTTGCCTTCGAAATCCGTATCATTGCATATTACCCTGAAATGCGGATGACCTGTCCATGCGGAAATCAGAGCGTCATCAAGTTCCCTTGCCTGCTCAAGCGTTTCGGTTCTCGCTTCGTTGTTGCTGAGTGTGTAGAATTCCTCAGCACCCTTCGCAGCGGTCACCAGATGGAACACTGCATCGTAGCCGTCACGCAAATCCACCTCATCGGCTCCGAGCGCTTCAGCGGCGGCTTCAAAATCCCGTGCGGTCATATAAGCCTTGCAGTCCGTCACGCCCCTGTCGCACACAATGAGGGCTTTTTTGCCCTCCATTGTTGATGCGGCACGAACAAAAACCGCTTCCTTTTCAAGCTGCAGCTTCATGTGACAAAGCTGATATTCGAGATTGGTTTTGCAGGTCCACGGTGCAACTCCGCCCGAGATAAGC
>JAFQKF010000021.1 GCA_017397105.1 Clostridia bacterium | reverse complement strand
TACAGAATGTGTCTTGAGGGTATGGGTAACGAAGCTATTGCAAGAGAGTTACAGAACAGACAAGTTCTTATCCCTATGGCTTATTGGCAAAGTAAAGGCTTAAACCGTGGCGGTAAGAAAACTCAACCTAATCCTTACAAGTGGTGTAAGACTACTGTTCAGAAAATCCTTTGTCAACAGGAATACTGCGGTGATGTTATCAACTTCAAGACCTATTCCAAAAACTTCAAGAACAAAACCCGTATCGATAATCCCGTGGAGAATTGGAAAATCTTCAAGGATGTTCACGAGCCAATCATTGACCGTGATACTTGGGAAACGGTACAAAAGCTCACAGCAAGAACAAAACGCAGGGCTCCTAAGAAAGAGAATGCAAGAAAGCATATCTTCAGCGGTCTTATCCGTTGTGCGGATTGCGGTAGCAATATGAGGTATCATACAAATACTGTCAATAAGGACATCCACTATTTCAGTTGCGGTAATTATGTAAAGGATACCCGTGGTACTTGCCCTGAACGACACTATATCCGTGCAGATGCTCTTGAACAGATAGTAATCCTTGAGCTGAAACGCCTTGCAGTAATGCTTCAGATGGATGAGCCGTTACTTGTTGAAATCCTCGAAAAGAAAACCCATAAGGATTTCTATGATGAGAAGAAATTCCTTGAGGGCGAATTGCAGAAGGCAAAAGTCCGTCAACAGTCAGTTGCTTCTCTATATGAGAAACTGTATGAGGACAATGTAACGGGCAAGGTTACTGATGAATGGTTTACCCACATGTCCCACAAATACGAGGTCGAACGAGCTGAACTGAAAGTCAAGATATTTAAACTGAGAGAAAAGGTTGCAAATATGCAGACGGTTCAGTACAGCAAGGATATGTTTATCGGTGCGGTACGAAAGTTCTTGGATATGGATACAATCACAGCACCACTCATTAACGAGCTCATTGACCATATTGATGTTTATGAAGCAGAGGGCAAGGGTAAGAACAAGACACAGAGAGTTGTGATTCACTACAACTTTGTAGGCTATCTTGAAATACCCGAGAATGATGAGCCATGCTTCACAGCAGATACCCGTCAGGGAGTAGCAATAGGATACATTGCAAACCCCACAGAAAAGTCAGCATAACAAAAAGTCGCACTCCGAAAGGAATGCGACGATACATAAAAACTATTAAATTATATTCAAAACTCTATTTTAAGCAAAAAAATTGAGTATTCACAGGTCAAATCCCTTATGAATACTCAATATGGTGCCGGTGGTGGGACTCGAACCCACACGGTATCGCTACCAACGGATTTTGAGTCCGTCACGTCTGCCAATTCCATCACACCGGCGCTTGATGCTTTGTGTATTATAGCGCAAAGCAATACAAAAATCAAGTGGTTAAGCGCAAAATAATTCTTACAAGTGTATTATAAAACATTTATTAAAAATATTTAAGTTTTTATTAATATATTTCTTGAAATAAGTCACTATTTGTAGTATATTAAATATTGTATTTATATACTTTGCGTATGGAGGGATACGGTGAAGATTCTTAAAGAAAGAATCATGAAGGACGGAAGGGTTTTCCCCGGTAACGTTTTGAAGGTTGACAGTTTCATAAACCATCAGATTGACACGGGGCTGATGGCTGAAATCGGCGAAGAGTTCAAGCGCCGTTATGATAATTGCGGCATAACGAAGGTGCTTACCATTGAAGCTTCGGGCATTGCCATAGCAAGCTTTGTTGCTTATAAAATGGGTGTTCCTCTTGTTTTTGCCAAAAAGACTCAGACCAAAAACATAGCGTCCGACGTTTACACGGCAAAGGTTACCTCTTACACTCACGGCAGGGTATACGACGTAATCGTGTCCAAGGAATTTATAACTTCGGCGGATAAAGTCCTTATTATTGATGATTTCCTTGCCAACGGTCAGGCATTGCTCGGACTTATTGAAATAGTCAGAAGCGCAGGCGCCGAGGTGGCGGGCGCGGGAATTGTTATTGAAAAGAGCTTTCAGGACGGCGGTAAGCTTATACGCAACAGCGGTATAAGGGTTGAGTCACTTGCAATGGTATCTTCTCTTGAAAACGGCACGGTGACTTTTGAGGATTAAAAAGGCAATAATTAAAATTGCAATATAAATTTGAAAATCAGGAGGAAAATCATGAAAAAATTATTAGCACTTCTCATGGCTGCAGTTCTTCTCTTCGGCCTTGCAGCCTGCGGCGGCTCAGGTGACGACAACGGCGAAAACACAGGCGCATCATCACTCAAGGTTGGCGCTATCCTTATCGGTGACGAAACCGAGGGTTACACTCTCGCTCACATGAACGGCATTGAGGCAGCTGCAGCAGCTCTTGAAGCTGAGGGCGCAACAGTTACCATTGAGTACAAGAAGAAGATTCCCGAGGATACCTCCGTTGAAACTAACGCAAACAACCTTATCGCAAGCGGATGTGATATCATCATCACAAACTCTTACGGTCATCAGTTCAACATGGGTACCGTTATTGAGGATAACCCCGACATTACCTTCGTTTCCATGACCGGTGACCTTGCAGCAAGTGCAGGTCTTCCCAACTATGTAAACGCATTCACAGACGTTTATGAGTCAAGATATATCTCCGGTGTTATCGCAGGTACAAAGCTTAAGGCTCTCCTTGATTCGGGCGACCTCAACGCTGACGATTATCCCAACGCTTATACCGAGAACGGTGCTATCAAGGTTGGTTATGTAGGTGCATTCAACTATGCAGAAGTTGTTTCCGGCTATACCGCATTTTATCTTGGCATAAAGAGCGTTGTTGAAAACGTTGAAATGATTGTTAAGTACACAAACTCCTGGTTCAGCGAGGAGAGAGAAGCTGCTGTTGGCGAATATCTCCTTGAGCAGGGTTGCGTAATCATCGGCCAGCACGCTGACTCAACAGGTGCTCCCGCAGCTGTTCAGAAGGCACATGCAGCAGGCACAAACACCATGTGCTTCTCCGTTGGTTACAACGTATCCATGCTTGACGTTGCTCCCGACGTAGCTCTTACATCTGCTTCCAACAATTGGGAAGCTTATTACGAAACTCTCTTCAGAGCAGTTCTTGAAGGCAAGCAGGTTCCTCAGGATTGGTCTGAAGGCTACAGTGAAGATGCAGTTTGCTGCACAGAGCTCGGCGTTGCCTGCGCAGAAGGCACCAAGGAAGCTGCTGATGCTGCTATCGCTGCTATCAAGGACGGTTCTCTTAAGGTATTTGACTGCTCCAAGTTTACCGTAGACGGCAAGAATCTCACCACTTACACCGCAGCTTACGGCATGAACGGCGCAGAGTGCATCAAGACTGAAAACGGAGTTACCTATTTTGATGAGTCTGTTCTTCGTTCCGCACCCTATTTCGATATCCGTATCGACGGCATCACCGAAATCGCTTCCGATTACGAAGCTGAATAAGGTTTGATTTTACTACACGCAGGGAAGCCTTCAGGCGGAGGCTTCCCTCTTTTGGATTAACAGTATTGCAAAAGCACTGATGTGAGGGAAGAATATGGAGCAAAAACAAAAGCAAATTGCAGTCGAAATGCGCAACATCACCAAAACCTTCGGCTCAGTTGTTGCCAATAAGGATGTAGATTTTATTACTTATAAGGGTGAAATCCTCTCACTGCTGGGCGAAAACGGCAGCGGTAAAACAACCCTTATGAATATGCTTTCAGGCATTTATTTCCCCGATAAGGGTGAAATCTTAATCAAAGGTGAGCAGGTTTCTATTCGCTCTCCAAAGGATGCTTTTGAAAACGGCATCGGAATGATTCACCAGCATTTTAAATTGGTAGATATTTTCACGGCGGTGGAGAACGTAGCCCTTGCTATGAATGAAAAGGGCAAATACAGTCTTAAGGCTGTTGCCGCCAGAATTAAAGATATATGCGATAAGTACGGCTTTGATCTTGACCCTGAGCAGAAGGTTTATAATATGAGCGTTTCGCAGAAGCAGACGCTTGAGATTATAAAAGTGCTTTACAGGGGAGCGGATATCCTTATTCTCGATGAACCCACAGCCGTTCTTACTCCTCAGGAAGCGGAAAGGCTTTTCAAGGTTATTCGCAATATGCGTGATGACGGTAAGAGCATAATCATCATTACCCATAAGCTCAATGAAGTGCTTTCTGTTTCGGACAGAGTAACGATCCTTCGCAAGGGCGAGCTTGCAGGCACGGTTGAAACCAAGGATGCAACCGAAATGTCGCTTACCGAGATGATGGTAGGTCAGAAGGTTGATCTTGATATTGAACGCTCCGAGCCTGTTGACCCCAAGCCCAGACTTATAGTAAAGAACCTTACCTGTAAGAATGCGGATGGTATATCCGTGCTTGATAACATTTCCTTTACCGCTAACAGCGGCGAGGTGCTTGGCATTGCAGGTATTTCAGGCTGTGGCCAGAAGGAATTGCTTGAAGCTATTGCCGGCTTGCAGACTGCTGCACCCGGTTCAAGCATAACCTATTACCCTGAGGGAAGCACAAAAGCCAAGGAACTCATTGGCAAATCCCCCAGAAAAATCCGTGAGCTCGGTGTTGCTCTTTCGTTCGTGCCTGAGGACAGACTCGGCATGGGTCTTGTAGGCTCTATGGGTATGACCGAAAATATGATGCTTCGTTATTATAAGCGCGGCAAGGGCATTTTTGCGGATAAAAAATACTCACGTAAGCTTGCCAATGAGATCAAGGAAGAACTCGAAGTTGTAACTCCCGGCATCGATACTCCCATAAGGAATCTTTCCGGCGGCAACGTTCAGAAGGTGCTCATAGGCAGAGAGATTGCTGCGACTCCCAGCGTACTTATGACCGCCTATGCGGTAAGAGGTCTTGATATCAACACCTCACTTACTATCTATCATCTTCTTGATGAGCAGAAGAAAAAAGGCGTTGCAGTTATTTTTGTAGGCGAGGACCTTGACGTTCTGCTTGCATTTGCTGATAAAATTATGGTTCTTTGCGCAGGCAAGGTAAACGGAATTGTTGACGCAAGAACTGCCACAAAGGCAGAAATCGGTCTGCTTATGACTAATATGAGAGAGGAGGAGACTCTTAATGGCTAAAGCAAAAAAACATGAGGATGCTAACCGTGAGCCTTTTGTGCGCATTGTCAAAAAGGGAACTCCTTCCCGTAAACGCTCCGTAGCGGTAAGAGCCGGCTCGCTTCTTGCGGCGCTTCTTATCTGCTCGGCATACATACTTATTGTCGGCAAGGGTGAAATCTCAATCGGTGAAGCTCTCAGTCAGATGTGGAACGGTACTTTCGGTATTCCGGGCAACGAAAGAAGTATGCGTATCATGATGTGGGATACCGCAATTTATGCCGCTAAGCTTCTTTGTATCTCGGTTGCTCTTACTCCCGCATTCAAAATGAAATTCTGGAATATCGGCGCTGAGGGGCAGGTTGTAATCGGCGGCCTTGCAACCGCAATTATCATGCACGATTATGCAGGCAGTATGTCAAAGCCAATGATGCTTGTTGTTATGATTACCGTTTGCATTATCGCAGGTGCGGTGTGGGGCATTATTCCTGCTGTTTTCAAAGCGTATTTCGGCACAAATGAAACTCTTTTCACGCTTATGATGAATTACGTTGCAATGAAGATAATGGACTATTTCTACAATATGTGGAAGGGTAAGCTTTCGGCACTTCCCACGTTTGATAAAGAAACCTGGTTCCCTTCGCTGCTCGATCACAGCTATACCTGGAATATTATAATTTTTGTGGCTCTTGCTTTCATAATGTACTTCTATCTTAAGAAGACAAAGCACGGCTATGAAATCTCTGTTATCGGTGACTCTGCAAATACCGCAAGGTATGCAGGCATCAACGTTAAAAAGGTTATTATCAGAACAATGGCCATTTCCGGTGCAATCTGCGGCCTTTGCGGCGGTCTTACCGTTGCGGCTCAGAATCATTCCATTGCCTATTCAGCCGAGGCTGTGCACACTGTTACAAACGGTTACGGCTTTACCGCAATCATCGTTGCATGGCTTGCAAACTTCAATACAATCGGTATGATTTTCATTTCGTTGCTTATCCTCTTCCTTGAAAAAGGAACCGGTCAGCTTGGTAACAGCTTCCCTGAATTTTCAGTCGGCGCAGGTAACGTAATGATAGGCATTGTTCTTTTCTGCATCATTGGCGGTGCATTCTTCCTCAATTACCGCCTTGTTTTCTGCGATGCGGTTAAGAATATCTTCAGGAAAAAATCAGCCAAGGGAGGTGCGCAGAATGCTTAGTACCGTACTGTCATGGATAGTAAGAGCCATCCTTTTCGGCGCTGTTATCATGTACGGCTCTCTGGGTGAAACACTTACCGAAAAATCAGGTAATATGAACCTCGGAACTCCCGGTATCATGTGCATTGGCGGTGCTTTCGGATTTGGCTGCACCTATCTTTATGAAATGAACATAGAAAATCCTAACCCTGTTCTTACTATAGCCATTGCGCTTTTCTGTGCATTCTTTTTCTCTGCTCTGGCAGGAATGCTTTTCTGCTTCCTTACCACAACTCTCAGGGCAAATCAGAACGTTACGGGCCTTGCAATGACCATTTTCGGAACAGGTCTTGCGAAGTTTTTCGGAACTTTCATTATTCCTGAAGGTGTTGTTACCGTCAAGGCTACTTATGCAAACAGCCTCTTCTGCAAAACCATTCCTCTTGATTTCGGCGAAAGCACAGCGGCACAGATTGCTGAGGCATTCCTTTGCTCTCACGGATTTATGCTTTATCTTGCAATAATCATTGCTGTTGTGATGGCTTTCTTCCTTAAGAAAACCAAGGCAGGCCTTAACCTCAGGGCAGTTGGTGAAAACCCGGCAACAGCAGACGCCGCAGGCATCAACGTTTCAAAGTATAAGTATCTTGCCACTTCAATCGGTGCGGGTATTGCAGGTCTCGGCGGCGCGTATTATATCCTTGATTATAACTACGGCGGCTGGTCCACGGGTGCTGCAGGCGGTTTGCAGGCACTCGGTTGGCTCGCGGTAGCGCTTGTAATCTTCGCTGTATGGCGTCCTATCAATCTCATCTGGGGTTCATTTATTTTCGGCCTTTGCTATTGGCTTTATAATTACATTGTTGTTTTCGGTATCAAGATGACCTCTGCGCAGAGCTCATTGCTTGAAGCTGTGCCTTATCTTGTAACAATTATTGTTCTTATAATCTCAAGCGTTCATAAGAAAAAAGAGAATCAGCCTCCTTCAGCTCTCGGACTTGCTTATTTCCGCGAGGAGCGCTGAAAACCGTAGTTTAAAACAGCCTGTGTGCAAGCACGGGCTGTTAAAATGTTAAATAATTATTAAATAATCAAAAATCGCCAATTATCGGTTGACCTTGGGTTGTTTTGAATCTATAATGATGGGGACTAATTATCGGAGGAATAAGAATGAAAAAGAGAATGAAAGCTTTAGCTTGCGCAATTGTAATGATTTGCGCAATGTTTGCAGGCGCAACCGTAAGCCAGGCTCAGGTGCCTGCGGATGCACTTGTTTTCGGCAATAATGCTTATTATGTTTTTACTGATGCAGAAAAAAGAGATGACGCGCAGGAGCACTGTGAAAAACTGTCGGGTCATCTTGTATATATAGAAAGTGCGTCAGAGCAGGAGTTCCTTTTAAAGAACGTTTCCGGTTACTGCTGGATTGGCGCCGTTAATGAAAGAAACACTACCTGGACCTGGGGCGAATACGGCCCGGTTATTGAGTATTCAAAATGGGCATCGGGTAACGCTCCTGCCGCAACGGATGATGTATACGCTAAAATCAACGGTAAAAGCGGTGACTGGGTTACAGGCACGGACGAAGAAAAATGTGCTTATATCTGCGAGTGGGAAAACGGAGCTGCAGCATTGACTACTACCACTACGACCACCACTGCAACAACCACCGAAACCACCACCGCTACCGCTCCTGATGAAACGAGCACATCCGAGCAGGCTTCGCAGGGCACAACAGCTGAACAGAGCACTACGTATCCTGTTGAAGAATCTCAGCAGAGTACAGAAGAGCAGACTCAGAGCACTTCGGCCCAGTCAACAACCAAGAAAAAGCCCACTACTACGAAACGAAATACGTTTACAACAAGACCCGTTACCGTAACAGCACTGCCTGATGCGGGAATAACCTCTACAACCAAGGATATTGAGATAAGCGATACGATATATATCCACGAGGGAACCTTCTATTACCAGATAGTTGAAGGCAAAACGGTTATGATTACTTACTATATCGGCGGAGAGTCAGATGTTGTAATCCCTCCTGAGATTGACTCAAAGCCCGTTACTCATCTTGGTGCCCGTGCATTCCAGGAAGTTACGGCAAAAAGCGCTGTTATTCCCGAATGCGTTGTTTCTATTGAAGAATCAACCTTCAGTAACGTTGATAAGGATTTTATAATATATGGTAAGGCGGGTTCAGTAGCGGAAACCTTTGCAAACAGCATGGGCTATGCTTTTTCGGAGCAGTCGCTTCCCGTGGTTCAGAATACCGTTGAGCTTACAACCGCTGAGGAAGAGGTTGATTCAGATTCGGAAAATAACAACCTTCGCTACATTTTTATTGCCGTTGTTGTTCTGGCAGCTATTGCGGCGGTAGCGGCAGTTGTGATTATCAAGAAGAAAAAGAGCTCGGCTGCACCTGCTGCTGTAACTGAACCTTCACCCATAGCAGAAGAAACCGTAAAACTCGATGAAATTGAACAGAGCGAGAATAAAAGCGAAGAATAAAAAATCAGAGGACAGTTCATTGTGAACTGTCCTCTTTTTATCTTTTAATAAACTGCCGCCAGGATGCGGTTTTTGCCTTTTTTGGTCTGCAGTTTTATTCCTTTGTAAATGAATCTTCCGTGGCCTCGCACGCTTACAATATCTTCCGATTTAAGAGATGCTTCCGGATTCTCACAAAGAGAGCTGTTGATGAAAACAAGCTTTTGAGCAAAGAGCTTTTGGCTGTTTGCCCTTGAGAGTGAGTAAACGGCGGCAATAATTGCATCGCATCTTTCACTTGCCACAACAAACTCCTGTGCATCGGGTTCGGTAATGCAGATTTCAGGCAACTCGTTTTCAACGGTACATTTTACGGTTGTATGCTTTACCTGCGTCAGATTTTCCGTGATATAAGCGGTAATATTATCAAGGCAGAAAAGATACGCCGTGTTCTCATCGGTCAGAATATCGCCGAGCACCTCCCTGCGTATTCCAAGCCCCATGAGTGAGCCGAGAAAGTCACGGTGAGTAAGATTGTCGGCAAATCTCATTGAAACAGGAGAGATTCTGATTATTGAAACAGGCGGTGTTTCTTCGTAGCCGCAGATATCTTCATTTCCGAAGCAGGCGATTTTTCTTTGAGCATCCTTGATGCCGCCATAGAGGATATACCTGTTTTTTGGCAGAGTTTTCGTGAGGATATCCTGCTCGGCAAGAGTGAGAAACTCCGTGTAAGTGTAGCACCCTCTTGAATATGAGCGTTCACTAAGCTCAGTGAATCTGTTTTTTAACTGTAATTCTTCGTTCATTTTTACCGTTCCTTGAATTTACAGCCTGCACCTTTTGGCGCAGGCTGAGCTTATTTTATGGCGTTTTCAATTTCTTCAAGAGTCATTTCGGTTAAAGTGCCGCGCTTTGCCTTGAAGCATTTTTCACCAAGGCGAAAAATGTGAATATCGCTTTTCAAATCGTCAGAATATACGTTTCTGAAAACGGCATCGGGCAATTTTTCCTTAATCCGCTTGATTTTTTCTTTATCCTTGCAGTTCTTTCCTATGATTCTTCCGTTTCTTATATCCATGCGTGTTGCGATAACTACGTCAATTCCGTGTTTTTTGCAGATGGGAGTTATAAGAAATTCGGGAGAAGCGGAGCAAACAACGCTCGGGAAATTCCTGTTTTCTTTATAAAAAAGGGGATAAATCAGCTTTTCGTGGCGTTTCCAGAATTTTTTAACGAGCTTTTCGCCGTCTACAAATTTCAAGAAAATAAAGCACTTTCCTTTGTATTTGCCGCCGAAGCCGAGAAAATAAAGCGTTATGCACACCAACTGGTAAGGAATCAGGAAAAACAGCCATGGGTGAGTGAGCATTGTTTCAAACAGAAAAACGGTTTCGCAGTCGTACGGAAAGGCGGTCAGATCAAAATCATAAAGGTCGTATTTCATTATGCATCAAAGGTTTCGGGCTTTGAAGAAAGCGTGATTTTCTTTTCTTCGCCGTTGTATACAACCGTTATATCGCCCTTGCCGTTGAGGGTATAATTCTTGAGTTTGCCGTTTTCCCAAACAATATCAACTATGATATTGCCCTTTGCAAGCAGACCCTTGATTTCTCCGTTTTTCCATGAGGAGGGCAGGGCGGGGAGAAGGTAGATTTTACCGTCGCGCGACTGCATGAGCATTTCGGTTATACCGCTTGTTGCGCCGAAGTTACCGTCAATCTGGAAAGGAGGATGAGCGTCGAAAAGATTTTCGTATGTTCCGCCGCCTCTGCTGTATTTTATGCCGATGCTCTTAACGGGGCGAAGCTGCATTTCGATAAGCTTGAGAGCGTGGTCTCCGTCAAAAAGTCTTGCCCAGAAGTTGATTTTCCAGCCAAGGCTCCAGCCTGTGCCGTTATCGCCTCTGCCTTCCAGAGTCTTTCTGCAGGCGGCTGCGAGGTCAGGTGTGCCGTCAGCGGTGATGAGGCTTGCAGGGTGCAGAGCATAGAGATGCGAAACGTGGCGGTGGTGAGGGTCTTCTTCAATATATTCATCATCCCATTCAAGGAGCTGACCTTTTGAGCCGATTTCAAAGCCGAGCATATTATCGAGCGCATTCTGAAGCTTTGCGGCAAATTCGCCGTCAGCTTTAAGAATTTTGCTTGCCTTAACGCAGGAGGTAAACAAATCCTTGATGATGCTCATTGTCATAGTGGAGGTTTTGCCTATTGCGCAGTTGTCTTTACCCTGAACAAAAAGATTTTCGGGTGAAGTTCCTGCGGGGAAAATAAGCTTGCCGTTGCCGTTATCGGCGAGCTGTGAAAGATAGAATTCCGCAGCCTTTTTCATAACGGGATAAGCGGTATTTCTGAGGAATTCAATGTCCGTTGTATACTCGTAATGCTCAAACAGATGGCGGCACAACCAGCCGGAAGAGCCGGGCCAGAAGCTCCAGGAAGCACAGCCGGGCACGGGGGTGGTAAGACGCCAGAGGTCAACATTGTGGTGGCTTACGAAACCGGGAGCATCATAGAATACCTTTGCGGTCTTTTCGCCCTTTACCGAAAGCTCTTCAACCATTTTTACAAGCGGAAGGTTTACCTCAGGCATACGGCACATAAGCACGGGCCAGTAGTTCATTTCGGTGTTGATGTTTACGGTATAGTTTGAATTCCAGGGGGGATTTACACGGTGATTCCATATGCCCTGAAGGGTTGAGGGCTGAGAGCCTTCGCGTGAGGATGAAATGGCAAGATATCTGCCGTAATTATATATAAGAGATATAAGCGAAGGGTCTTTTTTTGCGGTTGCGAATTTTTTTAGTCTTTTGTCCGTTGGAAGTGAGGAGTGCTCGCTTTCGCCAAGGTCGAGGCTTACTCTGTTGTAAATGCCGGTATAGTCGGCGAGGTGATTTTTCTTGACGGTTTCATAATCCGAAATATTCTCAAGAATATCAGCGCAGGGCTTTTTGTATTCCTTGCCTTCAAGATAAGGCTTTTTATCGTAGCTGTTAAAGCTTGTAACGCAGGTGAAGAAAAAGGTTACTTCGCTTGCGTCGGCTACGGTGATTCCGTCATCAGAATAGGTTACCTTACCGTCCGCGGTAAGCTTAACGCCTGCTCTGAACTGAATTCCTCTGCATTCGTCATCATCAATGTAGCGGTTTTTGCCCGTTTCCATGTTTTCGCAATTATCAGAGGGGCACTCACCGTCAAGCCAGAGCACATCGTTACGAGTGAAAACAAAAGATTTAAGCTTGCTTGTGAGAGTAAGAGTGAAGTTGAGCGCAGGCTTGCTTGCGGTGATTTTAGCGGCTATAACCTTGTCAGGATAAGAAGCAAAGTATTCTCTTCTGAATTCAACACCGTCCTGAGTATATTCAACGCTTGCAATGGCATTTGCGATATCGAGGCTTCTTTTATAGCTGCGTGCACGCTTGCAGGAGGTGAAATCTATTTTAATATCGCCCAAAGGCATATAAGCCTGACTCCAACGGCTCTGGAAGCCTTCTTCGCAGACTTTCTGACCCTCTGCGAACTTTCCCTGCATTATGAGCTCACGGGTCTTTCTGAGGGCTTCGGGGGCGTTTTTGACGTAGTTGGTATCTTCGGGATAGCCTGTCCACAGTTCATCGTGGTTAAGAGAAAGAAGCTCACTGCCAACGGTGCCGTAAATCATGGCGCCGAGAGTGCCGTTACCGATGGGAAGGCTCTGGGTCCATGCCTTTGAGGGCTGGCTGTACCACAAAAGAGAATCAAACTGCTTCATATATTCAACATCCTTTCGGGATAATATTATTTTCATTATATCATACAGGCATACTCATTTCAATAAAAATCCGCCCATAAAAATGAGCGGATTAAAAAACGTTATTTTACTTTAAAACTATTGCAAGGAACTGCAAATCCTTACCGCCTACTGCTTTTTCAGCATGGGGAATGCTTGAATCAAAATAAACGCTGTCACCCTTGCCGAGCTCATAGCAGATGTCGCCGATGTAGAATTTCATATTGCCGTGAAGCACGTAGTTGAATTCCTGACCTTCGTGATCGTGCATAACAGGCGGATCATCGCTGGGAGAAACGGTAACAAGCAGGGGGTCAGCTTTTGCATCCCTGAAAGTATGGGCAAGATGTCTGTAATCGTTACCCGTGTTGCGGTTGATGGGGAAGCCGTGACCTTTTTTAACAACCGTGCAGGTGGAAAGCTTGGGGCTGACTCCGCTTATGATTTCAAGTACGTCAATGCCGAGAATTACCGCCGCATTGAGGATAAAGCTGAATGAAAAATCCGCTTCTCCCTTTTCGCAGGCAAGGTAATTTTCGGTGCTCATATTGAGCTTTGATGCCATTTCTTCTGCGGTAATATCGTTGATATCGCGCAAGACGGAAAGTCTTTTGCCGATTTCTTTGAGTTCGTACGTCATACTGATTATCCTCTCCTGATGGAATGATGATTAATAGTTATAACCAAGCTCAACGGCAGCGATGTTGGAATCAAGAAGATTCTGACGCTTTGCGGAAACGATTTTACCCATAGCTGTGTCGATATTGTCACGGGTAAAGTCGCCCTTGCTGAGAAGGTGACCTATCATAACCATGTTTGCAAGAGTCTGGAAACCGTTTTCGCTTGCAAGTCTTGTAGCGGGGATATAGAAAACGTCAACGTCATCTCTGTTAACCTTGCGCTCAATAAGAGTGCTGTCAACGAAAATCTGACCGCCGGGAACAACTGCGTTTTCAAACTTATCAAGCGAGGGGAGGTTCATAGCAATAAGGATATCGGGATTGGTAACGATGGGGGAACCGATCTGTCTGTCACTGAGGATGACGCTGCAGTTGCAGGTGCCGCCTCTCATCTCAGGGCCGTATGAGGGAAGCCAGCTTACCTCGTTGCCTTCAATAAGACCTTTGTAAGCAAGGAACTTTCCGCTGAAAAGAATGCCCTGGCCGCCGAAGCCTGCAAGAAGAATTGATTTTGTCATATTATTTGCCCTCCTCGCTGTACTTATCCTTGTATACGCCGAGAGGGTAATAAGGAATCATGTTTTCCTCAAGCCACTTGAGAGCCTTATCGGGTGTAAGACCCCAGTTTGTGGGGCAGGTGGAAAGAACTTCTATAAGGGAGAAGCCCTTGCCTTCAAGCTGGTTCTGGAAAGCACGCTTGATAGCCTTCTTGGCATTTCTTACGTTCTTAACGTTGTTTACGGCAACTCTTTCAAGGTAGGAAGCGCCGTCAACCTGTGAAAGCATTTCGCAAACCTTGATGGGAAGACCTACGGTGTTTACGTCTCTGCCGTAGGGAGAGGTCTGGGTAATCTGGCCGGGAAGTGAGGTGGGAGCCATCTGGCCGCCGGTCATGCCGTAAATTGTGTTGTTGATAAAGATAATGGTGATGTTTTCGTTTCTTGCGGCAGCGTGAACGGTTTCACAGGTGCCGATTGAAGCGAGGTCGCCGTCACCCTGATAGGTGAATACGATATTGTCGGGGTCGGCTCTTTTAACGCCGGTAGCAACAGCGGGAGCACGGCCGTGAGCAGCCTCAATCATATCGCAGTTAAAATAATTGTAAGCAAAAACGGAGCAGCCAACAGGAGCGACGCCTACTGTTTTGCCTTCGATGCCGAGTTCATCAATAACCTCTGCAACAAGACGGTGAACGATGCCGTGAGTGCAGCCGGGGCAATAATGAAGGGGTACGTCGGCGAGAGCCTTGGGTTTATCAAAAACTATCATTATTTGTCACCTCCGACAGAGTTTGCTTTGTTAATGGATGCAAGAACATCCTCGGTAGTGGGGATCATGCCGCCTGTACGGTTGCAAAGAAGAACGGGCTTCTTGCAGCTTGTAGCAAGCTGAACGTCCTCGATAAGCTGACCCATGGAAAGCTCAACGCTGATAAACGCCTTAACCTTATCGGCAGCAGCATTAAGAACAGCCTTGGGGAAGGGCCAGAGGGTGATGGGTCTTATCATACCTACTTTGATTCCCTGCTCGCGTGCTTTGTCAACAGCGTTCTGTGAAACTCTTGCAGCAACGCCGTAAGCAACTATGCAGATTTCTGCATCATCCATGCAGTATTCGGAATACATAACTTCGTTTGCCTCGATGTGAGCATAGCGCTCATAACGCTCAAAGTTGTATCTTTCAAGCTCGTCGGGCTGGATGAAAAGGGAGTTTACAACGTTGTGCTCTCTTTCGCACTTTGTGCCGTTTGTAGCCCATGAGGATTTATCATATTCCTTAACTTCGCCCATATCAAGGCTTACGGGCTCCATCATCTGACCCATTGTACCGTCTGAAAGGAGCATAACGGGGGAGCGGTATTTGTCAGCAAGGTCAAAGCCCTTGAAGGTGAGGTCAACCATTTCCTGAACGGAAGCGGGAGCGAGAACGATCATATGGAAGTCGCCGTGGCCTGCGCCTCTTGTTGCGTGGAAATAGTCAGACTGTGAGGGCTGGATGCCGCCGAGACCGGGGCCGCCTCTCTGAACGTTGATGATAAGTGCGGGAAGGTCAGAGCCTGCAAGGTAGGAGAGACCTTCGCTCTTAAGAGCAATTCCGGGGCTTGAGCTTGAAGTCATAGCTCTTTTGCCTGCTGCTGCTGCGCCGTAAACCATGTTGATAGCGGCGATTTCGCTTTCAGCCTGAAGGAATGTGCCGCCGATTTTGGGCATTCTCTTTGCCATATAAGCAGCGATTTCAGTCTGAGGGGTGATGGGGTAACCGAAATAGTGGCGGCAGCCTGCCATGATAGCAGCTTCTGCAAGCGCTTCGTTACCCTTCATTAATACTTTTTCAGCCATTTTAACTCTCCTTCCTTACTTTTCTACCTTGATTACGCAATCGGGGCACATGGTTGCGCAGAAAGCACAGCCGATGCACTTTTCCTGGTCTGTAATACCTGCGGGGTGATAGCCTTTTGCGTTAATAACGTCGTCAAGCAGAGCAACGATTCCTTTAGGGCAAGCGCCAACGCAAAGACCGCAGCCCTTACATAAATCGGTTTTAAAAGTTACCTTTGCCATTAGTGTTTTTCCTCCTGTATAGTCCAGGACTGTTTAACGTACAGTCTTATGGGCATAAGATTATCAATTTTATCGCTGAGTTCGCCGTAAAGTTCTTCCCTTACCGTTGTCATTTTAACGGGAAGATTTGTAACCTCAGCTACTTCACGGGCATAATCAATGCTTGAAAGAACGTCCTGCGCACAGGTTTCGTCACCGAGATTTGAGTTGTTTACAATTCCCGTGAACTGAATACCGCAGGCCTGTTCAATTTCACGCATTACTTCAACCGTGCTTTCTGCATCGGGGGTAAGAGGTCTGAATTTGTTGATTACAAGAAGCATATCGTAATCGTTTTCTTCCTTGAGAAGAGGTGCGTATCTGCCCAGAGCGAGAGCGCCTCTGTCATCACCGCCTACGTCGATTACAGCTTTGAGCTCTTTGTTATCAAAGAGTGAATATGCCTGGGACGGCAGAGCAGGCACGTCAACGTTGGAGCCTGCGTATTCGGAAGATATAAGCTTTATCGAATGTGCTTCAAGAGTTTTTTCGCTGTCCTTCGTTCTGAAATAGGGGTTTACTATATCAAGGTCAGCTATTGCAACTTTTTTATAGTCCTTCTTGAGCTTTATGGCACAGTTTACGGCGATGTTGGTTTTGCCGCTGCCGTAATGTCCGCAAAAAAGAGTGATTCTTTTAAATTCCATAGTTGATTAAAGGGTTACAACCCAGCCGAATTTATCTTCAACGCTGCCGCACTGAATGCCTGTAACGGTATCGTAAAGCTTCTGGCTGATTTCACCGATGTTACCGCCGTTGATGGTCATAACGTCGTCCTTGTAGCGAAGCTTGCCAACGGGAGAAATAACTGCGGCGGTACCTGTGCCGAAGCATTCCTCAAGCTTGCCTGTTGCCTGAGCCTCGAGGAGCTCGTCAACGGAAATCTTGCGCTCTTCAACGTCAAGACCCCAGCTCTTGCAAAGCTCGATTACGGAGTTACGGGTGATGCCGGGAAGGATTGAGCCGTTGAGCATGGGAGTGACGATTTTGCCGTCAATCTTGAAGAAAATGTTCATAGCGCCAACTTCTTCTATGTACTTTCTCTCAACGCCGTCAAGCCAGAGGACCTGTGAATAACCGTCATCGTGAGCCTTAACCTGAGCTGCAAGGCTTGCTGCGTAGTTGCCGCCTGTCTTTGCAAAGCCCATGCCGCCTCTTACTGCTCTTACGTAGTCATCTTCAATCCAGATGCCAACGGGAGCAAGTCCGCTTTCATAGTAAGCACCGCTGGGGGAGAGGATGATTATGAAGAGGTATGTCTTTGAGGGAGCAACGCCGAGGAAAGCATCGGTAGCGATGATGAAGGGACGGATGTAAAGTGAGGTGCCGGGGTCTGAGGGGATCCAATCACGGTCAACGTCAACAACAGCGCTTACAGCCTGAACGAAATCCTCAACGGGAAGCTCGGGGATGCAAAGTCTTTTGTTTGTATCGTTTGTTCTTTTTGCGTTCATGTCGGGTCTGAAGAGTCTGGGAGTGCCGTCAGTGCCTCTGTAAGCCTTAAGACCTTCAAACATTTCCTGACCGTAGTGGAAAACCATGCAGGCAGGGGAGAAGGAAAGATCGCCGTAAGGAACGATTCTTGCATCGTGCCAGCCCTGGCCCTCTGTGTAGTTCATGATGAACATATGGTCAGTGAAGATTTTGCCGAAGCCGAGCTTGCCTTCGGGTTTTGCCTTGGGAGCGGTTGTTTTTTCAATTTTGATATTTAACATATTTAACACCCTTTCAGTAGTTTAATTCTTTGTAAGGCCGAGCTTCTGAGCGAATTCTTCTCTCATTTTATACTTGAGAATCTTGCCGGCCGCATTTTTGGGGAAGTCTTCAACAAATTCAATGTAGCGGGGAACCTTGTGCCTTGCCATGTGGGACTGAATGTATTCCTTCATTTCCTCCACGGTCATATCACAGCCTTCTTTAAGGATAATGCAGGCCATAATTTCTTCACCGTATCTTTTGTCGGGTACGCCGATAACCTGAACGTCCTGAACGTAATTGTGAGTGAAAATGAATTCTTCAATCTCACGGGGATAAATGTTTTCGCCGCCTCGGATTATCATATCCTTGAGTCTGCCGGTGATGAGATAGTAACCGTCAGGGCGTCTGCAGGCAATGTCACCGCTGTGAAGCCAGCCGTCCTTGTCGATAGCGGCTTCGGTTGCCTTGGGCATTTTGTAGTAGCCCTTCATGATATTGTAGCCCCTTGCAACGAACTCGCCGTTTTCGCCGTCCGGCAGGTCTTCGCCTGTTTCGGGGTCAATAATCTTGCATTCAACGTGGGGGAAGGCGCTTCCTACGGTTTCGGTTCTGTCAGCAAGGGATTCATTTACCTCGCCCATTGTACAACCGGGGGATGCCTCTGTTTCGCCGTAAACGCTGAGGATTTCAGTCATGTTCATTTCGGCTGCAGCGCGCTTCATAAGGTCAGGCGGGCAGTTGGCGCCGGCCATGATACCTGTTCTCATGTATGAGAAATCGGTTGTGGCGAAGTCGTCGTGCTGGAACATCGCAATGAACATGGTGGGAACACCGTTGAAGCAGGTTATGCGTTCAAGGTTTATGCAGGCAAGTGATGATTTTGCGGAGAAATAGGGGAGAGGACAGAGGGTGCCGCCGTGAGTCATCATAGATGTCATTGAAAGAACCATACCGAAGCAATGGAACATGGGAACCTGAATCATCATACGGTCAGCGGTGGACATATCCATTCTGTCACCGATGCACTTGCCGTTATTAACGATGTTGTAGTGAGTGAGCATAACGCCCTTGGGGAAGCCTGTTGTGCCCGAGGTGTACTGCATATTTGCAACGTCGTGGCAATCAACGGCTGCTGCTCTGCGGTAAACCTCCTCCACGGGAACTCTTACGGACATATCCATAGCTTCTTCCCATGTAAGGCAGCCCTTCTGGCGGTAACCTACTGTGATTATGTTACGAAGGAAGGGGAGCCGTCTGCAGTGGAGAGGGCTTCCTGCGGGGGTGAATTCAAGCTCGGGGCAAAGCTCAGCGATTGACTGAGCGTAGTTTGAATCGAGGCAGGATTCAATGGTGATAAGAGTGTGAGTATCGGACTGCCTGAGAAGATACTCAATCTCGTGAATTTTATAAGCGGTGTTTACCGTAACGAGAACGGCGCCGATTTTTACCGTTGCCCAGAAAGCGATGAACCATTGGGGCAGGTTAGTAAGCCATACGGCAACCTTGTCGCCGGGCTTTACGCCCATAGCAATAAGTGAACGGGCGAAGGTATCAACGTCATCACGGAACTGTGAGTAAGTTCTTGTGTAATCGAGGGTTGTGTATTTGAATACGTACTGGTCGGGGAAAAGCTCAACCATGGTGTCAAGCACTTCGGAGAACGTTTTGTTTATAAGCTCTTCTTTTTTCCACACGTATCTGCCTGTTTTTGCTCTGTTCCAGTAAAGACCGAATTCCTCTTCCTGAACGTCGTAAATTGTGATGTAATTGACGAAATGGGGGAAGATGATATCCTTATCCGAAAAGTCGTCAAGTAAAGCAGGATTACATTCAAGTGAAATGAATCCGCTGTAACCTACTGAACGTAAGGCGCCGAACATCTCAGCAATGGGAAGGTCACCGTCGCCGAGGATGCAGTATTTGACTTTGGAGTCAACAACCTTTGAATCCTTGATGTGAACGTGCTTAACGTAAGCGCCGAGATTCTTTATTGTGGTGTCGGGGTCTTCGTTAAAGAAGCGGTAGGGATGGTTGAAATCCCAGAGTGCCGCAACGTTGTCGCAGGCGAAGATGTTAAGAATGTCACGCAGTCTTGAAGTGTCGGCAAAAATGCCGCTTGTTTCAATCAGAAGAGTAATTCCTGCTTTTTCGGCTTTGGAAACCACTCTGCCTACCACGGTTACTACCGTTTCGTCATCCTCTCTGGGGGTCTGGACTGTGGCGGTTGCGTGGATTCTTACGTAGGGACAGCCGAGCTTTGAAGCGCGGTCAATATAATTCTCAATTTCCTCACAGCTTTCATCGATTTTTGAGGAGTCTGCAATGTTGCATACTGTGTCGATGCAGGGGATGCATAATCCCTGCTCCGCAAGCTTGCGGGTTGTTGAAGAAATTTTAGAGCTTTCGAAAGGTGCATCAGCCGCACTCATGGAATCGCTCAGAATGTCATGCACTTCGATTCCGTTGAAACCGAGCTCGCACGCCATGGCTGTGAAATCGCTCCAGCCGAAGCTGTGCCAGCCGTTGGTTGAAAAGGACAGCTTCATATTTTAATTCTCCTCATAAACTATTTTGTTGAGGGCATTTATGTAAGCGTGGATGCTTGCGCCGATTATATCGGTTGAAATGCCTCTTCCTGAATAAATCTTGCCGTTGCTGCGCAGTTTAACAAGCGCTTCGCCGAGAGCTGTTCTTCCCTCGGTAACAGCCTGGATTTCAAAATCGTCAAGCTCGTAATGGCAGCCGAGTATCTGCTCAATGGTAAGGAAAGCGGCATCAATGGGGCCGTCACCCATTTCGACTGCGCTGAGCTCTCTGCCGTTTTTGGAGAGAACGATGTTGGCAGTTGAAGTCATAATGTTACCGCTGTTTATAACGTAGTTGACAAGCTTGTAAGTAGGGGGAACCTGGTTTGCTTCGCTTGCAACGATTGAATCGAGCTCCTTGGTGCCAACCTGTTTTTTTGCTGCAACAACTTTGAATGCTTCGTAAACCTTAAGGATATCGTCATCGCTAAGGTCGTAGCCGAGCTCAACAACAGCCTTGCTTACCTGAGAAAGCTCTGCACTTGCATCAAGCAGAACGCTGGCGTTGCGTGATTCAAATGACGTAGCGGTGAAATCGTCAGCGTAAACGGATTTATCAGAAGTGGTCATTCTGAGAATTTTGGGTACGGTATGGCTGATTGCCATGGTGTTTACGTCACAGGAAACTCCCAGTGAGTCGCCTTTGATTCTGATTGCGTTCGCAAGAGAATCGGTTGAGGGTGAGGAGTTGCCGCCGATGTTTGTTTTTATCTGTACAGCGCCGTTCTTGATGCAGGCGAAAACGCAGGCGTTTGCCATATCCATGGCGTTGCTGCATTCAACGCTGAGGGCTACGTTTGAAAGTTCGGGAACAGCTTCGTAAATTTCAGTGATAAGCTGAGCAAATTCATCGGGGAGCATAATTCCTGATGTGTCACATACCGTAACTGTTTTTGCTCCGGCATCAATAGCGGTTTTGATTGCGCTGAAGAGGAAGCTCTTTTCACTTCTTGTTGCATCCTGAGCCGCGAATTCAACGTCTGCGCAAAGTGAAGCAGCGTGGCTTACAACAGCGGAGATTGTATCAAGCATAGCGGCGGGTTTTTTGTGGCAGAGATATTCCATCTGCACTGCGGAAACAGGGGCGCAGACAAAAAGTCTTGACTTTGCGGCGCCGCTGATTGCCTTCCATGCTCTGTCAACACCTTCTACGGTAAGGCCCGTGGGGCAGGAAAGTATGCTTGTTTTGAGTAGGGAGCATAGTGTACGAAGAACCAGAGTGTCGGTTTTTTCGTCAATAATCGGTGCTGTTTCGATAACGTTTACACCGAGCTTGTCGAGAAGTTTTGCAACTTCAAGCTTTTCTTTGAAACTGAGCGAAATGTCGCTTCTGCAGACACCTTCACGAAGAGTAACGTCTGCAATTGCAATTTTCTTCATGCGTTTTTTCTCCCTTACAAAAAATGAATGCTTTAATCAATTTAACACTTATAATTAAAAAGATTACAAAATATAATACCTTATTACAATTCACAAGTCAAGCGCATAAGCACAAGCTTTTTTAAAAATGTTGATTTGACAGATATGTACTAACTGTAATGATGCATTTTGTCTATTTTAACAATAAAAATATGTAAGAAAATTAAAAATGCTGCCGCAAATCTGATGAAATGCGTACGGCGGATAAGGTTTGTTAATATGAGAAACAGACCCCGTTTTATTCGACGGAGTCTGTTTCGTCAATGCCGAGGCTTACGGAAAGCGCACGGTTAATGCGCGCCATATCCGTGTTGTCAAGAGTGCCCATTTTTTCGCGCAAGCGGCGTTTATCAATGGTGCGCACCTGCTCCAGAAGAACAATCGAATCCTTTGCAAGTCCGCTTTCAACGGCGTTTACTCTTATGTGTGTGGGCAGCTCGGTTTTGAATCTGCGGCTGGTAATGGCGGCGGCTATTACCGTTGGGCTGAATTTATTCCCCACATCGTTCTGAACAATAAGTACAGGTCGGGTTCCTCCTTGCTCGGAACCTACAACGGGACTTAAATCTGCGTAATAAATTTCTCCCCTTTTAACATTCAAACGGAATCACTCCCATAATTTTGATTCGCATTTCTATTGTTGACGTTATGGCGGGCAAATAAACATCGTCAATAAAAAATGTGGGCTTGCCGCCGTCAGGGGAGATGGGGCGGCTTATCCCATAGCAGTTTATTCCGTTAGCTGTGAGTTGGTGTCGGTAAACTCTATGTGAAGGTTGTTTTTCGGTGATTCAAATGAATGAAGCAGCCCTGAGCGGGTGACTCTCAGAACGTCGGAATTTTCGCCTTCCGAGATGCGGAAAATCCAGAAATCACCCTCTTTTTGCGGCACCTGAGAGCATTTCATAACTCTTTCGGCTGCATCACATAAAATCAGGGCGAAAAAGTTCTCGGGAAGATAGGCTTCGGAATTCTCAACCTCAAGAGTATCAAAAGAAACAGAGGCTTCCCCGTTATTGTAAATCAGAGCGAGTCCTGCGGCTTCATCGGGAGAAACTATCCTAACTTTTTGTGTGCCGTCATCAAGGATTGAATAGACGGCATTCCCTGAAAAAGACGGGGAGGATACCTTTGCCTGCAACTCTTTTGCGCAAAGCAAAGAGGGCGGCACCTCCGCTTTATCAAAGCCGGAAGTGCAGCCCGAAAAAAGTAAAAGAATTAATAGGAAAACGGTTAAAAATTTTGATTTCAATTTATCACCTGCTGTTCAAAATCTGAAAGCAGGCGGGGCAGATAATCGGCAAGGTCAGAGGGCAGAAAACTTCTTGTTGAGTGCGTTTTTGCGTATTCATCTGCAACGAGGCCGTGAAGATAAACCGCACATACGGCACTGTCAAACGTTGAAACACCCTGAGCAAGAAGCGAAAGAAGCATACCCGCAAGCAAATCTCCGCTTCCGCCTTTTGAAAGCCCGTTGTTTCCCGTTTTGTTTATGTAAACTCTGCCGTCAGAGGAACAAACAACCGTGTTGGCGGTTTTTAAAACGAGAGTAACTGAATTTTCGGTTGCAAAACGGAGTGCTGTTTCAATGGGGTTTTCAAGGATTTCACATATTTCTTTGCCGCAAAGCCTGCTCATTTCTCCCGGATGAGGAGTCATAACAATCGGCGCCTTGGCTGCTTTCAATATATCTATATTGCAGGCAACCGCATTTATTCCGTCGGCATCAATTATCAAGGGCTTTGTTGCATTTTTGATGAATGAATATACAACCTCTTTCGTGCCGTCCGTAAGACCGATACCGCAGCCGATGAGGGATGCGGAGGCACGCTTCTGAGCTTCAAGGAGAACGGGTACTGCGTCAGCGCTCATGAAGCCCTTTTCATCGCACGGGAGCGGAAGCATAAGCGGCTCGGTAAGCTTGGGCACCACGGCGCAGTATGCGTCGTCGGGGATTGCAACAGTGAGAAGCCCTGCTCCCATACGCAGAGCGCCTTTTGCGGCAAGAACCGATGCTCCCTGCATAGCTTTGCTTGAGCAGATGCTCAGGGCATGACCGTAGCTTCCTTTGTTGGAAACGCTTTTTCTCTCAGGCAGTATCGGCAGAATTTCTGATGAATCATGAGTGAAGATTCCGACCTTTGAGGCGAGGTAATCCGCGTTGGTTATACCTATGTCGGCAATGATTGTTTTGCCGCAGATTTCGCTGTAAGGCTTTATTATGTGGATGAATTTATATGCAGAAATCGCAACCGTAATATCAGCTTTTATACATTCGCCGTTTATTTCGGGAGAATCGCAGCAAGCGCCGGAAGGGACGTCTATTGCATATGTTTTTGCACCTGAACAGTTGATATAGCTGACGAGGGCGGCGGTTTTTTCATCAAGCTTACCGCTGAATCCCGTGCCGAAAATGCAGTCGATTATAATATCTGCTGAGTCAATAACGTGGGTGATATTTTCAAGATTATCATATCTGTAAATCACGGCTTTTTGAGTGTCTGTTCTGCCGAACATCTCAACGGCATCCTCGGGCTTCGGGTCGCCGTGAGTGAGTATGATATTTACGCCGTATCCGTTTTCAAGCAGCTTTCTTGCAATAACAAATCCGTCACCGCCGTTTTTGCCCTTACCGCATACGATAACGGCGTTTTTACCTGAACTGTTTGTTTTCATGATAATATCGGCGCTTGAGCAACCGGCACGCTCCATAAGCTCGCAAAAGGTTATTCCGAGCCTGTTGACGGCTTGCTTTTCGGCTTCAAACATCTGCTTTGAAGTAAGGATATACATACTGCTGCCCCTTTCGGCATTGATGATTATAAATCATTTTATCATAAATTGTCTGCATTTAAAAGTAAATTTCACAAAATATTCTTTTATCTTTTATTTTTTAAAATGATGTGTTATACTTAATTATGTTTTGATGTATTTTGAACTGACAGGAGGGAGAAACGCGTGGACAGATTTGAACTTGTATCAAAATACAAACCGACGGGTGACCAGCCTGAAGCAATAGAAAAGCTTGTGCAGGGTGTCAAAGACGGTTGTATGGAGCAGACACTTCTGGGTGTTACGGGCTCAGGTAAAACCTTTACCATGGCAAACGTGATTGAAAGACTTAACAGACCTACTCTTGTGCTTGCTCACAATAAGACTCTTGCGGCGCAGCTGTGCTCTGAATTCCGTGAGTTTTTCCCGAATAATGCAGTTGAATATTTCGTTTCGTATTACGATTATTATCAGCCTGAGGCATATATTGCCACAACCGATACTTATATAGAAAAAGACTCTGCAGTCAACGATGAAATAGATAAACTGCGTCACTCGGCAACCTCCGCCCTTTCCGAAAGGCGTGACGTTATAATTGTTGCCAGTGTTTCTTGTATATACACTCTTGGTGACCCCATTGATTACCGCAGTATGGTTATATCGTTGCGACCGGGGATGCAGAAATCCCGTGACGAGCTTATTGACAAGCTTGTATCTATTCAGTATGAAAGAAACGACGTCAACTTCATGCGTAATAAGTTCAGGGTAAGGGGCGACGTGGTTGAAATTTTCCCCGTTTACTCAAACGAAAACGCGATACGTGTTGAATTCTTTGGCGACGAAGTTGACAGAATTAGCGAGATTAACGCTCTTACGGGCGAAGTAAAGGGAGTGCTTTCTCACGTTGCCGTTTATCCTGCGTCACATTACGTTGTATCGTCAGATAAAATGGAAAAATCCATATCCGCTATTTATGATGAAATGCTTGAGAGAGTGGCATGGTTTGAGAGTCAGGGTAAACTTCTTGAGGCTCAGCGTATAAGGCAGCGTACTCAGTATGATATTGAAATGCTCAGGGAAACGGGGTTCTGCAAAGGAATCGAGAACTATTCGAGAGTAATGTCAGGCAGACCTGCGGGCTCAGCACCTTTTACTTTGCTCAATTATTTCCCTGATGATTTCCTTCTTTTCGTTGATGAATCGCACGTTACTCTGCCTCAGGTAAGGGGTATGCACGGCGGCGACCGCTCAAGGAAGGACAGTCTTGTGGAATTCGGATTCAGACTTCCGTCTGCTTACGATAACAGACCGCTTACCTTTGACGAATTCTATTCGAGGGTAGGGCAGAAAATCTTTGTAAGCGCTACTCCGGGTGAGTTTGAAAAAGATAAAAGCGTTCAGATTGCGGAGCAGATAATCAGACCTACCGGCTTGCTTGATCCTCTTATCAGTGTGCGACCCACCGACGGTCAGATTGACGACCTTGTGTCCGAAATCAATATAAGAGTTGAGCGCAAGGAGCGTGTACTCGTTACAACGCTTACCAAAAAAATGGCCGAGGATTTGACTGATTACATGGAAAATCTCGGCATCAAAGTGCGCTATATGCATCACGATATCGATACGATTGAGCGAATGGAAATAATAAGAGGATTAAGACTCGGTGAATTCGACGTGCTCGTAGGTATCAACCTTTTAAGAGAGGGTCTTGATATTCCCGAGGTTTCGTTGGTTGTTATTCTTGATGCTGACAAGGAGGGCTTTCTCCGCTCGGAAACGTCGCTTATTCAGACTGTGGGCAGAGCGGCGCGAAACGCAAACGGCGAAGTAATTATGTATGCGGATTCGGTAACTCCGTCCATGGAAAGGGCTATAACGGAAACCAACCGCAGAAGAGAAAAACAGATGAAATATAACGAGCTTCATTCAATCGTACCTAAAACGATTGTAAAGGACGTTCGTGATATTATTGAGATTACCTCTAAAGAGGACGGTAAAGAGAAACCCGTATCCCGCATGAGCAAGAAGGAGCGAGAGGCGCTTATAGTCAAGCTGACGGCTGAAATGAAAGCGGCGGCTAAGATTCTTGAATTCGAGCATGCGGCATATCTGAGAGACAGAATTGAAAAACTGAGGAAGGGCTGAAATGGCACAGAAATACCTTACTGTTAAAGGTGCTAAAGAGCACAATCTTAAAAATATAGACGTAAAAATCCCGAGGGACAGTCTTACCGTTTTTACGGGACTTTCAGGCTCGGGAAAATCCTCCCTTGCATTTGATACAATCTATGCAGAGGGACAAAGACGCTACGTGGAATCGCTTTCTTCCTATGCAAGGCAGTTCCTCGGTCAGATGGAAAAGCCCAATGTTGAATACATCGAGGGTCTTTCGCCTGCGATTTCCATTGACCAGAAAACAACCTCAAAAAATCCACGCTCTACCGTCGGTACGGTAACGGAAATCTACGATTATCTCAGGCTTCTTTATGCCAGAATCGGTGTGCCTCACTGTACGGTTTGCGGCAGAGAGATAGCAAAGCAGACCGTGGATGACGTTGCCGATGCAATTATGAAGTTTGAGGAAGGCACGAAAATTCAGGTTATGTCACCCATTGCAAGGGGCAAAAAGGGTGAGTTTGTAAAAGAGCTTGAAAGCATACGCAAAAGCGGCTTCGTCAGGGTGCGTGTTGACGGAGTTATTTACGATTTGTCCGAAACCATAAAGCTTGAAAAGAATATAAAGCATAACATTGAAGTGGTGGTGGACCGCCTTGTTGTTAAGGAATCAATCCGCTCAAGAGTTGCGGAATCTGTTGAAACGGCGGCGCATCTTTCGGACGGTCTGATTCTGATAGACGTAATAGACGGCAAAGAGGAGCTGTTTTCGCTCAACTATGCCTGCCCTGAGCACGGGGTCAATATTGAGGAGCTTGAGCCGAGATCGTTTTCTTTTAACAATCCGTTCGGCGCTTGCCCCGTTTGCTCGGGTCTGAGTGTGTTCATGAAGCCTGATGAGGATTTGATAGTACCCGATAAATCTCTTTCAATAAAAGAGGGTGCGATAAAGGCGTCCGGTTGGTCAACTTCTGACGGCGGCACGATTGCCCAGATGTATTTTGAGGGTCTTGCCGAGGCTTACGGATTCTCTCTGGACACTCCGTTCGGAGAGCTTTCCGCCACAGCCAAGGACGTGATTTTCTACGGTACAAAGGGTAAGAAGATAAAGCTTGAGCGCCGCAGTGAATACGGCTTCGGTTCATATATGAGTGATTTTGAAGGTGTTATAACCAACCTTGAGCGCCGTTATACAACCAGCGCAAGTGAAGCTTCAAGGGCGCAGATTGAGCCGCTTATGTCAACGGTAAAATGCCCTGAATGTAACGGCGCAAGGCTTAAAAAGGAAGCTCTTGCCGTTACTGTCGGCGGAATAAATATTGACGAATTTACAAAAAAGTCTATAAAAGACGGTCTTAAATTCCTTGATGAGCTTAATCTTTCGCAGAGAGATACCATGATTGCGGACCTAATTATCAAGGAAATACGTAACCGTATGGAATTTCTTTCGAATGTGGGGCTTGATTATCTCTCCCTTTCCCGTTCGTCGGGAACCCTTTCGGGCGGTGAAAGCCAGCGAATCAGGCTTGCCACTCAGATAGGCTCATCGCTTATGGGCGTTATGTATATCCTCGATGAGCCGAGCATCGGCCTGCATCAGAGGGATAACGAAAAACTCATTGCAACCCTTAAGGGATTGCGTGATATGGGTAACACTCTTATCGTTGTTGAGCACGATGAAGAAACCATGCTCAGTGCCGATTATATCGTTGATATCGGACCGAAAGCGGGAATTCACGGCGGTGAGCTTGTTTGCTGCGGAAGTGTTGAGGATATAATGAACTGTGAGCAGTCGCTTACGGGTCAGTACCTCAGCGGCAGAAAGAAAATTCCCGTACCTGAAGAAAGACGCAAAGGTAACGGCAAAGAACTTAAGATTATAGGCGCAAGCGAGAACAATCTTAAAAATATTGACGTAAGAATTCCTTTGGGTGAGTTTGTCTGCGTTACGGGTGTTTCGGGCTCGGGCAAATCGTCGCTTGTAAATGAGATTATCCATAAACGTCTTGCCTGCGAACTCAACGGAGCAAGAAGAGTTTCGGGTAAACACAAGGATATGCTCGGTATAGAAAACCTTGATAAGGTTATCTGCATAGACCAGTCTCCCATCGGCAGAACTCCCCGTTCGAATCCTGCCACGTATACGGGCGTTTTTAATGATATCCGTGATCTCTTTGCATCCCTTTCCGATTCCAAAAAGAAAGGCTATAAGGCAAACAGGTTTTCTTTTAACGTCAAGGGCGGCAGATGTGAAGCCTGTCAGGGCGACGGAATCGTGAAAATCGAGATGCATTTCCTTGCGGATATCTACGTGCCCTGCGAGGTCTGCAAGGGCGCAAGATATAATAAAGAAACGCTTGAGGTTAAATTCAAGGGCAAGAGTATACGTGACGTGCTTGAGATGACTGTTGAAGAGGCTGTTTCATTCTTTGAGAATCAGCAGAAAATCAGCAAGAAACTGCAAACTCTTTACGATGTAGGTCTGGGTTACGTAAAACTCGGTCAGCCCGCAACCACTCTTTCGGGCGGCGAAGCGCAGAGGGTAAAGCTTGCAACGGAGCTTTCACGCTACGCAACGGGTAAAACTCTCTATATACTTGACGAGCCTACAACGGGTCTGCACACGGCGGACGTTCATTGCCTCATCGGCGTGCTTGAAAGACTTGTTGATGCGGGCAATACCGTGGTGGTTATTGAGCATAATCTTGACGTTATCAAGAGTGCGGACCATATAATTGATTTGGGTCCTGAGGGCGGCGACCTTGGCGGCAACATTGTTGCCTGCGGCACACCTGAGGAGGTTGCAAGGGTGCCTGAATCATACACCGGTAAGTATCTTGCCAAAGTTCTTTGATTAATAAAATAACGCACCGTAAAAGCTTTTGGACTTTTACGGTGCGTTTCTTGTTGTTATTCGTTGTTTTCAGGGGAGTTCTGATCCTTTTCCTCGGGCTTGAAATCGTTTATAAATATGTCGTCCGCATTTTTGATTTTTTCGTCAAGCTCGATTTCAATCGGATTCTGCGTTTCGGTAAAATCTTCATCTGCCTGTACGGGAAGTTCTTCAGCCTGCGCTTGTTCGGGCTGATTTTCTTTTTGCTTTTTCTTCCATATAAGGAATATTACAAGCAGGATAACGGCAGTTGCCGCCGAGATTGCGCAGCCGATGTAAAGACCCTTGGGGACAAAGCTGAATTCGATTGTATAATCGCCGGGCTCAGCCTTTACGCAAAGGAAGCCTTCGCCTGCAGCTATGATGTTTTCGGGGGCAACCTTTGCTCCGTTGAGCTTGACACTCCAGCCTTCATCATAGGGGATTGATGTATAAATCATGGATGCGGCAGGCACGGTTACAGTGCCCTTGATCGAGGTGTCTTCAAAGGAATCGATGCTGATTGCGTTGCGGTTAAGGATGTTGTAACCTTTGATGAACGCTTCGTCATTCATGGCGTAGGGCTGGAATTCAATGCTTCCGTAATCGTGTGAATCGTCAATGGGAATAAGGACGGTCACGTTTTCGCCTGCCTCGCAAATGCCGAGGTCGTAAATGTAAGGCTCATCCGTTGACTGGGTTACGGTTGCGTCATCGCCGTTGTTTATCTGAACGGAATCAAAGGTGTTTGAGTAAACGTACAAATAACAGTGCCTTGTTTCGGGTACGGAGAGGGAGAAGGTTATTTCTCCGTCTTCGCCGTAGGTGGTTTTGTTGAAATACATATTGCCGTTTGCAAGGCCTGAGGTGATTTCGTCAACGTTGTAATAAGCAATGTCGCTTATCTCCATTCTTTCAAACACGTCAGAAACGCCTGTTGCAAGCTCAAACCACTGACCCTGAACAATGAACGGATCTCCGCCCTCGGTGTACCACTGTGCAAGATCTTCTTTTACGCTGAATGCGATGGGAAGGGAGTAGTTGTTCTTGTATGCCGTGAATTTTCCGACGGAATCGGAAACGGTGAAATAGTCCGTTTCAACCGTTACTTTTTCATCGTTGTCGATAACGTACTTGAGTGCGTGCATGGCATTGTAAACGGGGGTCTGCAGGTAATAGGTGTAGCTGTTTACGTTGTTGCCTGCAAGGCCGAGGGATTTTTCAAGCTTTGAGAGGGATTCGTAAGCCATTGAGGTGAAGGTGGAAATGCCGTTGTAGCCGTACCATGCGGGGTCCATTCTTGCTCTGTTGTAGGTGAGTTCGGAGCGGTAGAATTCGCCCTCTTCCTCAATATCAAGCCTTGTCTGCAAAGCCTTGTAATCGTGATAATCGCCTGCGAAATTTGTCTTTGTCTGGTCGATATCGTAATGCTGTGTGTTGCAGCAAACAACCTCTCCCACGATGCAGCAAAGCAGTAAAACGGCAACAGCGGTCTGCTGATATTTTCCGCTTCTTGCAACGTTGAAAACTATAGTATAGGTTACTGCAAAAACAATGCTGAGGATTATTGCTATGTCTTCCGCGTTCTTGGAGCCGAGCTCCTGAACGAGAACGATAAAGCCTATGAGAGCAACGCCTGTGCCGAGAATCTGCCTGCCCGTGAATTCTTTGATGTTTATAAACGCTTTATATGCGGTGACAAGCAGAACGAATGAATACATAAACGAGAATCTGTAAGGCAGATCGCTGGGGTAATGGAAGCCGTGCCAGATAAAGCTTATGGTGTTGAGATTGAAGCTTGCAAACATAATCCCGAGCAAGGCAACGTTTGCGATTTTCTCTTTAACGGGGATTGCTTTGGTGAAAAGATAAAGAGAAACAAGCATTATTGTTCCCACGCCCGAAAAGATGTTGGGGAGTACAACGTCACCGCTGCTTCTGATTGTGGGTTCAAGGCTGCCCAGATGGTTTGCGAGGAAATCGAAAATAGTGAAATATGAGTTCCAGTTTTCAGGGAAAGCATCGTCTACCGCATAGCTTGTCTGCAAAATGAAATAAACGGGTACAAGTGCAAATGCGCACAGTGCCGCTGCGGCAATGCTTGCGCCTGCAAAGGTGAATCCGCTTTTAAGGAAAACGGAGTGCTTGATTTTTTCGCCGAAAGGAACGCTTCTTTTTGTTGCGGAATCCTGCCAGTAGTATTCTTTTCCGTCAAGAGCGCCGAAATCATACTTGGAGAAAAAGTAAATAAGGAAATAAATTACCGAGAAAAGGCACGTCATGTAGCCCATGTAGTAGTTTGTGAATATGGTGAGGAACAGCGCAGCCATATACATGGCGGGTCTGCGTGAATCAATGATTTTTTCAATGCCGAGGATTATGAAGGGGAAGAAAACCATTGCATCAACCCACATAACGTCCCAGTAGTATGCGATAAACCAGCCGCACATTGCGTACAATATACCGAACGCCGCGCTTGCCTGGTCAGCTTTACCGAAGGTCTTCTTGATGTAATAGGTAAAAGCTGCGCTTGCGAGGGCTGATTTTGAAAAAATCATGGCTGCAATGGCTTCGGGAACGTTTTCGTGACCGAAGAGCAGCACGAATATGGCGGAGGGGCTGGAAAGATAGTTGTAAAAATTACCTATAAACGATGAGCCGAGACCTGCTTGCCATGAGTAGAGGAAGCTCTGAAGCCCCGTAACTCTGTCATAAAGCTCTGCGAACAAAGGGCAATACTGGTGATACATATCCATTCGCAGTATAGTAACGTCTCCGAAAGGAATCATTTCAAAGCAGTAAGCGATAAGCAGGGCGATACAGCCCGTGCATATTGCCGCAAGCCAGCTGTATGAGTTATCGGAAAAAATCTTTTCAAACAGCGTCTTTTTCTTCAGGGCAGTGCCTTTAGATATGTCCATATATAAACCTCCGTGTCAAGAAAAATAGCAACTGATGCAGTTAATATTAAAAATATATCATATTAAGGAATATATTTCAAGTGAACAATCTGTGAAAACTGAGTTCTAAGCGGGGACAAGGTATCATACACTTTACAAAAAGGGGGACGGGAATGAAAGAGGATATCAACAACAGCCGTTTTCTGCAGGCAACAGACTGCCTATGTGCAGAGTTGAGGGATGCGTTGCGTTCTTTGCCGCCGGATCAACAGAATCTCGTAACTGAGATTCGCATGAGGAGCGAAATGCCCATTGTGCTTACCTGTGCGCAGGGTGCTATGTTTGTTTACGGCTCACGGTTAAGCCCTGTGTATTCCCAAAGCGCGTTGAAAGTGAGCTCTTTACAGCTTGATGAAACCTTCAAAAGGATTTGCGGTTATTCCGTTCACAGCCACCGTACCTCAATAAACAGCGGCTACGTAACTGTTGAGGGCGGTCACAGGGCAGGAGTGTGCGGTACGGCTATGAGAGAGGGGGATGACGTTTGTTCCGTAAGGGATATAAACTGTATTAACATACGCATCTCAAGGCAGATTAAAGGGAGTGCCAACGGGATTTATTCGGCTCTTTTTGCTCATTCATTACCCGGGGTGATAGTTGCAGGTGCGCCGTCTTCCGGCAAAACAACGGTTCTGCGTGACCTTGCCCGTCAGCTTTCGGGCGAGCAAAGGGGCAGGTTTATAAGAACGGTTATTTGCGATGAACGTGGCGAGATTGCCGCCGTGCATAACGGAGTGCCTGCGAACGACGTTGGTATAAATTGCGACGTCCTGACGTCATACCCTAAGGGTGAGGGGATATTGATTGCTTTGCGTTCGTTTTCACCTCAGGTCATAATCTGTGATGAAACAGGCAGTGAAGAGGAAACACGTGCCATAGAGTCGGGTCTTAATTCCGGCGTTTCTTTCATTGTGAGTGTTCACGCTTCAAGCAGGAAAGAACTCTGCTCCAGAATGCAGGTAAGACGGTTGATAGAAACGGGAGCGTTTTCGGACGTTGTTCTGCTTGATGCTTCAGACCGGAGTGAAAAATATTTCAAAACAAAGGAGCTTTATGATGAAATACGTGGCGGCAATGCTGACAGTGGCGGCAGCGGCAATGCTTGGCAGATATGCGGCGCTGCATCAGAAGGATGAAGTAAGAACACTTGAAGCGCTGGTAAAAATGTTCTCCGATATAAAATCTATGCTCGGCTTCACCTGTCCTCCTGTCGGAGATATTCTGATAAAGCTTTGCTCTGATACGGGATTTTCATCTCTTGTTTTTCTGAGTGAATGTAAAAACAGATGCGAGCAAGGGGAGGCTTTTCCGGATGCGTGGGAGAATGCTTTAAAGGAAAAATACAGAGAAAGTAGTCTGAGTCGGGAGAATGCACAGAAGCTTTCGGGCTTTGGCAGGGGGCTTGGAGCAACGGATCTGGAGGGTCAGCTTGCCTCGTGCACGCTTTATGAAACAATGTTTTCTTCCGAGCTTGAAAGAGTCGGAAAAGCAGCTGAAAAGAATTCCGGGCTGTATATGCCGCTCGGATTTTTTGCAGGGCTTGCGGCGGCAATTTTTATCGTTTGAAAGGGGCGGTTTGTTGGATATTACGGTTGTTATAAAGATTGCGGCCGTCGGAATCCTGGTGGCTATACTTAATTCCATACTTTCACGCTCGGGCAGGGATGATTATGCAATGATAGTGGCGCTTGCAGGTATAGCCGCCGTGCTTATGATGCTGCTTCCTCAGCTTGTAACTTTACTTGAAAGTGCAGGCACGATTCTTGATTTTTAGCCTATGGATATACTGAAAACCGTGGCCGTTGCAGTAGCGTCAGGGTTACTGTACGTGATAGTAAAACAGATAAAGCCCGAGTTTGCGCCGCTTCTGCTCATAGGAGGCGGAGCGGTTGTGCTGTCTGCGTGTGTGCAGGGGGCAGCGGATATTACGTCCGGGGCGCAGTCGCTTATGGCTGATGCAGGTGTTTCCGTTTACTATGTGAAAATTTTGCTTAAGGCAACGGTTATTTGCGTTGTTGCCCAGATTGCGGCGGATTTGTGCCGTGATATGGGTGCGGTAACTCTTGCAGGTGCGGCAGAGCTTGCAGGTAAAATTTCGGCCGTTGCCGCAGCGCTGCCGATGATAAAAGAAGTAGCCTTGCTGGCTCTGGGATTGATTGACTGATGAAAAAACACAATATTATAAAAACTGTAATCGTTTTATGTGCCGTTGTTCTGATGCCTGTTACCGCCTGTGCGGTGCAGGAGAATTATTATAATGAACAGCTTGAAGCTGTGGGAGCGGATGAGATTTTTGATTCGTTGCCCGAACAGGCAAAGGAATATATGGAGCTTGCAGGTATTGACACGGTTGACTTCGGAGCGCTCCTTGATTTTTCACCCGAAGCAATTTTTGATTGCCTGGTGTCTATGGTTAAAAACGGATTGCGTCAGCCGCTCAATGCATTTCTGACAACGGTGGGAAGTATTGTTTTGCTCAGTCTGGTTCAATGCTTTTTTACGGGTGATGCAAGAAGCAGGAGTATTCTCAATATTATTTCGGGCTGCTTTTTGATAATAGGCATTTTTGCTCAGCTTTATACGGCTGTCAAGGCAGGTGTTTCCTGTATAAGTCTTACAGCAGGATTCGAGCTTGCGCTGATTCCTGCTTTTGCCGCTACAGTTACGGCAAGCGGAAATCCCGCCCTTGCCCTTTCATATTCCGGGTTTGCACTTGCTGCGGCACAAGGCGTTGAGCAGCTTGCAAAAGCCGTAATTCTTCCTGCAAGCGGAGCGTGCCTTTCGCTTGGTATAACTGCTGCGGTATCTCCTGATTTTAAGTTCGGAGGTCTGTGTGAAACTCTTGCAAAAACTGTTAAAAACGTGCTGTCTTTCGCAGCAGCGATGTTTTCCTCCGTGCTTGCGCTGAAAGGCGTTCTTGCACGCTCAGCGGACAGTCTGACCGCTAAGGGGATAAAGCTTGTTGTAAGCAGTGCGGTGCCTGTTGTGGGCGGAGCGCTCAGTGATGCATATTCAACGGTTGCAGGCAGTCTTTCCGTACTCAACTCTGCATTGGGAGTTTTCGGGATATCGGCAGTTTTTATGATAAATGCTCCTGCGATTTTACAACTGATTATGTGGATTGTTGCATTAAGACTCGGCGAAGCTGTTGCACGGGTAATGGGTCAGGAGCAGCAGGCGGCACTTCTCAAATGTATAGGTGACACTGTTTCCATGATTAACGTGCTGATAATTTATTGCATGACAGTGTTTATTATTTCATGCGCAATTGTTCTTGCGCTGAGAACGGAGAATTAAAATGGAGAGTATAAAAGAGGCTGTTGCGGCTCTTGCGGTATCATGTGCAGTGGGTGGGATACTGTGGCTTGCGGTGCCTTCCGGTAACATGGAAAAGACGGTGCGCACGGTGGTCGGGCTGTTCATATGCTGTGTGGCAATTACTCCTTTTCTGAATGCTGAAAGCGTTGATATATATGATGGTTTTGCTGATATCTCTTTTGGCGAATCCGTAGAAAACGAAGAACTCTCTTCGCTTGTGAGCTCACAGTATGAACGGGCGCTGAATGATGAGGTGACACGGATTGTAGACGGTGCTCTTGAAGGGCTTGGTGTGCAGACGCACAGCATCAGCGTTGCGGCTGCCGTACAGAAAAGCGGATGCATAAATATAAATTCAGTGTGTATATTTTTGGAAGATGAGTATTCTCTTTTATCTGATGCTGTTAAGAATGCCGTTGAGCAAAAAACAGGAATTCCCGTGGAGGTGAAAATAAAGTGAATCTGCAGTCGGCGCGTGAAAAAACCAAAGAAATTCTTTCAAAACTCAGCGGCAGATGCAAAATCGATACAAGGCTTATTCCGGTCATCATTCTTGCGCTGTGTGCGGTGGCAGCACTTGTTGCAAGCACTTTTACGGATGAGAAAAAAGAGGGGGAGTTGCCTGAAAAAGCTTCGGACAATTACGGCGCCCCCACAGAATATGCAGCTGAAATTGAAAGCAGACTTTGTAAGCTTCTTTCTGAAATCGAGGGTGCAGGGGTGGTGAAGGTTATGGTTACTCTTGAAAGCGGAGAAGAGCAGGTCTTTGCAAGAGATTCGGATTCTTCGTTCGATAATGAAGCTGACGGCGATAAAAGCATAAAGGAAAAAAGTGATTACGTTATTGTTGACGGTCAGGCGGTCAGGGTCAAGACCGTTGAGCCTGAAATACGGGGTGTTGCCGTGGTGTGCGAGGGCGGCAATGATTTTACGGTAAAGCAGAGCATTGTGCAGGCTGTAACTGCGGTGCTTGGCATAAGTGCGGCACGGGTAAGTGTGGCGCAGATGAAAAGATAAATTGTAAACGGAGGAAACAGTTATGATTATCAAAAAAAGGCAGCTTCTTATGGCAACTCTTATTGTGGCACTCGGAGCGGCGGTGTTTGTCAATTGGTACTACACAAAACCCGAGAGTCTGTCAACAGGGGTTGAAGTGAGCGTTACAGCAACCGAAACAGACGAGGAATCCGCAAAGCTCGGTGAAGCAAGGTACGTTATTTCGTCAGAGGTGACTGAGGCGGATAACAAAACTGCCGAGTATTTTGCAGGTGCAAGGCTTAAGCGTCAGAGTGCTCACGACGAAGCGGCGGAGATGCTCAATGCAGTTATCGGTTCTGCGGATTCCGATGCTCAGGCGGTCAAAGATGCAACCGAAAAGCTCAATGAACTTGCGGAAAATCTTGTGCTCGAGGGGGACACGGAAAATCTTATAACGGCTAAGCTTAACTGCGAAACCATAGTAACAATCAACGGTGATGCGGCACAGGTTATTGTGGAAAAAGGTAAGCTTGATTCTGCAGGAGCGGTGCAGATTCAGGAGATTATGCTCAGTCAGACGGGTTTTGACAGTAAAAATATTACAATTATTGAATTAAACAGTTGAGTATTTTAAAATTTATGTTATAATATAATGAGCACAGCGGCGCTGATGATGCTCCGTAGGGGGTGTCATCGGCTTTTGCGCTGTGGATTTATATGTGACGGAGGGCTTTATGACAAGAAGAGAAGCCAGAGAGCAGGCTTTTGCTCTGCTGTTTGAAAAATCCTTTCATGCAGATAACAGCATGAAAGAAATAATTGATATGAATATCGAATTCGGCACCATCGAAGATGATGAGTTTGCAAATTCTCTTGCGATTCAGGCGTGGGACAAGCTTGAGGAAATTGACGCTTTGATTGAAAAATATGCAATCGGTTGGCGTAAAAACAGAATTTCAAGAGTATCCCTTGCCGTTCTTCGCCTTGCTATATGTGAAATGCTGTGCAGAGAGGATATTCCTGCAAGCGTTTCCATAAACGAAGCGGTTGAGCTTTGCCGTAAGTATGCTTCGGAAGAGGAGTATTCTTTCGTTAACGGTATCCTCGGCACGGTGGCAAGAAATATCGAAAGTGCCGTTGAATAATGCGTATACTTGGTATTGATACAAGCAATTACACCACCTCTGCCGCTCTTTATGACAGTGAGAGCGGAGAGCTGATTCAGCGTAAAAAACTGCTGCCTGTAAAGAGCGGCGAAAAAGGGCTTCGCCAGAGTGATGCGGTTTTTCATCATACTGTTCAGCTTTGGGAGCTTGTGGAGGAGCTTTTTGCCGTTTCACCCGGAGCGGTTGATGCTGTTGGTGTTTCCGTAAAGCCGAGGAATGCTCAGGGCTCTTATATGCCTTGTTTTTCCGTAGGTGTTAATGCTGCTCATTGCATTGCGGCTGCAAGCGGTGTGCCTGTTTACGGATTCTCGCACCAGTGCGGTCATATAGCGGCGGCGCTTTATTCCTGCGGCAAGTTTGAAGAGCTTCATAAAAGTGAATTTATAGCCTTTCACGTGTCGGGCGGTACTACCGAAATGCTGTTTGTAACTCCCGATGACCGTGACGGCTTCAACGCTGAAATTATCGGCAAAACGCTTGACCTTAATGCAGGGCAGGCTGTTGACCGTGCGGGAGTTCTTATGGGTTTGCCGTTTCCGTGCGGAGTGCATCTTGAGAAACTCGCATTGCAAAGTGATAAAAAGTACAAGCCCAAGGTCTATTTTAAGGACGGTTGCTGCAGCTTGTCAGGTGTTGAGAATCAGTGCAAAAAGATGCTTGACGGTGGAGAGAATCAATGTGATATCGCAAGATTCTGCATTGACTGCATAACGGCTGCGCTTGATAAAATGACCGCCTTTGCAATTGAAAAATACGGCAAGCTTCCTCTGCTGTATGCCGGGGGAGTTGTGTCCGATTCCATAATCAGAAACGAGCTTGTGAAGAAGTATTCGGGATTTTTTGCTGCGCCCGAATTTTCCTGCGACAATGCCGCAGGTACCGCTCTGCTTGCTTATGAGAGGAGAAAAAAGCAATGAGCACTTCTGCTGTTCTCAGCGTAAGTCAGCTTAACAGGTATATAAAATCTTTGATTGACGGCGATTTCAATCTGCAGAGCGTATTTGTCTGCGGTGAAATCTCCAATTTTACAAATCACTATAAAACAGGTCACTATTACATGACCCTTAAAGATGAAACTGCCGCAATAAAAGCGGTGATGTTCCGCTCTGCAAATGAACGTCTTAAGTTCACACCTGAGAACAACATGAGAGTTATCGTAAAGGGCAGGGTGTCCGTTTTTGAACGTGACGGGCAGTATCAGCTTTATATTGACGATATGCAGCCTGACGGTGCAGGTGCGTTGAGCGTTGCTTTTGAGCAGCTGAAGGCAAGGCTTGAGGCACAGGGACTGTTTGATGCTGAAAATAAAAAAGAAATACCCTTCTGCCCCTCAAGGGTAGGTGTTATAACGTCACCTACGGGAGCGGCGGTAAGGGATATCATAAACGTGCTTTCAAGGCGCTTCCCGGCAGCGGAAATGGTGTTTTGTCCGGTTACCGTGCAGGGTGACCGTGCGGCGCCCGAAATAGTTCAGGCGCTCAATGCGATGAACGCACACAAAGCGGCGGACGTTATAATCCTCGGCAGGGGCGGCGGCTCCATAGAGGATTTATGGGCTTTTAATGAAGAAATAGTGGCAAGAGCCGTTTATGCAAGCGAAATCCCCGTTATTTCGGCAGTCGGTCATGAAACGGATTTTACCATTTGCGATTTTGTGGCGGATTTGAGAGCGCCAACGCCGTCTGCGGCGGCGGAGCTTGCCGTGCCGGATGCGGCAATGCAAAAGGAGTTTATCTATAAGTATCTTGCCCGATTGCGCTCGGGCATTAACTCCCGTTTTTCTGAGCAGAAGCACGCAGTTGCTTTGCTCACGGCAAAAATTGAAAAAAATTCTCCGGCTATGCACATATCGGATTTGCGTGTAAAGTGTGATACGGCAATCATGGCTATGGATTCGGCGGTGAAAGCCGATTTGGCTCAAAAGAACGTAAAACTTGCCTCCCTGTGCGCAAAGCTTGATGCAATGAGTCCTCTCAAAATTCTTTCAAGAGGCTTTGCGGTTGCATCAAAGGAAGGCAAAATAATCAAAAATACCTCCGACGTGTGTGACGGCGATTTAATAAATGTCAGAATTGCTCACGGTACTCTTGAGTGCCGAGTTACGGGAAAGGAAAACTGATGGAAAAGTTCAATTATGAAAAAGCGGTAAACAGACTTGAAGAGATTGCACACAAGCTTGAAAACTCCGAGCTTTCCCTTGAGGAAATGATGAAGCTTTATGAGGAAGGCACTTCCCTTGCCGCTAAATGCTCAAAGGCTCTTGATGAAGCAGAGCTTAAAATCACCAGCTTTTCCCTGAAGGGAGAGCAGGGTGATGACTGATTTTAAAAGCATACTCAATGCCGACGTGGCGCTGATTAACGAAAAGCTTGCTTTATATGTATCGGAATCTTCTTTTGCAGGCAGAGAATCCGAGGGCCTTTCGGCAATGCTTGAGGCAATGGAATATTCACTGAGTAACGGCGGAAAAAGAATCCGTCCCGTGCTTGTACTTGAATTCTGCCGCCTTTTTTCGGGTGATGCAGTGTCTGCGGTATCTCTTGCCTGTGCGGTTGAGATGATTCATACCTATTCGCTCATACATGATGATTTGCCGTGTATGGATGATGACGATATGCGCCGCGGCAAACCGTCAAGCCACGTGAAGTTCGGTTATGCAAATGCTTTACTTGCAGGCGATGCTCTTCTTACTCTTGCGTTTGAAACTGCTTTGTCTGATTCTTCTCTTGATTTTTCAGTCAGAGTGAAAGCGGCTCTTGAACTTGCAAAAGCGGCAGGAGCATCGGGCATGATTGCAGGTCAGGTTATGGACCTTGCAAACGAAGGCAGACAGGCTGCTCTTACCGATATAGCCGAAACCGATAAACGCAAAACCGGCGAGCTCATCAGGGTGAGTGCGGTTATGGGCTGTATTGCGGCAGGCGCAAGCGATGAACAGCTTTCAAAGGCTTGTGAATACTGCGAGGCGATAGGTCTTGCGTTCCAGATTGTTGACGATATTCTTGACGTTACGGGCGATAAAGAAGAGCTCGGTAAACCTATCGGCAGTGATGCCGATAAGAATAAATCCACCTACGTTTCATGCCTCGGGCTTGAGGAGTCAAAGCGCTATGCCGCCGAGCTTACCGAAAAAGCTAAGGCTGCTGTGAGCGGATTTGAAAATTCTCAGTTTCTTGTGCAGCTTGCGGATGAACTTTGCGGCAGGAGCAATTAAATAAACATGGAAAATTACGAACTTCTTAAGAATATAAAATGCCCTGCCGACGTGCGAGGGATGAGCGAGCAGGAGCTCGAAATCCTTTGTTCTCAGATAAGGGCAAAGCTGATTGAAACCGTTTCTGTTACGGGCGGTCATCTTGCGTCAAATCTCGGCACGGTTGAGCTGACTGTTGCGTTGCATAAATCCTTTAATTCCCCCGAAGATTCCGTTATATGGGACGTCGGCCACCAGAGCTATACTCACAAGCTTCTTACGGGCAGGTATTCCCGTTTTTCAACCCTTCGTCAGAAGGACGGAATTTCGGGCTTTACCAGACCTGATGAAAGCGAGCACGATCTGTTTTATTCGGGTCACGCAGGCGTTTCCGTATCTCAGGCGGCAGGCGTAGCGGCGGTAAATGCGTTAAAGGGCAATAAGAATTATGCTGTTGCCGTTATAGGTGACGGCTCGTTTACCAACGGGATGGTGTATGAAGCACTTGATGCGGCAGGCTCAAAGTTCAGCCGCCTTATAGTTGTGCTTAACGATAATGAAATGTCCATTTCCGAAAATGTCGGCTCTCTTGCAAGGCATCTTGCGGTTGTGCGCGCAAAGCCTGAGTATTACCGTTTCAAAGCGGGCACGGAAAAAACACTCAACAGAATTCCGCTTGTGGGAAAAGCTGTGAGTAACCATATATTCAAGCTTAAAACTGCGTTGAAAAATCTCATTTACTCAAGCTCGTTTTTTGAGGATCTGGGTTTTCGTTATATCGGACCTGTTGACGGTCACAACATAACTCAGCTTTGTGAAGCAATGGATGCCGCAAAGCTTGTAAATCAGCCCGTTTTGCTCCACGTAAACACCCTTAAGGGCAAGGGTTATGATTTTGCGGAGAATTCACCTGAGAAATTTCACGGTGTTTCACGTTTCGATACCCGTACGGGTGAATCGACTATTGCAGGGGATTCTTTTTCTGAAAAATTCGGCGAGTTGCTTTCGGCTTTTGCAGCCAAGGATAAGCGTATCTGTGCCGTGACGGCGGCTATGGGAATCGGCACGGGTCTTGAACGCTTTGCCGCTGAATTCCCTGAAAGATTTTTTGACGTAGGAATTGCTGAGGAGCACGCCTTGACTTTCTGTTCAGGTCTTGCCGCAGGCGGATTTATCCCTGTTTTTGCGGTGTATTCCACCTTCTTTCAGCGTTGTTACGATCAGGTTGTGCACGATGCTGCTCTTCAGGGCAGAAAAATGATAATAGCCGTTGACAGAGCCGGATTTGTAGGGAACGACGGTGAAACACATCAGGGTATTTATGATGTTTCAATGCTTTCGGGTGTCCCGAACGTAAAGATTTATTCTCCGTGCACCTATCAGGAGCTCGGCAATGCGCTTTACAACGCATTTTACAAAGATGACTGTGTTGTTGTGATACGTTATCCTCGCTCCGGTGAGCTCCGGATTCCCGATGGTATTGAAAAGAAATCGGTTTATGACGTATATCCCCATGCGGATGCATCGGCGGCAATCGTAACCTACGGCAGAATGTTTTCGTTTGCGTGCGAGGCGGTTGACAGACTTGTGCAACAAGGGATTGATATTAAAGCCGTGAAGCTTAATGTTATAAAACCTCTTGATGAAGAGTGTGTGCAGAGCGTTGCGGATTGCGGCAGAATATATTTTTATGAAGAGGGTGTAAGAAGCGGCGGTGCAGGCGAGGGCTTTGCGCTTATGCTTCTTGAAAAGGGATACAAAGGAAGGTTCTGCCTTCGTGCGGTGGAAAACAGATTTGTACCGCATGAAAGTGTATCTCAACAGCTTGAGCGTTGCGGTCTTGACTGCGATGCTATGGTTGAATTTATAAAGAATGATTTTGATACGGTAGGTGACTGCTGTGAGTGATAAAGTAAGGCTTGACGTTGCTGTTTTTGAGCGGGGTTTTGCCGAAACAAGAGAAAAAGCAAAGGCGCTTGTTATGGCAGGCAGCGTCTACGTTAACGGCATGAAGGCTCTTAAGGGCGGCGCATCCGTTAAAGCTGAGGACGTTATTGAAGTCAGGGGAGCGGTTAATCCCTACGTAAGCCGCGGAGGATTAAAGCTTGCCAAGGCGATGTCGAGCTTTGGCATTAAGCTTGACGGCTTCAGGTGCATGGATATAGGTGCTTCTACGGGCGGATTTACGGATTGTATGCTTCAGAACGGCGCAGTTAAAGTTTATGCCATTGACGTTGGATACGGTCAGCTTGCGTGGAAATTGCGCTGTGACGAGCGTGTTGTAAATCTTGAAAGAACGAATTTCCGCTATTGCACAAGGGAGCAGATTCCCGAGGAAATTGATTTCGCAAGCGTGGACGTTTCGTTTATTTCGCTTAAAATAATTCTGCCTGTGATGCGTGAGCTCCTTAAGGCAAACGGCAGGGCTGTGTGCCTTATCAAGCCGCAGTTTGAAGCAGGCAGGGAGCATCTTAACAAAAAAGGTGTTGTTAAAGATAAAGACGTACACGCCAGAGTTATTGATGAAATCTGCAATTTTGCTCTTGAATCGGGATTTGACGTTATTGCGGCAGATTTTTCTCCCGTAAAAGGACCCGAGGGTAATATTGAATACCTGTTGTATATTGAAAAATCAGAAAATCCTCAGTTTATATGGGAAGGCGGCGCAAACGGGCTGTCTGACGCCTCTCATCGGGCGCTTGATAAAGAGTAAGGGGGTGTCAGGGTGATATTTACTGTTTTGCCTAACTATTCCCGTGAGGGTGCAAAGGCTTTAACCAACAGAATCTGTGACAAACTCTCCCAACTCGGAGCGCAGTGTCTTTTACCAATTCAGGGGGAGAGCGGTGATATTCTGTCCGATGAATACGGCAAGGCAATAAGCGATGCAATCATTAAAAGTGATGCCGTAATTGCCGTCGGCGGTGATGCAACAATTATCCATGCCGCCAAAAAATCCGCTTCCGTCGGTAAACCTGTACTCGGAATAAACGCAGGAAGGCTTGCGTTTATGGCAGGTCTTGAAGAAAACGAGCTTGATTTGCTTGAAAGGCTTATCAGCGGAGAATACACTGTGGACAGAAGGCTGATGCTCAAGGCGTGCGTTATGCGTGGGGATGAGCAGATAAGCTGTAACTACTGCGTAAACGATGCTTACATTTCACGCAATACAGGGCTTCGTATGGAGAGTATAAACGTTCACCTCGGAGACCGTCTTATCAGCAGTTATCTTTGCGACGGAGTGCTTGCGGCAACACCAACGGGCTCAACGGCATATTCACTCTCTGCCGGCGGCTCTGTCGTTGACCCTGAGCTTGAAAGTATTTTGCTTACTCCGGTTTGCTCACATTCTCTTTTTGATCGTCCTTTGATTCTCAGACCCGATGCCGTGCTTACGGTTTCATCCGCATCAAGTAATCCTCTGCGTGTTTTGCTTGACGGCAGAGAAACTCTTGATATTGAGCCTGACAGCAGGGCGGTAATTTCAAAGGCAGAATACAAAGCGGAATTTATTCGGATTAAATCCGATAATTTTATAGATATTTTAGGCGCAAAGCTTGCACACAGAAAGGATGTACGCTAAGTGAAAAAGAAAAGACATGAACTGATTCTCAAGCTCATCGAGGAAAATTCTCTTTCCACTCAGGCAGATTTACTTGAAAAGCTCAGGGAGTGCGGATTTGACGCAACTCAGGCTACCGTTTCCAGGGATATCAAAGAGCTTCGCCTCGTCAAAAAGGTTGACGAAAGCGGAGTGAGCCGTTATGCCGTGGATATGGGTGACTCAACCGAGCTTGTAGGTAAGTACAGGAGCATTTTTGAACACTCCGTTGTTTCTGCGGATAATGCAGGCAATATGCTTGCCGTAAAATGTTACGTAGGTATGGCTCAGGCTGCGTGCGCGGCTCTTGATTCCATGCACTGGGAAGGGCTTGTAGGCACAATTGCAGGTGACGATACGATTTTTGCCCTTTGCAAAACCGAGGAGGCTTCCTCAAAAATGAAGGACGCCATCAACGAAATTCTTTCAAAATAATTAACTGAAGAGGTTTAAGTTATGCTTTACAGCCTCAAAATTGAAAATATCGCAATAATCGAGCAGGCGGAAATTTCTTTCAGCCCGGGGCTTAACGTGCTCACTGGTGAAACGGGTGCCGGTAAATCGATAATCATTGATTCAATCAATGCTGTTCTCGGTGAACGCACCTCAAGGGAGCTTATCCGTTCGGGTGCTCAGAGTGCGCGCGTCACCGCTGTGTTTGAGAACGTTTCTCAGCAGGTAAAGGATGCTGTTGAAGAAATCGGCGCATCCTGTGAGGATTCAACGCTGATTCTTACAAGAGTAATAAGCGATTCCAAAAACACCTGCCGCATAAACGGTGCGCCTGCTACGGTTTCGATGCTTAAAAAAATCGGAGAACGCCTTGTTAATATTCACGGTCAGCATGACAGTCAGGCGCTTCTTGCTCCCGATAAGCATTGCGGATTTATTGATTCCATTGCTGAAAACGGCGCTCTGAGGGATGAGTATAAAAGCTGTTTTTCTCAGCTTGTCAGGGTTAAAAAGGAGCTCGAGGCTCTTTATACCAATGAGGATGAAAAGGCGGCAAAGCTTGAGCTGCTTGATTTTCAGATTGATGAAATCGAAAAAGCAGCTTTACGGGCGGGGGAGAGAGATGAACTTGTCGTTAAGAAGAATCTGTGTCTGAATTCGCAGAAGGTGCTTAAAGCATACAATGCCGCATATGCCGCTCTTTTGGGAGCGGATGACGGTGCAGGGGCGGTGGATGCGCTCCAGAGCTGTGCGCAGTTGCTTGAAAATGCAGCTAAAATTTCACCCGAGGCGGAGAGTGCCGCAAAAAGTGCAAAGGAGCTTTATTACGGGCTTGCCGACCTTTCTGCGCAGGTTCGTTCTTTGCGCGATTCTTTTGATTACAATCCCGAAATGCTTGCCGAGATTGATGAAAGGCTGGATATTATTTTCAGGCTTACTCATAAGTACGGTGCCGATGAAGCGACCGTGCTTGCCAATCTTGAGGCAATGAAGCTTGAGCGTGAAAAGATAGTTCACTGTGACGAAAAAGCGCAGGAGCTTGAGGTGAGGCTGGTTGAGCTGTCCGAGAATCTCAAGGAGCTTGCAGCAAAGCTTACCGACAGCAGAAAAACAGCTGCAAGGATGTTTGAGAAAAGGGTTTGCGAAGAACTCAGCTTTCTCGATATGCCAAACGTCAGATTTATTGTTGATATCAGACCTGCATCCTATTCTTCAAAGGGCGCAGATACGGTTGAATTCCTGATAAGCGCAAATGCGGGTGAAACTCCGAAGCCTCTTGCAAAGATTGCTTCAGGCGGTGAGCTTTCAAGAACTATGCTTGCTATTAAGAACGTCATTTCCGCAAAGGATGATATAGCAACCCTGATTTTTGACGAGGTTGATGCGGGAGTAAGCGGCAGAGCTGCTCAGAAAATTGCTCTGAAGCTTAAGGAGGTTTCCGACGGCAGGCAGGTCATTTGTGTTACGCATCTGGCTCAGATTGCCGCAGGGGCTGATTCTCACCTGAAAATAAGTAAATCTGTTGAAGATAATAAAACTTATACGCAGGTCAGCGTGCTTGATTTTGAACAGAGAAAGTACGAGCTTGCGCGTATTATGAGCGGCCTTGAAGCAACTTCGTTGCAGCTTGAATCTGCTGAAGAGCTTCTTAATGCTGCAGGTATTAAGAATTAAAGCGAGGTGCCGTAAATGAAAATAGGAATGTGTTGCGGAACAGACGTTGCAAAGTACGAAAAGTGCAAGGCTATGGGCTATGATTTTGTTGAGAGCAACTGCGGCGGCATTGCCTCAATGAGTGATGAGGATTTTGAAGTGTGTCTTGCAAAATCCAAAGAAATCGGTATTCCCGTTCTTACCGCAAATTGCTTTTTGCCCGGTGAAACAAGGGTTTCGGACCCCGAAAGTGACGATAAAATTACTGTTGATTATCTTTCGGTGCTTCTGCCAAGAGCGAAAAAACTCGGCATTGATACAATAGTTTTCGGCTCGGGTGGTGCAAGGCGTATCCCTGAGGGTGTCAGTGCAGAGCAGGGCAGGGCAACCCTTGTAAGAAAGCTCAAGGAAATAATCTGCCCCATGGCTGAACAGTACGGTATTTTAATCGCACTCGAGCCGCTCAGGTATGAGGAAACAAATATTCTCAATTCCGTGCACGAAGCGGTGGAAGTTGTAAAAGAAACGGGCAGCGCTAATCTTAAAGTGCTTGCTGATCTTTATCATATGGTTTGTGTGGATGAGAGCTTTGAGTATCTTAAAGAGCTTGAGGGCTTGCTTGTGCATACTCATACGTCAAATCCGTTTGACCCCGAGCATAAAAGGATTTTCCCTCTTGAGGGTGACGGTTACGACCAGAAACCCTTCCTCAGCAATGCTCTTGTTGCACAGTGCGGCAGGTGTGCGGTTGAGGCGGCGTGCACCGATTTTGATGCTCAAGCACCTCAGAGTCTTAAAGTGCTCAAAGACGCATTGTCGGCGCTTGATGCGTAAAGGGGGCGCTTTAATTTGAAGCTTACGGAAAAGGACGTTGTTCTGTTTTCGGGCGATTCCATAACCGACGGCGGCAGAGGGCATTCAATGGACTGTAACCATATCATGGGCCACGGATATCATTATATAGTTGCCTCAAGGCTGGCGCTCGATAATTGCGAAAGCAGACCGAAATTTATAAATAAAGGCTACTCGGGAGAAAATGCCGTTGATTTGCTCGGAAAATGGCAGGAAGACGTGATTGCCAATAAACCCACTGTTCTGAGTATTCTTGTTGGTGTTAACGAGGGAGGCTACGGATATTTCAATAATCTTACTCCCGATGAAGCGTTGGAGCGCTATGAAACAAATCTAAGAGCGATTCTTGAGTTTACACGCAGGAAACTCGGGGATATAAAAATAATCCTGTGTGAGCCGTTTTACTGTCCTCTTGATGAAACGGACCGTTCTTACCGCTTTTCTCCTCACCCTGACGGTGTTGAAAAGCCTTTCAACCGTCCTGACAGTAACGACCCTGCGGATTCCGTTACTTACCGTATAGAGGTTAATAAAAAAATCCGTGCGGCGGCATCTGTGATTGCCGAGGATTTCGGATGCATTTTTGTGCCGCTGTTTGATAAAATCAACGCTGTTGCTCAAAAGACCAGAATGGAGTATCTTATGTGGGACGGAACTCACCCCAGCATAGCGGGCCATATGCTTATAGCTGAGGAGTGGCTTAAAGCGGTTGAAAAATCAACTTGACAAAACGTTGATTTATAATGTATATTTTAATGAATGTTATAATGTAAATGCTACCGAAAGGATGTTTTAATAATGCAGATTTATGATGAACTTGTTGCAAGAGGACTTATTGCGCAGGTAACAGACGAAGATGAGATTAAAAATCTTATCAACAACGGCAATGCTGTTTTCTACATCGGCTTTGACCCCACGGCTGACAGCCTTCACGTAGGTCATTTCATGGCACTTTGCCTTATGAAAAGACTTCAGATGGCAGGCAACCGTCCCATCGCTCTTCTCGGCGGCGGAACCGGTATGATAGGTGACCCTTCAGGCAGAACCGATATGCGCCAGATGATGACCAAAGAAACGATTGAGCACAATATCAACTGCTTCAAGGAGCAGATGTCACGCTTTATCGAGTTCGGCGAGGGCAAGGCTCAGATTGTTAATAATGCAGATTGGCTTATGAGCCTCAATTACGTTGACGTTCTCAGAGAGGTCGGCGCTTGCTTCTCTGTTAACAATATGCTCAGAGCTGAGTGCTATAAGCAGAGAATGGAAAAGGGCTTGAGCTTCCTTGAGTTCAACTATATGATTATGCAGAGCTACGATTTCTATCATCTCTACAAGCACTACGGCTGCAATATGCAGTTCGGCGGCGATGATCAGTGGTCCAATATGCTCGGCGGTACTGAGCTTATCAGAAAGAAGCTCGGCAAGGACGCCTATGCTATGACTATTACTCTTCTCCTCAACTCCGAGGGCAAGAAGATGGGTAAGACCGCTTCGGGTGCAGTATGGCTTGATCCCAAAAAGACTTCTCCTTACGATTTCTATCAGTACTGGCGCAACGTTGCTGACGGTGACGTTCTCAAGTGCATCCGTATGCTTACTTTCCTTCCTCTTGAAGAGATTGATGCAATGGATTCCTGGGAAGGCAGTCAGCTCAATAAGGCAAAGGAAATCCTTGCTTACGAGCTTACAAAGCTTGTTCACGGCGAAGAAGAGGCAGAAAAGGCTCAGGCTACCGCAAAGGCACTCTTCGGCGGCGGAGCAGACAGCTCCGATATGCCTTCAACCGTTCTCTCTGATGAAGATTACCGTGACGGCAAGGCTGATATTCTCACTATGCTTGTAAAGAGCGGCATTGCCAAGTCAAGAGGCGAAGGCAGAAGACTTGTTGAGCAGGGCGGCGTTTCTCTCAATGATGAAAAGGTAACCGATTTCACCCTCTCTCTTTCAAAGGAAGAGCTTCTTGCAAACCCCGCAGTTATCAAAAAAGGTAAGAAGGTTTACCACAAGATTCTCGCTGAATAATTAAGGAAATAGAAATATTCTAAAAAACAAACCGCTCCGTAGGAGCCGTACTGTTAAGGAAAGTTTTAAGACACTTTTTATCGCTCGACTTGTTGCCCCACAGGCAGCTACGAATTGTGAGTGAGGTTAAGGTTTATTGGTACTCTTGAAGGGTATAATATGCTATATACTTTTTCCTGTTTATAACGGTATGATAAATACAAAGAGGTAATACGGACATCCGTATTACCTCTCATTTTTTAGCACTTGCACCTTTGGTGGTGAGTAAGTGCGCATTTCTTTTTTTTCGGTCAGTTTAAGTGATATTCTGCCTTGCGGCAGAGTGATATTATTGTCCCGGACAATAGTGTTATTGAATCCTTCGGATTCAGTGTTATTTTATTCGCAATAAACTCGCGAAGCGAATAACACTGTGCGAAGCACAATAAAACTGTGTAGCAATACAACTCGCCGTATGGCGAATAAAACCGGCGTTGTATCCTTGCGGGTACAACGCCTATGGGGCGGTTTTGTTATTGCTGAATCCTGAAACCCTTGATGTATAAGGGTGCAACAAAATGAAGCGCTAAAAATTTACAGAAAAGTAATGACAAAGTGATATTCCTGTTATACAATGGGCTTGAGGTGATGACTATGACTAAAGTTGCCAAAAGCATAAAGCGCCTGCGTATGGAAAAGGGTATGACTCAGGAGGCGCTTGCAAGCGAGCTGTTTGTTACGCGCCAGACTGTTTCAGGCTGGGAAAACGGCAGGACGCAGCCGGATATAGAAACTCTTGATTTACTTGCAAAAATCTTTTCTGTTGAAATTGAAGAGCTGATTTACGGTAAAAAGAGAAAAACGGAGAAAGAGAATAAAATAGCACCTTATAAAATCCTGAGCGTTGTATTTGCTGTGTTAGGAAGTCTTTTACTCAGCGTTGGCGTTGCGGTCGTTTTTGTTCAGGGCTGGCAGGAATTTCCGGATTTGTTCAAGAAGCTACTCTCGTTTATTCCCTTGCTTATAGGGCAGGGGTTAGGTGTTTTTGCTGTTGTTAAAAAACGCAACAGTATACCGTGGCGTGAGGGTGTGAGTATTGCGTGGTGCCTTGGATTTGCGGCAACGCTCGCTCTTGCGGAGAGTATGTTTGCACTGCGCCTGAGTTTTGAAGAATGCCTGCTTGCCGATGCTCTTATGATATTGCCGATTTTTATTCTGCTTGATGCAGTGGCACCTATTGCGGCATATTATGCGGCGGTAATCTTTTACGGCTATATTGAGGTTACGGATACGGGAAATCCACTCTACTTTCTTCTTACATTCTTCTTGCTGCTTCTGGGATTTGCGTATTGCGGATATAAAAATCACAAAAAGAAAGCCAAGGATTTGCGCGTAGTGTATTCTCTCTGGATTTCAGTGATGGCCGCATTTGTTTACGTTATTCTTATGGGCTTCGGTGTGGAGATAGGTTTTGTTGCCCTTATTGCTGCGTGCTTTGTTGCTATGTATGCCTTTGATACCAAAGAGAGCGGGCTTCTGCCTTTCAGATATCTGGGCTTGCTTGGCTCATCCGTCACGTCTGTTGTGATAAGCGTGCTTATTAATCCCGAATGGTACGACGGCTTTTCCTATTCAAACGAGCCTCTTGCTTATACGGGCGTTGTGCTTGCGGCGGTAATACTTGCAGGCGGACTTTTCCTTGGCAGAAAAACTCTCAAGGAGAATAAGCTCAAGCTCATTTTCTGCATAAGCGCATCTGTTTGCGCTGTGTGTTCATGCGTTGGAGATATACTGTCTTTAAACGATTCTGTTTTGCTTTGCGTTATAGCAATTGCCGCAGTTTTTGTGCAGGCAGGCTCGCTTATAGCGCAGGGTGCAACGGAAAACAGATTCGCACCGCTCAATCTCGGTATGCTGATGATTTTTTCAACCGTTATTTCCATTACTGTTGCGTTTGAGTTTGAAGTAATCGGCTACGGCTTGCTTTGCTCAGCGTTGGGTGCGCTGCTGCTTCTGATTAACTTTATTCTTTCGCGCAAGATGCGCCGCCTTAAGGCTGAAAAGGAGGGCGATAATAATGAAGAATAAACGCATGATTGCCGTATGCCTTGCTGTTGCTGTGCAGATTGCCGTTATTTTGGGTTTTATTGCCCATACAAGCTTATTTAACCGCAACTTCGAGGAAAGTACAGCGCTTTATAAAATTCCCGTAGACAGCGCCTGCTGGCTTGGAGATCAGGCGTATTTCAGTGAAGCGCGTGAGTTTCACGGTGTTGGAAGGTACTGTGAGCTTACAACGGATGAAAACGGTATGACAAAGCCTGTATTCACAGATAAAAAGCCCGACGGTGATAATTACGTTGAAAATCCTTTCAGACGCACAGGGCAGTTTTTTGAATGGAATCTGTATCTGTTTTATGAATCGGATTGTCCTGCGTTCTATGGCGAGGATATAATGCAGGTACCGTTTGAAAGTGAGGATTTCTGGTTGCGTCAGGGCGAGCCTTATGAGGGATACGTGGAGATTAAAGTCTACAAAGGGGAAATGAAAGTTATCGGAGCTTGCATAGACGGACTTGAGTTGGGTGAGTTCGTTGAGCGGCAGGCAAAATATTATTCGGATTCGCAGTTTTAAGCTATAAAGAACGGGCTGTTTCGGTAAGCGAGACAGCCCGTTTTTCGATTAAATTATATGTTTTTAGCTTTTGATTCGCAGTAGATGCAGCGGTAGGTTTTGGTCTCACGGTCTGTGAGCTTGAAAACGTGGGGAAGCTCCTGCTCGATTGAAGTGATGCAGCGTGGATTCTTGCACTTGATTACGTTGGTAACCTTTTCAGGCAAGCCGAGCTTTTTCCTTTTGATTACAACGCCGTCTTTGATGATGTTCACGGTGATACCTGGGTCGATATAACCTACAACGTCAAGGTTAAGGTCAATAGCGGCATCAATCTTAAGGATATCCTTTTTGCCCATTCTTTTACTGTCTGCATTCTTTATAATGGCAACGGAGCACTCAAGCTCATCAAGGTTAAGAACTCTGTAAAGCTCCATGATTTTGCCGGCCGTGATATGATCAAGCACAACGCCGTTTGTGATAGGATTTATCTGCATAGTTCTTACTCCTCTCAGTCAATCTCAAGCAGCTTGAGAATAAGTGCCATTCTTATGTATTTGCCGTTTGCCGCCTGTTCAAAATAGCAAGCTCTGCTGTCATCGTCAACCTCAACGGCGATTTCGTTTACTCTGGGCAGGGGATGAAGGATGCAAAGGTCATCCTTGGCATTCTGGAGCTTTTCAAGGGTTAAAATGTAACTGTCCTTAAGTCTGATATAGTCAGCCTCGTTGAAGAAACGCTCGCGCTGAACTCTTGTCATATAAAGAATATCAAGCTCAGGCATTACCTTGCTAAGCTCAGTTGTTTCATAAATGGAAACACCCTTTTCGAGCATGTCTGTTCTGAGATACTCAGGGATTTTAAGCTCGGGAGGTGAGATAAGAATGAAGCGTACGTTCTTGTATCTCGCAAGAGCGCCCATAAGGGAATGGACTGTTCTGCCGAATTTAAGGTCGCCGCAAAGACCTACCGTAAGACCGTCAAAACGGTTCTTCTTGCGCATAATTGTAAGAAGGTCGGTAAGGGTCTGTGTGGGATGATTGTGACCGCCGTCGCCTGCGTTGATAACAGGGATGCCTGCTTTGTAGGATGCAACAAGGGGAGCGCCTTCCTTGGGGTGGCGCATTGCAATAATGTCAGCGTAACCGCCTATGATTCTTGCGGTGTCCGAAACGCTTTCACCCTTTGATGCAGAGCTGCTTGTAGCCTCCGAAAATCCGAGAACGTTGCCGCCGAGCTCATACATAGCTGCTTCAAAGCTGAGACGGGTTCTGGTTGAGGGCTCGTAGAAAAGCGTTGCAAGCTTTTTATACTTGCACTTTTCACGGTATTTATCGGGATTTGCGATTATATCGTTTGCAGTGGCGATGAGTTCATCAATTTCCTGAGTAGATAAATCAAGAATATCTATAAGATGCCTCATTTAGTGCCTCCGATCCAGCTTTCATCGCTCGGATTGTTACGGAAAGCAATGAGCCTTGCGATGTCTTCTTTTTCAATGTAGCCTTCTTCTGCGGCAACTTCAGCGATAACGTCGAAGTTTGTAAGGCTTACGTTTTTAACGTTTGCAGCTGCAAGTCTGTCAAGACCTTTCTGCATATTGTAGGTGAAGATGCTTACGATGCCGAGAACTTCTGCGCCTGCATTTCTGAGAGCGTCAACAACCTCGATAACGCTGCCGCCTGTTGAAATAAGATCTTCAATAACAACAACCTTGGTGCCGGGCTCCATTTTGCCTTCGATCTGATTTTGTCTGCCGTGATCCTTAGCGCCTGAGCGAACGTAGCCCATGGGGATGTCCATAAGATGAGCGGCGATTGCTGCATGAGCGATACCTGCGGTGCTGGTGCCCATAAGCATTTCGCACTCGGGATAATTTGCCTTTACTGTGTCGGCAATGTACTGTTCAACGATTTTTCTCTGAGCAGGAGCGGAGAGGATAAGTCTGTTGTCGCAATAAACGGGGCTTTTGATGCCGCTTGCCCAGGTAAAGGGCTCCTGGGGACGGAAGAAAACCGCACCTATTGTGAGGAGAGCTTTAGCTGTGTTTTTCTGGATTTCCATAATTGCATTCTTCCTTTCTGTATATAAAGCTTAAATTTTAACCGATGAATTCTGCGCAGCAGCGGCGGTATGCTGCTACGGGGTCTGCTGCGGCGGTAATGGGTCTGCCTACTACGATATAGTCAGAGCCGATTTCCTTAGCCTTTTCGGGGGTGGTAACTCTTACCTGGTCGCCGATGTCACCGTCCGCAAATCTTACGCCGGGAGTAACGGTGTAGAACTGCTTGCCGCAGGCTTCCTTAACACTTGAAGCCTCAAGGGGAGAGCAAACAACGCCGTCAAGCCCTGCAGTCTGAGCGTTCTGAGCATATTTAACAACAACCTCTTCAATGGGTCTGTCGATAAGAAGATCGGAGGTCATGCGCTCCTGGCTGGTGGATGTAAGCTGAGTTACGGCAAGGAGAATGGGTCTTGTGCCGTCTTCTCTCATAAGTCCTTCAAGAGCAGCTTCCATCATGGCGATGGTGCCGCTTGCGTGCAGGTTGCACATATCAACGTCAAGATTTGAAAGAACGCTCATAGCCTTCTTTACGGTGTTGGGGATATCGTGAAGCTTTAAATCAAGGAAAATCTTGTGGCCTCTTTCTTTGATTTCCTTAACAATCTGGGGACCTTCTGCATAGAAAAGCTCCATGCCGATTTTAACAAAGGGCTTTTCCTCTGTGAACTTTGCAAGAAAATCCATGCAGTCCTTTTTGCTGCTGAAATCGCAAGCGATGATTACGTCTTTACCCATTAGTGTGCTCCTCCTATTATATCTTCAAGATTATTTATTGAATACTCTTGCATTACCCCGGGAAGGGATTCGATTATATTTTTGCAGGCGTAGGGGTCAACGAGATTCTGGGCACCGATTTGTACCGCGGTAGCACCTGCAAGCATCATTTCTATAACGTCCTGAGCGCTTGATACGCCGCCCATGCCGATAATCGGGATTTTAACCGCTTCATATACCTGATAAACCATTCTCAGCGCTACGGGGAAAATTGCGCTGCCTGAGAAACCGCCCATTTTGTTTGCTATAACGGGCTTTTTGGTTTTGAGATTAATTCTCATGCCGAGCATGGTGTTTATGAGGCTGAGACCGTCAGCTCCTGCTTCCTCGCAAGCCTTTGCAATGCTGACTATATCGGTTACGTTGGGGGTAAGTTTGATAAAGACAGGCTTTGTTGTAACCGCTTTTACAGCCCTTGTGATTTCTGCCGCCGCTTCAGGGGATGTGCCGAAGCTCATACCGCCGTTGTGTACGTTGGGGCAGCTTACGTTTACCTCAAGAATTCCGATTTGCTCTGCCTTGTCAGCCTTTGAGCAGCATTCAACGTATTCTTCAACGGAAAAACCGCTTATGTTGGCGATTGCAGGCTTGCTGAAGCATTCTGCAAGCTTCGGAAGCTCCTGAGAGATAACCGCATCTATTCCGGGATTCTGCAGACCTACGGAGTTTATCATTCCTGCAGGGCATTCCGCTATTCTGGGGGTGGGGTTGCCGAATCTGGGCTGTGCGGTAGTGCCCTTCAATGATATTGAACCTAAGATGTTGATATCGTAAAGTTCTGCAAATTCGTAGCCGAAGCCGAAGGTACCGCTTGCGGGGATTACAGGATTGTCAAGCTCGAGAGAGCAGAGTTTAACCTTTGTGCTTACCATATAATCTCCTCCTTTTCGAGTACGGGACCGTCTTTGCAGATTCTCTTGTTGCCGTATTTTGTTTTGCATGAGCAACCCATGCAAGCGCCGAAGCCGCAACCCATACGCTCCTCAAAGCTTAACTGGCCACTTGCCTCGGTTGCGTTGTAGATAGCCTTGAGCATGGGCTCGGGTCCGCAGGTGTAGAAGTAGGTATATCCCTCAAGTTTTGCGATAACGTCAGTTACAAAGCCCTTTGTGCCGACGGAACCGTCAGCGGTTGAAACGTAGGTTTCAATGCCGAGAGCCTTGAATTCTTCTGCGAAGAAAACTTCGCTTTCCGTATTGAATCCGAGGATAACTACGGGCTTTTTGCCTTCGCTTATAAGCTTCTTTGCAAGAGCATACATGGGAGGTACGCCTGCGCCGCCGCCGATAAGCAGGGGAGCGTTGCCGCTTTTGGAGGTATCAAATCCGTTGCCAAGGCCCATAAGAGTGTCAAGCTGAGCGCCTGCCTTAAGAGTGGCCATAAGCTCGGTGCCGTTACCTACTGCTTTGTAGATTATTGTAACCGTATTTTCGTCCCAGTCGCATACTGAAATGGGGCGTCTGAGATAAAAACCGTCAAGCGCAATGTTGATAAACTGACCGGGTACGGTTATTTCTTTGGTGCAGCCTGAGAGCACCATTTTATATGTGTTTACCGCTATTTTTTCATTGGAAACAACGGTGAGAAGTTCTTTTAATTCTCTCATACATCTTCCTCTTTCCATACGATATTTCCGTTAGCCACCGTCATGAGGCATTTTGCGTAGAGCTCTTCGCCTGCAAAGGGTGTGCTTTTGCCCTGTGAAAAGAACTTGTCCGTATCTACGGTGTACTTTTCGTTAAGGTTGAATACGGTGAAATTTGCCTTCTGACCCTCGGCAAGGGGAGTGCCGATACCGAAACGCCTGGCAGGATTGGTGTGCATAAGCTCTACGAGCTTTTCGAGAGTGATTACACCTGTTTTTACAAGGTGTGTATACATGACCGAAAAAGCGCATTCAAGCCCCGTTATGCCCATAAGACTGTCCTTGAGACCTTTTGCTTTTTCCTCGGCGGAGTGGGGGGCGTGGTCGGTTGCAATCATTGTGATTGTGCCGTCAACAACACCTTCGATAAGCGCTTTTTTATCATCCGCACTTCTGAGAGGCGGGTTCATCTTAAAGCGTCCGTCCTCCTGAAGGTCGGCATCGCATAAGGTAAGATAATGCGGGCCGGTTTCGCAGGTTACGTCTATTCCCTGAGCCTGAGCGTTTCTTATAAGCTCAACGCTTTCTTTTGTTGAAATGTGGCATACGTGGTATTTGACACCCGTTTCCTTTGCAAGAGCAATGTCTCTTTCAATCTGCTTCCATTCGCTCTCGGAGCATATGCCCTTGTGAGAGTGCTTTGCGGCATATTCACCCTTGTGAATATATCCGCCCTCAAGTAAATCGTTTACCTCGCAGTGTGCGGCGATTATTTTGCCCATAGCGGCAGCATTCTGCATAGCCTCTTTCATCATAGAATCGGTCTGCACGCCTTTGCCGTCATCCGAAAAAGCAACGGCATTTTCAGCCATAGACTTCATATCGCTCAAAGCTTCGCCTTTTTCTTCTACGGTTATAGCCGCATAGGGGTAAACGTTTATTGCTGCGGATTCTTTTATAAGCTCAAGCTGAATGGCAAGGTTTTCTTTACTGTCAGGCACAGGCTTGAGGTTGGGCATTGCGCATACGTCAGTGTAGCCGCCGTGAGCCGCCGCAAGAGTGCCGCTTTTGATTGTTTCCTTGTATGAAAAACCCGGCTCTCGAAGATGAACATGAACATCAACAAGACCGGGGAGAATATGACAGTTATTAAAATCAAAAACAGTGCATCCGCCCTCCGAAATATCGGGAGCAATACGGGTGATTATAGAATCGCAAACAAGGATATCAGAGTCAATGAAAAGTCCGTTTGAAAAAACTTTTGCGTTTTTAATGAGAGTTTTCAAAGCTTTTGTCCTCCTGCATCTATGTAATTTATTACATAATATAATACAATAAATAACGGCCTTTGTCAACGCAAAGACCGTTAGAAAAAAGATAAAATTTATATATGTGTTTTGTATATATTGTATTGAACGGCGGATTACTGCATTTTTTCCTGCTTTACCTTGTGGTCAACGATGTGACGCTTGGCAAGCTCAGAAGTTACGTCGTCAATGGAAATGCCCATTTCAATCATAAGCACGGTTACGTGATAGAGAAGGTCTGCAATTTCAAAAATTGTTTCCTCCTTGTCGTTACCCTTGGCAGCCACAATAACCTCTGTGCACTCTTCACCGACCTTTTTAAGGATTTTATCAATTCCCTTTTCAAAAAGGTAAGTTGTGTAGGAGCCTTCTTTCTTCTCAATCTTTCTGCCGAGGAGCATTTTATAAAGATTTTCGTAAGAGAAGCTTTCATCGCCGTTATCGGTAACTGTTTCAAAGAAGCAGCTTTCCTCGCCTGTGTGGCAGGCAGGACCGTTTTTGATAACGTCGATAAGAAGAGTGTCCTTGTCGCAATCGGTTCTTATTGAAACGATTTCCTGGGTGTTGCCTGAGGTTTCGCCCTTGCGCCAGAGCTGCTGACGGCTGCGGCTGAAGAAGCAGGTTTTGCCTTCCTCAATGCTGATTTTAAGGCTTTCCTCGTTCATATAAGCGAGCATAAGTACCTTTTTTGTGTAATGATCCTGTACTATTGCAGGGATAAGTCCGTCACTGTTATATTTAAGCTCTGTCATAGTTAAATCCTCATTTCTATGTTATTGTCACGCAGGTATTTTTTTAAATCCATTATGTTTACCTGCTTGAAATGGAAAATTGATGCCGCAAGGCCTGCATCGGCACAGCCTGCGTTGAATAAATCAAGGAAATCCTCTTTTTTGCCTGCACCGCCGCTTGCTATAACGGGGATTGAAACAAGGCGTGATATTTCCTTGAGCATTTCAATGTCGAAGCCGTTTTTAACTCCGTCAGTATCAATGCTGTTAACAACAAGCTCGCCTGCGCCGTTCTTTTCGCCGCTTACCGCCCATTCAAGAGCATCAATGCCCGTGTCGATTCTGCCGCCGTTTTTGAAAATTTTGAACTGACCGTCAACTCGCTTTACGTCCATTGAAAGCACAACGCACTGGTCGCCGTACTTTCTTGCAGCCTGGGGGATAAGGTCGGGATTCTTGATTGCTCCCGAGTTTACCGAAACCTTGTCTGCACCGCATTTTAAAACTCTGTCAAAATCGTCGAGAGTATTGATTCCGCCGCCTACCGTAAGAGGAATAAAAATCTCCTTTGCGGTTTCTTTGAGGATATCTGTGAAAAGACCTCTGTTTTCATAGGATGCGGTTATATCGTAAAACACAAGCTCGTCGGCGCCGCATTCGTTATAAAAGCGAGCCATTTCAACAGGTGAGGCAACGTCCTGTATTCCTTCAAAATTAACACCTTTTACGACTCTGCCGTTTCTTACGTCAAGGCAGGGGATAATTCTGTGAGTTATCAAAGTGTGTCACCTCCGTTGGCAATTTTTATAACGCGCTCAAGGTCCAGCTTGTTTTCGTAGACTGCCTTGCCTACTATTGCGCCGTAAATATTCATATCCCTGAGTGCTTTGATTTCATCTTCAAAAGTGATGCCGCCCGAGGCTACAATATCGAGCCCTTCTATCTGCGAAAGCTGAGCGTAGACCTCAAGGTTTGTGCCGCTTAACATACCGTCCTTTGAAATGTCGGTATAAATAACGGTTTTAACTCCGCTGTCACGCAGCTTTTTGCAAAAATCAACCGAGCTTACGTCTGTAGTTTCAAGCCAGCCGTTTATTGCAACCAATCCGTTTTTTGCATCAACGCCAACAGCGATAGCATCGCCGTATTTCTTAACCGCACTTTCAACAAACGGATAATTCTTAACAGCCGCCGTGCCGAGAATAACACGCTTGACTCCGAGCTCAAGATAAGCCTCTATCCTTGCTTCGTCGCGGATTCCGCCGCCGACCTCGATGAAAAGGTCTTTGATTTTTGCGGCTTCACGGATAGCTTCAAAGTTTACGGGAGTGCCGTCCTTGGCGCCGTCAAGGTCAACCATATGAAGATTGACTGCACCTGCTTTAATGAACTGCTGAGCCATTTCATAGGGCGAATCGGCATAGATTTTAACGGCATCGTAATCGCCTTTTGTCAGGCGGACAACCTTACCGCCCAATATATCTGTTGCGGGAAAAATCTGCATAAATTACTCCTTATAACTCGGCAAAAGCCTTGAGCAAAGCAAGACCTTTTTCGCCGCTCTTTTCGGGATGGAACTGCATTCCGTAAACCGAGCCGCTTTTTACAACGGCAGGCACGGCTGCACCGTATTCTGCAAAAGCAAGGGTGTTTTCAACACAGCCCTTTGCATAAAAAGAGTGAACAAAATACATATAATCGCCGGGCTCGATATATTTGAAAATCGGGTCAGCCTTAGCGAAATTCAGCTTATTCCAGCCCATATGAGGGATTTTGAGCTCTTCGGGGATGTTGCCCTCAAGAGCGCCCACGTAGCCTTTTATAAGACCGAGACCCATATGAGCACCGTATTCGAAGCTCTTTTCAAAAAGCAGCTGCATACCGAGACAGATACCGAGAATGGGTTTACCCTCGGCTGCAAGTGAACGGAGCAAATCAACCATATCGCAGTCACGAAGCTTTTTAATTGCATCGGCAAATGCGCCGACACCGGGGAGAATAATTTTATCAGCGGCGGCAATTTCTTCCTTGTCACCCGTGATTTTGCACTCGATTCCGAGGAAGTTGAGTGAGCAGGAGAGGGAGAAAAGATTTCCGCAGCCGTAGTCTACAATTGCAATCATAGGACCGCTCCTTTATTATAATAAACCTTTGGTGGAGGGGATTTCACCGCCGAGGGTCAAATCCTCAAAAACAGCTTTGCACAGAGCTCTTGAAACAGCCTTGAAGATGCATTCAATGATGTGGTGACTGTTTTTGCCGTAGAACTGTTTTATGTGCAGTGTGATGTTTGCATTGCGCACGAAAGAGATGAAGAATTCTTCAACAAGCTCGGTATCCATTCCGCCAACCTGAGGAGTGGGGATTGATACGTCGTAATTGAGATGCGCTCTGCCGCTTATATCGATGCTTGCAAGGATAAGTGTTTCATCCATGGGAATAACAACGCTTCCGTAGCGGGAGATTCCTCTTTTTTCGCCTATAGCCTTGGCAAAAGCCTGGCCGAGAACGATTCCGACGTCTTCAACAGAGTGGTGATAATCAACGTGTGTATCGCCTACGCACTTGACTTTAAGCTCCATTCTGCCGTGGCGGGCAAAGAGCTCAAGCATATGGTCAAGGAAACCGCAGCCTGTATCGATTTCGCTTGTACCTTTTCCGTCAAGGTCAAGGAAAAGCTCGATATCCGTTTCGTTTGTCTTTCTTTTTATCTGAGCGCTTCTCATTCTTTCACTTCCTTTATGATTTGAGCAAGGGTGTCGGTAAGAGCCTGCATCTCTTCAGCAGAGCCGACGGTTATTCTGAGATATCTGTCAATTCTCGGCTTTGAGAAATAACGCACAAGGATGCCTCTTTTTCTCAGTTCCTTATAAAGCTCCTCGGCAGAAAATTCGGGATGAGTAACAAAAAGGAAGTTTGCCTTGGAGTCCGTACCGGTAAAGCCGAGTGAGCTGAGGAGGTCTTTGGTAAGCTCGCGCACTCTGATTATTTCGTCAATATTTTTGTTATAGTATTCGTTATCAGCTATCGCTGCGGATGCCGCCGCAATGGAAACGGAGTTCATATTATAAGGATTGAACGAATACTTAAGTTTGTTTAAATCTTCAATTATTTCCTTTGAAGCAAGTCCGAATCCGACTCTGAGGCCTGCAAGAGAATGGCTCTTTGAGAAAGTTCTTACAACCATAAGATTGTCGTATTTCTTAAGAAGCTCAACGCAGCTTTGCTTGCAGAAGGCCATGTAAGCCTCGTCCATTATAATGATGTTATCGGGGTTTGATGCAACGATTTTTTCAACCTCGTCAACCGTAAGTGCAAGTCCCGTAGGAGCGTTGGGGTTGGCGATAACGATATTACAGCCCTTGCCGATGTAATCGTTTATATCAATTGAAAAATCATCCTTGAGTTTAATCTGCTCAAGCTCAACACCGAATAAATCGGCATAAACGGGGTAAAAACCGTAAGAAATATCGGGGCAGCAGAGCTTGCCGCCTGCGCCGCAGAATCCCATAATTGAGAATGCGAGCACGTCATCGGAGCCGTTTCCTACAAATACGTTTTCCGCCTCAAGACCGAATTGCTCAGCTATTGCATTCCTGAGCTGCTTTACCTCTGGGTCGGAATAAAGCTTGAGTCTGTCAAGCAAATCGTCGGTTACAACCTGCTTTACACTCGGTGAGGGAGGGAAAGGTGACTCGTTTGTATTGAGCTTTATAACTTTTTCGTTAAGCTGCTCGCCGGGTGTATACGGAATTAATTTACTGTAGTTTTCAGAGAGAAATCTGCTCATTTGAATATCTCCTCAATCCTCAAATCTGATTGCCGCGCTCTGAGCGTGAGCCGTAAGACCCTCTGTTTCGGCAAAGAGGACTACTTTATCCTTTACCTTTTCAAGTGCTTCTTTTTCATAGTAAAGGTACTGTGATTTTTTAACGAAATCGTCAACACTCAGCGCAGAGCTGAAGCGTGCCGTGCCCGAGGTGGGCAGAGTGTGGTTGGGGCCTGCAAGGTAATCGCCGAGAGCCTCGGGGGTATTCTTACCGAGGAATATTGAACCTGCGTGCTTGATTTTGCCGAGCAATTCAAAGGGCTTGTCAACGCAGACCTCAAGATGCTCGGGAGCTATGATGTTTGCAATTTCAATTCCGCTTTCAATACTTTCGGCAACAATGATTTTACCGTTTGTGTCAATGGAAGCCCTTGCGATTTCCGCTCTTTCAAGAAGAGGAAGCTGCCTTTCGATTTCGGCACTGACTTCGTTTGCAAATTCTTCACTGTCGGTAACAAGTACGGCGGAGGCAAGTTTGTCGTGCTCAGCCTGTGAAAGAAGGTCTGCGGCAACGTCCTTTGCTCTGCAGGTATTGTCGGCAAGCACGAGGATTTCGCTCGGCCCTGCAATCATATCAATATCAACCATACCGAAAACCATTCTCTTTGCCGTGGCAACAAACACGTTGCCGGGGCCTACGATTTTGTCAACCTTGGGAACGCTTTCGGTGCCGTAAGCGAGAGCGGCAACAGCCTGCGCACCGCCCGATTTTATGATTTTTGTAACTCCGGCTATCTTTGCGGCGGCGAGGATTGCAGGCGCAATCTTGCCGTTTTTACCACAGGGAGTGGTCATAACAATCTCTTTTACTCCTGCGATTTTAGCGGGAATAACGTCCATAAGGACTGTGGAGGGGTAGCTTGCAGTGCCGCCGGGGACGTATACGCCGGCTTTTTCGATGGGTGTGATTTTCTGACCCAGAATAATGCCGTTACCCTTGTTGATTTCAAAATCGTCACGCACCTGATGCTTGTGGTATTCCCATATGTTTTCTTTTGCTTCTTCAATTGTTTCAATGAGTGCCTGAGGTACGCTTGCAAACGCCTCTTCTATTTCCTCATCGCTTACTACGAGATTTTCGGGTCTTGCGCCGTCAAACTTTTCAGCATAGTCAAGCAAAGCAGAGTCGCCGTTTTTGCGAACGTTTTCAATAATACCTGCAACGATTTCTTCAACGCCGCTTTCAAGCTTGATATCTCTTGTAAGGATATCTTCCGTTTTTGCGTTGCTTATATCAATAATCTTAATCATTATTTTTGAGCTCCTTTTCAAGCTTTGCCAAAAGCTCTTCAATTTCTGCGGTTTTGAATTTGTAGGAAGATTTGTTTGCAATAAGTCTTGCGCTTATCGGCATAATCTTTTCATAAACCTTAAGGTTGTTTTCTTTTAAGGTGGTACCTGTTTCGACGATATCAACAATAACGTCGGACAGACCGAGCAGGGGAGCAAGCTCAATTGAGCCGTTGAGCTTGATTATTTCAATTTCACGGTTAAGGGAAAGATAATAATTCTTTGCAATGTTTGTGAATTTGGTTGCAACTCTGAGGGGACGGTCAAGGTCCTCAACAAAATCAACGGGAGCGGCAACGCACATATTGCATTTACCGAGGTTGAGATCGAGCAGCTCGAATAAATCAAAACTGTCCTCTTCAAGAATATCTTTTCCTACAATGCCGATATCTGCGGCACCGTGAGAGATGTAAATTGCAACGTCAGAGGGCTTAACGAGAAGATAGCGTACGGAGTTTTCAACGCTTTCAAATATAAGCTTTCTGTTGTCTGCGTATATTTCGCTGCAATCGTAGCCGATTTTTGCAAGCAGCGAGTAAACCTTGTCGCCAAGGCGTCCTTTGGGTAAGGCAATATTCAGCATATTTGTGCCTCCTTGAGTTCGCCGTTTTCGAAAACAGCGGTTTTACGGGCTCTGAAAGCCTCGGGGCAGGAGCGTTCAACTCTTACACATAAGCCGTTGCGGGTGTGCTCCATAAGTAAACCGAGAAGCTTTTCTGAGTTTTCCGTGTCCTTGCAGATTACGAGCAGGTCAGCGTCAAACTCAGCAGCCTTTCTGTAATAAAGGTTGAGATTATCAAGGTAAACGGCGAAGCCGACTGCTCCGATATTGTCCCTGATTTTTCTTGCAAGGCGGTCATATCTGCCGCCTGAAAGAACAGCGTTGGGAGCCTTCTCAACGTAGCCCCTGAAAACTATACCGGTGTAATAATCGATATGCTGAGTTACCGAAAGGTCAATGTGAATCTTATCGGAAAGTCCGCAGGCGGAAAGAGCGCTGCAAACAAACTCAAGCTCAGCCACAGCATCAAGCATTTTTTCTGAAGTGCACAGTGCTTTGACGTCGCCGAGCACGTCGTTGATTTTTCCCTCAATGCCGGCAAGGCGGCAAACCTTTTCCGTCATTTCATCGGGAACGGAATAGTTTACGCACAGACGCTTGAAATCGTGGATGTTTTTGCCGCCGATGCAGGATATAAGCTGCTTTTTGACAGCTAACGTTACGTTGAATTCTTCGATAAGGGAGAGCAGAAGTGCATTGTGAGAAACGGAAAGAACGTAGTTCTCATCTATCATTGCAAGGCTTTCTGCGGCAAGCATTATGATTTCGCTTGTAAGATAATTGTCGATTTCGCCGAGCACCTCAACGCCGCACTGCTTGATTTCCTTGAAATCCCTTGAACCCGATGACATTCTGAAAACGCTTTCATTATAGTAAAGCTTTGTAAGCTTTTCGCTGAGCTTTGCGTTTTTGACTATGGAAAGAGTAATGTCGGGCTTGAGAGCCATAAGTCTGCCGTCAGCATTGTTGAAGGCAATTATTTCTGAGTTTGAAAGGAAGTTCCTGTTGTCACTGTAAAAGCTGAATTCCTCAAACTTTGACATACGGTATTTTTTATATCCCCAGCGTTCAAAAAGCTCGGGCAGGGCGATTGAAAGATTATCTTCCTTTGAGAAAAAATCAGGTATATGCTTCATGCTGATACTCCTGTCACATAATAATCTAATTATACAATGGTGCCATTATAGCACGGTTTAGCGATTTAGTCAATTACCATATTAGCACAGTAAAACATTTTTGTGGCAACATACAAATTAACTATAATAATTTATAATAAAATACAATAAATTGCAATACTTAAATTAAATAAAAAGTTGACAAAGTTAGGATTCGGTGCAATAATCAAGCAAAAGGGGGCGATTTGGTGTCATATTTTAAAGATAATTTATCCAGCAAGGTTTCCGTATCGCTTGAAAGGATAGCGGATTTCTCTGCGGCAAAGAAGATTCGCCGCAATTTCCCTGAGGGGATTAACAGTCTTCCTGACGGTTTTACGGTAACGTACCATTCGGGTGCGCTTAAAACAACCGACAATACTCCCGAATCCGTTATTATAGCGCTTGAGCACGGTGCAAAGGTTGTAGAGGTTGACGTTACCTTCTGGCCGGACGGTACACCCTGTGTTATTCATGCCTCAAATCCGAAATTCGGAGCAGGTGTTGAGCTTTCAAAAATTCTTGCAGAGGTTGCCAAGAGTCCGGACTGTCAGATGAATCTTGATTTAAAATCACGCTCAAATCTTCCTGCGGTTGACCGTCTTGTAAAGGAATACGGACTTTTTGAAAGAGTATTCTATACGGGCGTTTTTGAAGATTGGGTGCCTGACGTCAGCGCAAATTCGGATATTCCGTATTTCCTCAATTATAAAACGGATAAAAACAGACGCAATGACCCCGCGTATGCGCAGGAGCTTGCCGATAAAATCAAAAGTCTCGGTGCAATAGGTCTTAATACCCATTATGAAAATGCGACAGATTGTGTAACTCAGATTCTTCACAAAAACGGTCTGCTTGTTTCAGCATGGACCGCAAACAGCATTTCTCAGCAATGCCGTCTGCTTGCAATGGGTGTTGACAATATCACAACCAAAAGACCCTTGAGGCTGATGCGCTGCATTGATGCACTGACAAAAAGATAAAACATAAAAACACCGTTTGGCAGCTCAAAGTGTGCCAAACGGTGCTCTTTTTAGTAGTTTTCTCTGTACTTTCTGACGAGGATTTTATGAACCATAACCGCTATGCAGATAATAAAGAAAATGCCCAGATAAATTGCGTATTTATTGCTTTCAATAGTAAGCTTCTGATTAGGCTGATAATTCTTTATTTCATCCCAGAGCGTGTTCATCATACTCAGAGTTTCATCAGAAAGATTTATAAATATCTGTGTGGGTACAGAGGTTTCGGGGTAGAGGATTTCGTTGCCGTAGAAGGTGTATTCGGGGTTGTTGATAACCTGAGTGTTGGGGCTTGCATAGCAGATATATTCGGCATTAGCAAGTGCCACCTCAGATTCAAGCATAAAGTTGATGTAAAGCTCAGCCGCCGCTTTGTTTTCACAGCCTTTGAGTACGCACATTGCATCAACGAAGAAGTTTACGCCTTCCTCGGGATAAACAAATCCGAGGTCAGGGTTTATATCCAGCATTGAAAGATAGTCGCCTGCATAGTAAGGTGCAAGTGCGGCTTCGCCCGTTTCCATCTTGTTGAAAACTTCATCGTTTACGTAGGATTGAATTACGGTTTTCTGCTTTTTGAGCTCTTCGGCAGCCGCTCTCCAGTCGCCGGGATACTCGGAGTTGTAATCAAGCCCGAGTACGCTCTGCGCAATTGCAAAAGCATCGCGGGGATTGTTGAACATAAGAATCTGACCCTTGTACTGCTCATCCCAGAGGGCGGTCCAGCTTGTGGGCGGAGCGCTTACAAGCTTTTTGTTGTAAATAAGACCTACCATACCTACGTTGTAGGGGACTGTGTACTCGTTGTCGGGGTCATAGTCAAGATTCCTGTACTTTTCATCAATGTATTTGAAATTGGGAATGTTTGAATAATCAAGCTTTTCGAGCATTCCTTCGTTGAGCATACGCTCAACCATATAATCCGAAGGGATTACAACGTCGTATGAAACGCCGCCGCTTTTAAGCTTGGCATACATTGATTCGTTATTGTCAAAGGTGTTGTAAACAACCTCAATGCCGTATCTTTTTTCAAACTCGGCATTTACATCAAGGCTTCCGTCCTCGCCGTCGGAAATATATTCGCCCCAGTTGTAGACGTAAAGCTTTGTGCCTCTGAGGGCCTCGATTTCGTTATCGCTGAGCGCAAATGCAGGCATAGCGCAGAAAACAACGGAAATCACACAAAGCAGGAGAGAAAGAAATTTTTTCATCACTTAATCTCCTTTCAGTCCGATGTTTTGTTCTGCTTTTTCTCATTGAGATACTGAATAAGGTTAGTAAGAATGAGAAGCAGAAGAATGCTGAAGAAAATAAGCGTGGAAAGCGAATAGATAACGGGGGTAACACGCTTTTTCGTCATGCTGTAAATGATTGTGGGAAGAGTCTGGAACTCTCTGCCGTTGGTGAAATAACTGATAATGAAATCGTCAAGCGACAGGGTGAAAGCCATGATCATACCCGTGATTATGCCGGGCTTTATGGATGGCAGAACTACCTTGAAGAATGCCTGAACAGGTCTGCAGCCGAGGTCCTGCGCCGCTTCAGCAAGGTTTCTGTCAGTCTGGCGGAGTTTAGGCAGTACGTTGAGGATTACGTAAGGCAGTTCAAAAGTGATGTGGGCAATCATAAGAGTGCCGAAGCCCATGGAATCACTTATGCCGAGAAGCTTTGATGCAAAAACAAAAAGGAGCATCATTGAAAAGCCGGTAACGATTTCGGGATTCATCATCGGGATGTTTGTAACGCCCATTGTAGCAGAGCGCAGCCAGCCTTTTCTCAGGCTGTCAATTCCCACTGCAGCCGCAGTGCCGAAAACTGTTGAGATAACCGAAGAACCTACTGCAAGAATAAGGGTCGTTTTAAGGGCGTTGAGAATATCCTCCTGTTCAAGTAATGCGAGGTACCAGTCAAATGAAAAACCTGTAAAAACGCTTGTGCTTTTTGATTCGTTAAAAGAGAAGATGATAAGCACGAAAATCGGGATATACAGGAAGAAGAAAACAAGGAATGTGTAAATCTTTGAGAGTATTTTCATATTACCATTCCCTCCTCGCTGCTGTTTGAGAACTTATTCATTATTGCCATGCAGATAAGAATAAGAATCATAAGGAACATCGACAGCGCAGCGCCGACGTTGTTCTGGTTGGGGGTAAGGTAAAGCCTTTCAATAACGTCACCTATAAGCTCGAATGAACCGCCGCCGAGCTTCTGGGAAATATAGAAGGTACTTACCGAGGGAACGAAAACCATTGTGATGCCTGAAATAACGCCGGGCATACTCAGCGGAATAACGCATTTTCTTAAAACTGCAAAGCGATTGCATCCGAGGTCCTGCGCCGCTTCCACTATGCTCGGGTCAAGCTTTGTCATAACGGAATATATGGGCAGAATCATAAAGGGCAGAAAATCGTAAACCATGCCGAGGATAACTGCGCCGGGGGTGTTGATCATGTGGACGGGTGAAATCCCGAGCTTGCCGAGGAAGGTGTTTATGATTCCCGTGTCCTGAAGCAGAACCATCCAGCAATAAGTTCTTATAAGGAAGTTCATCCACATGGGGAGCATTACCATTATCATCATGGTGCGCTGTGATGCTGCCTTGCTGTGAGCCATTATATAGGCTATAGGGTAAGCGATGACAAGGCAGATAATTGTTGAAACCACGCCGAACCATACGGAGCGGATGATTGTATCCGTATATGCGGTAAGGCTGAGAACGTTTTCAAAAGTAAAATTGCCGTCAATATCCGTAAAGGAATAATAAACAACGAAAATGAGCGGAGCGATTACGAACAAGGCGGACCACACGATGTAAGGGGAGTTGAGAAGCTTAGTTTTTAAGGAGGTTGATTTGTTCATATTCTCAGCCCTCCTCACCGTCTGCTTCTTCGGGCTCCTCTGCGTTGGAAAGCTCGTCGTATTCCTCACTGAAGGAGCTGTAATCGCCGAACATTCCGGAGTATTCCGACTTTTTCATTATATGTATAGCATCGGGTTCAATGTAAAGGCCGATTTTGTCGCCTTCCTGCTGTTCATCAGTGGACTGAATCATCCACTTGAAGCCGCCGATGTCAACAATCATTTCATAGTGAACACCTTTGAAAACTACCGATGTAACGGTACCCTTGAGCATTCCTTTTTCAAGAGGTACAACGTCAACATCCTCAGGGCGTACAACAACGTCAACCGCTTCGTCTTTGGCAAAGCCTTTGTCGAGGCAGTCGAATCTGTGGCCTGAAAAATCAACCACGAAATCGTCGCGCATTATTCCGTCAACGATATTACTCTCGCCGATGAAATCTGCTACAAAAGCATTCTTGGGCTCGTTGTAAATATCCTTGGGAGTGCCTATCTGCTGAATGATACCGTTGTTCATAACAACGATTGTATCAGACATAGAGAGGGCTTCCTCCTGGTCGTGCGTAACGTATATAAACGTAATTCCGAGACGCTGCTGGATGTTTTTGAGCTCATTCTGCATATCCTTGCGAAGTTTGAGGTCAAGAGCGCCGAGAGGCTCATCGAGCAAAAGCACACGGGGATTTACGGCAAGTGCTCTTGCGATTGCAACACGCTGCTGCTGACCGCCTGAAAGCGAATTGATATGGCGTCTTTCAAATCCTTTGAGGTTTACAAGCTCGAGCATCTGCTTTACGGTTTCTCTTATCTCTTTTTCTTTCATGCGTTTGTTGCGAAGGCCGAAAGCTACGTTTTCGTAAACGTTAAGGTGAGAGAATAAAGCGTATCTCTGGAATACTGTGTTAACGTGCCTTTTGTAAGGGGGAACGTTGTTGATGAGTTTTCCCTCAAAGTAAACTTGACCCTCATCGGGGGCGGTGAAGCCCGCAATGATACGCAGGGTAGTGGTTTTACCGCAGCCTGAAGGGCCAAGAAGAGTTATGAACTCACCGTCACGAATATAAAGGTTAAGATTCTTTAATACCTGATTATCTCCAAAGGCAACAGAGATGTTTTTGAGATCAATAATAATATTGTTTTCCAATTATGCAGCCCCTTCCTTTATACCGTAAAAACGGAAACTTATTTATTAAACAACAGACCCGGAGCGGTGGAGCGCCGAAGTCTGCAGTTTTTTAGTAAAGAAAAAACATATATTATTGTGATTATAATATAGTGCTAAAGTCCGCAAATGTCAACATTTTTTTTAGAAAAGCCGCAAAAAAATCAAGCCGATTTAAGAATACCGATTGAAAATCTTTGATTTGCTCCCGAAATCTCCGTTTTCCTCTGTTTTACTCGATTTTTGTTGTGTGGAAAGGCTTGGAAAAAAATTCTGAAAATCGCAAAAAAATAAAAAGAGAAAAGAAAATTAAAAAATTTTTAAAAAAAGTTGAAAAAAGGCTTGCAAAATCAAAAAAACTGTGATATTATACTAAGCGTTCCGTATCCGGGTGTGGCGCAGTTGGGAGCGCGCTTGACTGGGGGTCAAGAGGCCGTGAGTTCAAGTCTCGCCACTCGGACCATATTGAGTATTCATAAGGGATTTGCCTATGAATACTCAATTTTTTTGCTTAAAAAGAGTTTTTTGATTGTTCGCAGACTGTTGAGGTCTGCGACCTTTTCTGTTTTGTTATGCCGTTATGCTTTTGGGCAATGCTCTAGGTATATAACTGACCTGCACTCCCTGACGTGTATCGTTTTTTGTAAAAGTCATCTTCATTGGTCGGAAGTTCAATATACCCGACAAATCTGTAGTAGATTACAACCCGCTGTGTTTTGTTCTTGCCTTTACCTTGTGTCTCATAAACATCAATATGGTCTATGAG
>JAFQKF010000020.1 GCA_017397105.1 Clostridia bacterium | reverse complement strand
ATGAAGTCTGTCACGGGTGATTGCACCGAGGCATCTTACTCCGAGACCGGGGCCGGGGAACGGCTGACGGTAAACCATTGCATGGGGAAGACCGAGAGCTTCACCGACTACTCTTACTTCGTCTTTATAAAGAAGTTTAACCGGTTCAACAAGCTCCATTGCCATCTCTTCGGGAAGACCGCCAACGTTATGGTGAGCCTTTACGCCGTCTGATTCGAGAATATCAGGATAAATTGTGCCCTGAGCAAGGAAGGAAATGCCTTCGAGTTTTGCGGATTCTTCGTCAAATACCTTGATAAATTCGTTACCGATAATCTTTCTCTTTGTTTCGGGATCAGCAACATCTTTGAGAAGGTCAAGGAATCTGTCTGTTGCATCAATGTAAATAAGGTTTGCATCAAGCTCTTTACCGAAAATTTCGATAACCTGCTCACTTTCGCCCTTACGCATAAGACCGTGGTTAACATGAACGCAAACAAGCTGTTTGCCGATTGCTTTAATAAGAAGTGCTGCAACAACGGATGAATCAACACCGCCCGAAAGAGCGAGAAGAACTTTTTTATCGCCAACCTGAGCTCTTATTTCTGCAATTTGCTCTTCAATAAAGGCGTTTGCAAGCTCGGGTGTTGTGATGCGTGCCATTGAATCGGGTCTGATATTACTGCTCATTGTTTATTCCTCCGTTTCAAAATCAGTTTGTATAGTTATCGAAATAGCCCTGCACAAGAACTACGGGAGTTCCCTTGTCACCTGAACCGCTTGTAAGGTCACAAAGTGAGCCGATAAGATCTGTGAACTGGCGGGGAGTTGTTCCCTGAGAAGCCATGTTACCAACAAGGCTGCTTCCATCCTTGGCTTCGATTTTTTCTGAAATTGCTTTTTTGAGTTCATCACCGCTGAGGTCTTTGAAATCGTTGTCAGCAAGGTATTTGAGCTTGAGCTCATTGGGCGTTCCAGCAAGACCTTCGGTGTAAGCAGGGGAAACAACGGGGTCTGCGAGTTCCCAAATTTTACCCTGAGGATCTTTGAATGCACCGTCACCGTAAACCATAACTTCGATTTTTTTACCGCTTGCTTCACAGAGAAGTTCCTGCGTCTTTTTTACGAAAGGATAGCAGTCTCTGGGGAAAAGCTTGATGGTATCTTCGGTTGATTTATTTGAACCGAGAAGACCGTAGGACTCGTTGTAACCGCTGCCATCAACGGAAGCGGTGAGGATATCGTCCATACCGCATACAACTTTCGCTCCGGCTGCCTTGAGAAGTCTCTTGGTACGTGCACGAGTATGAATATCACATGTCAGAACGCAGTCTGTATATTCAAGAATGCTTTTTGCCTGGTTGGCAAAAATAATTTCGCATTCAGCATCTGCATCCTTGATAATGCCTGCATAATAATCAACATAGTCAACACCTGTGAATTCGTGCTTGTTTTCGCCGAAAAGTTCACGGTATTTTTCGAGGGTAAGGATATCGCTGTAGGGATTGATGCCCGCTTCGTCAAGCTGAT
>JAFQKF010000019.1 GCA_017397105.1 Clostridia bacterium | reverse complement strand
CATAACATTCCAAATCTGTTATCAGCCAATTGTGTTCGGGCAGTTCGGGCATAGCATTGAGTATTTCTTTTATATGTCCGTTAAATCCCTTTTGCTTTATGTAAACAGCAGGCATTTTCCCGCCTCCTTATCAAAACTCAAATCTTTTTCCGTCTTTGTAAATGATACCGTCTGTAACAGCTATTTTCAGAATCACTGTATTAACATCACTTTCATCTGTGTGACCGTTATCATACCAAGAAGCAAAGGCTTCTCTTAATTTGTCAGCCAAGTTCGTATTTTCTTCATTGCGGATATAACCTAAACTTTCAGCCTTGCCGTGTCCTGAAAACCATTCGCCGCAAATGCCAACAACAGGATTTGCGTTAATATGTTTCATTTTATTGGTTGCAGCATTGGTAATTGTATAAAAAGCTCCGTCAATATAAATCGCATCAACAATTCTGACCCACGGTTTTCCCGTTTCATCAACAGTTGCAACAGAGATAAGAGAATCTTTTTCAAATCGTTCTTTCAGAATCAAATCTATTTCTCGGCTCATAAAAACACTCCGTTTTATATTAGGTAATAGAATAGTATCACAACGATTAAACAATTTCAACGGCTGAGTTTTAACAGGAATATATCAAGAAGCTCTCAACAGATTGTTACGGACAAACTGTAATTATTGACTGAATCCCTTGAAAATAAAAAGAAAAAGTGTTAAAATTATCCAAACAACATTCGGGAATTTTTGATAAAAGGAGAACGTCTTATGAAAAACAAAAAAAAGATTATTCTTTCGGTTGTTTCCGTAGTGGTTATCCTGGGAATTATTGCAGGCTCTCTGGCTCTGTATTTTACAAGGTATTTTAAAGACAAAAACGATACCGAAGAATTTTACAGGCAGAACGTTGCTTCGGCAGGCTATGAAAATACGATTGAAACCGCATATCCCTTCACCGATGTTTACGGTATCATAAGCGAACACTTCAGATCCGCATTGCCCGAAGGTAAAACCGAAAAGAAGGTTGCCGTTATCGGTTATGACGGATGCCGTGCGGATATCGTTGCCGAAAGGCAGGATGGGGGAGCAATCAACTATCTGCTCAGCGGCGGCGCATCAATCAATCTTACATATTGCGGCGGCGTGAATTATCCTGCAGAGAATACTCAGGCAACCTCAACCGCTCCCGGCTGGTGCTCAATGCTTACGGGTGTGTGGGCTGATATTCACGGAATAACCGGCAACGGCATAACAAAAACGGTTGAACCCAAAACGCTTATGACGTCCCTTATTGAAGAGGACGTTATTGATGATGCCGCATTCATCACAAAGTGGAAGGGTCACTTTACAAACGATAACTCAACCTACAAGGATGAAAAAGCATATTGCGAAGAAAACGGTATTGATGTAGAATTTGACCTCCGCAAGAATACAGAGGAGGTTCACACGGGCGCTATGGAGGAAATCACAAGCGCTGACTGTGCAGATTTTGTGCTTATCATTTATGAAAGCACGGATTCCGCAGGCCATAATTTCGGCTTTTCTTTCAACAATCCCGTTTATAAAGACGGCTTCAGAACGCAAGAAGAATACGGTTACGAGGCTATCAAAGCCATTGAAGCAAGAGAAACCTATGAAACGGAAGACTGGCTTATTATAGTTACTTCGGACCACGGCGGAATCGGTACGGGTCACGGCGGAGCAAGCGTTCAGGAAAGAATGAACTTTGTTGTTATGAACAAAGAATGGAACTAAAGTATAACGGAAACCTCCTTGCGAAAGCAGGGAGGTTTTTTGCAGCTGAAACAGCCGTAAATTGAGCAAGATTGATAATGTTTTTTTGTAAAGGAATATTGAATTATGTATTTTGCTGTGTTATATTTACTTTATAAATGCTATTCTTCCCGGTATTGGTTTTGAACTTGCGGGCTGAGTGCTGATGACGCTTGCGTATCTGTTCATGTGGGATTCCGCCGAGGTAAGCGGAGAGATTGTAAATAAAGGAAAGTAAAGGTGAAATGCAGAATGAACAATAAAGGATACAGATGGTATTCGGGAGTTCCTCATTGCCACACGGTTGCCTCCGACGGCGGCCTTACGCTGGAACAGGTTATCGAAAAGGCGAAGAAAAGCAAAATCGATTTTCTTATGATTACTGACCATAACGTCAACTGCGGGGAGCTGCCCGAGGTTGACGGGCTTACCCTTATCTACGGTGCCGAGCTTACAAAACACGGCGGTCACTGCAATATGTGGGGAGTAAAAGACGTTATTGATAAAGAGGATTACGATACCTGCGAAAGCTATGAGGATTTTTTGAGAGTCAAAACAAAGGCACAGGAGCGCGGAGCGGTAATCTGCATGAATCATCCCCACTGTAAGCAATGCCCGTGGCGCTGGGAAATGAAGGCTGAGGACGTTGATGTGCTCGAGGTCTGGAATGCGCCCACTCACTTTGATAATCTTGAATGCACCGAGTGGTGGCATGAACAGCTGAGAAACGGTCACAAGCTTCCCGTTGTCGGCGGCAGCGATTATCACAGAGATTATGTTGTCACCAACCTTTTAACCTGGCCCGTTACTTACGTTTATGCAAAATCAAATTCTCCTGAGGACATTCTGGATGCGATTGTTAAAGGACGCACAACGATAAGCTTTGATGTGGGCACAACCTTTATTGATATCGTCAGCGGCGATGCCGTGATTGGCGATACCGTTAAGCTTACCGATAAAACGAGCGTTACAATCAACGTGAAAAAACTGCGCAAAAAGCACAGGTTGATTGTTTTTGACCGTGACGGTGAATGCTTCTCCTATACGGCGAAGAAGACGCAGGATTATTCCGTCACTCTTCCTGTGGAGAAGGGCGGCTTTATCTGTGCCCACGTTGTTTTTGAGCCCGGATTTATTTACAGCAAAATCCACGATATTGCAATCGCTTCAAGAATACCCGAGCAAAAGGGAATGGATTTACCTCCCCTCATTTTTGCTCAGAGCGGTGCTATGTATTTTGAGGAGTGCAACTGACAGACTTATTTCAATCAAAGACACGGTAAAGCAATATTTTCTAAATCATATTAAAACAAAAAACAGAATTCTTTGCGGCTTTGACGCACGGAGTCTGAATTTAAGGAGGATAAAATTATGGGTCGTTTAGAAGGCAAGGTAGCAATCATCACAGGCGGCAACTCAGGCGTTGGCGCAGCAACGGCGGTTAAATTTGCGGCAGAGGGTGCAAAGGTTGTCATTACCGCGCGCCGTGAAGCTCCTCTTCAGGAGGTTGCGGAAAAAATCCGTGAAGCAGGCGGCGAGGTTCTTCCCGTTGTAAGCGATATCTCAAAGGATGAGGATGCGAAGAGAGTTGTTGAAGAAACCCTTGCTTCTTTCGGAAAGATTGATATTCTTATCAACAACGCAGGTGTTCTTGACGGAGGCCTCAAGGCTATTGACAGCTTTACGGATGACGATATGAACCGCGTTATTGATATCAACACAAAGGGAACAATGTGCATGATGCGTGCGGTTACAAACGAAATGGCAAAGACAGGCTACGGCTCAATCGTAAACGTTGCATCCGTTGCAGGCGTTATGGGCTGCGGCGGCGCCGCTTACGTTGCATCCAAGGCTGCGGTTATCGGACTTACACGCCACACCGCTCTGCGCTTTGTGGGCACCAACGTGCGCTGCAACGCAATCTGCCCCGGTACAATAGTTACTCCCATGGTTGCGGATATGAATCCTGCAAACCTTGATATGAACATCTTCGGTCAGATGATGAAGCACAATGACCTCAAGGTTCAGCCTTGCTTGCCTGAGGACGTTGCAAATATGCTTCTCTTCTTCGCTTCAGATGAATCCCGTGCAATCACGGGCCAGTCAATCGTTACCGATTTCGGCTCAACGCTGTAAGGTGAATCAGGTTTGACAGGGGTGTTGAAATATGAAATTTGTAAACGTAAGGGATAATAAAAACGTGTATGCAGACGGCGTGCACGACGATACAAAAGCCTTGCAGGCCTGTATTGACGAAGTAAAGGACGGCGGAACGGTTTATTTCCCCGACGGAACTTATCTTGTTTCTGCGGCGCTGATTTTCTATTCAAACCAGCACCTTAAGTTTTCGGATAAAGCAACCGTTCTCAGAAACGATAAAAGCACGCCGATGACGAGATACCTGCTCGCCTCCCATTCGGAGCCTGAGTGGGGAGAGTATGACGGAACTCACGACGTTGTTATTTCAGGCGGCACGTTTGACGGCAACTCAAACACCACCGAACACTCAACGCTTGTAAACACCGTTCATTGCAACAATATCACAATTGAGAATTGCCGTTTTGTCAACTGCGCACACTGGCATTTTATAGAGATAAACGGCACTCAGAATGCCACTGTACAGAACTGTGTTTTTGACGGACCTACCTATACCTATATCAATGAGGGCCTTTACAATGAGCAGGTTCAGCTCGATATGGCACGCCACGGCTCTTACGGCCCCGTATATAACTGCGACGGTGAGCTTATAGATTTCAAAAGCGACGATACTCCCTGCCGCAATATTGTAATAAGAAATAATATCTTCAAGTGTGCGGGCTTCCCTGCAGTGGGTCATCACGGTGATATTGACCACCATAACATCCTTATTGAAAACAATATTTTTGACGGTCCTTCGGGCACCGACGGAAAAAGCAGAGGATATATAATCTTCCGCCCGATGGTGTACGGTATAACGGTAAAGGGCAATGCGTTTATTGCACCTGAAGAGAGCGATTCACCGAGCTACGGTATCATTACCGAAAATCCCGATGCCGCCGTATTGACGGCGGAGGACAATCTCTTCACAGGCAAGGTTGACAAAGAAATAATCACAGGATAAAAATCAAAAAGCCGGAAAACCTTGATTCTGAGGTTTTCCGGCTTTTGTGCTGTTAATTTAAAATTTTGCGGATTGTGAGTATATTCTTTGAATCATTATACTCATATTTCATTTCGTCCATTGTTTTCTTTACCATAAAAATACCGAGTCCGCCTGCCTGCCTTTCTTCGGCGCAGAGTGTTACGTCGGGATCTGCCTGGGTGAGGGGATTGTAGGGAGTGCCGCAGTCGGTAAAAGTCAGGGTGACGGCAAGCGGATTTTCCTCAATTTCCACCCTTACCGTAGCATCGCCCGTTGAAGGGGCGTATGCATAGTGGGCAATATTGCCGAAAAGCTCGTCAATTGCAATATCCACCTGCATCTGCGCTTTCAGAGGGCAGTCAACGGTTTCAAGCTGTTCATTCACAAAATCCGTAACGGCTTGAATATTCTCAACGGTTGCGGCAAGTGTCAACTCTTTCATTTGTCATCCTCCCCGTTGAATCTCAGGCAAAGCATAGTGATATCGTCAAACTGAGGCGCTTCACCTACGAATAAATCAACGTCCGCCTTGACGGCGTCGCAGATTGTCTGAGTATCACAGCCGGCATTTGCGCAAAGCACGTCAAGCAGACGGCTTTCGCCGTAAAGCTCATTGTTTTCGTTAGTAGCTTCGGTAACTCCGTCCGTGTAAAGATAAATCACATCGCCCTTATTGAGCTGATATTCATTCTTGCGGTAGCGTATACCCTCCATGCCTGCAAGCACAAAGCCGGGCTTTGACTTAAGGTAAGTAAAGGATGAATCAGCGTGCTTTACGAGGGGAGGATTGTGACCTGCATTTGCAAAGGTGATAAGGCCTGTTTTTGTGTTGAGAAGACCCATCCACGCGGTAACAAACATACCTGCATCGTTGCCCTCGCACAGCTTTTCGTTTGCAACCGTGAACACCTCTTCAACGCTCATACCCGATTCCGCATAGCTTTTGAGAAGGGCTTTTGAAGTCATCATAAACATCGCCGCAGGTATTCCCTTGCCCGAAACGTCGGCAACAAGGAATGCGAGAGTGTCATCGTCAACAAAATAGAAATCGTAAAAATCGCCGCCGACTTCCTTCGCCGTGTGCATAGTGGCGCTTATATCAAAATCTTTTCTGTTGGGGTAGGGCGGAAATACTGACGGCAGTGCCGAATGCTGAATGGCTTTTGCAAACGCAAGCTCGGCGTCAATCCTTGCCTCCGCCTCGGAGATATATTTTTTCAGCGTGTTTACCGTGGAGTTGATATCGTCCGAAAGAGCGTCGAATTCTGTATGCGAGCGCACGTCAACTACCGTGTCAAGATTACCCTGAGTTATGGAGGAGAGGGAATCGTTCACCTTGTAGATATTATCAACAACAAGCTTTTTCACGAGCACGAAAATCAGAATAAAAAGCGCCGCAAAAACAATAATCTGCATTATTGTTGTAACACCTACGGAAACGTTGCGTGAAAGAGCCGCTTCACTCCTCGGCATAACGGCAACTATGCGGTAGCCTTCCGTTACCTGATGCATGCAGTAGCAGGTTTTGCCGTAAACCTCGGCAACAAACGCCTGATTCTCTGCGGTTTCGGCAGTGTCTATCCACAATCCCGTAACGTCAAGGTTTTTGCCCTCGTTGCCGTAACGGTCGCTTACGATATTCCAGTTTTCATCAACTATGATGATTGAGCCGCCCTCGCCTACGTGGCGGTTGCGTGTTACACCCACAACAAATTCGTCAATATCCTTCTGAAAGCGCTGAGCGCCGTAACCAACCTGAACAAATCCGCCGCCCTCAAGGGTAACGCCGCCGTATTTGCGGTAAATTGATGCGTCGTAGGAAACGGGCTGATAGCTCTGGATATACTCTGTTTCGCCCGAAAGCAAAACGGCAAACTCTGCGGATTGCTCGCCGCTTCTCATATCGTAATTGAGAAAATCGGGGTAAGTGCTTGCAACGATTATTCCGTCAGCGTTGATGTGATTGATTTCGGTAACGTCGTATTTTGCGGTAAGCTCTTTGAGCAAATCCGAAGTAATGGCAGGGGCGTTATTCAAATCGTCTGCAATCTGATGAGTGAGCTTCAGAAGGTTTTCATCGGACGCATCTATGATATCTTCCCTGACGTCGGAAATGTTGAGCTTCAGCAGGCTCACAGCGTTATTCTGCGAAATTTTTGTTTGTGAAACCCACAGAAAAGCCGTAGTTGCAAGGAAAGCGATAACAACAAGCACCAGCAGCCAGCGTCTGAAAGCGGCTGAAATGTTTTGCTTTTTCTTATTCATAAATAATTATTCAATGGTCAGCACGTCGCAGAAGCCTGTAACCTCGAAGATTTCAGAGATTGTTTCGTTGACGTTTTTAACAATCATTTCGCCCTGCTTGTTCATGGCTTTCTGCGCAGAAAGGAGCACACGAAGGCCTGCTGATGAGAGGTACTCGAGAGCGGAAAAATCAAGCACGAGCTTTGTGATTCCTGCAAGGCTTTGATTGAGCTCGGCTTCAAGAGCGGGAGCGGTTGCGGTATCGAGTCTGCCCTCAAGGGCTACGGTGAGTTCGGTAGCGTTAACTGTTTTGTTGATATTCATATTAATTCCTCACTTATGTTATTTGATTTTTACAACCAGCATATTTGTGAATCCTTCCTCATTGCAGGGCGCATATTCAATGCTCTGCGCCGCATTCTGCGCAAGCTTGAGGGAAAGGATATTGTCCGAATCCATGGGATTGAATGCCTTGCCGCTGTATTTTATCTGCACGGCAATGCTGTCATCCTCCTGCGAATATTCGGCTGTAACGTTGAGAGCGAAATCCTTGGAAAGCTCGGGAAGAATAATCTGAACGCAGAGTTCTTCAAAAACAGACTGCATACGGTAAATGGCCTTTTGCGAAATGCCGCATCTTCTGCCGAATTCCTCAAGGCTTGTGTTAAAGCCGATGAAGTCGAAATCCTTTGAAGTGATGAGGTTTTCAAATACCTTGATGCGTTTTATAAAGCGTGCGGTTTTTTCTTTCTGAGGGTTTTCGAAAATCTGCTCGGGAGTGCCGTCCTCGTAAATACCGCCCTCGTCCATATAGAAAACTCTGTTTGCAATCTCTTTTGCAAAGCGCATCTCGTGAGTTACAATCATCATTGTAAGGCCCTTGTTTGCAAGCTCCTTTATTACCGCCTGAACCTCGCCTACCATGGTTGGGTCAAGGGCTGAGGTGGGCTCGTCAAACAGAATGATTTCGGGATTCATGGCAAGAGTTCTTGCAATGGCGATTCTCTGCTTCTGGCCGCCCGAAAGCTCATCGGGATAGTTGAACGCCTTATCTGCAAGGCCTACGGTGCGAAGCAGCTGCATACCGTCGTCATAAGCCTGCTGCTTGGATTTGCCGAGCAAATCCATGGGCGCTGCCATGATGTTTTCAATAACGTTCATATGGTTGAACAGGTTGAAGGATTGGAAAACCATGCCCATCTTCTGCCTTACCTTGTTGATATCGCATTTTTTGCTTGTGATGCAGTTGCCGTCCACCCAGATTTCGCCTGAGGTGGGAGTTTCAAGCTTGTTGATGCATCTTATGAGGGTTGATTTACCCGTTCCCGAGGGGCCGATGATTGATATTACGTCGCCCCTGTTTATCTCAACGTTTACATCCTTGAGAGGCGTAGCATTGGGATATTCTTTTCTTAAATGGCTTATCTTTATCATCTTGCTACTCCTTTCAGAATGTTTTTGTTCTTTCTCTTTCGGGGGTCAATCTTTCTTTTGGCGATGCCGAGAAGTCCTGCAACTCCCCAGGTAAGAGCAAAGTAAATAACCGCCACGGCGATAAGGGGGAAGAATGCCTCGTAGGTGTTGCTTCTTATGATATCGCCCATTCTCGTAAGGTCGTTTACGGCGATGTAGCCTACAATGGAGGTTGCCTTTATAAGACCTACAATTTCTCCCGTATAAGCAGGGATGAACATTTTGAGCGCCTGAGGCAGAACGATTCGGAAGAAGGTTTTGTTCCTGCTGTAGCCGAGAGCGTAAGCTGCTTCGGTCTGACCCTTATCAACGTTTTCAACGGTTGCATCAAGCTGACCGAAAACGAAGGAGCTGAAGGTCATGATAAAGCCTGCTATTGCAACTATTATTCCGCTTATATCGGATTTTGCAAATACGATATAGAACAGAATCATAAGCACAACGAGTGTGGGAGTGCCTGAAATGATTACGGAATAAACCTTTGCGATTTTTTTTGTGAAGAGTGAAACGAATTTGTTTTTTGAACGCGAAAGCATATAGAACAGGAAGCCGAAAACCGTGCCTCCGATTACGGAAAAGAAGCTGATTATGAGAGTAACGGCAACGCCCTCTGCTATAAGCTTCCACCGGTCCTCACGGATAAAGGTTTTTTCAAAGCTTTCTTTGACTGATTCAAGGAAGCCTGCGCCGCTTTCCTCGTTTTCATAGGTGACCATTATGATATCCGCAATCATATACGGGTCGCAGAAATTGACGCTCTCCTTGCGCTCCTCCGTTATGTAAATACCGCAGGAAACAACGTCGTATTTACCCTCCTTGAGCCCTGCAACGCCTGCTGTCCACTGAGCGTCCTCAAGCTTGGGGTTGTAGCCGTATTTTTCGCAGAACATATAGAGAATTTCAACCTCAAAGCCTGCGTACTCATTGTTGAGCATATAAACAAAGGGCTTTCTTGATGAATCAAGAGCAATCTTAAGATCCTTTTCGTTTGCGGATAAATCGGGGATTTCTATATTCTCCGTAGGCTCAACCTCGCCGCACCATTCGTCCCATATTGCATCAAGAGTACCGTCGGCACGCAGGGAATCAAGATATTCGTTCATCTGCGCCTGAAGCTCGTTACCCTTATCATTCTTGCCGAAGGCGTAGCCTATCTCTACGTTATAACCTGGGATGCTGATGTAAGAAAGATTCTTATCCGTTCTTTTTGCGGCGTTATAGTTGGGGGTGTCGAGAAGGAAACCGTCAACCTTGCCCTGCTTTATGCACTGGAAAAGGTCGGGGAAGGATTGATAAGCATCAATGGTTGCATCGGGGAAAAGCTCCCTTGAGTAGCCGTCGTATATTGAACCTACTATAACACCGAGGGTTGCTTCCCTGAAGCTGTCAAGGCTTTTTGCGGCACTGCCCGAGTTTACAACAAGCACAAGGTCATCCGAATAATAGCTCTCTGAAAAATCCAGAGTTTCCTTTCTCTCCTCTGTGATTGTGACACCCGAAGCGCCGATATCGTATATTCCGCTCTGAACACCTGATAGGATTCCGTCAAACGAGGATTCAATGAATTCAACACCGTAGCCGTATTCTTGCGCAAATGCAACAAGCAACTCAACGTCAAAGCCTGCATAGCTGCCGTTTTTTATGTAAGCAAAGGGCTTTTGCTCGCAGCTTATTGCAATCTTGAGAGTGCCGTTTGCGTTGCTGAGATTTTCATACTCTGCAAACTCCTCAGGCTCTGCGGAAGAAAGCCACTTTTTCTTAAGCGCATTGAGCTTGCCGTTATCCTTGCTTTCGTCAATGAATGTGTTGAGCTCTTCAAGGAGTGCGGGATTCATTCCCTTGCCGAGGATAAATCCGTAATTGCTTACGTCAAGCGCTTCTTCAACTCTTTTGAAAGCAAGACCCTCCCAGAGCATTGCGCAGTAAACCGAGTTTTCCGTAGAAAAAGCATCGATTTTTCCTGAAGAAAGCGCCATGGCGGCATCGGAGGTGGAGTTGAAATCCGAATGCTGAGCATCAGGCAGGCTGCGTTTGAGTATTTCCGATTGCACCGAGCCTGCAACCGAGCCGACTTTGGAATCTGCAAAATCCGCAATGTGTGTTTTGCTGCTGATATCAGAAACATCGGCTTGGCTGTTATTCGCAGTGCAGGCGGTAAGACCTGAGAGTAAAACCGCGATTGATATCAGCAAAATGAAAATTCTTTTCATCAATAGCCCTCCCCGAGGTGATAAATTTACATACAGTTATATTTTATTACTATTTTTAAATTTTGTACAGTACATTTAAAAAATAAATAGAAATCAAATTCTGATTTAAGGTACAAGCTGTTTTAAACATACTTGGCAACACGGAAAAAATAATGTATAATTATTATAAATGTGTTTTGCGTGAAGCGTAAAAGGGAGTGACACAATGAGCGTTAAAACAGAAATTTTCATAAAAGACAGGGCTGACCCGTTTGTAATGCGCTCGGCTGACGGTACGTATTACTTTACGGCATCCTATCCCATGTACGGTAAGGATGACCCTGAGGGGTATGACAGAATAATTCTTCGCCGTGCCGCTTCCATTGATGCCCTTGCAACGGCTGAAGAAAAGGTGATATGGGATGAAAAGGATTGCCCCACCGCATTCCGTTACGTCTGGGCGCCCGAAATCCACGAGATAAACGGCAAGTGGTACGTGCTTTTTGCGGCAAGCGGGAGTGCGGAGAACGTGTGGGATATCGACTGTCACATCATATCCTGTAAAGGTAAAGACCCTTACAATGACCCGTGGGAGGATCTGGGCAAGTTTACCGCCTGCGAGGGCGACGGATTTTCATTCAGGGGCTTTTCGCTTGATATGACTCGTTTTGAATGCATGGGAAATCACTACGTTGCCTGGGCGCAGAACGGCGGAAACTCCAACGTATACCTTGCACGCATTGAGCCTGACAGACCGTGGCAGACCGTTACCCCCGCAATGCTTCTCACAAAGCCCGAGTATGACTGGGAGAGGGTGAATATCCCCGTAAACGAGGGTGCTGCCGTGATGATTCACAACGGCAGAGTTTTCCTTGCCTTTTCCGCGAGTGCCACGGGTCCCGAATACTGTATAGGGCTTATGTATGCGGATGAAAATTCGGATCTGATGAATATTAATAGCTGGAAAAAGCTTGACAGACCTCTGCTCACCTCCGCAGACCTTGAGGGCGAGTACGGACCGGGTCACAATTCCTTTGTAAAGGATGAAAACGGCGAGTGGATTTTTATTTACCATTCCCGTGATGAGGAGTGCTTCTGCGGCAGGTGCGGATATGCCGGTAACGATCCGCTGTACGACCCGTGCAGAAGTGCGAGGAAAAGAAAGGTTTTGTGGGATGCCGACGGTTTCCCCATTCTTAACGGATAGGTGATATTATGCCGCTTGAAATAGTAAGAAACGATATAACGAAAATGCAGGTTGATGCAATAGTCAACGCCACCAATGAAGAAATGGTGGGCTACAGCGGAGTTGACCTTGCGGTGCATACCGCAGCAGGTCCCATGCTCGATGAAGAGTGCCGTAAAATAAGACCTCTCGGGCTGGGTGCCGCAAAGATTACGGGCGCATACAATCTTAATGCAAAATACGTTATCCACACGTCGGGCCCCGTATGGCGTGGCGGACTTGCAGGCGAGAGCGTTATTCTCAGATCCTGCTACGAAGAATCTCTGAAGCTTGCGGTTGATAACGGATGCGAGTCCGTTGCGTTTCCGCTTATTTCGTCAGGCAACTACGGTTACCCGAAGGACAGGGTGCTTAAATTTGCGGTTGAGGTTATAACGCAGTTTCTCTTTGAGCATGAGCTTACGGTTTATCTGTGTGTCTATGACCGCACGTCATACGAATTCAGCAAAGCTGTTTTTGATGAAATCAGCGAGTTTATCAATGATGATTACGTTGAAGAGCGGGCGGCTGTTTTTGCATCGGAAACGCAGTGCCTTGAATCGACAGTTATTCCGGATAAGAGCAGGCGCAGAAACAGGCTGAGAGCCTTTGAGCCGATGCTTTACGCTTCAATGCCTGCGCCGCAAAGTAATCAATCCGGCAGCGCAAAGAACAAATCCCTTGAAGAATACATGAAGGCAATGGATAAATCCTTTGCATACAAGCTTTTTGATTACATTGATAAAAAGGGAATGACTGACGTTGAGTGCTATAAAAAAGCCAACGTTGATAAAAAAACGTTCTCCAAAATCAAGTGTAATCCCGATACGTACAAGCCCTCGAAGCAGACCGCCGTTGCGTTTGCCATAGCGCTTGAGCTTACCCTTGACGAAACTCAGGATTTGCTCGCATCCGCAGGGCTTACACTCTCACGCAGTTTTATTTTTGATAAGATAATCAGGTATTTCCTGCAAAAGGGAGTATATGATATTTTTGAAATAAACGAAGCACTGTTTGAATTTGACCAGATTTTGTTAGGAGCGTAGAATATGATTGATTTTATTTGTTATCCCAAATGCACCACCTGTCAGAAGGCTCAGAAATGGCTTGATGAAAACAAAATTGAATACACCTTGAGGGATATAAAAACTCAGAATCCTACCCTTGAAGAGCTTAAAGAATGGTACGAAAAGAGCGGTCTGCCGATTAAGAAATTTTTCAACACAAGCGGTCTGCTTTATAAATCAATGGATTTGAAGAACAAGCTTCCTCTTATGAGCGAGGAGGAGATGCTCGCCCTGCTTGCAACCGACGGAATGCTCGTAAAAAGACCGTTGCTTATAAGTGATGACTTTGTTCTCACAGGCTTCAAAGAAAAAGATTGGGCGGAAAAGACGGGGCTGTAAAATGTCGCCTGTCAAGCGACCATTTCAAGTGAATAAGTCTATATAATGTGGTTGTAAGGTTGAGAAACCAAGCAGCCACATTATTTTTTTGGAGGAAAACACAATGAAGAAGAATTTGACAGAACTCGTATTTATCCTTGACAGAAGCGGCTCAATGGCAGGGCTTGAGAGCGATACAATCGGCGGCTTTAACTCAATGATTGAGCAGCAGCGCAAAAAGGACGGCGAATGCTACGTTTCAACCGTGCTTTTTGATAACGAATCCGAGGTGCTTCACGACAGAGAGGCACTCAGCGGAATAAAGCCCATGACGGATAAGGATTACACCGTAAGAGGCTGCACTGCTCTTATTGATGCAATCGGCAGCGCAATCCACCACATCGGCAATGTTCACAAGTACGCAAGACCCGAGGACGTGCCCGAGCACACAATGTTCATCATCACAACTGATGGAATGGAAAATGCAAGCCGCAGATACACAAGCGAAAAGGTAAAGGCGATGATTGAGCGTCAGAAAGAGAAATACGGCTGGGAGTTTCTTTTCATCGGCGCAAATATTGATGCCGTTGAAACTGCCGCGCGTTACGGCATAGGAGCGGACAGAGCGGTTAATTACCACAGCGACTCCGAGGGCACAAGGCTCAATTATGAGGTTGTAAGCGAAACGATAAGCTGTATGCGTGAAAGCAGACCTATCGGCTCGGGCTGGAAGAGAAGAATAGAAGCGGATTTCAAGGGAAGAAACAAGTAAAAGACGAGAGCTTTTACAACTCTTTTCAGGGGATAAGAAAAAAGATGCAGAACGGACAAACCGAGCAAAAACAAGGCTTCAGCCTTGTTTTTGGTTACCCGAAGGCGTACAAAGGTACGTCGAGTGGCGAGGTTTGTCCGTAGCATAAAAATATTAACATTTTGTACTTTGGTGAATGTTTAAAAGGGTTCAGGCAGATATATGATCTTCCTGAACCCTTAGACTCATATTGTTTTATGCGGTCTGCGCTTTTTTATATCCCCTACATTATTCCATATAAAATTCCTTCATATCGTCAAGGCGCAGAATCATGGGGTCAAGCCCGAGTGCGGCGCCTGCGTCAACGTCAATCCAAGTGTCGGTTTTAACGGCTTTTCCTCTGTGCTCATCGCCGAAAAACACCGTCGGCGTGTGCCCGAAAATGCAGGTTATGCCGTCAAAATATCTTGTGTTGATATCGGGACGGTTCCACACAAAATCATCCGCCGTGTATTCGGAAAGCTTTTTATCTTCCCTGAAGTTTTTCAGGCCGCTGTGGGTGAGAAGAAAATCTCTGCCGTTTACGGAAACCGTTTCAAAAAGCGGTGCATCTTCAAGATACTCAAGGATGTACTGTATTTCTTTATCCCTCATACCTGAAAGTGCGTTTACGGTAACACCGCCGCTGTTTGCAACCCATACGGAATAAGTGTTGAGCTTTGTGCCCGTAAGGCTGTTAATGGAATCTTCGGTGATTTCTTCAAAAAGAAAGCGGCAGGCAAGCATCATCGCTTCGTGGTTGCCGAGGAGAAGTTGTGCATTCGGCATAGAGAGAAGCCATTTAAGATATTTAACTCCGTCGGGTCCGCGGTCAATAACGTCGCCGAGGATGTATAAAAAATCGTCCTTTGAAAAGCCTGTGCTTTTAAGGAAATCCTTGAATTTTTCAATAGGATATCCGTGCAGGTCCGAGCATACGTAAATCATTCAAATCAACTCCATGTATATTTATATACAACATTTCTGCCTGAAAATCAATATTTGATACTCACTTGAAAAGCGTGGGGCTTTGTTGTATTATTTTATTGAAAAACATTCTGGGAGGTTGAACGAATGATAATTGTACCTGTCGGCAAGCCTGAAATCATAATGTCAAACACGGGGGAAAAGCACAATTATTTCGGTTGGCCAACTGCAAAAAGACTGCAGGATTCAAGGATTGCCGTTGCCGCTTCGGGCTTCAGGCTTTATCACGTGTGCCCGTTCGGCAAAGCCGTTATTGCTTTCAGCGACGATGAGGGAAAATCCTACACCGCACCTGCGGCGGTTATTGATACCGTGCTTGATGACAGGGATGCAGGGCTTTGCACCTTTGGCGAAAGCGGACTTATTCTCACGTCATTTAACAATACCGTTGAGTTTCAGAGGGAATGCAATCAGAGCAATCTTGAGCAAGGCAATGAAAACGGAAAATATATTGCGGATTATCTTGATACCGTTTCACCTGAGGAAGAAAAGAAGGTGCTCGGTTCAACCTTTAAAATAAGCACGGATTGCGGCAAAAGCTTCGGCGAGCTTCACGTAAGCCCCGTAACCTCTCCGCACGGACCCATTGAGCTGAAAAATTCCGAAATTCTCTGGGTCGGCGCAACCTTCCGGTGTGACGATGCCTTCAACAAGGGCGAGGAAATGCTTTTTGCCTATACCGTTTCGCCCGACGGCACAATGACCAAGGTGGGAACGATAGGAAAAGCATACAACGAGAAAGGCGAGATGCTCCACTCCAACGAGCCCTATGCTTTTCAGCTTTCATCGGGCAGAATTATCTGCCATTTCAGAACAGAGCAGAATTTCACCCTTTATCAGAGTATATCCGACGATAACGGCAGGACCTGGACCGAGCCCGAAAGGCTTATGCCCGATAACGGCGGTGCACCTGCCCATATAATTGAACATTCATCGGGAGTGCTTATAAGCGCTTACGGCTACCGTGAGCAGCCTTACGGCATAAGAGCCATGCTCAGCACGGACGGCGGCGAAAGCTGGAGCACGGGTCACGTTATCTGCGACGGATTCCCGAGTGACGATCTGGGATATCCCACAACGGTTGAGCTTTCGGACGGTTCACTGCTTACCGTGTTTTATGCAAAAACAAAAAAAGGCGCACCCTGCGCCATAATGCAGCAGCGCTGGGAATTGAAATAGGGGCTGTATCACTGAGCGAAGACCAAAAGAAACAAATATAAATAATAATCGGCTTGTACGGGAACAAATCCTGCACAAGCCGATTTTATTATTGCGAAAAGTTTGATTTATCTCTGAACTCTGCCTGAGCCGTCGCCGCCTGCAAGCTTTTCAACCTCTGCAACGCTTACACGGTTGAAGTCACCCTCTATGGAGTGCTTGAGAGCGGATGCTGCAACAGCAAATTCAATTGCGGCCTGAGAGCTCTTACCGCTGAGAAGAGCGTAGATGAGGCCTGCGCCGAAGCTGTCGCCGCCGCCTACACGGTCAACGATATGCAGGTGATATTCCTTGGAGAAGCAGTAATTCTCGCCGTCATAGAGCATTGCCGCCCAGTCATTATCGTTTGCGGAAATGGAGGAGCGCAGAGTTATTGCAACCTTTTCAAAGCCGAATTTGTCAGCAAGCTGCTTTGCAACGGATTTGTAGCCCTCTTTGTTGAGCTTGCCGCCGTAGATATCGGTGTTTTCCGCTTCAATGCCGAAAACGTCCTTTGCATCCTCTTCGTTGGAGATGCAAACGTCAACGTACTTGCAAAGCCCGGTCATGGCTTCTCTTGCCTCAGCTCTTGTCCAGAGCTTTCCTCTGTAGTTGAGGTCGCAGGAGATTTTAACGCCCTTTGCCTTGGCGGCAACGCAAGCCTGCTCGCAGATTTCTACAAGATTTGCGCCGAGGGCAGGGGTGATGCCTGTGAAATGGAACCAGTCAGCACCCTCAAAAATTGCATCCCAGTCAAAATCGGAGGGAGCGGCTTCCTGAATAGCGGAGTGTGCTCTGTCGTAAATGCATACGCTGCCTCTCTGTGAAGCGCCTTTTTCGAGGAAATAGATTCCCACTCTGTCGCCGCCTCTTACGATTTTATCGGTATTAACGCCGAAATATCTCAGCGAATTTACAGCCGCCTGGCCGATAGCGTGGGCAGGGAGCTTTGTTACGTAGGAGCTGTCAATGCCGAAGTTTGCAAGTGAAACTGCAACGTTTGCCTCACCGCCGCCGAAGGTAGCCTGAAGCTGGTCATCCTGGAAGAAGCGGTAGTATCCGTTGGGTGCAAGGCGGAGCATAATCTCGCCGAAGGTTACTGTTTTAGCCATTGTTTCTTGCCTCCTTAGCAATTTCAACCGATTTCTTGCAAAGCTCGGTGATTTCGTCCCACTTCTGGTTATCAATAAGGTCAGCAGTTACCATATATGAGCCGCCGCACGCCGCAATAACGGGGCAGGAGAGATACTCACCGAGATTCTTAAGGGAGATGCCGCCTGTGGGCATTACCTTGAACATGGGGAAGGGAGCGCTCATTGCCTTGATTTTTGCAAGACCGCCGCTCTGCTCTGCAGGGAAGAACTTGAGCACTTCGAGGCCGAGTCTGTATGCGGTGTGGTAATCGGTGGGGGTGGTGCAGCCTGCGTAGATGATTATATCCTTGCTCCGGCAGTATTTAACGATTTCTTCATCAAGACCGGGAGTTACGATGAACTGTGCGCCTGCCTCGATAGCTTTGTCAACCTGCTCGGTTGTGAGCACGGTGCCTGCGCCTACGAGCATTTCGGGCACGTTTTCACGCATAAGCTTTATTGCCTTATCAGCGCCTGCGGCACGGAAGGTGACCTCTGCCACGGGGACGCCGCCGTCACAAAGAGCCTTTGCGAGGTTTACGGCATCTCTTTCGGGATTGTTGAGCTTTATTACGGGCACAACGCCGATTGACATAATTTTTTCGGAAATAATATTCATTTTGTTTTCCTCCAATCAGTTTTTGCAGGCTTTTTCGCAGGCTTCAAAAAGTCCGTTAAGATAGGTTGCGCCGAGGGCACGGTCATAAAGTCCGTAGCCGGGCTTGCCTGTTTCGCCCCATATCATTCTGCCGTGGTCGGGGCGCACGTAACCGTCAAATCCTGTTTCTGCAAGGGCTTTTGTAATCTCATACATATCAAGGCTTCCGCAAGAGGAAAGGTGACCCTGCTCCTCAAAGCTGCCGTCCTCAAGCACGAGGATATTTCTCATATGCATAAAAGCGATTCTGTCCATAGCGCTGTATTTGCGTACCATAGCTACCACGTCGTTGGTCAGCGCGCAGCCGAGTGAGCCTGTGCAAAGGCAGAGGCTGTTTGCGGGTGAATCAACAATAGCGAGCATTCTGTCAAGATTCTCTTCGCAGGTGATGATTCTGGGCAGGCCGAAAATGGGATATGGCGGGTCGTCGGGATGGATTGCCATACGCACGTCGCATTCCTCGGCAACGGGGATAACCTTCTTGAGGAAACGCTCAAGATTTGCCCACAGACCTTCTTCGCCGATTTCACCGTAAGCGGAGATAAGCTCCCTTACCTGCTCCTGAGTATAGCTTGAATCCCAACCGGGGAGGTGGATATCATCCTTGAGAGGGTCAAGACCCTTCATCTGCTCCCAGTACATAACAAGGCTGGTTGAGCCGTCGGGAGCTGCTTTATCAAGCTGAGTGCGGGTCCAGTCGAATACGGGCATAAAATTATATGTTACGCACTTTACGCCGTATTTTGCGCAGCGGCGGATATTTTCACAGTAAACTTCAATAAGCTTATCAACCTCACCTCTGCCGAGCTTGATATCCTCGTGCACGGGGATTGATTCAACAACGTCGAAAACAAGGCCGTTTTCTTCGCACTGAGCCTTCATTTTTGCAAGGCTCTCCTCGGGCCATACTTCGCCGGGCTTAACGTCGTAAACAGCGCTTACGATGCTGTGCATATTGGGAATCTGGCGGATATTTTCGAGAGTTACGGGGTCGGATTCACCGTACCAGCGGAATGACATTTTCATAAATTTTTACCTCCTGGAAGAAGTAGGGGCACATAAGCGCCCATTTTTTTACATTTTACAGTATATCACGCATAACGGCAAGCGGTCAAGAAGTTTGTTTACGGTAAAAAGAATTTTACAATTAAAATAAAACAGCCGTCACGCATTATTATTGGCGTAACGGCTGCGGTTATTTGGTTTTCAGTTTAAAAAGCTCAGGATTTTTTAGCTTTTCTTGCTTCGATGAACTTTTCGATTTTGGGGTAAACAACGCCTGCAACTGCTGCGCCGATAAGGCCGTAGATAAGACCTACGAGTGCGCCTGCAAGAACGTCTGTGCAGTAATGAACTTCAATGTAAAGCCTTGAGAAGCCCATAAGAGCGGCGAGCACGAGCATTATGATGCTGAAGCCCTTCTTGCGCCATGCGAATACAACTGCGAATGCGCAGGCGAAAGCGGATGAGGTGTGACCTGAGGGGAAGGAGGGGCTGGAGGGAGCCTTGACGATTTCGGGGTATACGTACCTTGCTGCCCACCAGTCATACTGCGAACCGAGAGATTCGAGCATAAAGGGACGGGGACGGTCGAAAACGAGCTCCTTGAGAACAAGGTTGTTGAGAACAAGCATTACAACAAGAGCGATGCCCATTGCGATACCTGTTTTTCTTGTCTTTTTGAAAACAAGAAGGAGAAGTGCGAGAACAATCCAGACTATTCCTTCGTCACCGAGGGTTGTGTAGAACTTGAAAAACGGGGTGAGGAATGAGCCTAACGAACCTGCCTGAAGGCTTTGAACCCACTCAAAGAGCTTGATATCAAAGTTCAGGAATCCGTCAAAGTTTACTGCCATGGGAAGAAGATTCATGGTGGTATCATCCTTTCTTTATATTTTATCTTTTAAGAATACCCTTTTTAACCGAGCCCTCTATAATTCCTTCAACTACCTGCCAGAGCTCAGGGGCTGCCGCTTTAACGGGAGCGTTGCGTTCATATACCTTGTCAGACGTAACGCCGCCTTTCCACGTTGCACCGTCAGTCATATAATTATGGATAAGCGGTTGGATTGTATCCATAGCTGCGGCATAAAGTGAATCGGGAGTTTCTCTGCTTTCAAATTCGAGCCAGAGAGATTTGAATTCTTCGCTTTGCTCTGCATCAAGCAGACCGAAGAGCCTTTCTGCCGCCTCGTGCTCACGCTGAGCCTTTGAAGCGAGACCTTCTGTATCGTAAGCGAAGGTGTCACCTGCGTAGATTTCTATAAGGTCGTGCACGGTGACCATCTTGAGCACTTTAAGCATATTGATTTCATCAGCCGCATATTCCTCGAAGATCATTGCGCAAAGAGCAAGATGCCAGGAATGCTCCGCATCGTTTTCTCTCCTTGAACCGTCGGTAATCAGAGTGCGGCGGAAAATGTTCTTGACCTTATCGCACTCAACCATAAAAACGAGCTGAGAACGCAGTTTTTCATCCGTAATAAAATCAAACAAAGCCATAAAAAAAACCGCCTTTCGCCACATTATAACATTAAACCCGGATTAAGGCAAGCAAAAATTAAAAAAGAGCCGAAGCAACAGCAACGGCTCAAAAAAGCATCAGTTGAAGAATTTTATATTTCTGATAATCGGCAATTCCTTAGCCTGATTATTGCCTACGCTGAAAAGGCCCATAAGGCTGAGCACGGCAATTATAACCTCCGCAACAACAGCTACAACGCCGAAAACAACGGTCCAGCTGAGCAAAACGGCGAGCATTGCGGCGGCGGCTTCAAGAATGAGCAATTTAAGCCCTTGTCTTACGTGGAAATCCGTGTAGGGTGAGCCTTTTACGGCAAAAAGCGGAATCACAACAAGTATGCCAAGGTAAGAGAGCATTGCGAAGATTTTGTTATCTGCAATGTCGGCAGGGTCAAACTCCGGAGTATGGTCATAGGGAGCTGCGGGAATATAGGGCTGCTGCGTGGGCTCCTGCGCAACAGGAGCGCCGCATTCCGAGCAGAAGACGGCTTCATCGGAAAGAATATGTGAACAGTTAGGGCAGTTTTTCATATATACTTCCTCCTTTAGTTTTATGTTTTAATTATATTACTCTGTACATTGTTTTTCAATGTTATTCATTCGGATTTGATTAAAATTTACATATTATTTAAAGTTATTCAATTAAATATTGCCAACAGAAAAAATATATGGTATTATTAATACAATATGTGCTTAAATTATTGCACACGAAAGGAAGGGTAACTTTTGGATTTTTCAGATTTCAAAACAAGTCCGGTTATGCTTGCGATAGCCCTTGGCATTGTTGCATTCGTAACTGCTCAGTCGCTGTTCTTTATCGTTAAGTCGTGGAAGCACGCCAAAGAACTCGGCATTGAGAAAGAAACACTCAAAAACACCGTTGTTTCAAGCATCCTCTTCACTGTTGCTCCCGCAATTTCAATCCTTGCAACGGTTATTGTTCTTGCCAACGCGCTCGGTACTATCCTCCCGTGGATAAGACTTACCGTTATCGGTAACCTTGCTTATGAAACAACTGCAGCGCAGACCGCTGTTGAAGCAATGGGCGGCACTCTCGGCAGCGAAATCACAGACCCCAAGCAGTTTGCAACCGTTACCTGGGCTATGACTATCGGCAGTATTGCTCCTCTTATTTTCCTGCCCTTCGTCTGCAAGAAGCTCCAGAACAAAATCGGTGAAGCGGTTAATAAGAGCGAAGGCGCAAAGAAGCTCGGCGATGCTCTTTCCGCGGCAGCATTCATCGGCATTATTTCCGCATTCATTGCCCGTGCAATCGCAGGTACTTCCTCTGACGGCAACAATGCAGGCTTTATGTCCGTAAGCGTTCTTATCGTTGCGGTTATCGCAATGGTTATTCTTGAAAGCATTTGCAAGAAATTCAAGCTCGATAAGCTTCAGCCCTTCACCATGCCCCTGAGTATGTTCATCGGTATGGGCGCAGCTATGCTCTTTGAGGCTGTTCTTCCTGCTGAAATCACAAGCTTTATGTGGAGATAAGGAGGAAAAGAATTATGCAGAAAAATTATTTTGACAGAGTTCACAGATGGGGTATTACCTGGAACATCGGCGCGCTTCTTATGCTCCTTTGCGTTCCCGTAATCGTTTGCGTTAATCTCGGCGTATGGCCCGAGCTTAAAACCCTTGCTTCCGTTCTCAGCAAGCTTATGCTTCTCTACTGGGTAACCGCAGTTATCGAGGTTATCACCTACGTTCCCATGCTCGGTGCAGGCGGCACCTACCTCAGCTTTGTTACAGGTAACATAACCAACCTCAAGCTTCCCTGCGGTCTTAGCGCAATGGAAAATGCGAAGGTTCGCGCAAATACGGAAGAGGGCGAGGTTATCTCAACTATCGCTATCGGCGTTTCCGCAATCACCACAACGGTAATCATCGCTGTAGGCGTGCTTGCTTTCTCCCCCGTGCTTCCCTATATCACTGCTGAAAGCTCGGCATTCAGACCCGCCTTTGAGCAGGTTCTGCCCGCTCTTTTCGGCGCTCTTGCCGCAAGCTACTTTGCAAAGCATTGGAAGCTTGTTCCCCTGCCCATTATCGTAGGCGTTATAGTTCTTATTTTCGCACCCACTATGGGTGTTGGTACTCTTATGTTTGTTACAATTGTTGCCGCTGTTGCAGGCGCTTTGATTATGCATAAGAAGAATTGGTTATAATATTTTCTGTAAATCGTAATTTGTTGTGAAAAATCACAGTTGAAATTATGTAAGAAGTTGCTATATAATATAGCAGTCAATTAACTACCTGAAAGGAGTAGAAGGACAATGATAAATTATACCAGCGAAGTGCAGAATATGTGCACCGTAGCAAAAGGACCCAACCACGGTCCCGCACCCATCCCCGAAGAAGGCAAATGGGTAAAGGCTTATGAAATCAAGGATATTTCCGCATTCACTCACGGCGTGGGCTGGTGCGCACCTCAGCAGGGCGCTTGCAAGCTCTCCCTTAACGTTAAGGACGGAATTATCGAAGAAGCTCTTGTTGAAACAATCGGTTGCTCCGGTATGACTCATTCCGCAGCAATGGCAGCGGAAATTCTTCCCGGCAAGACTCTCCTTGAGGCTCTTAATACCGACCTTGTCTGCGATGCTATCAACACCGCAATGCGTGAGCTTTTCCTCCAGATAGTTTACGGCCGTTCCCAGTCCGCATTCTCAGATGACGGTCTTTCAGTCGGCGCAGGTCTTGAGGACCTCGGCAAGGGCCTTCGTTCACAGGTCGGCACAATGTACGGCACAAAGGTTAAGGGCGTTCGCTACCTTGAAATGGCTGAAGGCTACGTAACCAGACTTGCTCTTGATGCAGACGATCAGGTTATCGGCTACGAGTTCGTATCACTCGGCAAGATGACTGACTTCATCAAGAAGGGCGACGACCCCACCACCGCTTACAATAAGTCAATGGGTACCTACGGCAGATTTGCAGATGCCGCTAAGTACATCGATCCCAGAAAAGAGTAATTAAGGAGGTAATTGAAAATGGCATTGTTTGAAAGCTATGAAAGACGTGTTGATAAAATCAACGCTGTTCTTGCCGAATACGGTATCTCCTCAATAGAGGAATGTAAAGAAATTACTCTTGCAAAGGGCATTGACTGTGACAAAATCGTCAGAGAAACTCAGCCTATCTGCTTTGAGAACGCCGTTTGGGCATATACTGTTGGCTGCGCTATCGCAGTAAAGACTAATTGCACTAAGGCAGCAGACGCAGCAGCCGCTATCGGCATCGGTCTGCAGTCCTTCTGCATCCCCGGTTCCGTTGCTGACAACCGCAAGGTTGGTCTTGGCCACGGCAACCTTGGTAAGAGACTCCTCTCTGAGGAAACCGAGTGCTTCTGCTTCCTCGCAGGTCACGAATCCTTCGCAGCAGCTGAAGGCGCAATCAAAATCGCTCTCAACGCTAACAAGGTAAGAGTTAAGCCCCTCAGAGTTATCCTTAACGGTCTTGGTAAGGATGCCGCTATGATCATCTCCAGAATCAACGGCTTCACCTACTGCAAGACTGAGTTTGACCCCTATTCAGAGACCGTAAAGGTAGTTGAAGAAACTCCCTATTCAGACGGCCCCAGAGCAGAGGTTAAGTGCTACGGTGCAGACAACGTTCCCGAAGGCGTTGCAATCATGCAGCTTGAGAACGTAGGCGTTTCCATCACCGGTAACTCCACCAACCCCACCAGATTCCAGCACCCCGTAGCAGGCACCTACAAGAAGTGGTGCAATGAAAACGGCGTTAACTATTTCTCCGTTGCTTCCGGCGGCGGCACAGGCCGTACCCTTCACCCCGACAACATGGCAGCAGGCCCCGCTTCCTACGGCATGACCGATACTATGGGCAGAATGCACTCTGACGCTCAGTTTGCAGGCTCCTCATCAGTTCCCGCTCACGTAGAAATGATGGGTCTTATCGGTATGGGTAACAACCCCATGGTTGGCGCTACCGTTGCTTGCGCTGTTGCTGTTGAAGAAAGCTTCAAATAAGATTAAGGCCAAAGCTTAAAGTCTTACAAATCAATAATCAGGCTCTGCTCTCGGAAACGGGAGCAGGGCTTTTTCTTTTTGTTGCATTACGTACCGAAAATATGGTATTATATATACAATAAAAGAATTAAGGAGCGGTTATGGATTTTTTAAAACTTGCAACCGAGAGATATTCGGTGCGTAAATTTACGGATAAACCTCTTGAAAAAGAGATAATTGAAAAGATTCTTGAGGCAGGTCACGTTGCGCCTACGGGCTGCAACTATCAGCCGCAGAGAATCCTCGTTATCAACAGCGAAGATGCCCTCACAAAGCTCAAAGACTGCACACGCTGCCATTTTGATGCGCCCTGTGCAATGCTGATTTGCTACAATAAGGATGAATGTTGGACCCGTCCCTACGACGGTGCGCAGTGCGGCATAGTTGATGCAAGCATTGTTACAACTCATCTTATGCTTCGTGCGTGGGAACTCGGAGTTGGCACAACCTGGGTTATGCATTTTAACCCCTTCAAGATGCGTGAAGCGTTTGAAATCCCCGAAAACATCGAGCCCGTTGCACTTCTTGTAATGGGTTACCCCGCACCCGATGCTCTGCCTAATGAAAGGCACTCGGTTTACAGACCTATGAAGGAAACTGTTTTTTATAATACGTTTTAAGAGTGAAGTCCGGAGTGCAGATGCATTTCGGACTTTTGTTAGAGTGACTGCATTCGAACTGAATACGCCGCAAAGGTCGGATTTCCGACCCATCGAAGCGTTTTTTTCTTCGCCATACGTCAGTATGGCTTCATAAAAGAAACGCTCCGCTGAATCAAAACTGCGACCTTTTCGGTGCTTCGCAGTTTTGAAAGAGCAGATTTTTGTCACAGCAAGGCGAAAATCTGCAGGAATACGAGGTTATTCCAAAGGTTTTTAACGCAGCTGTG
>JAFQKF010000018.1 GCA_017397105.1 Clostridia bacterium | reverse complement strand
CTTTTCGGTGCTTCGCAGTTTTGAAAGAGCAGATTTTTGTCACAGCAAGGCGAAAATCTGCAGGAATACGAGGTTATTCCAAAGGTTTTTAACGCAGCTGTGGCGGAAAGTTGCCTTTCAAAACCGTATGGAGTTCGAATGCAGTCACTCTACAATAACACCTGCATCATAAAGTGCATTTTTTTCAACAGTGATTGTTTGACTTGAAAGCTCCTCTGAGTTACCGTCATATACGGTAATCACGTATTCTCCGCAAGGAGCAATGAAATCAAAGCTTCCGTCGTCTATAACGGTATATTCTCTTACGGTTTCACCCTGAGCGAGAGTAACTCTTCCCGAAGAAGCAACGCCGTAAGAATCGTTTATTCTGCCGCAGATTCTGCCCATATCGTTGCCTTGCATCAGCGCCGCTTCAACCGCAAGCTTTGCATTGACCAGCGGCAAATCCTTATAAACAAGCTGAGCAAAAGTCGGGTCGCTGCAAGGATTGACAACACTGTCCGTATTTTCAAAAGAGCATACAATCTTTTTAATCTGCGCTCCGCTCAATTGCGGCGCAGCACTCCACGCAAGAGCAACTACACCAGTTACAACCGGAGCCGCCATGGAAGTGCCCGATTTATAGCTGTATTCCATATCGGCATAATCCGTGCTGTAAACCGACATTCCCGGTGCGGCAACGCATACTCCGTCACCAACGTTTGAATACCACGCAGCGCTGTACCTGCCGTGATAATCATTGTCCGCCGCCGCAACAACAATAATCCTGTCAAGAATATCCTGCTTTGACACCTTCGAAGAAATGCTGAGGGCTGTTTTTTCGTTTATGCTGCAAAACGAGCCGTTATAATACGAATCGATAGGCTGTGAAAACTCGTTTCCGTTTCCTGCAGACTGCACGACCACAAAATCATAACCCTTTGCAAGCAAAGAAGACATCGCCGCAGAATGAATCGCCGCCTCGAAACGCATACCGATTTTCATGCCCTCGCTCTCATTCTCAGGGATATTTGAAGATGCTCCGAGCGAAAAATTGATAACCTTAGCGCCTGATTTTACCGTTTGGCAAAAGCCGAAAAGGATATGCAAATCAGGTATCCACAGCTGGAAATCATCAGGACTCCAATCAACGCAAACAAGGGTTGAATTGTCACAAACGCCTGCTATCCCCTGCCCGTTATTGTGATTTGCCCCTATTATTCCCGCAACGTGAGTGCCGTGGCTTGAAGGGATGTTTCTGCGTTCCTCCGCCTTTGACGGAAACACGATTTTGCCTGCAAGGTCAGGGTGCTGAGTTTCAAAGCCGCTGTCAACAACACCTATTGAAATTTTGCCGAAGTATTCACTGTAATCCCACGCCTGACGGGCATCTATTGCCTCAAGCCACCAGTTATCACCCCAAGGGTCACTTTCAGTCCAATAATCTGACTCCTCCTGTGAAGCAAAGGGATCGTCAGGTGTATATTGAACGGTATTTTTTATTGCCGTCACAGGACCTGCGTAGAGAACAATCTCATTCTCTTCAAGCTTTTTGCTCTTGGCTTCAAGCTCTGAAAGTTCAGACTCCGCACAGGATACAACGTATAAATCCGCCGCACAAAACCAACCGATCAGCGCAAGAGAATTATCGGCAAAAAGGCTGTATTTTTCAAGCACCGTTGCATTCTCATCAATAAAAACCGTAAGCAGATTTTTATAATATCCTGCCGAAGAATCAAAAGGAATTACGTCGGAATCCTTTAACCGCTCAATAAAGCCGTCTTTTACGGAATCCTCACTTACGGGAATACCCGTCAAAGCTCCCAGTATACCGTTCCACAGAGTGTTTGCAGCCTGAGAGGGTATGCCCGCAATAACCATTACAGCACTTACAATCAATGAAAAAATTCTTGAAAGCATTTACCTACCCTCCACGCTCAATTTTAAGCTTTTTCTTTCTTTTTCGGGGCAAACTGAATCTGAGTAAGTATAACTGCAGTAAGCATTACCGCACAGCCGATAAGTGCTTTTTTGCCGAGGGTCTGATGAAGAAGAAGCCAGCCAAAGAGCAGAGAGAATGCCGACTCAAGGCAAAGCAAAAGGGATGCAACGGCAGGGTCGGTATACTTCTGACCGAAAGCCTGCAAAGTAAACGCAACGCCGCAGCTCATAACACCTGCATAAATAATGGAAGGTGCCGCCGTGCTGAGAGCCGAAAAGGTAGGCTCTTCAAAAATAAGCATGAAGATTGTTGAAAATATACCGCTTACAAAAAACTGCATTGAAGAAAGCTTCATGGGGTCGGTAGTTTTTGAAAACTTATCAAGTGCAATGATATGGAAAGCAAATCCGACAGCGCAGCAAAGAGTAAGAGCATCACCGGTTTCAAGAGAAAATCCGCTGTCACCTACGCAAAGCAGATAAAGACCGACAGCGCCCAACGCAACACCTATCCATACGTTAAGGCTTGCTTTCTTACCTGCAAACAAATTGAATACGGGCACAAGCACCATGTATAAAGCCGTGATAAAACCTACCTTGCCTACCTCAAGGTAAGCAAACGCCTGCTGCTGAAGGCAGCTTGAAACAAACAGAATAAAGCCACAGATAAGCCCTGCCTTTATCAACTCTTTGCGTTCTGCTTTTTTGGTTTGTTCATCAGGCTTTTCTTTACCTCTGCCTCTCAATGCGATAAGCGGAAGCAACACTACGCTTCCCAGAAGCATACGGCAGGCATTGAACGTAAAAGTGCCCACACTTTCCATTCCTATGCTCTGAGCCACGAATGAAAGACCCCACACTACCGCCGCAATAATGCAGTAAAGAGCACCAAGATACTGTTTACCTTTGTTTTTCATTTTTGTCCTCCGTTTTGACGTGCTTTTTTAAACATTAAACGGTTTAATGCTTAAAAAAGCACACCGCATTTAATTTAAAAATGCCGCCCGCAGGATTTGCAGGCGGCAAGGTTTAGCCTTAAATTATTCAGCAGCTTCTTCAGCAGCAGCTTCTTCAGCAGCAACTTCTTCAACTGCTTCTTCAACTGTCTCTTCAGCTTCCTGAGCGGGCTCAAGGAGAGCACGGATAGAAAGGCTTACACGCTTCTTATCGAAATCGATATCGGTAATCTTAACGGTTACCTTATCGCCTTCAGCGAGAACATCTGAGGGCTTGTCGATACGACGGTCAGCAATCTGAGAAATGTGAATGAGACCTTCAATTTCGGGAATAATCTCAGCAAATGCGCCGAAAGTGGTAAGACCTGCTACGGTTGCTTCAACAACGGAGCCAACGGGATAATTCTTCTCAAGAATCTTCCAGGGGTTATCCTCTTCCTTCTTATAGCCGAGAGAAATCTTCTTCTTCTCTTCATCAAGAGCCTTTACATAAACTTCGATGCTCTGGCCAACCTCAAGAACCTCTGCAGGATTCTTGATGCGCTTCCATGAAAGCTCGCTGATATGTACAAGACCTTCAACGCCTTCAGCGATTTCTACGAATGCGCCGAAGCTGGTGAGTGACTTAACTGTGCCCTGATATACCTGATCAACAGCTACGTTTGCCCAGAATGCGTCACGTGCAGCATCTCTTACCTTACGGATGGAGCCTACTGCTCTCTTGCGTGCCTTGTTAACTTCGATAATTACGAACTTAACCTTCTGGCCAAGAAGCTCCTCAACAGGCTGTGAACGTCTGAGAGTTGCAAGTGATGCGGGGATGAAAACTCTTGCGCCCTGGCAGGTAACAAGAACGCCGCCTCTGATAACTTCGGAAACTGTGCCTTCAAGAACGGTTTCGTCGTCAGCTGCGTTTACGATTTCAAGCCATGCCTTCTGAGCATCATAGCGGCGCTTGGAAAGCATAACGGTGCCCTCTGCATCGTTGGTCTTCATGATGATAAGATCAATTACATCACCGATTTTAAGCTCTTTTGCAGGGTTAGCGGAGGGATCTGCACTGTACTCATCAGTGGGTACGAAGCCTGCGTGCTTTCTTCCGATATCAACCTGAATTTCGCTGGGAGTGATGCCCATTACTACGCCTTTTACGTGCTGGTCGGTGCTCATGCTGTTGAGTGATGCCTCCAGCATTTCGTCAAACGATGTTGCTTCAGAAGGCACCTCCTCTACCTGCTCGATTACAGCTTCCTTTTCTGCTGCTTCGAGTTCATTGGTGATTTTTTCGTTTTCGGACATTTCTAAAAGTACCTCCTTAATTATTTCGGCAGGTGTTGATGCCCCTGCCGTCACCCCTATCCGGGTGCTGTGGGAAAAATCTATGGATCTGAGCTCTTCGGCTCTTTCCACCAAATAAGTTTCGCAGTTTTCACTGCAGACCGCTTTTAACTTAGCGGTGTTTGAGCTTGTACGCCCTCCGATAATAATCATAATATCCGATTTTTCGGAAAGCTCCCTTGCTTCATGCTGACGCTTTTGCGTAGCAAGACATATTGTATCAAAAATAATTGGATTTGTACAGTATAATTTTATTATTTTTTTGCACAAAATCCAAACTTTTTCACTGAAAGTTGTTTGTGAAACCGCTATAATTCTGTTTTTTGCCAATTCTTCATGCTCGCTGAAAAGCCGTTCAAGCTCTTCGGGAGTTGAAAACGTAAAAGTTTCGCTGCCGCAATGGCCGATAATCCCCATAACCTCAGGATGTGTCGAATCCCCTGCAACAAGTACGGGAGTACCGTCCGCCGAATTCTCGCTGACGATTTTATGTATTCTTTCAACAAACGGACAGGTTGCATCGCATACCTCGGCACCCGTAAGCGCAAGCTCATCCTTGACTGTCGCCGCCACCCCGTGCGCCCTGATAACTACAGTTTCATCCGCATTGGCCTGAGAAGGGTCGGAGATTATTTTTACGCCCCTGTCTTCAAGGTCGGAAATAACCTGGGGGTTATGGATGATAGGCCCCAACGTGCTCACCTTTTTGCCTTCATCAAGCAACGAATACGTAAGCTTTACGGCACGGTCAACTCCAAAACAGAATCCCGCGGTTTTTGCAAGCGTTATTTGCAATGGCCTTCCTCCCAGAGAGCTTTGATTTTATCCATAACAAACGCCGCTGCCGCTCTTACGTCATCTCTTGTAGACTCATCGTTAAGTCCGAGTTCTTCGTACTTGATGGGTTTGCCGAAACGAACGGTATACTTTGTATGTTTCTTAAGATTATCGGTTGAAATAACGGCAACGGGAACGATATCAGCCTGAGCAGCCTTTGCGATAGCTGCAACGCCGCTCTTTGCCCTTGCAGGCTTGCAGTTCCTTGAGCGGGTTCCCTCAGGGAAAATACCGAGAACGTAGCCTTCTTTTACTACGCGCACTGCATATTCGATAGCGTTTTTATCCGAAAGTCCTCTTGAAACAGGAAAAGCATTTACCATGGTGAAAAGCTTTGCAACTACAGGATTTTCATAAAGCTCTTTCTTTGCCATGAAGTGAAGCTGTCTGTTATCCATACCCATAGCGATAATAAGAGGATCAAGAGCGTGGATATGGTTGGAGGCAAGGATGATTCCTCCGTCGGCAGGGATATTTTCTGTTCCCACGTATTCAATCTTATAAAATGACTTTGTTATAACCTTACCCAAAGGACGCAGAGTATCGTATATTTTACTCTCCTTGAGTCTGCTGTAATCAAAACCTGAACTCATTGCACTTTCTCCTTAACTATGTTAATTATTCTTTCAACAACCTCTTGCTGGGGAATATCCGTGGTATCAAGCAAAACAGAATCCTCTGCAGGCTTGAGAGGAGCAATCTCACGGTGAGAATCATTATAATCCCTTTCGTTGATTTCTGCAAGTACATCTTCATAATTAACCTGCTGACCTTTTGCAAGCAATTCCTTGCAACGGCGGTTTGCCCTTTCCTCAGGAGATGCCGTAAGGAAAATCTTAACCTGCGCATCGGGAAGCACTACCGTACCGATATCCCTGCCGTCCATAAGGCAGTTGCTTCTTGCGGCAATATCCCTCTGCAAATCAAAAAGGTAAGCCCTCACCTCGGGCACAGCAGAAACGTCGGAAGCCGCCATTGATGCGGCGGGAGTTCTGATTTCGGTTGAAACATCCTCTCCGAAAAGCAAAACTTTCTGCTCTCCGTTTTCAAAAACAAGGTCAACGCTGACGTCAGAAAGAGTTGCCGCAACAGCAGCCTTATCCTTGGTATCAACACCCTTTCGCAGAGCATTTACGCCGATTGTTCTGTAAAGAGCACCTGTATCAACGTAAATATAACCGAGCTGCTTTGCCGCCTGCCTTGAAACGGTGCTTTTTCCTGCCCCTGCAGGACCGTCTACTGCAACGTTAATAATTCCTGACATAGTTATTCTCCTTTATCAATTATCCCCTGCGCGGCACTTTCGCCCGCAAGTCTGCCGGTTGAAAACGCTATCTGAAGATTGAAGCCGCCCGTATAGGCATCGGCATCAATCACCTCACCTGCAAAGTAAAGACCTTTCACAAGCTTCGACTCCATGGTTTTCGGATTAATCTGGGTAACGTCAACACCGCCCGAGGTTATAATAGCCTCCTCAACGGGTCTGAAATCCGTTACGGTAACCGTAAAATTCTTAAGAAGATTTACAAGAGTCTGCCGCTGCTCCTTGGTAATCTGATTTACCTTGGTTGAAATGGGCACTTTACAAAGCCTTACAACCACGGGAACAAGCTTCTTCGGCAGCAAGGCATTGAGAGAATTAATGAAATTCCTGTTTACGTTCTCAGCAAAATCACGCAACACTCTTGCATCAAGCTGTTCGTGGGTAAGACCGGGTTTGAGGTCAATAAGGATTTTGTACCTGCCCCTTTCCATCTCCCTCATATGAGAGCTTGCGCTGAGAATCATAGGGCCGGACACACCGTAATGCGTAAAGAGCATCTCGCCGAAATCCTTATATATCTCTTTTTGTGTTTTGGTATCAACAACCTTAATTGCCACGTTGCGAAGCGAAAGCCCCTGCAAATCCGTGCAAAAACCCTCGTGGGCTTCAAGCGGTACAAGTGAAGGCTTTATGGGCACAATGTTATGCCCTGCCATACGGGCAAGAGTATATCCGTCGCCCGTAGAGCCCGTCTGCGGATAAGATTTTCCTCCGCAGGCAACTATCACGGCTTTGGCGTAAATGCGTTCACCCTCATCGGTTACGGCACCCTTTACCTCGCCGTTTTCTATTATCAGCTCAACCGCTCTTCCTTTTACAATTTCCGCTCCATTATCAACGGCGAAATTATGAAGAGCATCTACAATATCAACCGCCTTATCCGAAACGGGAAAAACACGGTTGCCTCTTTCTTTTTTAAGCATTACCGAGCGACTTTCAAAAAAATCAACCGTATCGCTTGGCATAAAACGCGAAAAAGCAGAATAAAGGAATCTGCCGTTAACGGGCACGTTTGCAATAAGCTCATTGAGAGAATCGCACGCGTTTGTAACGTTACAACGCCCTTTGCCCGTTATCATAACCTTTCTTGCGGGTCGGTCATTACGCTCAAGAAGCACGGTTTCAACCGCCATTTCGCCGGCTGTACCTGCCGCCATGAGCCCTGCCGCTCCCGCTCCAATAACAAGAAGTTCAGCCTGCATCAGGATTCCCCTCCGTCGTTTTTCTGATAAACTCTGTATTCATCCCAGATTTCTTCAAGCATTCTGAAATTGGAATAAACCTGCTCACTCTTTTCACTCGCCGCCGCCGCAATGAGAGCATTTATAAGGCTGAGCGGAGCAACAAGAGAATCAACAAAAGAAACCATACTGCTCTTTGCCGTAAGAAGATACGTTGCATACTGAGCGATGGGTGACATTTCACCGTCCGTTATTGAAATAACAACCGCTCCTCTGCCTGCCGCAAAGCGAAGGGCACTGAGGGTCTGGTTGGAATAACGGGGAAAGCTGATAGCGATGCATACATCCTCGCTGTTGATTCTGTAAAGCTGTTCAAAAATCTCGCTCGAGCTTGTTGTATCAACCAGCACAACATTATCATAAACAAAATTCATATAAAATGCGGCAAAATTCGCAAGAGTAGCCGCACTTCTTACGCCGAGAATATATATTTTTCTTGCTCTGTTTATGGATTCAACACTTTTTGCAAAAGCTTCTCTGGACACGTTTTCACGCGTTGCCTTAATCATCTCAATATCGGCGGAAAGAGCGGTATCAAGCACATCCGCACCGCTGTATCTGCTGGCGGCAACCTCCATGCGCTGAACGCTTGTGAGGTGACTTTTCACCGTTTCCTGCAGATGCTTCTGCAGCTGAGGATAACCGTCATAACCGAGATGTGAAGCAAAGCGCACTACCGTGGATTCACTCACCGAGGTTGCCTCGCCAAGCTTTGCCGCGGTCATAAACGCCGCCTTATCGTAATTAAGCTTTATGTAATCAGCAATTCTTTTGTGCCCTTTTGAAAGGCTGCTGTAAACGGCATCAATTCTGGTCTGCACGTTTTTGCTCATAAACTCCACCGCCTTGTAAATAATCGCATACTCTTGCATTTTACACGATTATTTGCAGGATTTCAAGATGATTTTGCAAGATTTCTTGCTTTTTTGTTCAACCTTTCATTCTTCAATACAAAAATATTGCACTTCCCCGTCACAAACCGCACTTTTCAATTCAACGGAAAAGACTTTATTTATGCAACCGCTTTGAACTATTTCCTGCGGTGTACCGAATGCCGCAATCCTGCCTTTATCCATAACTGCAATTTTATGGGCATATTTAAGCGCCAGAGGCAAATCGTGAAGCACAACAACAACGGCTTTTCCGCTTTTTGCAAGCTCGCCTGCCAGCTTCATCAACTGCAAGGTATGGGATATATCAAGGGATGCCGCAGGCTCATCCATTATAACAGTCTGTGTATCCTGCACAAGAGCGGTTGCAATATAAACCTTCTGGCGTGTGCCGCCTGAAAGATTGCAAAGGCTCTGCTGCGCAACGTCGGAAAGTCCCATTTTTTCAAGCGCCTCATCCACCGCCGACAAATCGCTTTTCGAATATCTTCTCGGATAGCTGAGATAAGGGAATCTGCCGTGAAGCACCATGCGTGATACGGTGATATCAGGCACGTTTCTGCTTTGAGGAAGATAAGAAACACGGCGTGCAAACTCAGGTAACGAAAAAGCAGCTGCGTCTTTTCCGTCAAGCATTACTGAGCCGGACCGAATATCCGCAAGGCGCATTATCGCCTTTAACAAAGTGCTTTTTCCGCTTGCATTCGGCCCTGTTACGGCGGTTATCTTTCCGTATTCAAAAGCAATATTAACACCGTGCAGAATCTGTTTTTTTCCGTAGCCTGCGCAAAGATTTACGGTTTCAAGCATTTTCCTCTCTCCTTCCCTTTAAGAGTATGAATATAAAAAACGGACCTCCTGTAAGCGAAAGCAGAATTCCCGCAGGAACCTCATATGGAGCAAAGATTAATCTTGACACAAGGTCACATACGGTAACTGCAGCCGCTCCGAAAAGCGCACACATCGGCAAAAGATTTCTGCTCTCGTTTCCCGCAATACGTTTGACGATATGAGGCACAATAAGCCCTACAAATCCGAGCAATCCGCAGAAGCTTACCGCCGCACCTGCAAGCAACGCCGCAAGAGCAAGAAACACCCATCTCATACGTTTGGCATTAAGCCCGAGACCCTGAGCAGTATCCTCACCGAGGGTTATGACGTCAAGCTCGTTGCAAAGCGACATCACAACAGCAAGAGCGACGATTATAACTGCGGCGGCAGGCACAAGCCTTGCAACCGACACAGACGAGAAACCGCCTACTCTGAAATCCGAGCCGAACGCACCTGCTTCGGGCACAAGAGTCACAACCGCTTCGCTTGCGGCATTGAGAATACTGTTTACGGCAACACCGCCGAGTATTACGGTAGCTCTTGAAGAGCCTGTTTTTTTCGCCGCCGATGCAACAAGGATTGCCGCAATCAGCGCACCTGCAAAAGCCGCTCCTGCAGTTGCAATACCCGACACTGCCCCTGCGGCACAGCAAACAGTCACCGCAAAGCCTGCACCCGAATTGACACCGATAATGCCGGGGGACGCAAGTCTGTTTGCGAGCACCGCCTGAGTAATTGCTCCCGACACGGCAAGCGCCGCACCTGCAAGCAGGCAGGCGGCAGTCCTCGGCAGGCGCACGTATTTCAGAATTCTCAGGTACACTTCATTTTCCGTCTGCCCCGTAACGGCTTCCCAAAGCTGAGCAGGAGAAACTTCCGCAGAGCCGAGGCAAACACTCAGCACGGCGGCAACCGCAACCACCGCACACATTATAAATAATGACAGTATTTTACGCTTGCTCATCAATAAGAATCTCCTTGAGTTTTTCATAAGCCTGTGCCCAAAGGGCGTTGGGTTTCAAATTATAAAGACGTTTATCCATATGATAAACCCTGCCGTTTTTAACCGCAGAAAGCTCGCTCCACACGGGATTATCCGCAATAAAGCTTTCAAGATTTTTCTCCACTCCCTGAGTGTCATCACCAACCTGAACGGTGAAAATAAAATCAGGGTCGGCGAGCATTATTTTTTCAACGCTGAGATTCTCAAGCAAAGATTCCTCACTGTCTGCAATATTGACACAGCCAAGGGATGCAAGCATTTCTCCGAGAACGTTATCCTTGCTGTTTTTAGCCCTTATACTTGCCGCAGATGCCCTCAGGCAAAGAACGGTCGGTGCATCCTCGCCAAAGTGCTCCTTCGTATATGCAGTTACCGAATCTATACGGGATTTTATTGAAATGCCGTTCGCCTCATACAAATCCGCTCTGCCCGTTATATCGGTGCAGATTTTAAGCATTCTCAGGTAATCCTCAAAATCCGAAACGTCAAAATACGCAACGGTTATTCCTGCATTTTCAAGAGTTTGCATAATATCAAGATTTGCCTTTGTGTTAGCGCTGGCAAGGACAAAATCAGGGTCGGAATAAAGAAGTTTTTCAAGGCTGATTTCCTTTGTTTTGCCAAGATTTACGGTATCCTCAGGCAAATCAAGCTCAAAATCATCCCACGCATCATCGGCGCAGGCGCACACCTCTCCCCCTGCAAGCTGCCACACGTCGGCAAAGCTTCCTATAAGCGCCGCTGTTCTTTCGTATTCCGACACACTCACCGTGCGTCCGAGGTCATCGGTAAAAACAACCGCACTCTTTTCGGCGAAATCCTTTGTGTTCTGCGAAGTACAGCCTGCAAGCATCAGCAACGCACATATCAAAACAAGACATACAGTTTTCTTCATAATCACACTTCCTTTAAAAATAAAAACGGACCGCTCAAGAGGGCACACTACTCCCTTCCAAGGTATTGAAACCCCGAAAGGAATTCGTTTTAAGGCCCTTTTTCGCTTGAGCGATCCGGCAGATTCCGAACGGTTATTATTTAATTATCAGACAAGCTTTTTTTCAACGTAATCAAAACCGAGACGGTTGATTGTGTCGGCAAAGCGTTCGCCTGCTATACCCTCATCCCTGAAAAGGCAGATTGCTTTTTCTACCGTATCAAGCACTTCCTCTTCACTCTCAAAAACTTTACCAAGCCGCCTTCCGTGAGCAACCTTTTTGCCCCATCTTCCGCCTACGTACACACTGTAGCCGTCAATATACTTTTCGATTGCACCAAAGGGACATTTGCCCTTGCATCTGCCGCAGTTGTTGCAAACGGATTTATCTATTTCAACCTTTCCGTCCTTTACGCTTGGCGCTTTTACGGGACAGGCGGACTCAACCATGCATTTTTTGCATCCCCTGCACTTTTCATAATTGATAACGGGGACACGCTGGCCGATTATTCCCAAATCATTGAGATTGGGCTTTACACAGTTATTTGGGCATCCGCCAACGGCAATTTTGAATTTATGGGGCAAAGCAACCGAATGATAACCAAGATAAAATCTCTCGTGCATCTTTTCACTTAAAGAAAAGGTATCGATAAGACCGTACTGGCAGGTTGTTCCCTTGCAAGAAACTATCGGCCTTACAAGAGCACCCGTGCCGCCTGTCTGAAGATTGTGAGATGCAAGAAACTCTATGAGAGGGTCAATATTCTCATATTTTACACCCTGAATTTCAAGAGAAAGACGCGAAGTCATGGCAACGCTTGAGCTTCCGAATTTATCAGCAGCATCAGCAATGGCTCTGTGCTCATCCGTGGTGATTTTACCGTTTCTTGTAACAACCCTCACGTTAAAAACATCAGGATAGCGTTTGTCGCGCAGGCAGCCAAGACCCTTGACACGCTTTATATCTTCAGCGGTAAGTTCAATATTCTTCAATTCACTCACAACGGAACATCCCTTCCAAAATTAACTCTTTGGTAATTATACCACCTGAATCGATTAAAAGCAACATCACAAAAGCATATTAATGACAAAGATATTTTTGTGTTGTAATTACAAAATAAAAATGATAAAATATATAATACACTTTCAGAGGAGGGCTTTTCCATGTCAACAGTCAAACTTGTTGTTTCATTCTTACTTGCATTCTTTCAGGTGCTTTCACCTATCGTAGGCTTAGTGGCAAAAGGCGGCGAGGACCGTTTTTTCACCGAGTGGTCGGTATCCGATACGTTTGATAAAGATGATTACATTGAACTTAAGAAGACGCCCGGTGAGGATTTCAAAATCCTCAACCTTGCAGACATTCAGCTTAAAGATGACCTTATGTATACCCCTACGGGCGAATACTCTATGGAGCTTATTGATGAGCTTGTAGCTGACCACGACCCCGACCTTATCACTCTCAGCGGTGACAACGCCTGGGGCACAATGGCTTACATTGAGCTTTTCAGGCAGTTGGATTCCTACCGCATCCCCTGGGCTCCCGTAATGGGTAACCATGACGGTCAGGCAACAATAGGCGAATTCTGGGCAGCTTACCTCATGTATAAATCGGAATACAGTCTTTTCCGCTTCGGACCCAAGGATATGGGCTACGGCAACTACATCATCAACATCACCGAAAACGGTAAAATAATCCACACTCTGTTTATGATGGACACGCATAACTCCGCAACATATCCCCTTGAAGACGGCACAACCGTCAGCGGTTATGACCACCTGTGGAAAAATCAGATGGATTGGTACAAATGGGCAGTTGAAGCGATTGCAGATATTGAGGGTCACACCGTTGAAAGCACTGTAATAGTGCACATCCCCGTTGTTGAATATGCCGATGCATGGAATATGGTAAAAATCGAAAGCGATAACCCTGAAGAGGTTGACGGAAAAATCAATCCCGATTTCTCAGCTATCGCATCCGGCAAAAGATATGAAGGCGTATCCTCCGCACCCGTAAACAACGGATTCTTTGCCCTTTGCAAAGAGCTCGCAAGCACCAAAAACATCCTCGTAGGCCACGACCACATAAACGATTTTTCAATTCTTTATGAAGGAATAACCCTTACTTATGCGGTTAAAACAGGCTTCGGCGCATACTACCATAAAGATATGATAGGCGGCACCACCATAACCGTAAACTCACAGGGCAATGCAAAAATCCACCAGAATTACTACGACCCCGTTGAATACGGTTATATTTTATAAATCTTCAACAAAAACAGCTTGTGCAGATTAATTGAACTGCACAAGCTGTTTTTTTAATATTCTCGAGGTCCTATATCGGCTTTGTCAATAAGCTTTTGCAGGCTTGATGCCTGTCTGCCAACTTCTTTGATATCCTCCCCTGCAAACTCGCTCGCCTGTGCGGCAGTTACCGTAAGGGTGCGCATCTCGCCGTCCACAGTATATTCATACGAAAGCGAACCGAGATTTTCAATAACCGCCAAGACCGCATATGCATAGGATTTCATATATCTTTCCTTAACTTCAAGCTCCGAGGCCGGTATATCGTTATCAAAGAAAACCGTCCAACCGTAAGGTTCCTGTGAGGTCTGAAGTTCATTCTTGAAACTGCCGATTGCCTTATGCATATTGAGAGCAACGGCGGTTTTTTCATTTTGATCCATTGCGCCAACATAAGGATGACGGGTGTTGAAAACGTCGGAAGTATATTGCGAAATTTCAACACCGTTGTCCCACACAACCGTTGAATCCACACAGACTCTTTTTACTTCCCCCTGTGCTTCGTAGCTTTCAAAAATGCTTTCGTATGCGCCGGGCTTCATAACCGACTTAAACGTAACGGTTACAACTCCGCTGTCATACTCAAAATCAACGGCAGAAAGATTGAGGTTTGAATCTATTGCGTCTGCATTTACGTTAACAACGTTGCCGTCAACGCCTACCCAACAGTCAACCAACTTGCCGTCAATCGGCTGACCGATTATAAACGTTTTTACGCTCAAGCCGACAACCGCCAACGCAACCGTAACAAAGACTCCCAGCACCACAGCCATAACGCTTCTTCTGTGCGTTTTCTTGAAAAAATTTACCGCTTTTTTGCTTTCGCCGTCCACGGGCGAAACAGAACTGTCTTTCATCCTTTCGAGAGCGCCTGCACATCCCTCGCATTCATTTATATGCTCCTTAATAATGCAGTCCGTCACTTTATCCGTAAGCCCGTCAGCATAGCTTGGCAGTAAATCTCTTATAACCTCACACGGAATTTTTTTCTCCATTTTATTCCTGCTCCTTTCTTATCATTTCTTTGCCTCTGTAAAAGGTAACTCTTGCCCAGTTTTCGGTTTTTGCCATTATTTCACCGATTTCTTTGAACGATAAATCGCCAAACACCCTGAGATACATAACCTCTCTGTAGGGCTCGGGGGATGCGTGAAGCTTTTTCAGCAATTCAAGTTTACCCAAATCACTAAGCGCTTCCTCCTCGGCAGAGTATGAATTGCTGCCGAGGATGTCAAGCTCATACGTCTGCGGATGCTTTTTACGATAAGAGGCAAGCCGGTTCTTTGCTATTGCACAAAGCCAGGTGGAAAATGAACAGCTTTCATCAAAACGCTCTATGCTCTTTACCGCCTGATAAAAAGTTTCCTGCGTAAGTTCCTGCGCCAAATCCTCATCACGGGTCTGCGATAAAAGGAATTTGTATACCGTCTGCGCATATTTTATATACACTTCATCCGTCAGTTTCATATCTGCCCTCCCTTCGTTTATCTGTATATTAATACTTATCTCCGCTGTTTCGTTACAAACTTTTTAAATATTTTTTTCACTATATCATTTTTTCTTAAAAAGTACAATACAAACAGAAAAAAGCACGGCAATAAAGCCGCACTTTCTGTTATTTATTCAAATTCTTATTTGACGGGCCGTTAATCAGTCCGCCGTCTTCATCAAAGCGTGAGCCGTGGCACGGGCAATCCCAGGAATGCTCCTGAGCATTGTATCTTAGCGCACATCCGAGATGCGGGCAGCGCGGAGTTTTCGGAATAACGATATCGGCAATAAAATGAACCGCATTAGCCGCAAGCTGAGGATGAAGCATACTTCTGCCCGGAGAATAGACGGATGCATATTCATTCTTCCTGTCCTGCACCAGATCGCAAAGAATCATTGCCGCTGCCATTGCCGAGCTCATACCCCATTTATTAAAACCCGTTGCTGCAAAATAATCGGGGGTTCTGCGTGAATACTGCCCGATATACGGTATTGAATCAAGGGTCATACAGTCCTGCGTTGCCCAGCGGTATTCGATTGCGGAAGCAGGGAAATATTTTTTTGCAAAAGCTTCAAGCTCTTTCCAGTTGCCACCGTTTTTTCCCGTTCTGTGGCTACCGCCGCCAAGCAGAAGATATTCCCCGTGATTTCGGAATGACAAGCCTTTTTCCGCCTCGTCAACGTAAAGTCCGTTAAAATCCGAGGCGTTTTTCAAAGCTATAACATACGAGCGGTGCTGATACATCTTCACAAAAAACGCACCGTATCTGTCTATAAAAGGAAAATGCGTTGCAAAGATAATCTTTTTTGCCCTTATTTTTCCGTACTGAGTTACAGCCGTATTACCGTCAACAGCAATAACTCTTGTGTTTTCGAAAATATTCATACCCTTTGCAACAGAAAACAATACCCTGAGCGGATGAATCTGAGCCTGATTTTCTACTTTCACCGCCCCTGCGACGCTGAAAGGAAGCTTAGTTTTTTCACAGAACTCAGCATTTACGCCAAGCTTGTTGAGAGCTTTTACCTCCTGCTCAATTTTTTCGCGGTCATCAAGCGAATAAACGTAAGAATCTTTTACAGCGAAGTCGCTTTGTGTTTCCTTGCAGAGATTTGAGAATTCTTCAACCGCCTGTTTCTGCGAAAGCAGATACTTAAGCGCCGTCTCTTCCGAGTATTTTTTTATTATTTCGCTGTAAATAAGGCCGTGCTGAAAAGTAAGCTTCGCCGTTGTGTTTTCGGTAACTCCCGAGCAAATTCTATCCGCTTCAACAAGAATATAATCCACCGCGCTCTTTTCAAGCATCCTTGCGCATAAAATCCCTGTTATGCCTCCGCCTATAATCAGCACGTCGGTTTGTGCATCACCTTTAAGTGCATCAAACTCAGGCCGTTTTGCGGTATCAATCCAAAGTGATTTCATAAAGCATCCCTCCTGATTGAAGTATGCATCACAAAAAGGCATTTTATAAATCTTTCGGCACATAAAAAATCCGCCCACCGAGAGTGAGCGGACTGAATTTATATAAATTTTAATGCGCACATAAATCCTGTAAGAATAAACAGGAACCCGAAGTTAAATGCAAGGAAACGCTTGATGTAATAAGCGGTTTTGCCGGGATTGTGCTTTGTATATTCCCTGAAGGTTATGAGGCTTGCGAGAGAGGCAATGAGAGTGCCTGCGCCGCCTATGTTTACACCTACAAGCAAATCCCTGTAATTATCGGTAAACTGCGAAAGAAGTATGGCGGAAGGTACGTTGCTTATGCACTGGCAGGAAAGAACGCTGAAAAGCAGAGTGCTTTTTTCCATAAGGAACGAAAAAATATTCCTTACAATGTCGATTCTTGCCATGTTGCCTGCAAAAATAAAAAAGAAAACAAAGGTTAAAAGCAGACCGTAATCCACTTTTTTGAGCGCATCCCTGTCAGCAAAAAGCAAAACTGCGGGTATTACAACAAGACCGACAAGGTAGGGAATTCCCCTGAAAACAATTGCTATGGACAGCGCAAAAAGACAAAGATAAAGCGCAGTTCTTGCAGGGGGAAGTTTACGCATTTCACCCTTGACCTCCAAAGACTCAGCCTTTACGAAAATCAGGCAGCAAAGCGTGATAAGGCAAACAGAAAGCACAAACGGCGGCGCCATAATTGTAATAAACTCAAGATTCGGAATGTTGAATTTTGAATAAAGATAAAGATTCTGAGGATTGCCGAAGGGAGTAAGCATTCCGCCGAGATTGGCGGCAATATTCTGCATTATAAAGGTAAACGCCATATATTTCTGCTTGCCCGTGGAATTGAGAACAAAAAATCCGAGGGGTAAAAACGTAAGCAGAGCCATATCGTTTGCAATAAGCATTGAGCCTATAAAAGTTATATAAACCAATGCAAGCACGCTCAATCTGGCATTCTTGAAGCATTGCACTATCTTCTGCGCAAGAATATAAAAGAAGCTGATATTCTTAAGCGCACAAACCACGGCAAGCACACAGAAAAGGCAGGTAAGTGTTTTAAAATCAAAATAACCGAGATATTTATAATCAACGGGCACAAAAACGCTTGTGATTGCCGCCGCCGCAAAAGCAACAAGCATTACAGCATTTTTCTTTGCAAAATTAAGCACGGCAGGGAAAATATTTACTTTTTCTTTCGGCTCGGATATATGCTTTGATGCAATTGCTTTAGTGCTCACGGCCGTCACCTCCGTTATTTATTATTTTATATATCACTGTTTTTGTTCCAGGAATAATACAGGACATCGCCCTCTTCGCTCATAGAGTCGAACACAAATCCCGCTTTTTCAAAAGCACGCTTTGATGCCGGGTTGCTCGGATAAATAACCGCCTCGGCTTTTTCAATCTCAACTCCGAGAACAGCAACAGATTCACTTAAAAGCTCCTTGAGAAGAGCGGTGCCCCTGCCCTCTCCGCGTTTTTCGGGAGAAATCAAAAGCTCCATTACGGTAAACACACCGTCGCAAAGACCTATACCGACAGCAGCAAAGGGCTCGCCGTTTTCATATACGGTTTTGCACCAGAAATTCTCACCCAAAACGGTGTTTTCTTCATTCTTCCAGTATGTGTAAAAATCGCGCCAGCCGTCATCCATACCCGTTACTCTGACTGCGTGCGCATCAAGCCACGCTTCAACAAAGGCCATATTCTCACTGTAATCACACCAGGTAAAACGCAAGAAAAGCTCCTCCTTTGCCCAAAAATGCGCCTGCGAGAAAAGATGATATCACAAATAAAAAGTTTAAGCAACAGAAAATTTTCAATTAAAAATCTTTTGGCACTCTTAGCGATTGCGCACAAACAGCAAGATGTTCATTTGGTGTATTTGCACAAAAAGAAAGCAGCCACTTACCGAGGCAAGCGACTGTTTTTACTTGAATTTTAAACACTAAATTTTAAGAAGTTTTATATCAAATCTACCATTCTGTTTGAAGTAACCTAAATTAAATGTTTCGCCCTCATGATTCTTCAACCAAGATTCGGCAACACTTTTCAATTCATCAGCTGTAATCAACAGAATTTGCGTGTCATTATTAAGAGAATAATCAACACATTCTTGTACACTTTGAGAAGTAAAATCAGGTGCTATAACCATAAACACTGCAACTTCTTTGTCTGAGGTTTTTATATATCTATCAAACTGTTGAATATGATCTTTTAAATTTACAGGAGTCTCTTTTGATTTATTATCCCACATTATATAACGATCTTTAAACGAAAGCTTTCCGTCCGGATGATCCGTACCCGTTAATGTAAGTGGCTTGTTCAATAACATTTTTTCAAAAATATAATCGGTTGCATCTTCAAAATAATGCTCACATTGTAAATCTTTATCAATAATGTTATTTGCTCGCAAAAACTTTAAATCACGCCACGCCAATTCCTTATAAACAGAAACAAGCTTTTCTCTTTCATCTTCAGATTTTATTTCAATTCGCCTGACTGAATCATAATACGCTAAAATTCTATCAATAAGAGTCTTTTTGGTTCCCGAGGTATTCAATCCCAAATCAAGGCACCAGTTTGAAAGTATCTCAACATTCATTCCGTCATACGCTGAAAAACCACCAATCAAATTTGAAGGTTGTACAGCTTTTAAAATAATACTTCTCAGTTCGTTTACTGTAGGATTATTTGAAACCTCAATGTTTGCCTTTTTATAATGATTGCTTGCCTTGAGAACAATATCAATTAAATACTGCTTTTTGGTTTTTTTAACAACATAATCCACCATTTTTTCGTAGCCATAAGAACGGATTTCAATATTATAATACTTACGAATCTCGTAAGCTATATCATCTGGAATAATGTCACACATCACACCATCGGCATTTTTAACAGCCATAAGCAAACCTTTTGCCTGTAATGCTTTCCTTGCTGCATCAATATCCTCGAAAGAATGTAAAGAATTGCCAAAATTAGGAAATCTTCCTGACTTAGCTTCTAAGACATGCTGTTCTCTAATTGTAATTGAAAGATACTTCCTTAATGAATCTAAGAGATTCTTTTCATCAACAGAAATATCATTATTATGAGCCCACGCAGTATCCAACATATGCTTAAGCAAAGCTAAATCCTTTGAAATTTTATCAATATTAAAATTATTAGACTCATCAATTATGGTTTTTTCATAATTAAAAACTGCCGCTTCAGTTTCTTTGCAGGTAGAAATAAAATCATCTTGATCAAGCAAATAATCTCGAAGCAAAATTGGCGCAATAATTCTAACTGCTCTATTTGAATCAAGTTTGAGTTGTTCAATGCTATTTGCAATATTCTCATATGATGTATATTGCTTAGCAGTTTTGATTAAGCATTCTTTTATTTCTTCGAGTTCCAATCGCCTGTAATCTGCCACATATGCAGAAGCAACTCTTTTGGCGATTGTAATATTAGGGATTTGTTCAACAAATTTAATAAACTCCATAAATTTCCACCTCTGAAATATGTTAACATAAAAAATGTTAAAAGTCAATAACACCTCAAACCGCAAAAAAGCACACCAAGGTAGTTTCCAATAAGACAGTATGAGAACATTACTGGCATAGGGTAGCTGCCGTACAGGAGTGCGACAAGAAAAATTGGCGATACTTGGTTTTCACAACCAGGTATCGCCTTTTTCTATCTTTAACAGAACGTTTGAATCTTATTGGAGGTACATATGATGCAGGAACTAAACTATATCCGTTGTGGTGATTACTATATTCCCGATATTCGTTTACCAGATGAAAACAGACCTATTGGTCGGTGGGGACGTATGCACAGGGAGTATTTGAGAGAATATCGTCCGATCCGCTTTAACGATCTCGTTCTCAGCGGTCAGCTATGGACATATCTCGCTGATCTAAATGAGCAGGCACAGCGCCGTTTTGAATTTATCATTGAGCAAATGAAAGCCTCTGAAGGCGTGACAGAGGATATAAAGCAGCACGATCAGATGGCGTGGGTTGGAGCAATGAACAGCATCCGCAACCGAGCCGAGGAAATCGTCCTCCAGGAAATGATCTACGAGGAGGGTTCGGTATGAGATTGCTTGAAGAATTTTGGTACGGTAATATCGAGCCAACGGAGTACGATACTTCTTCTATGTAGTATAAGAAATTACTGGAGCTAATTGGCAGAAATGAAGAAAAGCTCAAAGCCGCCATGACAGACGAGCAGAAAGAGTTGTT